>JBKPGF010000001.1:0-34007 GCA_046729255.1 Actinomycetota bacterium
GCCATGTTCTCGTTGACGATGTCGAGGATGCCCTCGGCCGCCTGGTGGACGTCGAGGCCCAGGGCGTCGCCGATCTTCTGCACGGCCGTCTTGGCCGCCTCGGCGTCGAGCGCCATCTCCCCGCCGAGCAACTGCGGCGGCAGGTGGCCGACGATGACGTTCGCGTCGGTCACGGTCGGCTCCTCTCCTCCCTTGCCGTAGCAGGCGGGGCCTGGGTCTGCTCCCGCCGACTGCGGTCCGACGCGCAGCGCTCCCGTCACCTCGGGAACATGAGCAATCGAGCCTCCTCCGGCGCCGACCGAGCGAACGTTGACGCTCGGCACCTTGATCGGGATCACCTCGCCGGGGAGCCCCCAGCCGTACGGCACCTCCGTCTGACGCTCGATCGTCACCTGGCCGTCCTCGCACAGCGCGACGTCGGTCGACGTTCCGCCCATGTCGAACGTGAGGATGTTGTCGTAGCCCGCCCGCCGGGCGACGTACAGGGCGCCGGCGACGCCGCCGGCAGGGCCGGAGAGGATCCCGTAGATCGGCTGCTCGGAGGCAACCTCGGCGGTCATCAGGCCGGCGTCCGAGCGCAGGAGGTTGAGGTCGCCGCTCACACCCGCGTCCTTTAGCGAGGAAGCGAGCTGCTGGACGTAGGACTGGACGCGCGGCCGAACGTACGAGTTGAGGCACGCCGTGAGCGTCCGCTCGTACTCGCGGAACTCGGGCAGTACGTCCGCCGAGATCGTCACCGGGAAGCCCGGATAGAGCTCGTGGATGATGTCTCGGATCTCGCGCTCGTGGGCGGGGTTCGCGTACGAGTTGATGAGCGAGACGGTGAGCGTCTCGACACCGGAGTCGACGAGGTCGCGGACCGCCTCCTCGAGCTGAGCGCGATCGACGGGCTCGACGACCTCGCCCTGCGCGCTCATCCGCTCGTTCGCTTCGCGCGTGTCCTCGAGCGCCGCGGGCGGATCGGGCTTGATCATGATGATCCAGCCCGCGAGCGGGCCCGGTGTCTGCGAGCGCGCGAGATGGAGGATCTGCCCGAAGCCCCGCGTCGTGATCAGGCCGACACGCGCGCCTTTCGCCTCCAGCATCGCGTTCGTCGCCACCGTCGTCCCGTGCTGGACGAAATCGACCTCCCCGGCCGCAACCCCGGACTCCTGGCAAATGCGCCGGACGCCGACGAGCACACCCTCCGACGGGTCCGCCGGTGTCGACGGTGTCTTCACGCGGTGCATCGCTCCACTCTCGTCATGGACGAGGAGGAGGTCCGTGAAGGTCCCCCCGACGTCGACTCCGAGCCTGTGCGCCATCTATCCCTCCCTGTTAGCCGGCGACCGGGGCAAAGACCCCGGCGCGATAGATCTGACCTTCGAGCTCCCGCTCGAGCACTCTCTCGAGCCATTCCGCCACGGCGACGAGCCGACCGAGATCGATACCCGTCTCGATCCCCTCGCCGTGGAGCAAGTAGACAAGATCCTCGGTGGCGATGTTGCCGGTAGCGCGCGGCGCGAACGGGCAGCCGCCGATGCCGCCGACGGACGCATCGAGCACGCTCGCGCCCGCCTCGACGGCCGCGTGGGCATTCGCGAACCCCGTGTTACGCGTGTTGTGCAAGTGGACGCCGACGGGACACGACAGCTCCGCTGCCGCTGTGCCCACGATCTCGCGGATCTGCCGCGGCACGCCCACGCCGACCGTGTCCGCGAAGACGACTTCGTCGGCGTCGGCGGCGGCGAGACGCCGTGCGAGCTCGAGCACGCGGCCCGGGTCCACGGCACCCTCGAACGGGCAGCCGAACGCCGTCCCGATCGTCACCGTCGCCCTGACCAGGTCCTCGTGTGCGCGCGCCACGATGCGCTCCGCCGCCTGCACCGAGTCTTCGACGCTCGCGTTCTGGTTGCGCTGGTTGAAGGTCTCCGATGCGGCAAAGGCCATGTGTGCCTCGTCCAGTCCGGCCTCGAGGAGCCGGTCGTAACCGCGCTCGTTGAGGACGAGACCGGCGTAGACGACGCCCGGCCGGCGCTCGATCGCAGCCACGACCTCTTCCGCCCCTCCCATCTGCGGCACGCGGGCGGGGTTGACGAAGCTGACCGCTTCGATCCGCGGCAGCCCGGCGTCGGCGAGGCGGTCGACGAGCTCGGCCCGCACCTGCGGCTCGAGGATCTTGGGATCGTTCTGGAGGCCGTCGCGCGGTGCGACGTCGCAGATGACGACGCTGCGCTCGCTCATAGGACGGCCTCGCTCTTGAGCCTGTCGATCTCCTCCGACGAGAGGCCGAGCAACCCGCCGTAGACCTCCTCGTTGTGACTGCCCTCGTCCCACGTCGCCGACCAGCGAACCTCCCCCGGCGTCTCCGACAGCTTCGGCACGATGCCGGGCCCGATGTACTCGCCGAACTCGGGATCGACGTGCCGTACGAGCATCTCCCGGGCCCAGCAGTGCTCGTCGTCGAAGATGTCGGCGATTGTGTAGATCGGCCCGCAGATGACCCCGGCCTCGTTCAGCGCCTTGTCGATCTCGGCAGCGGTGTGCCGTCCCGCCCACTCGGCAACGACGGCCTCGATCTCCTCCTGGTGCTCGCCACGGTCGAGGTGGCTCTTGAATCGGGCGTCGTCAGCCAGCTCCGGCTGGCCCATCGCCTCGCAGAGTCGGCGATAGACGTTGTCGGCATTCGCCGCGATCACCATCCACTTGCCGTCCGACGACTTGAAGATGTTCGACGGAGCCACGCCTTTCAGGCCGGTGCCGCCGGGCCCGCGCACGATCTGTAGCCGGTCGTACTCGGGGACAGTGCTCTCCAGCAGGGCGAAGCAGGCCTCGAGCAGCGACACGTCGACCACCTGCCCGCGACCGAAGCCGAGCGAGTCACGCTTGTAGAGCGCCGAGAGCACGCCGATGGCGGCGAACATCCCGGCGAGCGAGTCGCCGAGCGAGATGTGGATGCGCGGCGGCGGCTCGCCCTCGAAGCCGTTGATGTGGCGGATGCCCCCCATGGCCTCCGCCACGGAAGCGAAGCCCGCCCGGGGAGCGTAGGGCCCCGTCTGGCCGTAGCCAGAGACGCGACACACGACGAGCTTTGCATTCGCCTCCCACAGTTGAGCCGGGCCGACATTCCAACGCTCGAGCGTTCCCGGACGGAAGTTCTCCACCAGCACGTCGCTGCGCTTCACGAGCTCGAGCAGGAGTCGCTGTCCCTCCTCTTCGCGGAGGTTGAGCGTGACGCACTTCTTGTTGCGACCCTGCACGGGCCACCAGAGCGAGCGGTCGTGGTAGCGCGCCTTTCCCCAGTCGCGGAGGGGATCCGGCTGACCCGGCGGCTCGACCTTGATGATCTCTGCCCCGAGATCGCCGAGCAGACGTCCCGTGAACGGCCCGGCGAGGAGCATCCCCAGCTCGATCACTCGAACACCCGCCAGTGGGCCGGGACCGGTCGTGTCGCGGGCGACCTCCGTCTCCGCCATCGTCTCCGTCACCCGGCGCGCTCCAGGTCGCGGACGTGCCTCACTAGCAAGTCGCGAGCCTCGAAGACGTGCTCCTTCATGAGCGACTCGGCGCGGTCTGCGTCCCGCGCCTCGATCGCCACAGCGATCTGACGGTGAAAGTGAGCGGAGATGCGGCGCTGTTCGGGCGAGTACCAGATGTAGGACCGGTAGACGAGCGGGAGCTCGATGACCTTGCGCACGAGCTCGGCAACCCGCCCGCTCGCCGCGGCGTCCACGATCGTGCTGTGAAAGTGCATGTTCTCCTTGACGAGCGGTGCCACGTCACCGTCAGCGAGCGCCTCGAAGCGCGCGCAGCTCGCGAACAGCTCGGCCACCTGTTCCGGCTCCATCTTCGTCGCCGCGCGGCCCGCCGCGTACCCCTCGAGCAGCGCGCGTAGCCTGTAGAGGTCGTCGAGGTCCTCCGCGTCGTGCGAGCGAACCGTCGCTCCCTTGTTCGGAGCCGTGTCCACGAGCCCCTCTGCCTGGAGCACCGCAAGCGCCTCGCGGATGGGTGTGCGGCTGAGCCCGAGCTCGTGCGCGAGCTCTTCTTCCTTCAGACGCTCGCCCGGAGCGAGCCTGCCGTCGATGATGGCCTCGCGAATCACTTCCGTGGCGACGACACCGGCATTTCGAACGAGCGGCGCGCCGTCGTGAAGGATCCTCGGCACCGAGCGAGCATACAAAATGCAATCCGCCGCTGAACTATCGTAGGCACGTGGAACTGCGGGAGATCGCGCGCTCCGTGCGCAGGCGGCAGGTCGGGGAGGCGCTCGACTTCGAGCGCGATCGAGAAGCCGCCCTGCGCGGCCAGCTCGAAGAGACCGCGGCCGAGCTCGAGGGCGCGAACGTCGACGACGAGACGTTCGCGGCGATGGACCCGGACGACGTCGGCATCGTGCAGCAGGCCTTTCTGGAGACCGGGGACGTCTTCGAGGACGGGCTCGACGGCGCCGGCGACGAGGAGTGGCTTCAGGAGTTCATGGACGGCGAGTCGCTGGAGGACGTGCGCCAGGAGCGGCTCGAGGAGGTGGCGAGGCTCGAGGAGGAGATCGCAGACTCGCGCCGTCGCCAGCAGGCTCTCGAGCGCTACCTCGAGGCACTCGCCGGCCCCGAAGCCTGAGCCGCACGCAGCGCGAGCAGCTCCCACGCGACGTTGGCGGCCGCGAGAGCGGTGATCTGACCGGGCCCGTCGTATGTCGGCGAGACCTCGACGACGTCGGCGCCGACGAGCGTGATGCCGCGCAGAGCGCGGAGCAAGACGATCGCCTCGGTTGTCGAGAAGCCGGCCACCTCAGGCGTTCCCGTGCCGGGGGCATGCGCCGGGTCGAGAAAGTCGATGTCGAACGAGAGAAACACCGGGCGGCTGCCGACCCGCTGCCGCACGAGCTCTCCGTAGGCGGCCGGCCGGAACGCGCGCAGCTCCTCGCTGGGGATGACGTGAAAGCCGAGCGCCCGCGCGTCGTCGAGGTCCGAGCCCTGGAACAGCGGCCCTCTCAGGCCCGCCTGCACCGAGGACGCGGCCTCGATCAGCCCCTCCTCCGCGGCGCGGCGGAAGGTCGTACCGTGGAAGTAGCGCTGGTCGAAGTATTCGTCCCATGTGTCGCCGTGGGCATCGAGCTGGACGAGCGCGAGCGGGCCGTGTCGCGCGGCGATCACCCGCAGCTCCGCGAGCGTGATCGAATGGTCGCCGCCGAGCGCGAGCGGGAACGCTCCGGCCTCGACGATGGGCGCGAGTCCTTCCTCGATGCGGCGGTATGTCCCTTCCGTGTCTCCGGCTGCAACCGGCAGGTCGCCGTAGTCGACGATCGAGAGTGCGTCGCAGACGTCGATGCCGAACCCCGAGTGGAACGGCCGCAACAGCGCGGATGCCGACCTGATGGCCTCGGGCCCGAAGCGAGTGCCTGGGCGATACGTCACGGCCGTGTCGAATGGGATGCCGTACACGGCGGCGTCGACGCCGGCCAGGTCGGTGACGTGCGGGAGCCGCATGAACGTCCGCACGCCCGCGAACCGTGGGTAGATGCGGGCGTCGATCGGCCGGTAGGGCGGCCCGGTCACGGCGCGGAGCCTACTCGGGATAGATCGAGTCGAGCTCGAGCACGGGCAGCTGGCGCCGCGGCAGGTCCTCGTCCTCACGTGCCCGGCGAGCCGCTTCGCCGCACGACACCCACTCGACGTCTCCGCAGCCGATCGCGTGCTCGACGAGGCTCCGCAGCGCCTCCACGCGACCGGGCCGGCCGGACAGGAACGGGTGCATCGTCAGGCAGAACAAGCAGCCGTGTCGGCGCATGCCCTCGAGCTCCTCTCGCCAGAGCCGGATCGCCCGCGACGGCGGGTGCACCGTGCCCGGGCCGGACCGCGGGTCGGGGACGTACATGTACTGGTTCCAGTCGTCGAGGCTCCAGTGGGCGGGGAGCTCGACGAGCGGGCCCTGTGCTGTCTCGAGCACGTACGGCCGGTCATCGTCCATGAGCGACGAGTCGTAGCCGAAGCCGTACTCGGCGAGCAGGTCGAACGTCCGGCGGCCCGGCTCCCAGCTCGGCGTGCGGTAGCCCTCCGGCTTGATGCCGAAAGCGTCGAGCGCCGCCAGGCCGGCCTCGAGATCCCGCCGTTCGTCTTCCTCGGTCATCCGCAGCGGGCTGAGATGGCCGTGCCCGTGGTGGCCGATCTCGTGCCCGGCGGCAAGGATCCGCTCCACGGTCTCCGGGTAGCGCTCGGCAGTCCAGCCGGGGACGAAGAACGTCGCCGGCACGCCGAGATCCTCGAGCATGCCGAGGATGCGTGGCACGCCCACGAGCGGCCCGTAGCGCTGATGGCTCATCGCGCTCGGATGCTCGGCGTACTGCCGCCCTTCGGCGAGGATCGCCGACTCGGCGTCGACGTCGAACGAGAGGATCGCGAGCGCCGCGCTCGGCCCCAGCCAGGTCAAGGCCTAGCGCGTCTGGGGGAAGCCGAGGTTAACGGAGCTTGTGGCGGGGTCGGGCCAGCGCGCGGTCACGACTTTGCCGCCGGTGTAGAACATGATCGACTCCGGCCCGTATGCGTGCAGGTCGCCGAAGAGCGACGACTTCCAGCCGCCGAACGAGTACCAAGCGACGGGCACGGGAATCGGGACGTTGATGCCGACCATCCCGACGTTGACGTCGAACTGGAACTGCCGCGCCGCGCCGCCGTCGCGCGTGAACATCGCGACGCCGTTGCCGTACGGGTTCGCGTTGACGAGCCCGACCGCCTCGTCGTACGTGTCCGTGCGGACGATCTCGAGCACGGGCCCGAAGATCTCGTTCTGGTAGCAGTGCATCTCGGGCGTCACGTCGTCGAGCAGCGAGACGCCGAGGAAGAAACCGTCGCAGTCGGGCGCCGTCTCGCGGCCGTCGATGACGAGCGTCGCACCCTGCTCGCGCCCTGACTCGATGAACGATGCGACCTTGTCGCGGTGCTCACCGGTGATGAGCGGGCCCATCTCGGAGCCCTCCTCGTGGCCAGGACCGACATTGATCTTCGGCAGCCGCTGCTTGATCGCCTCGACGAGCGGCTCGGCGACGTCGCCGACGGCGAGCACGACCGACACGGCCATGCAGCGCTCGCCGGCCGACCCGTAGGCCGCGCTGACGGCGGCGTCGGCGGCCATCTCGATGTCGGCGTCCGGCAGCACGACCATGTGGTTCTTCGCCCCCCCGAGCGCCTGGACGCGCTTGCCGTGCTTCGTCCCGTTCTCATAGATGTAGCGTGCGATCGGCGTCGAGCCGACGAAGCTGACAGCGGCGATGCCCGGGTGCTCGAGGATCGCGTCGACCGCGACCTTGTCGCCCTGGACGACGTTGAAGACGCCGTCGGGCACACCCGCCTCCTTGAGCAGCTCCGCGACGTAGATCGAGGCGGATGGATCCTTCTCGGATGGCTTGAGCACGAAGGCGTTGCCGCAGGCGAGCGCGGGGGCCCACATCCACATGGGCACCATCGCCGGGAAGTTGAACGGCGTGATCCCGGCAACGACCCCCAATGGCTGACGGATCGAGTAGACGTCGATGCCCGTCGCGGCCTGCTCGGAGAAGCCGCCCTTCATGAGCGTCGGGATGCCGCAGGCGAACTCGATCACCTCGAGCCCACGCTGAACCTCACCCATCGCGTCGGAGAAGACCTTGCCGTGCTCGTCCGTGAGGATCCGCGCCAGCTCTGGGCGCCGGTCGTGAACGAGCTCGCGAATGCGGAAGAAGACCTCTACGCGCTTGGAGAGCGACGTCGCGCGCCAGGCGGGGAACGCTGTCGCGGCGGCTGCGACTGTCGCGTCGACCTCCTCGACCGACGCGTACGCGACCTCCTTCGTCTGCTCGCCGGTGGCCGGGTTGTAGATCGGCCCGCTACGCCCGGAGGCACCCGGCACGAGCGTCCCAGCGATCCAGTGACCCACCTGCTGGAGCTCTTCGCCCGCGCGCTCGTCGGGAGACGTCACGACCTCGGTCATCTCCCTGGAGCGTAGCGCGTTACCATCGAGTCATGGCCACGATCGAAACGTATGGGGGAACCCATGGTTCCCCCATGGGCCCCCTCCTTTACACCCCCAATCGTCGCGCGACCCTTGGGCTCTCGCCGGGCAAAGCCCGGCTTCGCCCACCGACGACTGCTCCTGTTCAAGCACGATCGGGGTTGTAGTGGCGATCACGGAGACAAACCGGGCTGAGGCCGAGCGCGTCCTCGCGGACGACCGCGACTACCTCATCCACTCGTGGTCGGTGCAGTCGGCGCTGAAGCCGCTGGCCGTGGCCGGTGCAGAAGGCCGGTACTTCTGGGACTACGACGGGAAGCGGTACCTCGACTTCGCCTCGCAGCTCGTCAACGTCTCGATCGGCCACCAGCACCCCAGGGTCGTCCAGGCGATCAAGGACCAGGCGGACACCCTATGCACGATCGGCCCGCCGATGGCGAACGACAAGCGCTCGGAGGCCGCCCGCCTGATCGCTGAGGTCATGCCGGGCGACCTCGGCCACACGTTCTTCACGAACGGCGGCGCCGAAGCGAACGAGAACGCGGTCAAGCTCGCACGCTGGATCACCGGGCGCCACAAGATCATCGCGCGCTACCGCTCCTACCATGGTGCGACCGGCGGCGCGATCACGCTCACGGGCGACCCTCGCCGCTGGTTCGCCGAGCCGGGCCTGCCCGGCGTCGTGCGGATGCTCGACCCGTACACGTACCGCTGCCCCGCGGGCCATCCCGATCCGTGCCCCGTCTGCTCCGGCGGGCCGCACCTCGAGGAGCTCCTCCAGTACGAGGGCGCTCACACGGTGGCCGCAGTGATCATGGAGACGATCGTCGGCACGAACGGCATCATCGTCCCGCCCGACGGCTACCTCCGGTCGATCCGCGAGGTCACGGAGCGACACGGGATCCTCCTGATCCTCGACGAGATCATGGCCGGCTGGGGCCGCACGGGACGCTGGTTCGCCTGCGAGCACTGGGACGTCGTTCCAGACATCATCACGACCGCCAAGGGCATCAACTCCGGCTATGTGCCGCTCGGGGCGATGACCGTGCGGGAGCACGTGTACCAGGCGGTGAAGGACAGCTTCTTCGCCGGAGGTCTGACGTACTCCGGGCATCCGCTGGCTTGCGCCGCCGCCGTCGCATCGATCGAGACCTTCAAGGACGAGGGCGTCGTCGAGAACGCGGCGGCGTTGGGGGGCGTTCTCGCCGAAGAGCTCCCGAAGCTCGCCGAGCGCCATCCGTCGATCGGCGACGTGCGCGGGCGCGGCCTCTTCTGGGGGCTCGAGCTCGTCCGCGACCGCGAGACGCGCGAGCCGCTCGTGCCGTTCAACGCCGGTGGAGAGGCGGCCGAGCCGATCACGAGGCTGAGCAAGGCCGCGATGGAAGCCGGCCTCTACCTCTTCGTCCACTGGAACGTCATCATGGTCGCGCCGCCCCTGAACATCACCCGCGAGGAGCTCGGCGAGGGCCTCGCCATCCTCGACGAGGCCCTCGCCATCGCGGACGAGTACTACACCGGCTAGAACGGCCGGTCGCCCGAGCGGTAGGCGCGAAGCCGCAGCTCGCCGGTCAGTGGATCCGTGACCCCGGTCACGTAGTCGCCGTCCGCGTGCGTCGACGGCACGCGGGCGAGGTCCAGCGATGCTGCGTCCGGTGCCGTGTGCTGCGAGACGACGTCGTCGTGGATGAAGTTGCTCGCGTTCCTGAAGACATCGAATGCGAGCAGCTCGACAGCTCCGCCCGGAGTGAGCATAGCCGCGAGCAGACCACCGGTTCCCAGCGGCGCGAGGCCAGCCTCTGCCATCGCGATGCCAGGCGTGGCCAGGCCTGCGTCGACGGGACTTCCGGACGCGGTAATCCGGTAGAAACGGATGACGGCAAGGCCAGCGCCGCGGGCCACGGTTGCGTAGTACGCGGGCGGGAACAGCTCGCCCTCACACCGCGGCTCGGCTACGTGCATTCCATCCGGCCGACGGTCGCTTGACACCGTTGAGATTCGCAGGGACCATGCCCGCAGACACTCTCCCAGGAGGGATGCGATGCGAAATGAAGGCCATCGCCCACTCCGCGCCGCAGCGGCGATCGCAGTCGCCACGGGGATCTCACTGGCAATCTTGCTCCTCCCGCCCGCCGCGTCGTCCACTGCCTCGGGGCCGGCGTTCCCGCCCGGCTACTGGTGCGGGATCGGCAAGGCGCCCGTTGGCAAGCAGATCACGATCAAGGGACGTCGGCTCACCTTCGTCAGCGGGAAGATGAACTTCATCCTCTCCAGCGAGAAAGGCGAGGCGGCTGGAGATCTCGAGGCCGACATCCGGTTCCACTACGAGGACAAGTCGTCCAAGGAAGACTTCGAAGGCGAGTTCCGCTACGTCGGCGCGTTCGACATCGAAGGCACGGCGCGCGAGCCCAAGCTCGACGGCGCGTGGAAGGTCAACGGCACGTTCGTGGCAACAATCAACGGTGAGACGAAATCGTTTCCGTACAAGGGAACGCAGAAGGCGAAGTCATGGCTCGACGTCGACTCCGCCTCGCTCGACCTCGTCCTCGGCAACTGGGCGAGCACGTCGAGCTGGAAGTGGAAGGCGACCCGCGTCAAGTCGGACAAGGCGGGCCTGAAATGCTGACAGCTTCGTCGTAGCGGATCCGTGCACGTCTTCGTCACGCGCCGCGTGCCGGAGCGCGTGCGGGCAGAGCTCGAGCGGTCGTTCACGGTCGACGTCCACGACGCGGAGCTGCCGCCCGCGCGGCGGGAGCTGCTTGCGCGCGCGGCGGGCTGCGACGGCCTCGTGACGATGCTGACCGACCGTGTCGACACCGAGCTGCTCGACGCCGCCGGTGCGCAGCTTCGGATCGTTGCGAACTACGCCGTGGGCCTCGACAACGTCGACGTCGAGGAGTGTGAGCGCCGCGGCATCGTCGTCGCGAACACGCCAGACGTGCTCACAGCGGCGACGGCAGAGATGACGCTTGCGCTCACGCTGGCGCTGACACGCCGCGTCGTCGACGGGGATCGCGTCGTCCGCCGCCGCGAGCCTTGGCAGTGGGCGCCGACGTTCATGCTCGGGCGCGGTCTCGCGCGTCTCACGCTCGGCATCGTCGGGTTCGGAAGGATCGGCCAGGCAGTCGGAGAGCGGGGTCGAGCCCACGGGATGCACGTGGTGCACGCCGGCGAATTTCCTCTGGACGACCTCCTGGAGATGGCCGACGTCGTGACGCTGCACGTGCCGCTCACAGACGAGACACACCATCTCATCGGTGAGCGCGAGCTCTCGCTCATGAAGCCCACGGCATACCTCGTGAACACGAGCCGCGGGCCTGTCGTCGACGAGGCCGCCCTCGCGCGTGCGCTCGCCGAGGGTCGCATCGCCGGCGCGGCGCTCGACGTCTACGAGCACGAGCCGGAGGTCACGCCCGCCCTGCTCGAGCTCGACAACGTCGTCCTCGTCCCCCACCTCGGCTCCGCGACGCAGGAAGCGCGCGAGGCAATGGGCATGCTCTGCGTCGAGGCGCTCCGCAAGGAGCTGATCCCTTGAAGACGCGACTCGCTCGCCCTGCGGACGCCGTGGCGATCGCGCTGATCTACAACCAGGGCATCGAGGACCGCGTCGCGACGTTCGAGACCGAGCCGCGCAGCGCGAAGGACATCGAGTCGTGGTTCGAGGACGACGTTCCACTCGTCGTCGTCGAGGAGGATGGCGAGGTGGTCGCTTGGGCCGTCGCGCACCGCTACCGCGAGCGGGCGGCGTACGCAGGCGTCGGCGACTTCTCGGTCTACGTCGACCGCAGCGCACGCGGGCGTGGTCTCGGTCGCGCGGCCGTTCAGGCGCTGATCGAGGAGTGCGAGCGCCAAGGCCTTTGGAAGCTCGTCAGCCGCGTCTTCCCCGAGAACGAGACCAGCCTCGCGCTTTGCCGCTCGCTCGGCTTCCGCGAAGTGGGTGTCTACCGCCGGCACGCGAAGCTCGACGGGGAGTGGCGCGATTGCGTGATCGTCGAACGCCTGCTCGGCGATTAGGGCCATGCGCTCCGCTCGTCGATCTCCACGACGACGAACGGGCCAAGCGGCGGTGACTCCCGGTACTGCGGGTATTTCGCAGCTAGGAGCTCGAGTGCGCGTTCGTCGTGGTCGACGATTCGCGCGCGGCCACGCAGCCGCACCCACCAGAGCTGCGTCCAGTCGTCGTCGTAGCGGTCGATCACGACCTCGACCCGCGGGTCGCGCTCGATGTCCGTCAGCCGCGCGAGCCGCCGGGTCCGCTTCGGCTTCTCGTCGACGGCCGTGTAGAGCGTGTCCCCGTCGAGGGCGAAGCAGATCGGCGCGACGCGCGGCGAGCCGTCCGGCCGGATCGTCGCCAGCCGAGCGACCGGCTCCGACTCAGGCCGCGGCAAGGCCGGGGCGAACGAGGATCTCAGGCCGCCGGAGCTCGCTCGTGTCCACGGGCGGGTTGAGCGGCTCGGCTAGGGGAGCCGCGCCGAACGAGGTCGCGACCCGCTCGGGATCCGGGTCGCCGTAGAGCGTCGTCCGCTGCCGCGGCACGCGGCCGGCAGCGCGGATCATCTCCTCCATCCGCTCGGGTGGCATCTCCTGGCCGAAGGAGGCGCCGGCCGCCCTCGAGATCGACTCGTTCATGAGCGTCCCGCCGAGATCGTTCACGCCCGCGCGCAAGGCCGCTTTCACGCCCTCGGGCCCCGCCTTCACCCACGAGACCTGGACGTTCGTCACCCACGGGTGCAGCGCCAAGCGACCGACCGCGTGCATGAGCAGGAACTCGCCGAAAGTCGGGCCGCGGCGGGCGAGCCCCTTGAGGTACATCGGCGCCTCCATGTGCACGAACGGCAGCGGGATGAACTCGGTGAAGCCGCCGCTGGCGCGCTGCTGCTCGCGCACTCGCAGTAGGTGCCGCGCCCAGCTCACCGGCCCCTCGACGTGACCGAACATGATCGTGTTGTTCGAGCGCAAGCCCAGCTGGTGCGCCGTGTCGTGCACCTCGAGCCACTGGTCGGTCGTGACCTTGTCCGGGCAGATGACGCGCCGGACCTCGTCGTCCAGCACCTCCGCGGCCGTCCCCGGCAGCGAGGAGAGGCCCTCGTCTCGCAACAGCGCGAGGTACTCGTCGAGAGGCAGGCCGAGCGTGGCCGCGCCCTGCCAGATCTCGAGCGCCGAGAAGGCATGGACGTGGATGCCCGGCACGGCGTCCCTGATCGCGCGGACGATCGAGAGGTAATAGTCGCCGTCGAATGCCGGGTGGATGCCGCCCTGGAGGCAGACCTCGACGGCGCCGCGCTCCCAGGCCTCCTCGACCCGTCTGACGATCTCGTCGAGCGGTGTCAGGTAGGCCGGCCCGCGGAGGTTCTCAGCGAGCTTCCCCTTCGAGAACGCGCAGAAGCCGCACTTGAAGTAGCAGACGTTCGTGTACTGGATGTTCCGAGTGACGACGTACGTCACGGTGTCGCCGTTCACGTCGCGCCGCAGACGGTCGGCCGCAGCGAACACCCGGTCCCGCTCGCCGCCACGCGCGCGGAAGAGACGAGCGATCTCCTCCTCACCCAGGTCGTCGCGCGAGTCGATCGGCAGCGCATCGCGCGGCACGAACGGGATCGGCACGTCCGCCCCCGGCGTCCACTCGCCCTCCCGCGCCAGGCCCACTGCGTCCGCGACCCGGAGCACGCGCGGCATGACGGCGGGATCGATCCACGCGCCGTCGACGTACTCCGGGTAGACGGGCAGGCGGGCGGCCAGCTCGAGGCCGGCCGCGCGCGTCGCCGCCTCCAGCAACTCGACCTCCGGCCACGGGGCCTCGGGGTTGACGTGGTCGATCGTGACAGGCGAGACGCCGCCCCAGTCGTTGATGCCGGCATCGAGCAGCCGGGGGAAGTCGTCGTACGAGAGGTTGGGCGGCGCCTGGATGTTCATCTCTGACCCCAGCACGAGCCGAGTGGCGGCGGCCGTCCATAGCAGCTCCTCGAGCGTCGGCTCCGCGGCAGCGGCCATCTTCGTTCCGGCCTTCGCGCGGAAGTTCTGAACGATCACTTCCTGGATGTGGCCGTAGCGCTCGTGGAGCTCACCGATCGCGAGCAGCGCCTCGATCCGCTCCTCGCGCGTCTCGCCGATGCCGATGAGGATCCCGCTCGTGAAGGGGATGCGCAGCTCGCCCGCGAGCCGCAGCGTTTCCAGCCGCACCACAGGCCGCTTGTCCGGCGAGCCGAAGTGCGGCCCACCGCGCTCGGACAGCCGATCGGACGCCGTCTCGAGCATGATCCCCTGCGAGGCAGTCACCTGCCGCAGCGCCGCCAGCTCCTCGCGCGTCATCACACCCGGATTCGCGTGCGGCAGGAGGCCCGTCTCGTCGAGCACGAGCCGGCACATGCGAACGAGGTACTCGATCGTCGTCGCGCTGCCGAGCTCCGCAAGCTCGTCCCGCGCAGCCCGGTACCGGCGCTCCGGCTTGTCGCCGAGCGTAAACAGCGCCTCCCGGCAGCCGGCGGCCGCGCCCGCCCGAGCCACCTCGAGCACCTCCTCCGCAGACAGGTACGCGCGCTCGCCCTTTTGCGGCGGCGCGGCGAACGTGCAGTAGTGGCAGACGTCCCGGCAGAGCTTCGTCAGCGGGATGAAGACCTTGGGCGAGTACGTGACGAGATTGCCCTTGCCCTGATCGCGAAGCCGCCGCGCGGGCGCCAGGAGATCCTCCGCAGGGAGCGCGACGAGCTGCAGCGCTTCGCTACTCGATACCACGGTGTGAGAATACGCAGCGTGAATGCGCACGTGCTCGTGCCGGTCAAGCGGCTGGACGGGGCCAAGTCCCGGCTCGCCGACTCCCTCGATCCGGGCGAGCGCGCCGACCTCGTGCGGGAGCTGCTCGCGCACGTGCTGACCGTCGTCAGGGAGGCCGACGTCGGGCCGGTGACCGTCGTGTCCGCCGAGCCGCTGGCGCTCGACGGCATCCCGCGCTTCGACGACCGCGGGCTGCCGTGGAACGACGCACTGGCCGAGGCGATGGCCGAGGTGGTGGCCGAGGAGCCGGTTGCGGTCATCATCGCCGCCGACCTGCCCTTGCTGACACCGGAGGAGGTGCGCGCCCTCCTCATGGCCACCCCGGAGTGCGGCGTTGCCATCGCCCGCGCCTGCGACGGCGGCACGAACGCCGTCGCCATGCGGCCTCCGGGCAAGGTGAGGACGCACTTCGGCGAGCCGGACTCGGCACAGGTGCACGAGCGAGCAGCCTGGCTGGCCGGCGCCGACGCCCACGTGCTCGACTGCCCGGGCCTCGCGTTCGACATCGACACGCCCGAGGACCTGGCGAAGTGGCGAGCCTGACGCTCGGCTACAAGGCCTCCGCCGAGCAGTTCGGCCCGCAGGAGCTTCTCGATCTCTCGGTCCACGCCGAGTCGCTCGGGCTGGACATCGTCGGCGTCTCCGACCACTTCCAGCCCTGGCGACACACGGGCGGCCACAGCCCAGCAGTCCTGCCCTGGCTGGGAGCGCTGACCCAACGAACGACCCGTGCCCTGCTCGGCACCTCCGTGCTGACGCCGACCATGCGCTACCACCCGTCGGTCGTCGCGCAGGCGTTCGCGACGCTCGCCTGCCTGGCGCCGGGCCGCATCTTCCTGGGCGTAGGCACGGGCGAGGCGATGAACGAGACGCCCGCCACGCGCAGCGACTGGCCGGGGGCGAAGGAGCGGAGACTGCGCCTACGGGAGTCGATCGAGCTCATGCGCCGCCTGTGGACCGAAGAGCGCGTGACCTACGAAGGCGACTACTACCGGACGCAGAGGGCGACGGTCTACGACCGGCCCGACGAGCCCGTCCCCGTGTACGTCGCCGCCTCGGGTCCGCTCGCCGCAAAGCTCGCGGGCCGCGTCGGCGACGGATTCATCTGTACGAGCGGCAAGCAGCCGGAGCTCTACCGCGAGCTGCTCGCCGCGGTGTCGGAGGGAGCCGAAGCGGCCGGCCGCGACGCCGACGCGATCGTGCGCATGGTCGAGATCAAGGTCTCGTACGACCACGACGCCGACTATGCGCGTGATGCCTGCCGCTGGTGGGCGGCGCTTTCACTGACGCCCGAGGAGAAGACCGGTGTCGAGGATCCGGTCGAGATGGAGCGACTCGCCGACGACGCCGCGGACCGGGCCCACAGCCGCTTCATCGTCTCCGACGACCCAGAGCAGGTAGCCGCCGGGATCGGCGCTTACACGGGACTCGGCTTCACGCACCTCGTCTTCCACGCTCCGGGGGAGGACCAGCGTCGCTTCCTCGACCAGTTCTGTGCCGACGTCGTGCCGCTGTTGCGCTAGCGCGTTCTGGACAGCGCGAGATTGGCCTGGTCGGCCAGCCCGGCGAGCATCTTCAGCTGGAGCTCGCGGAACGTCTCACCGTCGCGTGCGCCCGCTGCGAGGAACGCCATGCGTTCACGCTCGAGGACGAACGGTGCCACGGCGACGTCGCCCCCGTAGACCAGCTCGGCGGCTCCCGGGATCTCGCGGTAGTCCTCCGGTTGGAGAACGAACGGCTCCGGCCGTTCCGAGAACGGCTTCGCGGCGTCGGCGGGAAACCGAGCGGCGAGGAGCTGGCGTCGGCGGTCATCGTCCACTGCCTCTCCCGCTACGGCAGCAGCGCCGACCTCGCCACCAGGGTCGAGCTGTAGCCAGAGCGAGACCTCGGCGGCGTTGAGGTTGTCTGCGGCAAGCCGCACGATCCGCTCATCGACCTCGTGGGCTTCGGCGCGGGAAAGAGCGCGCGCGTACTCGAGCAGCGCGTCGGCGACATGGAGGCTCTGCTCGCGGTGCTGGGCAAGCCGCGCCTTCTGGAGCGCCATCGCCGCGCGGTACGAGAGCCCCTCGAGCAGCCGCAGCCATTCGTCCGTGAACCCGCGCTCGCTGCACTTCGGGCGCGCGACCGTGAGCCATCCGCGCACGCCGTGCCCGGAGGGAAGCGGTGCGACAGCGATCGGGCCGATGCCGGCCAGCTCCGGCCGCCGGAACAGCTCCGCCAGCTCGTCCGCATCGACGAGTCGCGGTGACGACGAAGCCTCCATGAACGTCTCGGCAGCGAGCCGTGGAAGCCGTGTGTCGCACATCGCTGCCTCGAGATAGGTATTGCGGCAGCCTGTGCACGCGAGGCACCTGAAGTCGCCGTCGCGCGGCGCCTCGAGCCACAGCGACACGACGTCGCACTCGAGCAGCGCCGCAGTCGCCTTCACCGTCTCGTCCGCGATCTCGTCGGGCGTGCTCGCATGCGAGATCGCATCTGCGAACTCGAGCCACGCCCTCGCATGTGCCGCCTCCAGTCGCTGGGTCTCGTAGAGCCGAGCGTTCTCGAGCGAGACGGCGGCGTAGCCAGCGAGGACCTCGAGCAATCGAACGTCGCTCTCGTCGAACTGCGACACGCCGAGCTTCGAGAGGAAGACGACGCCCGTGACCCGGCTCCCGTAACGGAGCGGAACGGCGATCACCGACTCGTCGACGCTCTCGGTGCCGGGGATCTGCATCGCGAAGTCGCACTCGAGCGCATTTGCGACGAGCACCGAGCGGCCCGTCAGCGCGACGTGACCGGTGATGCCCATGCCGAGCTCGATGCGTGTCGCCTGCACCTGCGCCTCTTCGGTGACGCCGTCGCCCTTCACGGCGACGGGCACGACGTGGTTCTCCTCCACGAGGTAGACGCGGCAGCTGTGGTAGTCGATGAGGCCTCGCAGCTCGCTCACGATCGCCTCCGAGATGTCCTTCACGCTGTTCAGGCGGTTGAGCCGCGCGGCGACGCTCTGCAGCATCTTCAGGTGGGCTACCGAGCGGACGTCGCGGCCGGCGTCCAAGCTGCTCGGCCGCTCGCCGACGTCACCGGCGTATACGACGATCCGGTTCTTCCCGCGTGCCTTCGCGGCCATCATCGCCGTCTCGGCGCAGTCCACGAGGTCACGCGGGTTGCCGGCGTTGTCGGGGCCGTGAGCGATGCCGATGGAAATCGTGATCTCACCGGCGGCGTCGACAGGCCGCGACTCGAGCCGCTCGGTGAGCCGACGGGCGAGGCCGAGGGCATCGCCGGCGTTGCAGGAGGGCATGATCACGGCGAACTCCTCGCCACCGAGTCGGCAGACGACGTCGCTCGAGCGCACGAGTGACGACGTGAGCTCCGCCAGGCCGACGAGGATCTCGTCGCCGACGGCGTGGCCGCAGATGTCGTTCACCCGCTTGAACTCGTCGATGTCGAACATCAGCAGGGCGACGGAGTCCCGCGCCCTGCTGGCGCGCGTCAGCTCTGCGCGAAGGCGCTCGTGAAAGTTGCGGTGGTTGTAGAGCCCGGTCAGCGAGTCGGTCTGGGCCTGGTGCTCGAGCCGTGCGCGCACCTGCGCGTTGTCGAGCGCGAGCGCAGCCGCGTCGCCGAACCACTTCGCCAACTCGAACTCGTCTTCGTCGAAGGCTGCTGACTCACCGAGCCGGTAGATGTTGAGCGCGCCTTTCAGCGAGCCGCGGGCGACGAGGGGGATCGAGACGAGCGCCTCCGACTCTGCGGGCGTGCCCGGAATGAAGGCGACACGTGGATCGAGATGCGCCTGATTTGCGAGCACGGGCTCGCGGTTGACGACCGCCCAGCCGGTGATGCCCTGACCGAAGGCAGGGCGCGTCCGCATGATCTCGCTCTCCCACTCGGAGCGCGCGAGGACGGGAATCAGCTCGCGACGTGCGTTGTCTGCCTCGTAGATCTGCAGCGCGTCGTAGGGGACGAGGTCGTTGAGCGTGTCCGCCATGCGGTCGAGCAGCGTGTCGAGGCTCTGCTCCGAGAGAACGTGGTGGAAGACCTCCGCAAGGCGCCGATACGACTCGACGAGCGCGTCCGCCTGACGCGCGCCGTTCGGCTGCGGCCAGGCAGGGTCGGGAGATGGCAGTGCCACATGCCTCTTATCGGCACGCCCGATGTGCCGCTTGAGAAGAACGGGGGAACCCATGGTTCCCCCGTTAGCCCCCTCCTTTGCAGTACTCACAGCTCACTTCGGCTCGGGCTTTCGGCGGCCAGAGCCCGCCTTCGCCCAGCAACGGCGGCGCGTTTCAAGCGAAGGGAGCTAGGACGCTGTGGCCCAGCCGCCGCAGGACCAACGCCAGTCACCTTGCTAGGGGAAGAGGTTTCGGTCGGGGGGCATCACGAGCTCGCGAGCGGAGCCGAGGCCGCGTACGTCGAGCCCGCGGACGACCGCGGCCGGCACCCCCGCGAGCTTGCCCATGACAAGCTCGGCAGCCGAAGCGATCTCGTCGGCGACGGCGATCACCGTCGTGCGCAGCTCGTGGCCCGTCGAGTCGACCTCGCCCCGCCAGTCGGCGAGCGGCGTGATGCCCGCTACGCCGATCGCGACGTCGACGATGCCGTTGCGGAACGGACGGCCGAACGAGTCACTGACCACGAGCCCGACGTCGCGTCCGGTGCGCTCGCCGATCTTCTCGCGAATGGTTGCTGCAGACGCGTCGGGATCGAGCGGCAGGAGCACGAGCGTTCCCGGCTCGGGCGCGTTCGAGGCGTCGACGCCGGCAGACGCGCACACGAAGCCGTGGCGCGTCTCCGCAATCACGAGCGGCGGGCGTGTGCGGACGATCTGCGCCGCCTCACGGAGGATCACCTCCAGGTGACGAGCGTCGTGGCCGGCGGCGAGCTCGATCGCGGCAGCTGACGGCTCGACGTCCTCGAGCCGGACGACCCGCCCTTCGGACTTCGAGACGACCTTCTGGGAGACGACGACTACGTCGGCCTCCTCGAGCTCGACCGCGTCGGCGATGAGCTCACCGAGGTCATCTCCCTCGGCGATCTCCGGGAGCCCTTCGACCGGGAGGACGCGGAGCTCAGGCAGCGGCCAGCACCGCCTCGGCAAGAGCTCTCCGGCTCTGCGCATCGCTCATGACCGTTCCCGTGACGACGCAGCGCACGCCGGCTGCTTCCACGTCGCCTGCGCCGTCGGCGTCGGCGCGATCGATGACGAGGGCGTCCACGAGGCCCTGATAGCAGGTTGCGACGCGCCGAGGCGACGTGCCGCCGGCCAGGCGCTCGAGCATCCGGTCAGCGGGGCCCTTGAGCGCGCGGCCGCCGACGATCGGGCTGACGGCGACGCACGGCACGCGCCGTCGGTCGAGCGCCGCCCGGACCTCGGCCACTGCGAGGATGGGCCAGATGGAGATGAACGGGTTGCTGGGGGCGATCACGATGAGCTCTGCGCTGTCGAGCGCCTCGAGCACCCCCGGCGCGGGCTTCGCCTCGGACTCCCCTTCGAAGCGCACGCGGTCGACCTCGTCGCGGTGTTGACGGGCGACGAACCACTCTTGGAACGAGAACGAGCCGGCCGGCGTGTCGACCCAGGTCCGCAGGCGGTCGTCGGTGGCAGGCAGCAGCCTCACATTGACACCGAGCGATGTCGTCAGCTTCGCCGTCACGACGGAGAGCGCCTCCCCGGCACGCAACGCCTCCGTCCGTACGAGGTGCAAGCCGAGGTCACGGTCGCCGAGCTGAAACCAAGCCTCGCCGCCCAGCTCGGTCACGACCTCCATCGCCTGCCAGGTCTCGTCCGCCCGGCCCCAGCCGCGCTCCTCGTCGGCGAGGCCCGCGAGCGCGTAGAGGATGCTGTCGAGGTCGGGCGAGACATGAAGGCCGAGCACCTCCACGTCGTCGCCGACGTTGCCGATCACGGTCACGGACGGCGGCTCCACCACTTCCACGAGGCCGCGCAGGAAGCGGGCGCCGCCCACGCCACCCGAGAGCACGACGATTGCGGCCATGCGGTGGCGGACACTATCTGGACGTGAACGACCATCTGGCGAACTCGGCGATCGCCGACCGTCTCGAGTCGCTCGCCACGCTGCTCGAGCTCGCCGGCGCCAATCCGTTCGCCGCCAGGGCGTATCGTCGGGCGGCCGCACTCGTACGCGAGACGAAAGCGCCGGTGGCGGAACTCGTACGCCAAGGACGCGTTCGCGAGCTGCGAGGCATCGGGTCGAGCATCGAGGCACGCTTGCGCGAGCTCGTGGAGACGGGCGAGATCGCAGAGATCGAGCAGCTCGAGCGCGAGCTGCCGCCGGAGCTGATCGGGTTCGGCCGCTACCTCGGGCTCTCGACGCATCGCACGCTCCAGGTCGCGCAGGCTCTCGACGTGCGGACGGCAGACGAGCTGCGGGCCGCCGCGCAGGCGGGGCGTTTGCGCGAGGTGCCCGGCATCGGCCCGAAGACGGAGGCGAAGCTGCTCGAGCGTCTGAGCAAATCGGAGCAGCCGCGACCCCGCCGACGGTTGTTGCTGAGCAACGCACGCGCGATCGTCGGGAGGGTCGCCGCCGCGCTCGGCGGAGAGCCTGCCGGCGACGTGCGTCGGTGGCGGGACGAGCCCCAGAGGCTCGCCGTGGTCGTCCCGTCGGAGCACCCGGAGACGGTGCTCGACGCGTTCGCCGCGCTGCCGGAGATTGTCGCCGTCGTCGAGCAGGAGGCGCAGCGTGCCGTCGGCGTGACGGTAGATGGCGTCGCGGTGGAGGTGATCGTGGCGCCGCCGGACCGCTTCGGCACCGAGCTGCTCCGGGCGACGGGAACGGAGGAATACGTGCGGGCGCTCGAGCCTCTACCCGGCGCGGCGCGCGAGGTCGACGCCTACGGCGCGCTTGGCATCCCGTTCTGTCCACCGGAGCTTCGCGAACAGCCGTTTCGCGACTCTCCGCCCGACCTGCTTGAGCTGGACGACGTCCGCGGCGACCTCCACTGCCACACGACATGGTCGGACGGCAGGTCGACGGTGGACGAGATGGCGCACGCCGCGCGCGAGCTGGGGTACGAGTATCTCGCGATCTGCGACCACACACCCGCGGTGGGCGCCGTGAAGGGACTGACCGCGGACGAGCTCCGCCGGCAGACGCAGGAGATCGAGAGTGCAAACGAGCGCGTCGCCCCGTTCCGCGTCCTCCGAGGCGTCGAGTGCGACATCCTCCCCGACGGACGGCTCGACCTACCCGACTCGCTACTCGCAGAGCTCGACTGGGTGCAGGCAAGCGTGCACGGCGGCCAGCGCATGCCGCGGCGCGAGCTGACGAAGCGGGTGGAGGAAGCCCTGCGCAACCCCCACGTGCGGTGCCTGTCCCACCCGATGGGGCGGATCATCGGCCACCGGCCAGAGAATGCACTCGACCTCGAGCGGGTGATCGAGGTCGCGCTCGAGACAGGTGTGGCGCTCGAGGTGAACGGGCTCGCGGACCGGCTCGATCTCCGCGGGGAGCTCGTCCGGCTCGCGGTCGAGTCAGGCGTGGGCGTCGTCGTGAACACCGACGCCCACTCCGCCCGCGGCCTCGCGAGCATGCCGCTCGCCGTGGGCACCGCGCGACGCGGCTGGGCCAGGGCCGCCGACGTGGTCAACACACAGCCGCTGGAGACGATTCTCGCGAGCTAGAGGGCGGCGCCGGGACCCGAGGTCGTCCACTCGGAGAGGTCGTACCAGTGCGACTCCCGCAGCGCCTCGACGACGGCCGGATGCGTGTGCGCCGTGTAGTACACGTGGCGGTCGATGTCGCAGCAGATCTCGATCTCCTCGAGCGTGGCCGGATCGAGGTTCACCAGCGCATCGGCGGGCAGCTGCGCCTCGGACACCGCGTAGTGCTTGAACTGGAGATCGGCGGCGATCTCCATCAGCTCCGGCCAGTCGGGACAGGTTCGGTAACTCATGGGCCGCTCTCCGTCCCATGAGCGGGGAGGGGGACCGGGGGAACTTCGAAGCCGAGCACAAAGGTGGCAGCGAAGCTGCCGACGTTGGTGCGAGGCGAAGAAGAGACGCTGAAGGCGTCAACCGGGAGGTTCCTCCGGCATGGTTCGAGCGCGCCGGCATGGACGGCGCGCGAGACGCGATCTTGAAAGAAGGAGGCACGTGGAGGAAACTTCGAAGCCGAGGGCAAAGGCGGCCGCGCAGCGGCACGTCTTGGCACGAGGCGAAGAAGTGGCGCTGCCAACGGCGGCGCCAACATGGTTTCCCCCCCCGGAGCGAGACGAAGTCGAGCGACGCTCACGAATCTGTTGTACCAGCGGCTTCGGCGTCCGCGGACCACTGACCGTCGATCCGGACGAGGCCCGTCTCGCCGTCGGACGGGTAGACGACGAACCGGGCCGCATCGTCGAGCCAATGGTAGAGGCGTCCACCTGCCGCGTCGGTCAGCTCCAGGCGCAGACGAAAGCGGCCGTCGGCGAGCGGCAGGCTCGCGACGTCGAAGCGGAAACGCTGCTCGCGGGCGCCGTCGCGCCATCCGATGTCGGCCGTACTCGTGCGGCCGGCGGCAAGGACGAGACCTGCCTCGTCCCGGAGCTCCCACGAGAGACGGGGTGCCGCCACGTCCGGCCCGGAGTCGATGCGGACCTGAACCGCCAGCGACTCGCCGGGAGAGAACTGCTTTCGCTCCTCCCCGCCGGGGCCCATCAGCCGACATGCGGCGATTCGTGCCTCACCCGTCCCGTACTCGCTGAGCCCGGCGGCTCGCTCGTCGGGGGCGCGCTGCTCGGCGAGCAGCCGGTGGTACTGGGTGATCGCTTCGCGCGTAGGGCCGTCGAACGCCACCTCGCCCTCCCGCAGCAGCACGGCTCGCGAGCAGAGCCGGTCGACCGAGGCGGCGTCGTGGGATACGAAGACGATCGTCCCGCCGCGCTGTTTGAACTCGAAGATCTTCCCGAAGCATTTGCGCTGGAACTCCTCGTCGCCGACCGCGAATACCTCGTCGAGCAGCAGGACGTCGACGTCGAGATGGGCGGCGATCGCAAAGCCGAGCCGCATATACATGCCGGCGGAGTACGTCCGGACGGGGACGTCGATGAAGCGCTCGAGCTCTGCGAAGGCGACGATCTCCTCCATGTGGCGCCGGATGGCGTCGCGCTTGAGGCCGAGAATGGCGCCGTTCAGATAGACGTTCTCGCGCCCCGTGAACTCGGGGTGGAAGCCGGCGCCGAGCTCCAGCAGCGATCCGACGCGCCCGTCGACGGCAACGGTCCCGGACGTCGGCTTGATGATCCCCGCGACGAGCCGGAGCAGCGTTGTCTTGCCAGAGCCGTTGCGGCCGATCAGGCCGACTGCCTCACCCGGTGCGATGCTCGCGGACACGTTGCGCAGCGCCCAGACGTCGGTTCCGCGCGAACGCCGCCTGGCGACGAGCAGCTCCTTCAGCGTGCGCACCGGCTGCGGGTAGACGCGGAAGCGGCGGCTGGCCCGCTCGATCTCGATGGCGCCTGGCTGCTGCGTCATGCGCTTGAAGGTAGCGCCGCCGCGCGCCGGACGATGCCGGCGAGGACGTCGATGAAGCCCGGATCGGCGTTCGGCATATCGATCCGGTCGAAGCCCATTCCCAGCTCGGCGGCGTGCTCGGCCGCCTCGATGTCGAGGTCCCAGCGGATCTCGAGGTGGTCGGAGACGAAGCCCACAGGGCAGACGAGCACCGCCTCGACGCCCCGGTCACGCAACGTCGCAAGGTGGTCGAGGATGTCGGGCTGGAGCCACGGCTCACCGGTGGCCGACTCCGACTGGTACGAGAACGTCCAGTCGGACACGCCGGCCGCGTCCGCCACGAGCCGAGACGTCTCAAGCAGCTGTTCCTCGTAGGGGTCACCGCCCTCGAGCACGCGGGCTGGGAGTGAGTGGGCCGTGAAGACGACGTGTGCATCCGTGCCCCGGACGCGGTCGGCGAGGAGAGTGACGAGGCCGGGATCGTCGTGCCAGCTGTCGATGAAGGCGATCTCCGCGCCGCCCGCTGTCCCTTCCTCGAGCTGCTGCCGGTAGCCGGCGATCGACCCGCGCGAGTAGTGCGGCGCGAGCACGAGCCCGACGATCATCTTCGCACCCGTGTCCAGGGCGGCTTCGGCCGCAGCGGCGATGCGCGGCTGCCAGTGCTTCATGCCGGTGAACACGGGCACGCCGAGCTCCTCCTCCAACGCTGCCCGCGTCTGCTCCGTGATCGCATTGAGGGGATTCGAGTCCTCGATGCCGAGCCGGCGGTAGCGCTCGACGAGACTCTCCAGCAGCTCGGGACGGATCGGCCTGCCACCGCGGATGTCGGCGTAGTACGCCGGGACGTCGGCCAGACGGTCGGGGCTCCCGTACGCCATGAGCACGACGGCGATGTCAGTCATGAGGTCTGCTCGTGGACGAAGGCAGCGAGCCGCGACAAGACGTCCGGAGCGGTCTGCGGCAGGACGCCGTGGCCGAGGTTGAAGACGTGACCACTGCGGCCGCCGGCGCGGCGCAGGATGTCTGTCGCCGCTGCTTCGACCTGCTTCCACGGCCCGAGCAAGACGGCCGGGTCGAGGTTGCCCTGGACACCACGGCCGAGGCCCACCGTCGCCCACGCGGCGTCCAGCTCCACGCGCCAGTCCAGGCCGATGACGTCGCCGCCCGCGTGGCGCATCTGCGTCAGCAGGCCGGCCGTACCGGTGCCGAAGTGGATCGTCGGCGCTGAGACGGCCTCGAGCACCCGGCGCGAGTACGGCGCGACGAACTCCTCGTAGTCGGCAGGGCTGAGAATGCCCGCCCACGAGTCGAAGAGCTGGATGACGTCGGCGCCGGCATCCACCTGCGCCCGGACGTAGGCGGCGAACGCATCGGCGAGCTTGTCGAGCAACGTGCGCCAGACCTCGGGCTCGCGATACATCAGCTCCTTCGCCGCGAGGAAATCGCGGCTGCCGCGGCCTTCGACGAGGTAACAGGCCACGGTGAAGGGCCCGCCGCAGAAGCCGACGAGCGCCCTGTCCGCAGGCAGCTCGGCGCGCACGATTTTGACGGCCTCGAGCGTCTCCGCCGGCGGCTCGCCCGCGCGCAGGCGTTCGACGTCTGACGCCGTGCGGATCGGGCTCTCCACCATCGGCCCAACCCCCTCGACGAGGTCCACGGCGATGCCCATGGCGAGCACCGGGGTCATGATGTCCGCGAAGAGGACGGCAGCATCGACGTCGTGCCGCCGCACCGGCTGCAGCGTCACCTCTGCGCAGAGCTCCGGTGTCCCAGCGAGCTCGAAGAAGCCGTGGCGCTCGCGTAGCGCGCGGTATTCGGGCAGCGAGCGCCCCGCCTGGCGCATGAACCACACGGGCGTGCGCTCCACCGGCTCTCGCCGGCACGCGCGAACGAGCAACGGCTCTGGCACGCGCCAAGCCTAGTCCGGCTACCGCCCTTTCTAGACACAAAGGGACAGTCTCCGTGACCGTCCCTGGGACTGTCCCCCTGACACGTCCGAAATAGACTGGCGCGATGCCAGGGCCTCTTGTCGCTCGATGGGGATCCTGGTCGCTCGACCCGCCGCGCGCCGGAGCGCTGGGCGAGGCGCGGGCAGAGGTCGAGAACGCCGGCGCGGCGACCTGGGGCGAGGACATCGCGGCCTCGTACCACTGGCTCGACGAGCGCGGCAACGCGATCGTCTGGGACGGCATTCGCACGCAGCTCACCGGCCCGGTTGCCCCCGGCGACGAGGTCGAGCTCCAGATCACGGTGCGCGCGCCGATGCCGCCCGGCAGCTACGGCTTCGCTCTCGATCTCGTCGCGGAGCACCGAGCGTGGTTCGCCGAGCTCGGCGGCGAGGACACGCCGCGCGAGACCGTCGACGTGCGTCCTCGCATCGATGCCACGACGCTCGACGATGCGGCAACGGTGTATGCGCCGTCGACGACGGTCGCGTGGGAGAGCCGCGTGCTCGCGCTGCACGCCGAGGGCTATGCCGTCGTCGCGGGCGCGATCGAGGCGCCCCGCCGCCTACGCAAGCGGCTGGCCCCGTGGGCTCCGGGGCCCGGTCGCGTGCCCGGATTCGCGCACGCGCTGCTCTGGCCTTCGGTGCTGCACGGCATCGAGCTCGAGCGCTTGCCCGACGTCGAGGGACTCCCGGCCTTCCGGCCGCCCAGGGACGAGCCGTGGGTCTACGACGCTTCGCTCGTCCTGAGCGTCTAAAGCTCGACGGCGATGCGGTCGTCCACGCGTGTGAAGACGAGCGCGCCGATGCCGAGCGAGACGATCGCCGCGACCACGAGATAGACGACGTCGCCCGCGGCCGGCACCTCGCCGTAGAACAACGGATCGCGCAGGGCATAGAGCGGCGGCGTGAGCGGATTCGCCCAGCGTAGGAGGTCAACGACGACGTCGTAGTCCTCGAGCCCCCCCGGAAGCTCCTCGAGCGAGTAGAGGATCGGCGTCAGGAAGAACCAGGGTAGGAGCAGCGCCGCCAGGAGGTGCTCGACGTCGCGGAAGACAACGTTTGCGGACGCGACCGCTAACGCCATCCCGCAAACGAGCACGACGATGCCGACCGCAACCGGAATGGACAAGAGCACGGTGTCGCGCGTCCGCTCGAGCACGATCGCGTTGACGACGATCAACCCCGCGAGCAGCACGGCGAACGGCACGAGCTGGGTCGCGACGACCGAGAACGCGACGAGCTGGCGCGGGAAGCGCACCTTCTTGATCAGCTCGGCGTAGTCGAGCATCGAGCGCGCGGCGCCCGTGAGCGACGAGGAGACGAAGAGCCAAACGCTGAGCCCGCAGAGCAGGAACAGCGGGTAATGGTCGATCGACGTCACCTCCCAGAGCAGGGAGAAGACGAGGACGTAGATCGCTGCGAGCATCAGCGGGTTCACGAGCGACCACGCGACGCCGAAGATCGTCCCCTTGTAGCGAGCCTGCAGATCGCGCCGGAAGAGGCTCGAGAAGAGTTCGCGGTAGCGAACGAGGTCGGCGTACACGCTCATTCGCGCCCCTCGCCGGCTGTGGCTCCCGGACGGCGGAGCCGCCCTCCGCCCCAGCCTGGCGCCGCCCGCGGCGGGAAGCTGCGACCTCGCCGCTTGGCCGTACCCGACGTACTGTCCTTCGCGCCGAGCTCTTGCCTCCCTTGCGAGCGACGCCCGAGGAACGCGACTGAAGCTGGCCCATGAGCGGTAGGAGCCACGTCGACCAGTCTAGGGACGGCCCTTGCGGGCATAGATCGACACGCCCGAGTAGCCGTGGCAGGTCTGCGAGAAGAACGTCGCCGCGCTGCGGCCGACGGCGGGCAGCCGCAGCAGGCGGCCGGCGATCCTCCGGCCGGCGAGCTCCGCGTAGCCCTCGGCCTGCTCGACGCGCCGGACGACGAGCCCTGAGCGCGTGAACACCCACAGATACGCGTAGAGCGTGTGGACATGCTCGTTGATGCCGTGGTGCTTCTCCTCGGCCTGGTCGGGGACGTCACCCGACGCCCCCACCGCGCGCGTGCCTTCGTTCAGCGCGCAGACCCAGCCGCCCGGGCGGGTGACGCGGGCCATCTCCCTCACCATCGCCGCCATGTCGAGCGCGTGGTGAAGGGCGGCGACGCAGTAGGTGACGTCGAACGCGTCCGACGCGAAGGGCAGGTGCTCGCCGTCCGCCTGGACACGCCCGAACGCGCCCACGCGTTGCTCATAGAAGGCCCCGCGCCCGAGGCCGATCACGTCGTCGGCGAGGATGTCGGTGGCGACGTACTCGCAACCAAGCGGCACGAGGTGCTGGGACGCCCACGCCTTCGCTGCGCCGACCTCGAGCACCCGCATACCCGGCCGCACGTAGCGCTCGAGCAGGAGCGAGAAGGAGTGCTCGGTGGCGCGCCAGTTCTTGTCGTCCCACCCGAGGTCGCGGTTGAGGTACGGCAGGTGGGCGTCCACCTCGTCGTCGCGCTCGTACCAGCCATGTGCCTTCGCCAACTCCGGCCAGCCCTCGATCTCGCGCCGCTTGGCCTGCATCCCAGGCAAGCGGTTGTCGAGCATCCTCGGCATGCCGTCCTCCACCGGGAAGACGGCCCGGCAGCCGCGGCAGCGCAGCCACCTGCCTTCGTCGTCGAGTACCGACCCGCAGACCGGGCAGCGGAGCAGCTCCAGGAGGGAGGGCGTCAGCGACACGGCTCACGGCCCCATCCGGCGAGTACGTCGCGTCCTCGCGGCTGCAAAGCGGCCCCTGACGGCGTCCTCGGTCGCACCCATATCTAATACCGATATGGGAGCTCCCTGCGTCCTGATCAGGGTTGCTTTTCGCACGCGAGGATCATCACCGTACCCACCGGACGGGGCCGTAATCTGTACCGGAAAGGACGGCCATACCTCTGCTTAACACGCCCGCACTACCGTTTCGGCGATGAGCGCCGTCGCTGCAATCGTCGCGTTTCCCGTCGCTGCCCTCACCATCTGGGCACTGCTGCGCAACGGGCTCGGCGGCCGCCTCGTCGCTACCCCGTCCGACCATCGCTGGCACCAGCAGGAGACGCCGATCTTCGGCGGGGTCGGCATCTTCCTCGGCCTGCTGGCGGGCATCGGCGCGTGCCTGCTCACCGGGGCTATCGACCCGACCTGGGAGCTCGCGGGCATCGCCGGCGGCGCGGCCATCATCTTCGCCTTCGGCCTGCTCGACGACCTGCGCTCGCTGCCACCCCCTGCGAAGCTCGCAGCGCAGTTCGCCGCCGCCGGAGTCGTGCTCGCGTCGGGGATCCGCGTCGAGATCGTCGACAACGGCCTTGCCGCGACGGCGATCGGCCTCCTGTGGCTCGTAGCGATCACGAACGCCTTCAATCTCCTCGACAACATGGACGGCCTCGCGGGGAGCCTCGCCGTCGTCGGCGCGCTCTTCTTCGCGATCGACGCCGTCTGGATCCACTCCGACGACCTGCTGCTCGTCGTCTCGCTCGCGCTCGCGCTCGCGGTCGCCGGCTTCCTCCCCTTCAACTTCCGCCCGCGTAAGCCCGCCGCCGTCTTCATGGGCGACTCGGGGAGCCAGGTGATCGGGTTGACGTTGGCAGCGCTGGGCCTGGCCACGAGCTGGAAGGTCGCCGAGTCGACGATCGCGACGTTGATCATCCCGCTGCTCGTCCTCGCCATCCCGATCCTCGACACGGCGCTCGTCACCGCCGTCAGGCTCGTCGAAGGACGCCCCATCCACCAGGGCGGGCGTGACCACGCGTCGCATCGGCTCGTGCGCAGCGGCATCTCCGAGAAGAGCACCGTCGTGCTGCTGACGGCGATCGCGGCTGGCCTCGGCTTGACGAGCCTCGCCTACTCCGGGCTCGACAACGGGTGGGTGACGCTTGTCGGAGTGCTCGTGACGTTTGCGCTGCTCGTCCAGCTGGCCGGGTTCCTGACAGACATCGACGAGGGCGAGCGAGTCGTGGACGGCCGGCCCATCCGGCTGCGCAAGGTGCTGCTCAGCCCGCGCCGACTCGTCGAGGTCGCCGTCGACTTCGCCCTGATCGCCGCCTCGTTCACGATCGCCTACCTGCTGTTCGTGCAGGGGTCGGGGACCGACTACCAGAAGCACATCTTCCTCGTCTCCCTGCCAGTGATCCTCGCGGCGCGCTACCTCTGCTTCATCCCGGCCGGTCTCTACAGCGGCGTGTGGCGCTTCGCGGGCTCACGCGAGGCCGCTGCGATCGTCATCGCCGTCATCGTCTCGGAAGCGCTCGCCTACGGCGTCGTCTGGTTCACGAGCCGACCGTTCGGCGACTTCCCGCAGCGGATCTACGTGCTCGACGCGCTCATCGCGATGGTGTTGATCGGAGGCTCACGGTTCGCGGAGCGCGTGCTGTTTCGCGCGCACGCGACCTTCCGCGACCGACACGAGCGCCGACGCACGCTGCTCGTCGGCGCAGGCCGTAGCGGCCGGAGCCTCCTCCGCGAGCTGAGGGAGACCCCGGGCGAGCAGGTGGTGGGCTTCGTCGACGACGACCGCCGGCTGCGCGGACGCCGCATGCAGGGCGTGCCTGTGCTCGGAACGCTGGCGGAGATCGAGCGCGTGCTCCTCCAGTCACGGCCCGACATCGTGCTGGTGACGATCCCCGCTGCCCCGCGCGAGCTGCTCGACGGAGTGGTGCAGGCCTGCCAACGGGCGCAAGTACCCTGCAGATTCGTGCGGAGGCACCTCGATCTCGACCCGATCGTCGCCATGGGGGCGGCGGTCGAATGAACTGCACTCGCTTCGGGACGATCCTTCGTCGCCGGAATGGGCTGGGCGGCGCGAGGCAAGGACGCAGGGAGCGCGCGTACCCGCAGCCGGCGGAGCGTACGTGCGCGACCGAGGACGTAGCCTCGCGTCGTTCCAGCACTTCTCCGGCGGCTCAAGGCTTCGTTCCGAAGCGAGTGCCGTGTTGACGACCAGCGATGCCGCCCCGGTGGCGGTCGCCCGCGAGCGGACCTGGTTCGACCGGGTGTACGCCGCGCTACCGCTCACGACGATCTTCATCTGGCTCGCGGCGCTCTACGCGTATCAATCCTGGCGCCACTCGTCGCCCTGGCTCTTCACCGACGAGCTCGAGCTGACGCAGCTCTCCCGGAGCATCGCGGAGACGGGCGAGGCGGCGCGGCGCGGCGAGCCCCACTTCTTCGAAACGCTCTACACGTATCTCACGGCGCCTGCCTGGTGGCTCGACTCGACGTCGCAAGCCTACGACCTCGTCCGCTACATCGGCGTGTTCGTCATGACCGCCGTCATCTTCCCGACGTACTTCCTCGCCCGCACGATCGTCGGCAAGCCCGCCGCGCTGTTCGCGGCCACCGGCACCGCCGCTGTCCCCGCTCTCGCGTACTCGCAGGTGATCTCCGAGGAGGCGCTCGCGTACCCGTACGCAGCGCTCTGCTTCTTCCTCATCGTCAAGGCGCTCGCGGTACAGACGCGCTGGTGGATCGCCGGCTCCGTCGTCGCCTCGCTCGTCGCACCCCTGGTCCGCGGCGAGCTGGGAGTGATCGCGGTGACCTTTGGCTTGGCCGCGTTCATCTACTTCCTCACGAGCGAGGGGGGGAAGCGCTGGCGTTCGCGCTGGTCGACCTGGGACTGGATCGGCGGCGTCGTGCTGGCGACCGGCGCGATCGTCTTCTTCTCGGCCGTCGCGGGGAACTTCTCGCACAGCTGGAGCATCGCGACGGGTCACTACCGCGGACGGATGATCGAGTACGGCGTCTGGGCGGGCGGCGCGTTCGTCATCGGTCTCGGCGTCCTGCCCGTCGTCGCCGCCCTCGCGGGGCTCGTTCGCCCCAAGGAGGAGGAGCGGACGGCGACACTTCGTGCCTTCACCGCGATCCTCCTCGCCGCACTCATCTGCTTCGGCCTCTACACCGCCGTCAAAGCTTCGTATCTGTCGACGAGTTTCGGCACAGTGATCGTCGAGCGGAACCTCATCTACCTCATCCCGCTCATCTTCGTCGGTACCGCACTCTGGCTCGAGAGGCCGTACCTGCACTGGATCCCTCTCGCGGCGGCGGCTGCCTTCGTCGCATACCTGCTGGTGTCGGCCAACTACGCGCTCGAGAACGTCCCCTACTCGGACGCGCTCGGATTGGCGATCGCGCAGATGTCGAATCGCAACCTCGCGTTCACCGACGACGGGGTTCAGTGGGCACTCATCGCCACACTCGCGATCTCGGTGTTGCTGCTCGTCCTGCCGAGGCTCCTGGGACCCAGGCGGAGCGCCGTACGTGTGGTGCTCGGGATGACGGTAGCGCTCGTGCTCGCCTGGACGCTCACTGGACAGATCTCCGCGGCGAAGTACTCGAACGACTCTGGCGATCTCATCACGCGGAACTACCCGAGGCCGCTGACGTGGCTCGACGACATCACCGGCGGAGAGCCGACGCTCTACCTCGGGCAGAACGTCAACACGGGCGCCGCGCTCGGCATCTGGCTCACGGAGTTCTGGAACCGGTCGCTGAAGAAGGTGTGGAGCCTCGACGGCACCGCGCCCGGCCCGGGACCTGTGCTGACGCCTGATCTCGTGGCCGCGGACGGACGGCTTGCCCCCGATCCGGGCGTTCGCTACGTCCTCGCCGAGCGTGGCGTCGACATCGCCGGCAAGCTCGTCGCCAGGCCGCCCGAGTCGGGACGCTGGTTCGTCTACAGGCTCGACGGGCCGCTGCGCCTGGCCCACGCCGAGACGGGCGTGTTCGTGGACGGGTGGATGGGCGCCCAGAGCGCCTACAACCAGTACGTGTCGCCACGCGGCAAAGGCGGAGACATGGTCGTGCGGCTAGGCCGCTGGGCATGGGGCGGCCCCGACAAGCCGGGCAAGGTGCTGATCCGTGTGGGAACGCTCGTCAAAGGCATCGACAACCAGCCGCACATCGGCGAGGTGACGGCCGCTCGGCGCTGGGAGATCCACAGCTTCTCGCGCAAGACGTTCGTCATCCCTGCGCCGGCGCCGCCGTTCCGCGTCGAGGTGACCGTCCGCCCCACGTTCTCGCCTTCGGACTACGAGGGCGAGTCCGACCTGCGCGAGCTCGGCGCCCAGGTCGGCTATTTCTTCATTCCGCACGGCTCGCGCCGATGACGTAAGTGAAGCGAAAGCGAAGCAGCGCGCGGGCCAACGGGCCCGAGCCCTCGGCGGCGCGGAGACCGGCGGCCAGCGGCCGAGGCAGGCTGTGTCGCTGAGGAAAGAGGAACGGACGCATCGCGACGCGCTCGAGCCCGACGGCGCGGAGGTCGGCGACGACGTCCTCGATGTGGTACTGACGGGGGTTGAGGTCGAAGACGAGCTTGCGTTCCGTGTATCCGGCGACGTGGCGGAAGAACGCGCGGCGGTCGCGAGCGTAGTAGAGGGCGCGAAAGCACGTCGAGCACGCAACCGGCGCCGGGGGCCGGTAGTCGTTGAGGTCGCCGATTTCGATCTCGGCCCTGCCGCCGACGCGACGCAGAGCGGCTTCCGCCATCGGGCTCGATAGATCGACGCCGATGTAGCGGAGGCCGCGGGCAAGCAGCGGCTCGGCCAGGCCGGCGTCGCCACAGGCGAGATCGAGAACGACGTCGCCGGCGGCAAGCGGGGTGCCCAGCGACACGATGAGGTCGGCGCGGTGCGCGAGGTAGCCGGTCGGATCGGCGTACGCCGTGTCGGTCCAGCCCTCCGCCTGAGGGTCATATTTGTGGGTCGTCACAGCGCTCTGAGGCGCTCGGGATGCTTGCGGACGAAGCGGAGGATGCCGCGCCAGTGCCATAAGGTGCGCGTCGTCCAGAACCGCTTGTCTGTCTCTGCGTCCCAGCGATGGCGCACGACTGCGGCGGGGACGTACCAGCGCTCCCACCCCGCCTTTGCGGCGCGGTAGCAGAGGTCGATCTC
>JBKPGF010000002.1:0-36209 GCA_046729255.1 Actinomycetota bacterium
CACGGGCGCAGGATCAGGCGGCTCGATGTTCGCGTTGGACTGCCTCGTCGGCCCGGGCGGCGGCCCGCCGCCGCACCGCCATCTCGCCGAGGACGAGCTCTTCTTCCTCTACGACGGGTCGATCGAGTTCAACGCCGCCGAGGAGACGCACGTCGTCTCGGCGGGCGAGGCGATCTTCGTGCCGAAGGGAACCGCCCACGGCTACCGCAACGTCGGCGACGGGAACGCGCTGATGTACACGATCTACGCGCCCGCGGGCATGGAGGGCTGGTTCCGCGAAGTGTTCGAGCGCATCGAGCCCGGAGACTTCGAGCGGACACCACCGCGCGCCGACGACATGATGATCGCGCGGATGCTCGAGGCTGGCCCGCGCTACAACGTCGAGTGGGTGGAGGGCTAGCTAGGCCCGGGCAAGGATCGTCCGCAGGGCATCGCCCACGGCCGCTGGCGCGTCCCCATCGGAGGAGCGCCAGGCGATGAAGCCGTCGGGTCTGAGGATCGTCGCACCGCTCTCGCCGAGGCCGTAGATCTCGGCGAAGCGCCCCTCGACGTCCTCGAGACCCCCAGGCCCGACGCGGTGCGCAGCGAGCGGCACGCCAAGCTCGCCCGCGGCATCATCCGCGGCCTCGCACCAGGCATTCCCTGCTGACCCGGCGACGAGCGCCAGCTGCGGGCCGACGAGGTCGAGCGTCGAGATCCTCGCGCCGTCGCGCTCGAGCCAGACGTGCGGCGCGCGCGTGCCCGGCGCAGCAGAGGGCTCGTGGGGGTTCTCGTAGAGGAGGCCGTCGTCATCGCCGCCGGGGACGACAGCCGGCGATCGGTAGCGGTAGCCGAGGTCGATGCTCGCGTCCTCGACGTAGGCGGCAAGGCCGTCCGTGCCGAGGCTAGGGTCGAGCCGAGTGACGTAGCGCATGTACGCCTGCTCGGCCGTGAACTCGGCGACGGGGCGTCGCTCGGCGTCGTACGTGTCGAGCAGCGCCTCGCCGGCGTGGCCGTGGAGAACGTAGGCGAGCTTCCACGCCAGGTTGTGCGCAGAGTGGACGCCGGTGTTGCCGCCAAAGCCGCCTGTCGGCGGCATCACGTGCGCGGCGTCGCCCGCGATGAAGGCGCAGCCTTCCCGGAACCGCTCGGCCCAGTTCGCCTCGGCGTTCCACTTCTGGACGTTCTCGATCTCGATGGGCAGCTCGGGCGGCGCACCGAGTGCCTCGCGGACGTAGGCAACACAGCGCTCGGGGCTCGTGTCGCCCCAGAGCTGCCGTGACAGCTCGCCGTTCTCGTCCACCGCCGAGTTGACCGCAAGGAACCCCGATTGACTGTCGAGCGCGAAGCGGAAGAACCCCTGAACGCGTTGCCCAAAAACGTAGACGACGCTGAGATTTCGGTCGCCGATCAGCTCCCGCACGTCGGCGCGGAAGTAGATCGTGATGCTCTCGGAGAAGCTGCCGTGTCCCGTCTGCCCGATCCCGAGCTGCTGACGGAGCGGGCTGTGCGTCCCGTCGGCCGCGACGAAATAGCGTGCTTCCACCGTCCGTTCCGAGCCCTCCCGCCGGTCGCGCACGACGGCGGTCGCGCCATCCTCGCCGGCCTCGAGCGACGTGACCTCCGCGCCGTACTCGAGACGCGCTCCCAGCCCCGCCGCGCGCTCCTTGAGCACCGGCTCGAGCCCGATCTGGGTGATGAAGAGCCGAGGCGACGGGCTCAGGTGCTCGACACCGTCGTTGATCGAACGGAAGTACCAGTCGAGCTCCTCGCCCCCGAGTGACTTGACCGACATGATCGCGCCGTTCTGCAGGAACTCCTTCTCGGACGCCGCGATCACCTCGTCCTGGATGCCCGCGCTCCGGTACGTCTCGATCGTCCTCTGGAGGAACCCGGCGGCTCGCGGATGGATCGCGGTGCCCGGATGCCGCTCGACGACGAGGTGGTCGATGCCGTGTTGGGCGAGGAACAGCGACGTCGATAGCCCGACGAGGCTGCCGCCGACGATGAGGACAGGGACCTGCTCGTCGGCCATGCCGATCTCCCTATCGCCGCCGCAGCGCTTCGAGCCGCTCGAGGCTCTCGGCCGGCCACAGCTTGTTCGTGTTGTAGTAGGTGTTGAACGCAGGGACCTCTTCCGGCAACGCGACCCACGGCAGCTTCGAGCGCGTGAAGATGTGGACGTCGGGCGCCACGCCCGCAGGGTCGTCGAGTGTGCCAGCACGGACGAAGTGCACCTTGGGACTCGTGTACTTGCTGTAGACGGCGACCTGACACGTCGGACAGCGCCAGATCCGCTGCTTGCCGCGGTCGCGCGGCACGTCTACGGGGTCTGGCTCCCCTGCGAGCAGCTCGACGCGATCGGTCTCGATGAGAAGGTTGATGACGAACGCGCTGCCGGTCTGCCGCTGGCAGTTCAGACAGTGGCAGCAGTGGACGAACATCGGCTCGGACCGGAGCCGGTAGCGAACCGCTCCGCACGAGCAACCACCCTCACGTTGGGCACTCATAGCCTTCTCCTCCTCGCGCCGCAGGTGGATTATGAGCCGCGGATGGCCGCGAAGGTCGCCGGCCCAGGTCGCTTCACATCGAACACGCCCTCCGCGCGCGCCAGGGCGATGACAGCCGTGAAGCGCGCCAGCCGTTGGCCCTGGTAGCGGGCCAGCGCCAGTGCTGCTTCATCCGGGCCGGTCACCCGGTGTCCGCTGACGAACGATGTGCCGTAGGGGTTGCCACCCGCCGCGAACACTTCTTGCACGGTGTAACCGATCGGGAGCACCACCATGCCCCAGTGGTAGAAGGTGTTGTTCAGCGCGAGGATCGTCGACTCCTGACCTCCGTGAGTGGTCTGCGACGACGTGAAGCTCGTCGCCACCTTGTCTGCCAGTTTGCCCTCCTGCCACAGTCGCCCCGCCTGGTCGATGAACTGCTTCAGCTGGGCGGTGACATTGCCAAACCGGGTGGGCGTTCCGAAGGCAACACCATCGGCCCACTCGAGATCGTCGAGGGTCGCCACCGGCTCGTCGCCGACGATGGAACGGTGGCGGCCCCAGTACTGGTTCTGAGAGATCAGGAGCTCGGAGGCGAGCTCTTCGACGTGACGCAGGCGAACCTCGGCTCCTGCCTGCTCCGCGCCTTCGGCGACGGCTTCGGCCAGCCCGTGCACGTTCCCTGTCGCGCTGTAGTAGATGACGGCTACTCGGGCTTCCATCTCCGACGCCCTACTATTGCTCGTAGCCCTCGACGACGTTGGGTGGCCTGACCGAGGCGGCGTCGGGATCGAGGCCGGCGTCGCGCAGGGCGCGGCGCTGGCGCAAGAGGTCCCAGCACTGGTCGAGCGAGACCTTCAGCTCGCCGAGCCGCTGCCGATCGGCATCGCTGGTATTCCCGGCAGACTCGCGTTCCCACAGCTGGTGCTCTTCGGCGACGAGTTGCTCGATCGATCCGTGAATCTGGGAATCGTCCATTCTCTCCTCCTGACGTCGATGCGCGGGGTCACCGCGCGAGGAACTCGCTCAACTGCGATGGGGACGGACACCAGGATGATGCAAGGTCGGTGCGATCCCAGCCAGCCGCATCGGCCCCGGCCTCGTAGGCACTCTCCAGGAAGGCGAGCAGAGTGCCTCGCGGGTCGCTCGCCGTGCGCACCACCTCGTACGCCAGCCGCGCCTGCGAGCTCCGACCGAGGTCCACCCAGTGTGCCTCCGCCGGCACGAGGGGCCGCTGGCGGAGACCGGGTGGCTCGGGTGACGTGTACGAGTAGTACGTCGGCTCTCTCACCTTTTCGTCTCCGAGCCAGAAGCCGAAGGAGATCACCTCGTGGGAGTAGGCCTCGCGGTCGACCGGACCCGCGCCCTCGGAAACCGGCGCGCGCCGCCCGCTGAAGCGGGTTACGGCCAGGTCGAGCCCGTGCCAGAACAGGTGCACCGGGCTTGTCTTGCCGCAGTACCAACCCGCGAACTCCTCGAGCACGCTGCCCGTCCAGCTGAGGATGCGCCAGAACCGCGCGACCGCGTCGCGGTCGTACGAGGCGTGCAGTCGGTCCTCGGGGAACGGAGTCGTCACCGGCAGTCGGTACGGCGCTTCACGGATCGCGACATCGACCCCGAGCCGCCGAAGCAGCGAGTGCAGTGTCTCGTCGAACTCGGCCACCGAGAGCCCGTCGACAAGCTCGAACGTCTCGACTCGGCCATCGTTCGTCGCGATCACGACAGAATGGTCGACGAAGTCGAAGCGAATCTCGAAGTCGATGCCGTTGGCGTGCATGGCCCCCGTTGTCAGACCCCGGACGTCCACATAGAGCGTCACGTGCCACCAATGGTTTCGCGGCGCCGTAGCGGCGAGGCGCACCTTGCCCACGATCTGAAGCCAGAGGTGCAAGGTGCCCTTGGTCTCCTCCCAGTCGGCCAGCCGCAGCTCAGGAAGACCCGCACGGCTGTGCGCGTAGCTCGTCGGCTCAGAAACCGACACGCTGCCGGATGAGGACGACGTGGATACGGCCGGGATCCTCCTGGTGGATCTCGAGTATCTTGCCAACGCGGCTGTTCTGTCCGTAGGCCGCATACGCCCGTGCGTGCTCGAGCTCGAGGCTGTGCTCGTAGATCCGCTCGCGTGCCGCTTCGATCGTGGGCACGAGCTTCTGTACCCCGACAACGAAGATGACGTTGGCGGCGCCCCAGGCGTAGGACGCGAGCTGGCTCCCGGACGCAGAGGCAATCACGAGCGCTCCGTCGCGCGTGATTGCATGGACGCTGCCGAGGGCATAGGCCGGCTGACCGGCGACTGCCTTCATCTCCTGTAGCTGGGTGGCGTAGTCGAGTGCGAGCATCTTGTTTCGCGCCGACTCGTACGGCCCGCCGTTGTCGATCGCGTCCGCTATCCCGGTCTCCTCGAGCGTGACCGACGTGTTGGTTATTACCGAGGCGCCTTCGGGGATGCGGGCGAGGACCGCTTCGCGGGCGGCGTCGAGATCGTCGACGACCTCGACGCTGAACCCGTGCTCCTCGAGCGCCCGCACGGTGTGTGCGATCGTCTGCTCGTCCGGCAATGTGGTGAAGCGCGTCGTTGTTGCTGTCGTGGTCATTGGTCGTCCTTCCAGTCGTGTAGTCGTCGCGTTGTCGCGGCGACGCTTCGCTCTTCGAAGTGGAGGTGTGCGAGCAGGTGCGCGGCGAGCGCCTCGAGCGCATCCGCTACGGCACGGCGAGCGTCGAGGCTGTCGTCGGCGGTCAGCGCGCCGGCCGACGCGTCCACCCTGTCCAGATAGTCGGAGACTCCGCGGTGATCGGCGCGAAGCTGCTCCACAACGGGCCCGAGCGCCGGGTTCGTCTCTTCCAGCTCGTCGAAGAACTCGGCGTCCTCCGCAGAATGGTGCGAGTGGACGAATCGGCAGTAGCGCAGGCAGCTGACCTGGAGCTGCCAGAGCATGCTGTTGCTTCGCAACCCTTCGAGCGCGTGGCCGAAGTCGTCCGCTGACAGCCCGTTCACGACCGCTGCCGCAAGTCGCTCGATGCCTTCGAGCTCACTGCGGATGCGGGCGTGGACGGTGAGCAGCAGGCCAAAGAGCAGGCGCCCGCGCTGCGTCTCCGGGCGTTCTTTGATGGCGGCGGCTACTCCTATCTCACTAGTCACTTCTAATTACAGAGTAACTTGAACAGTGCTAGCGTTATTCCCGTGAGCGCGGCCGCACCGCAGCAACCGGTTGACGCAGAGGCATGTCTCCGAGGCGACGCCGCGCTCATGCGCGCATTCGACCTCCTCGGCAAACGCTGGACGGGCGTCGTGTTGGGAACGTTGAGCGAGGGGCCGACGGGCTATCGCGCGCTCGCACGCGCCGTCGAGGGCATCAGCGACTCGGTGCTCTCCGAGCGATTGCGCGAGCTCGGTGAGGCGGGACTCGTCACCCGCACGGTCGACCCCGGGCCTCCCGTGTCCGTGACTTACGTCCTCACCGATGCCGGACGCGCCCTGCTACCGGCGCTCGAGCAGATCAGCCGCTGGGCGGAGGAGCACCTCGCGGAGACCGCCACGCCGACTGCACGCTAGACCGCCTCGGCAGTCTTGGCGGCCCAGTCGGGAAGCAGCCCGCCCTTCGAGAGGATCTCGTTCCGCGAAGCCTCGAGCCGGCCGAAGGTGCGGTCGAGATCGACGCCGACCAGCTGACCGCCGCGCTTCACGACATTGCCCGCCACGAGCACCGTGTCCACGTTCGACGTGTCCGCGAAGACGACGATCGTCCCCATCGGATCGACCATCGGCGCCGTGTTGATCGCGTTCGTCTGCAGGAGGACGATGTCGGCCTGCTTGCCCGGTGTCAGCGATCCCACCTTGTCCTCCAGGCCGCACGCGCGAGCACCGTCGATCGTCGCGAACTCGAGCACGTCCGTGTACGACAGCGTCGGCGCGAACGGCTCGTCCGGCGTATCGGTGAAATGGCCGATCCGGTCGTAGACGAGCGCGGTCCGCATCTGCGTGAACATCTCGCCCGGCACGCTCGAGACGACGTCGACGCTCAACGACGGGCGGACGCCACGGGCGAGCAGCTTGCCCGTCGGCGGATGGCCGTGGCCCATGAGCATCTCTACGTAGGGCGCGACCGAAGCCGACCCGCCGGACTCCGCGATCAGGTCCAACTCCTCGTCCGTCGAGTCCGTGCAGTGGATGTATGTGGTGTCGGGCCCGAGCAGGCCGAGGTCGGCGATGTTCTTCACGTGGTTGACGTGCACGCCGGACAACCGCATTCCGACGTGGACGCTGATGCGGATTCCCAGATCCCGCGCGAGCTCCCAGTCGTGCTTGGCGACCTCGAAGTTCGAGTTCCCGGGCGCCCTGGCGGCAAGCGCGAGCGTGACGAGCCCGTCGTCGGACGAGAAATACGTCTCGCGAATGCGGCGAACGTCTTCCGGGTGGTCGAGCTCGCTGAACGACCACCACTCACCGCCCGTGGGCACGCCGTGAGCGTAGACGGCCCGGATGCCGCTGTCCCGAAGCCCGTCGATGGCTGCGTCGGAGTGATCCGGCGTGTTGCTGATGTGTGACCAGTCGAGGATGGTGGTCACGCCGCCGTTCAGCGCCTCGAGCGTACCTGCGTAGTTCCCGATCTGCACGTCCTCGGGCCGGTAGTGGCCGCCGACACTGCCGAGCATCACGGCGAAGTAGTTGTCGAGCGTGCAGCAGGGAAGGACGCCGCGAACGGGTGTCTGCCAGACATGGCGGTGCGTGTCGACGAACCCGGGCATGACGATCATGCCCGTGGCATCGATCTCCTCGGCATCCGAGACGCCGAGACTCGTCCCGATGTCGACCATCTTCCCGTCCTCGATCAGGACCTCGGCGCCGGGGAGGTTGCCGACGTTCGGGTCCATCGAGACGACGAACCCGTTTCGTATGACGAGGCGCCGTGGGCTCACCTATGACACCGCCGCCGGCGCCGCGGCGACGTCGATCTGCAGCCCCGGGTCGGCTGCGCGGACCGGCGTGGTTTCTGCACCGAGCTCCTCTCGAACGATGTTCGCGCCCTGCGCGAGCGCGGCGGCCTTGTAGAGAGCGACCGGACGCGGCACTCCCTGGCGCCCGAAGCCGCAGTCGGAGGACAGCACGAGGTACTCGGGCTCGATGTGCTCGAGCGCCATCCGGACGTCCGCAGCGATCTCTTCCGCAGTCTCGATCTGGAGCGCGCGGTGACTGATCATGCCGACGGCGATCTTCTTGTTCAGCTTTCCCTTGTAGGCGCCGAGCTTGGGGACCAGCTGGTGGCCGTTGTGCTTGGACTCGATCGTCCAGACGTCGGCGTTGATGCGGTCGAGGTAGATCTCCATCGACGGCTCGTACGAGATGCTCGGGTCGAAGCAGTGCTGCGCGCCGGGATTCCCCCAGCACGTGTGCACCCAGATCTCTGCGTCCAGCCCCTCGACGGTGTAGTTGAAGAGGTCGACGAAGAAGTCGAGCGTCGCCTCGTCCGCCCCCCACGCCGCTGCGCTGTGGATCGCCGGCTCTTCGATCTGCACGACCTTGCAGCCCGCCGCCACGAGCTCGCGCAGCTCGGCGTTGAGGACGCCTGCAAGGTCCCACATGAGCTCACGCTTGTCGTCGTCGTAGGCGTCCGTCTTCACCGTGAGCACGGTGGACGCGAGATCCGCCGCGATCGTGCCGAACTTCACCGGCTTGTCGGTCCTCGACTGCGCGACTCGCCACACCTTCGCGAACTCGAGCGGCACGCGAGGCCCGATCTTGTCGACGATGGCGTGGTACTTCCAGCCGCCGACGATCTCGTTCAGCCACGTGCCGACCGGATACGTCCAGCCCGCCGTCGTCTCGGTGTCGAACTCCGAGATCCCGCTCAGGCGCTCGGTGGGATACGAGAACCACGAGCGACCTGCGAGATCGAAATCGAGGTGGTAGTCACCGTTCGTGAGGATGTCGAGGCCGGCGAGCTCCTGATCGGAGATCACGGTCGCAACCGCGTCGAGGTGCTGCTCGCGGAAGTCGACGTCTCCCAGTCCGGTCGAGTATGGCCGCTCGTAGAGATTCCCCGTGTACCACTTCGGCCGCGGCCAGGATCCGGTCACGGTCGTCGGAAGCAAGAGGTCCTTCGTGGCTGTCAGCATCGCGCCTGACTCCTTTCGGCAGGGCAGCGTTTACGCGTTCCGTGAAGTCACGCTGAACGTAACAGACTGCGTGTCATCGATCCCGTATCACCCTGGCGACGCTGGCGAAGTCGGCGTCCCCGAGGCCGAGGTCGCAGGCGCGCGCCAGGACAGCGTCCGCCGCCTGCGTGGCCTTCATCTCCACTCCGAGGTCGTCCGCAAGCCGACGCGCGAGCTCGAGGTCCTTCCGCATGAGGCTCACCGTGAACGCGACGGGCGTCTCCTCGGGCCGTACGAACGCGTTTCGCTTGTAGAGCACGTACGGCGCGGCCAGGGCTCCGCCCGCGAAGACGTCGTAGGCAGCCTCGCGCTCGATGCCCGCTTCCTCGGCGAGCACGAGGCCCTCTGCGATCGCTTCGTTGAAGACGGCGATTGCCGAGTTGACGGCGAGCTTCATCGCAGCCCCGCTTCCGGCCCCGCCGAGGTGGAACTGCTTCGCCGATATCGCTTCGAGCACCGGCTTCGCGCGCGCGATAGCGCTCGGCTCGCCGCCGACCATGAGCGCCAGCTCCCCCTTCTCGGCGAGGGCGGTGCTGCCCGACACGGGCGCGTCGATCCAGTCGGCGCCCCGTTCCGAGACCGCTCGGGAGAACTCGAGCGCGGCCGTCGGGCCGATCGTGCTCGTGTCGACGACGATCGCACCCGGCTGCAGGCCGGCGAGCAGGCCGTCGTCGCCCTCGAGGATCGCCCGGAGGGCGTCGGCGTCGGCGACCATCGTGACGACGACGTCCGAGCGTTCGGCGAGCTCCTTCGGCATGTCAGCCAGGGTCGCCCCGAGCGACGTCAGCGCCTCGCACCGCTCTTCGGTGCGATTCCAGACCGTGAGCGGGAATCGCGCTTCGAGCACCCGGCGCGCCATCGGCGTCCCCATGCGGCCCATGCCTGCGAAGCCAACGGTCAAGCCTGCCCCGGTCACGTCGTCGACGACGTCCCGACCTCCGACCCGAGCCGCTCCGCGAGGTAGTCCCAGTCGCGGTTGAAGCGGTACGAGTGGCGGTCGGGGGGCCCCGGGGCCGATGTCTCGAGCCACTTCACGTGCACTCCACGGGTGTTGTAGAAGGCGTGGATGCACCCCACGCCCGTCCAGAACACGTCGCCGGGCCGCAGGGTGTACGGCTCGTCGTCGGCGACCACGTCCACCTCGCCTTCGAGCATGTAGTACGACTCCTCGAAGGGATGGTCGTGGGGCAGCGCCTGGCCCGTCTCCTGGTACTGCACCATGAACATCGTGTGGAGATGAGCGTCGAGGCGCTGGTCGACGAGCATCTTCACGGCGATCCCGCTGTAGGCCAATAGCGCCGTGGCCATGCTCGCCGACACGGTCGGCTGCTCGACGGGCGCGCCCTTCTTCAGCTCCTCGACGTCCATCTGCCATTCGTCGAGGCGGAAGAGGGTGCGGTTCCTCGGGTCTCGCACGTCGAGCGGCGCCGGAGGCGTCGTCGGAGCAGGCCCGAGGAAATACGTGTCCGGCTGGCCCTGTCCCGGGCGTCGCGGCTGCGGAGACGCCATGTCGATCCAGACCGCACGGTCCTCGGCTCGCCATGCGTGCGGAACGCCGACCGGCACGACGCCGCACGCGCCCGGCAGCAGCGTGACGCCGTGCCCGTCGAGATACAGCACCGGAGAGCCTTCGAGGACGTAGAAGCTCTCCTCGAACGAGTGGACGTGCACGTCGACGTGGCCGTCCCCGAGGGCGACCAGGCCGAGCCCCATGTGCACGGAGCCCGTCGAGCCGTCGATGAGCGCCGCGCGCTCGAAGCCCTCGCTTCGTGATGCGTACTCCGACCTGAGGACGATGTCCTCGCGCCGCATCAGGTGGTGCCTCGTCACTGCATCATCCAGCCGCCGTCGACATCGAGGTTGACGCCGTTCACGGCCGGGTTCTCGAGCAGGAAGATCGACGCGTCGACGATGTCGGAGGTCATCACGTTGCGTCCCGTCGGCGTGCGGGCGCGAACGTTCTCGCAGTGCTCCTCCTTGCCGCTCCAGAACGGCGTGTCGGCGACGATCCCCGGATGGATTGCGTTCACGCGCACCGGCGCCAGCTCGAGCGCCATCGTCCGGATCATCGTCGACACGGCGCCGTTCACCGTCGAGACCGTCGTCGAGCCGGGATACGGCCGGTCCTTCGCGAGCCCACCGAACAGGAGAATCGAGGCGTCGGGCCCGAACCGGCCCGCGAGCTGGTGGACGACCTCCGTGTAGCCGACGAGCTTCAGCGTGACGAGGCGGACCGCCTGGTCGAGGTCGTACTCGGCGACGGTGTTCTGGTCGCGATCCACGGCGACGAGCGCCAGCCGGTCGACGCTCTCGATCTCACGCAAGGCGTCGGCAATCGACTCAGGTTCCGCGAGATCGAGGACGATGCTCCGGACACCTTCTCCGATCTCGGCCGCCCTCGCAGTGCACCGCTCGTCGTCGCGGCCCGTGATCGTGACGTCGGCGCCCCGGGAGCGGTAGGTCTTCGCGAGCTCGAACCCGAGGCCGGACGTGCCTCCGATGACGACGACCATGGCGGCCATCTCGCTCCTTCGATTTGATCACACTGAGCAGTGCAGAGCTCAGATTCGACCCAACTCTACAGTCGGTCGTTCGTATAGTCAGTCCATGGCACGACCGGCACCGGCAGTCGCAGAGCCCACTGTTCCCGAGACGCTCGGCGCGCGGATCCGCCACGAACGGCAGGCCGCCGCGCTCACCGGCCGCAAGCTCGCCGCCCGTATCGGGGTGTCGCCCAGTCTCATCTCCCAGATCGAACGCGGCCGCGCGACGCCGTCCGTCGCCACGCTCTGGGCGATCGCGACCGAGCTGGGCATCTCCGTGGGAGACCTGTTCAGCGACACCGAGGCGGCATTCGGCCCGGCTGCCTCGACGCCGGTCCAGCCACGCGAGACCCGAACCGCGATCACGCTCGCAGGCGGAATTCGGTGGGAGCGCCTGACGCCTGCGGCCGACCACGAGGTCGACTTCATCTACGTCGTCTACCCCGTCGGATCGGAGTCGTGTCCGCCAGACGCGTTGTCCCAGCACGGGGGCAGGGAGTACGGCTACGTCGTCAGCGGGAAGCTCGGCGTGCAGGTCGGGTTCGACGAATACGCGCTGCGTGCGGGCGATTCGATCAGCTTCGAGTCACACAGGCCCCACCGCCTCTGGGCGATCGGGAAGGAGCCGGCCGTCGCCGTCTGGACGGTGCTCAACCGGAAAGGCGACGAGCGCGGGGACCTGTTCCGCGAGAGCTAGGCCTCACGGCCTGGCGAGCACTTCCGCGACGATGCGGTCGGCCCCGGGCAGGAAGTCGTCCTCCAGGGGCGGGCTGTACGGGATCGGCGTGTTCGGTGTCGTGATCCGCCACGCATCGTCGAGGTCGCCGAGCCCCTCCTCCGTCACGAGAGCGAGCACCTCACCCCCCCAGCCGCCCGTGAGCGGGCCTTCCTCGACGACCGCGATGCGGTTCGTCTTCGTAACGGATGCCAGCACCGTCTCCAGGTCGACGGGGCGGAGCGTTCGCAGGTCGACGACCTCCGCGCTGATGCCTTCACCTTGCATACGCTCGGCCGCCTCGAGGCAGTCGTGGACGCCCTTCATCGCGCTGACGAGCGTGATGTCATCCCCGTCGCGCACGATCTCCGCACGACCGAGCGGGACGGGCTCGCTCGCGACCTCTCCCTTGAGGGGGTACAGGCGCTTGTGCTCCAGGAAGACGACGGGGTCGTCGTCCCGAATCGCGGCTTTCAGCAAGCCCTTCGCATCGTGGGCCGTTGCCGGCGCGACGAGCTTCAGGCCGGTGATGCCCATGAGCCAGGACGCCGGCATCTGCGAGTGGATGGCGCCGAAGCGACCGCCGGCGCCGACGACCGACCTGATGACGACGGGACAGCCGTGGCGCTCACGCGTGAGGAACCAGTGCTTTGTCATCTGGTTGATGACGCCGTCCATCGACAGCGCGAGGAAGTCACCGAACATGATCTCGAGCACGGGTCGCAGCCCGGTGATGGCCGCGCCGTAGGCGGCTCCCGTCAGCGCCAGCTCGGATATCGGCGTGTCGAAGACGCGCCGCTCGCCGTACTTCTCGTACAGACCGGGCGTGACCGCGAACACGCCCCCGGCGATGGCGACGTCCTCGCCGAAGAGGATCACGCGCTCGTCCCGCTCCAGCTCTTCGTCCAGAGCCTCCCGTACTGCTTCCCGGAACTCGATCTCTGCCACGACTCCTCCTACTCGGCGACGAGGCTCGCCGGGCTCTCGAGCAGCTCCCGGAGCCGCTCCAGGAAGCGTGCCGCCTCGGCGCCGTAGACGGCTCGGTGGTCACACGAGAGGACGACGTCCATCGAACGGCGGGCGACGAGCGTCCCGTCTTCGTCCACGAACGGGCGCTGCTCGACGGATCCGACCGCGAGGACCGCCACCTGCGGGGGGTTGATGACGGCGTGGAAGCGCCGCACGCCGAACATGCCGAGGTTCGACACCGTGAACGTCCCGTCGGCCAGGTCCGCAGGAGTCAGGCGGCGCTCGCGGGCGGCCTCCGCGAGGCGTCTCGTCTCGGCGGCGATGGAGAGCAGGGTCTTGCGATCCGCGTCGTGGATCGTCGGCACGAGCAGCGCGTCAGGCGCGTCGACGGCGACCCCGACGTTGACTCGGTCGTGCCGGATCGAACGCCCGGGCTCGTACGACGCGTTGAGGGCGGGGAAGTCCCGGAGCGCGAGGGCTACGGCACGCACGACGAGGTCGTTGAACGACGGCACCGGCGCGCGCCCCGCCCCGCGGAGCTCGTCGCGCAGCGCGGACGCGGCCGCCATGGCGATCTCGGCCTCGAGCGTGAACTCGGGGATCGAGGATCGCGACTCGGCCATCCGCTCGGCGATCCTCCGCTGGGTGGGGGTGTGCTCGACGACGGTCGGCGTACCGCGACCGTCGCGGTCCGGCGCAACCTCCGCCTCCCCGCCGGCGGCGGCCTCCACATCCGACACCGTGATGCGACCGCCGGGGCCGGTGCCTTCGACGTCGTCGAGGCTCACGTTCAGCTGACGCGCCAGCCGGCGCGCCACCGGCGTCGCGCGGGCGCGATCGCCACGTGGCACCGACTCTGCCTTGGCCGGCCTGGGCAGCTCCCTCGCAGGCGCAGGGGCCGGCGCACTCGGCGCCGCGGCCGCGGCCCGAGCCCCACCGGCGGCGTCGGTGCGGATGCGGGCGATGAGGGCACCGAGCTCGGCCGTCTCGCCGTCGGGCACCACGATCTCCTCCAGCACGCCGTCGACCTCGGCCTCGTAGACGACGGTCGCCTTGTCCGTCTCGACCTCGACGAGCGGATCGCCGCGGGCGAAGCGGTCACCTGGCTCCTTCAGCCACGTGAGGATCGTCGCCTCTTCCATCGAGTCGGAGAGCCGCGGCATCCCGATGTCCACGACGTCGCTCACGAGCTACGGCTGGCGTCCGAGCACGATCCAGACTGCATTGACGTCCTGGCCGCCGTCGTTATGGAGGCGATGCGGGATGCTTGACTCGAAGCAGACCGAGTCGCCGGGGCCGAGGACGTACTCCTCGAAGCCGAGCGTCAAGCCCAGCTCGCCCGCCTGCACGAACCCGAGCTCCTTTCCGCTGTGCCTCACGAGCGCGTCCGCCGGCGCCGACTCGCTGCCCGGCGGATAGACGAGATAGAGGAACTCGACGCCGGGCACATCGCGCGTCGTGAGGCGCTCCCAGCGAACGCCTGTCTCGAGGTCGATGCCGGTCCGCTCGTCCGCGCGCTGGACCACGTGGTTGCCGTCGTGCTCTGTCCAACTCACCTCCACCCGCTGCCCGTTGTCCTCGGGCTCGGGCTCGACGTGATGGAAGACCTCGTCCATCGACACCCCGAGCTCGCTGACCACGGCATAGAGCGTCCGCACGGACGGCTGGATCCGTCCCGTCTCGATCTGGGAGAGCAGGCTCGGCGAGACGTCGAGCCGGCGAGCCAGCCCACGGAGGGTCAGGCCCCGGTCGAGCCGTGTCCGGCGGAGGTTCTCACCCAGCGGCGCGTGGGGCTCCGTGGCGCTCATGTCGAGCCTCCGAGCTCGGTCGCGAACTCGCGCCGGTCGTACGGTTCCGGGAAGGGCGCGTCGAGAGCGGCCTGCTCGATGCCGTCGAGCGCTCGCTCGACCTCGTCCCTGATGGCGGCGACGTCGGCTTCCGCGAGGCCGTACTCGTCGCGGAGCCTCTCGGCCGCGACGACGAGCGGATCGCGCTGCATCCACCGGTCGAGCTCGCCCTCGGGGCGGTACTTGCCGGGATCGCTGCGCGAGTGGCCGACGAAGCGGTACGTCGCGGCCTCCACAAATTGCGGCCCAGCGCCACCGCGAGCCCGGTCGACGACGTCTGCCGCGACGCTGCGCACGGCCCACATGTCCATGCCGTCGACGTTCGACGTGGGGATCTCGAACGCGGCCGGCCTGGGCAAGATGCCCCCGGGCGTCACCGCCTCCGTCGGCGTGTACTCGCCGTACCGGTTGTTCTCGCAGACGAACACGACGGGCAGGGAGAAGACCTTCGCGAAGTTGAGGCACTCGAAGAAGTAGCCGTGGTTCGCGGTGCCGTCGCCGAAGTACGCGACCGCCACCTTGCCCGTGTCCCGGAGCGCGAGTGCCGCTCCGGTGGCCGTCCCCATGCTGCCGCCCACGATGCCGTAGCAGCCCATCACCCCGTGCTCGGGATCGACGACGTTCATCGAGCCCGCCAGCCCGCCGTTGACGCCCGTCGCACGCCCGAGCAGCTCCGCGAGCAGCTCCGTCGGATCGGTGCCCATCGCCAGGAGGTGCCCGTGCCCGCGGTAGGTGCACGCCACGCGGTCGCCCTCCTCGAGGACGCTCGCGAACCCGACGGCCACCGCTTCCTGCCCCGAGTAGAGATGCGTCGTCCCGTATACCTCGCCGCGGAGGAAGAGGCTCTGGACGCGGTCCTCGAAGCCGCGGATGAGCAGCATGCGGCGATAGAGGTCGGACGCCAGGCCGGCGTCGACTGCAGCGGTCGCGGCCTCGGTCGCCATCGCGCTAGATGATTGATCGGAAAGTGTTGTGCCGCCGGGGGTGCAGCCTGACCGAGCATGAGGCCGCGGTCGTCCGCCGCGCGTACCCGCAGGGTACGGGCAAGGGCGAGCGTGGACTCAGGCGATGCGTCAGATGCGCCATCCGGCGGTGCCACGGCTTGCCGATCAATTTTCGATCACTCATCTCTAAGAAACTTCGAGCGGGTCCTTCACGACGCGGCCGTCGACGAGGTCCGCGCCCCGCACGTACGTCTTCCCGGTCACGAGCAGCTCGGCGGCGGGGAACCGCGTGATCACGTCGCAGCCGTCGGGCGTGACGACGACCTCCTCCTCGATGCGGGCAGCCGACCGGCCGTCGCTCGCCGGGCAGTACGTCTCGAGCGCGAACACCATCCCGGGCTGGATCTCAGCCGGCGCATCCAACGAGTGCAGCCGCGAGATCATCGGAAACTCGTACAGGCCCACGCCAAGCCCATGGCCGAACTGCAGCCCGAACGCCGCTCGCTCGTCCTGCATGCCGATCTCCTCGGCCGTCGGCCACGCCTCCGCGATCTCGTCCGTCGTCGCTCCGGGCCTCACGAGCTCGATCGCAGCGTCGAGCCACTCGCGGCAGCGTTTGTACGCGTCGATCTGGGACGGCGTCGCGTAGCCGACGTTGAACGTGCGGTAGTAGCACGTCCGGTAGCCCATGAAGGAGTGGATGATGTCGAAGAACGCCTGGTCCCCCGGCCGGATCAAGCGGTCGGAGAAAGTATGGGGATGCGGGTTACAGCGGTCTCCGGAGATGGCGTTGATGGCCTCGACGTGCTCGGAGCCCAGCTCGAACAGCAGTCGCATCGCCGCGGCCACGACCTCGCTCTCCTTCACGCCCGGGCGCAGCATGCGGTAGATCTCCTCGTAGACCGCGTCGACGATGCCGGCGGCATGATCGAGCAGGGCCAGCTCGTCCTCGGTCTTGATCTTCCGCGCCTCGAGCATCACCGGCTGAGAATCGACGAGGTGGAGCCCGGCGCGCTGAAGGGCGAGCAGCGTGGTCATGTCGGGAACGTCCACGCCGACGGGCTCGCCGGCGAGGCCTCGCTCGCTCAGCTCGTGTTGCACCATCGACGCGAGAGCGTCGGGCACGCCCGTCTCGTCGGGCATTGCCCCGCGCATCGGGGAGACCCACGCTTGCCAGCTCGACTCGGGCAGCCATGGGCAGTAGAGCTTGTGGTGCCGCGCGGCGGAGCCGAAGTCCCAGAGCACCGGGTCGTCCTCGCGGAACACGAGCGCGAAGCGGATGTTCTTGTCGCGCTCCCACGTGCCGATCGCGGTACTCGTCACGTAGCGGAGGTTGTTCGGGTCGAACAGGAGCAGCGCCCCGAGGTCGGAGGCCGCCAGCTCCGCCTTCGTCTTCTCCAGGCGGACAGCGCGTAGACGTGCGAAGTCGACCCGCTGCTCCCAGTCGACTGCCATTGTCGCGCCGCGTGAAGCGATGGTCATGATCGCCTCCTAGTACTCGCCTGTTCAGCGATTCTGCACACGCCTCTGTCGGGCGTCAACCCACCCGATTGTGGCAAAACACCCTGCTTGACTCACCGCTGGCAACACACTAGCGTTGAGAGGCAATGGACAGCGAGCGCCAGACGTTCGATGTCGCTGGACACCGTTACGGTGCTCGCTCGAAGTCTCGACCAAGCCGCGGAGACGGCCCGTCGGCCGCGGAACCTCGCGTGTCTTCGCCCACGAAGGAGGGTGCCGAATGTCGAACGCACTAGTCCGTCGCCGCACGACGATCCTGGCGGTCGTCGCGGCGAGCGCCGTCGCCGCAGCAGCCGTCGCGACGGGAGCGAGTGGCAGCGCTCAGCGTCCGAAGGTCGCGTTCATGTCGTTCGCCGTCGCGAACAGCTACGACGCGCCGATGCTCAAGGCCGCGAAGAACGTCGCGAGGAAGAGCCGCGCGACCGTCACGGTCTTCGACGCTGCGAACGACCCGAAGAAGCAGTTCTCGCAGCTCCAGACGGTGATCTCGTCGAAGCAGTACGACGCGATCCTCGTCCAGCCCATCTTCGGCCCGCAGCTGATCCCGCTCGTCAAGCAGGCGATCAAGGCCGGCATCAAGGTCGTCAACGTCGACCAGATCCTCGGCACGAACCCTGGGACCGCGCGACCTCCTGTCGCCGGCATGTCTGGCAACGTCGTATTCATCCAGACCCAGATCGGCCGCAAGCAGGGCGCGCTCGTCCTCGCGGCCTGCAAGGCGAACAAGCTCAACCCCTGCAACGTCGGCTACCTCTACTCCGTGAAGGTGTCCTCCCTCGACACGGCCATCCGGAACGGCTTCAACAGCGTCATCAAGGCGAACCCGAACATCAAGGTCGTCGCCGAGGGCGAGACGTTCTACCAGCACGCGGTCGCGCTGAAGGCGGCGCAGACGATGCTTCAGGCACGGTCCGACATCAACCTCATCGTGGGGGCGGATCAGGGTGCGACCGGCGCCGAGCTGGCCGCAGGCAACAACAAGGTCGTGCTCGTCGGCTACGGCGGAGGCCAGGTCGGCCTGAACGCCATCAAGGCCGGCCGCTGGTACGGCACCGTCATGCAGCGCCCTGCCACCGAGGGAAGACTCGGCATGCAGTGCGCCGTCGCCGCAGTGAAGACGAAGCGGCGCTGTGGCGGCATCGACGTCCTGAAGAGCCTTCCTCAGGGCGGGGTCGTGACGAAGGCCAACGTCTCGAAGTTCAATGCGGAGTGGCCGGGATAGGTCGCGGCACATGCCCCTGATCGGAACGGCGTGGCCCAGCTCGAGCTCCAGCGCGTCTCGAAGCACTTCGGAGGCGTGTGTGCGCTCGACGACGTGTCGCTCGCGGTCGAGTCGGGCACCGTCCACGCGATCGTGGGCGAGAACGGCGCCGGCAAGTCGACGCTCGGCCGGATAGTCGCCGGAGTTCACTCTGCGGACGGAGGCCGGATGCTCCTCGACGGGGCTCCGGCCTCCTTTCGCTCACCACGGGAGGCGCTCGACCGCGGCGTGGCGGCGATCGCCCAGGAGCCTTCGCTCGTCCCGCAGCTGACGGTCGCCGAGAACGTCTGCCTCGGTGCCGAGCCACGACGCGTCGGCTTCATCCGCCGCCGGGCGTTGAGGAGAAGGTACGCCGAGCTTGCCGGCCAGGCGGGCTTCGACCTGACGGGCCATGCTCGCGCCGGCACGTTGCGCACGGCCGAGCAGCAGAAAGCGGAGATCCTGCGCGCCCTGTCCCGCGACGCTCGCATCATCGTCATGGACGAGCCGTCCGCCGCGCTCAGCGCTCCCGAGACGGCGCAGCTCCACGACATCGTTCGCTCGCTCGTCGGCCGAGGGCGGACGATCGTCCTCATCTCGCACTTCCTGCGAGAGGTGCTCGAGCTCGCCGACGTCGTCACCGTCCTCCGCGACGGCAAGGTCATCCGGACGTCTCAGACCTCGGAGGAGACCGAGGACACGCTTGTCGAGGCGATGCTCGGCCGACCGCTGACGATGACGTTCCCGCCCAAGCGGTCCGTACAAGCGGATGCACCCGTCGTGCTCGCCGTCGAGAACCTCGAGGCGGCCGGAGTCGGCGGCGCCTCGTTCGAGGTCCGCGCGGGTGAGATCGTGGGCATCGCCGGGCTCGTGGGTGCCGGCCGGACCGAGTTGGCACGGGCGATCTTCGGCGCCAACCGGATCCAGGAGGGGGGCGCACGGATCGCAAACGTGAGGCTCGGGAGAAGCCCGCGTCGGAGCGTCGATGCCGGCGTCGCGATGATCCCCGAGTCGCGAAAAGACCAGGGGCTGATCTTCGGTCGTTCGGTCGTGGAGAACACCACGCTGACGCACCTGGACGACTTCAGCACGCTCGGCGTGGTCCAGCGCAGGGCAGAGCGCAGCGCCGCCAGGGGAATGCTCGATCGCTGCGACGTGCGGGCGCCGAGCTTTTCCGCACCCGTGATCACACTGTCCGGCGGGAATCAGCAGAAGGTCCTGTTCGCTCGGACGCTGCTCGGCGAGCCACGGGTACTACTCGCAGACGAGCCCACCCGCGGCGTCGACGTCGGCGCGAAGCTCGCGATCTACGAGCTGCTCGTCTCGCTCGCCGATGAAGGGATGGCGGTCGTTCTCATCTCGTCCGAGCTCGAAGAGATTCTTGGCCTCGCCCATCGCGTGCTAGTCATGCGATCGGGACGGCTCGTCGCGGAGCTCGAAGGCGAGGCGATGACCGAGTCCGCGATTCTTGCGGCGGCGTTCGCCGACCCGTCGGCGGGAGGGATCGCAGTCTGAGCACAGAGGCCGGAACAGAGCAGAGCACGAGCCGCCTCACCGGCGTCAAGGAATGGACAGGCAGGCTCCTGACCGTCGACCGTCTTCGTGAGGCCGGGATCCTCATCCCGTTCGCAATCCTCTTCGTCGTCCTCACGCTTACGAGCGACGCGTTTGCGACGAGGGTGAACCTCCTGAACGTGCTCGATCAGCAGGCGGCCATCCTCATCATCGCCGCAGCCGGGACGCTCGTGCTCGTCTCTGGAGGCATCGACCTGTCGGTCGGGGCGACGTATTCGCTCGCGGGTGTCGTCGCGGCGCACTACGCACTCGAGACGAACGTCGTCGTCGCGATCCTGCTGGGCATCGGCGCGGGCGTCCTCGTGGGAGCGGTCAACGGATTCGTCGCCACGGTGCTCCGCATCAATCCATTGATCACGACCCTTGCCATGGCGTTCATCGTCGGGGGCTGCGCCGCCCTCATCAGCGGGGGCACGCTCATCGTGCTCTTCGACAAGCCGGCTTTCGGGAAGCTCGCACAGACGGTGTGGTTCGACGTCAAGACTTCGATCTGGATCATGGTCGTCGCCGTCGCCGTCATCGGGCTCCTGCTCGCGCGGACGACGGCGGGGCGCTACATGTACGCGGCGGGAGGCAACGCCGAGGCCGCCAGGCTCGCCGGTGTACGTGTCGATGCGGTCCGGATCTTCGCCTTCGTGCTCAGCGGTGCGGCAGCCGGGCTCGCAGGAGTCATCGACACGTCGCGCGTCATGAGCGCACAGGCCGGAGCGGGTGACACAGCGCTTGCGTTCACCGTGCTCGCGGGCATCGTCGTTGGCGGCACGAGCATCCTCGGTGGCGAGGGCGCCGTCTGGCGGACGGTAGTGGGTGTCCTCTTCATCGCGCTCATCGGCAATGGCTATGTGCTCCACGGATTCGATCCCCTGTACGAGCAGATCACGATGGGCGCGATCCTGCTCGCGGCCGTCGGCCTCGATGTGTGGATCAGGCAGCGCCGCGCATAACGCGCCGTCAGTCGAGGACGCGCAGAAGCTCATGGGCCTGCACTGGGCGTGCGAAGTCCTTCATGAGAAGCTCGGAAGCCGGCCTTGTCTCAACCCGCCCTTCGAGCCCTGCGTACGCACGGGGACTGAGGAGAATCTGCCCTGGGGCAGCCTCGTCGCTCAGCCGGGCAGCGAGGTTCGTCACGCTCCCGAGGACGCCGTAGTCGTATCGGCCTTCGAAGCCGATTCTCCCGAGTGTCGCATGGCCGGCGGCGATTCCGGCCCCGAGCGCGAGCTCATGGCCATGTCTGCGCCAGCCGTCGGCGAGCTCACCCACACGCTTGCGGACGGCGCATGCGAGCCGTGCGGCGTGCAGTTCGTGATCGACCAGCGGCACCGGATCGTTGAAGAAGACCATGAGGCCGTCGCCGGCAAAGTGCTCGAGCGTTCCACCGTGCGCGACGATGAGCTCGCCCACCGCGCCGTGGTAGGCCTGGATGACGTCGATCAACTCCTCCGGCTCGGCCGTCTCGGCGAAGGCCGTGAAGCCGCGCAGGTCGAAATAGACGACCATGATGTAGGCGCGGTGACCGGCGAGCAGCTCGGCGCCCTCGTCCCTCGAGACGAGCGCCGCCACCTCCGGCGAGAGAAAACGCGCCAGCTCTGTCCTCTGCCGCTCGATGGTCTCGAAGAGGTTCGCGTTGCCGATCGCGATCGCGCACTGATCCGCGAAGGTGGCCATGAGGCGACCTCGCTGTCGACAAACGGCCTGACCTCCTCACGGGCGACGCCAATCACTCCAGCGAGCTCGTTCTCGACGAGAACCGGCAGCCCCAGCAGTGTCCGGTAGGCGCCGAGACCCACTGCGGGGAAGGAGTAGCCGGGCTCGACCCGCACGTCGGCGATGTGAACCGGCTCCCGGCTCAACGCGACTCTCCCGACCATCGTGCCGGGATCCGGGGCGGCGGGATGGTCACGTTCGTACTCGACCGCCGCGGCCGGCGCGGCAAAGCTCGCGCGCGGGCGAAACACCTCGCCGTCGGCCAGCCAGAGAAGGCACGAATCCGACCGGCAGAGCCGTGTAGCAGTCTCGACGATCTGATCGAGAATCGGCTGGAGCCGCATGCCCGAGCCGGTGAGCACTCGCAGGATGCCGGCAACCGCCTCCTGGATTGCGGAGCTCGTCCAGCTCCCGGGTCAGCGACCCGCGCGTCGTTGGACAGGGCGTCTGTCATGGCACGGCCGCCACGGCGGGAGGCTAGAGGATCTCCACTACGTCGTCGTCGGCGAGCACGTGCGCCTTCCCGACTCGCTGGCCGTCGAACTTCGCCGAAGGCCCCCAGACGTGCGCGCCCTTGCGGGACGTGGCCAGCTCGTGGTGAACCGCCGCAGCGGCGTCGACGACCGTCGCGTCGGGTCGGAGCGCAATCGGCTCGGCTTCGTCGTCTCCGGGGCGGCGGAGGAACACCCGGATCAGCCCGGTCAGCCGCCAGAGCTCCTCGCGGAGCAGGTCGAGGCTCTCGTCGTCGAGCACCGACACGCCCACGGCCGGCAGCCCGACTTCGGACGCGATTCGATCAACGACCTTCGTATCCGCCTCGTCGAGCTTCGTCACCGCGAGCATCGCGGGCAGCTCGATCTGCGCGTGCCGCAGCTCGCCGAGCACGGCGGTCAAGCCGTCGAGCGGCGCCGAGGCGTCCTGACAGAGAACCATCGCATCGGCCCCACGGAGGACGCCCAGCAACGCGCGGCCGCCGCCGCGGCGCTCGTGTGCGCCATCGATCAGTCCCGGAATCTCCACGAGCTGAACGAGCACGCCGCGCAGGCGCATCAATGCCGGCACCGGCTTGAGCGTCGTGAACGGGTAGTCGCCGGTCTTGATCTGAATCGACGAGAGCGCCTGGAGCAGTGACGACTTGCCCGCGTTCGGCGGGCCGACGAGCGCGATCTGCGCCGCGCCTTCCCGGCGAACCGCGATCGAATCGCGGTGCACGATCTTCTTGCGGACGCGGCTCGTCTCGATCTCGTCGTGCACCCACTTGCGGATGTCCGCGTACGGGCCGTTTCGGTAGCCGGGCAGCTCCGTGAGGATCTGCCGGAGCTCCTTGATCCGCTCGCCGCCCTCTTTCCCGACGAGCCGCTTCTTGATGAGTTGCATCTGCGTGCGATGCGGCATCGGCATCGCCATCACTTCCCTTCGGTCTTGCGGGAAGGTGCGCGCGCTAGGCAGCCGTCATCGCGGCCGCGTGGCGCGTCCCTGTCCCGCCGCTCTCTCGGACGCTTGAAACCGAGAGCGGCGGATCAGCCTGTCTTGTTCTGACAGGCGTGGAGCCAGGAGCGTTCTGCTGCACTCATCGCTGCGAGCGTAGCGCACGCAGCGGGCGCCGTCATCCCTGTCGAGTCTGGACGCCACCGGGCGGCGCACCGTCATAGATCCCGTCGCCGGTGTCGGCGTCGAAGAAGTAGAGGTGCTCGACTTCGACGAAGACGCGCATGCGTTCTCCCTCTCTCGCCCGTGTGTAACGCTCGACGCGCCCGATGAAGGGGATTCCTTGGTCGCGCGCCCGTTCGTCGAGCGCCTGGAATTCCTCGTGCTCGAGCGCTTCCGTGACCTCGGTCGCCTGAACGGGCTGCGCGTGGACCGAAAAGTGCAGGAAGACCTCCGCGCCCATGTCTTCGCGAAGATCGGTGACGACGGCGAGCGTCTGGTCGGCCGGCGAGTCGTTTACCAGGTCTGCGTCCTCCAGGTCCTCGGGCCGCATGCCGACGACGACATCGCGATCGACATACGAGGACAAGGCGGGACGTCGCCTCAGGCTGCTCTCGGCGACCTTGAGCTCGTACTCGCCGAAGCGAACGGCGAGGCGGTCGTCGCGACGAACGAGCCTTGCCTGAACGAGATTCATCGCTGGCGAACCGATGAATTCGGCCACGAACAGGTTCGCAGGATGTTCGTAGAGGTTCTGCGGAGGATCCACCTGCTGCAGGAACCCACCGCGCATGACCGCTACGCGATCGCCCATCGTCATCGCTTCCGTCTGGTCATGTGTGACGTAGATCGTCGTCGCGCGCAGATCACGCTGGATGCGCGCGATCTCGGCGCGCATCTCCACCCGAAGCTTCGCGTCGAGGTTCGACAGCGGCTCGTCCATGAGGAACGCCTTCGGCTCACGCACGATTGCCCTCCCCATCGCTACGCGCTGGCGCTGGCCTCCGGAGAGCGTCCGCGGCTTCTTCTTCAGGCTGTCCGCCAGGCCGAGGGTGCGCGCGGCGTCGTTCACGCGCCGGCTGATCTCGGGTTTCGCCACTCCCCGCATCTTCAGGGCGAACGCCATGTTGTCGTACGCGTTCATGTGCGGGTAGAGCGCGTAGTTCTGGAAGACCATGGCGATGTCACGGTCCTTTGGCGGCAGGTCGTTGACGACGCGGCCGCCGATCCTCACTGTGCCCCTCGTGATCTGCTCGAGGCCGGCGATCATCCGCAGCGCCGTCGTCTTGCCGCAGCCGGAGGGGCCCACGAAGACGACGAATTCGCCGTCGGCAATCTCGAGCTGCAGGTCGTTGACGGCCTCCGTGCCGTCGGGATAGACCTTCGTCAGCTTCTCGAGGGCAATCTCGGCCATCGCTACAGGTGCACCTGAATCTACTAGGATCGGTCCGGTCCGATGGACGTCGCAGCGACGCCCCAGGAGCGTCCTCGCCGTCGGTGGAGCGGGCTCTTGGAGGAGCGCCGTGTCCTAGCGGTACTCCTCATCGCGCCGGCCATCATCTATGTGCTGCTCGTCGTCGGCGTCCCGTTCGCCTGGGCGATCTACCTCAGCTTCACGGACGCCATCGGGGGCTCGCTGTCGGGCGACTGGGTCGGATTCGACAACTTCACAAACGTCTGGTCCGACCCGAACTTCCGCAACGCTCTCGAGAACACGCTCATCGTCACCTTCTCCACGCAGGTGATCGTCGTCGTGGCGGCCGCGATTCTCTCCCACTACCTCGTCCGCGACTTCCGCGGGAAATGGTTCGTGCGCTTTCTCGTGATCCTGCCGTGGGCCGCGCCGGTCGCGCTGTCGACGATCGGCTGGCTCTGGATGTTCGACTCGCTCTTCAGCATCGTCAACTGGACGCTCGTCAAGCTCCACCTCACCGGCGCCGTCTGTTGGGCCTTCGGTGTCGAGGGATGCAGCGCCCTGAATCCGCCCCAGTGGCTCGGCCGTTCGAACATGGCCCTCGTCGCCGTCATCATCGTCAACGCCTGGCGCATCCTCCCGTTCGCCGTCGTCATCTTCATCGCCGGGCTCGCGTCGATCCCGACGGAGGTCGAGGATGCCGCGAAGATCGACGGGGCGACCGGGTTCAAGAAGCTCTGGTACGTGACGCTGCCGCTTCAGCTACCGATCGCGCTGGTCGCGGTGCTGTTCGGCATCGTCTTCACGGCCGGTGAGTTCGCCGTCGTCTACATCCTCACGCAGGGCGGGCCGTTCAACTCGACGCAGGTACTCCCGACGTGGGCGTTCCAGGTCGGCGTCAACTCCGGCTCGCTCGGTCAGGGTGCGGCGATCTCGCTATATCTCCTGCCGCTGCTCGCCGTGGTGACCGTGTTCATGCTGTTCTTCGCGCGTCGGGTGCAGGTCTCGTGATGCCCTCGCTGCGCGCCGGATTCCGCTCGCTGCCGACCTACCTCGTCGTGGCGCCATTCGCGATCGTCCTAGCCTTCCCCTTCTACTGGATGCTGATGACGATGTTCAAGGAGGATCGCGACCTCTACGACGTCACCCATGTCCCCTACGCCTACAACCCCGTCCAGTGGAAGTTCTGGGAGTCGGCCACGACGAAGCACGTGAGCTTCATCTTCGAGGAGACGAACTACCCGACCTGGCTGCTCAACACGGCGATTGTCGGCGGCCTGGTCGTACTGATCACGCTCGCAGTGGCAGCACCCGCAGGGTACGCGCTCGCTCGCCTGTCCGGCCGCTGGGGCCAGAGCCTCGGCATAGCGATCTTCCTCGTGTACCTCGTGCCGCCGACGCTCCTCTTTCTGCCGCTGGCACGCCTGGTCACGGATCTGCATCTCAAGGACACGCTGTGGTCACTGATCCTGGTGTACCCCTCCTTCACCATCCCCTTCTCCACGTGGCTGCTGATGGGCTTCTTCAAGACGATCCCGCAGGAGCTCGAGGACGCCGCCCTCATCGACGGGTGTTCTCGGCTGAAAGCACTGCGCAAGATCGTCTTCCCCGTCTCGCTGCCCGGGCTGCTGACGGTCGTCATCTTCACGTTCACGCTCTGCGTGAACGAGGTCATCTACGCCTTCACATTCGTCTCCTCCTCGGAAGTGCGGACGGTGTCAGCCGGCGTTCCCAACGACCTGATTCGCGGCGACGTCTTCTTCTGGCAGTCGCTGATGGCGGCCACCTTGATCCCGGCGATTCCCCTCGCCCTCCTCTACAACGCGTTCCTCGACCGCTTCATCAAAGGTTTCACGGGGGGTGCCTTCCGGTAAAGAAACCATCGAGAAAGGAGGCAGAGATGCCAAATCCCGACGAAGAGCTGGCCCGCCCTCACGGCCAGCTGACGAGGCGCGACCTCATACGCAGAGGAACCGCAGCCACGTTCGCGGTCACGATGTTCGGCGGGCTAGCCGAACGGGCTTTCCCGTTCTACGGGCCCCTTCGCTACCAGCACAAGCAGCTGAGTGGCGAGCTCAAGATCATGCAGTGGACCCACTTCGTCCCCGCCTACGACACGTGGCTCGACAACACGTACATCAAGCAATGGGGCGAGAAGAATGACGTCGACGTCAAGATCGACCACATCGCGAACGCCCTGCTCCCGAGCACCGCGTCCTCGGAGGTGGCCTCACAGAGCGGCCACGACCTCTTCCAGTTCCTCTTCCCGCCGTCCGCCTTCGAGAAGCAGGTCATCCCGTTGAACGACATCGTCCAGGAAGTGACGAAGAAGCTGGGCAAGATGACCGATGTCTCCTACCGGAGCACATACAACCCGAAGACGAAGAGGTACTACGGCTTCCCCGACAATTACGTCCCCGACCCGATCCACTACCGCAGGAGCTTCTGGTTCAACGCCGGCGTCTTCCCGAGCTCGTGGGACAACATCCGCAAGGCAGCGGCGAAGCTCAAGGCCTCCGGGCATCCGGTCGGACTCGGGATGAACAACGAGCTCGACTCGAACATGATGCTCATGTCGATGCTCTACTGCTACGGCGCAGCGCTGCAGAACGAGGAAAACCGGCCGGCGATCAACAGCAAGGCCACGATCGAGGCGCTCAAGGTGATGCGCGACATCTTCAAGCGTGGAATGACCGACGAGGTATTCGCGTGGACCACGTCGTCGAACAACGACGCGTTCCTCGCGGGCCGACTCTCGCTGGCGGTCAACGCAATTTCGATCAGGCGCACCGCGGAGGACCGGGACCTCTCCTTCACAGACGACATCTGGCTCGCGCCGATCCCGCGTGGACCGGTGCGCCGGCTGGGCAACGAGCACGTGATGGGCATCTACTTCATCTGGAAGTTCGCGAAGAACAAGGCAGCGGCAAAGCGGTTCCTCGTGGACCAGCAGCTCAACTACCGGCAGCACTTCATGCAGAGCAAGTTCTACAACTTCCCCGCCTGGACGAACTCGATCAAGGGCGGCTTCAAGACGATCCGCCGGCTCTCCAACGCGGACAAGCACAAGCCGCTCGGGCAGTACAACATCCTCACGTCAATCGCGGAAAAGAACACGACGAACGTCGGCTATCCCGGCTTCGGAAATGCCGCAATCGGCGAGATCTTCAACCTCGGGCTCATCCCGCAGATGTTCGCGCAGGTCGCCCAGGGGAAGATGACGCCCCAGGAGGCGGCCAAGGCCGCGGATCGTCAGTTCAAGGTGATTTTCAAGAAGTGGAGGGACCAGGGGCTCGTCCCCTAGCCCCCTTTTCTAAGGCATGAAAGGGGCCAGGCGGGGCCCCCTTCTTGTTCGAGCGCCTAGAGCAGGATCTCGAGCGCCAGGTCGGGAGGGCATCCCTCACCGACGAGCGCGCGTGCTGCGTGAAGGTCCACGCAGGAGATGGTGAGCAGGAACGCGTCGTCATTGTCATAACCGAGCGCCCGAAACTGGTCGAAGCGCCAGCGCGCGACCCGCGCCTCCTCAGGTTCGCGCTCTGCGACGTCGGGAAGCTGCTCGGTGTAACTGGACATCTCTCCTGCCTTTCGCGGCTGTGGGGGTAAGAGTTCAAACGTCGAAACGGGCTTTCTGTTGTGGTTGGTGCGTAAGGGTTGGGTTGCGGCTGCGTTAAGCGGCTACTACCTGGAGCGACGGATCGCTAGAGAGAGGGCCCTCAGTCGAACCACTTCACAGGCTTGCGGCTTGGGCCGCCGGCCGAGGATCCACGCCTCGACCTCACGGATCTCTTTGCCTTCCAGGCACCGGCGGATTCCTCGAGAACGGTCCTGATTCTCGACGCCAACACGTTCGCGATAGCCGCTGCCTACCACCCCGACGCTGTGTACAGGATCAACGTCGACAACGACGGGCACGCGGAGACCGACATCGCGTTCAGCGTGGTCTTCAGCGAGCCCGAGCACGGCCCGCAACGGGCGACGGTTCACATGGCGACCGGGCCGGAGGCTCGACAGGCCGACGCCGTAGGGACGCCCATCGTCACCGACGCCGAGGTTTCCTTCGGACCCGAGCCGAATGTCGTCACGTCCGGGCCCTACACGTTCTTTGCCGGCTTGCGGAGCGATCCGTTCGTCGTCGACTTCGGCGGCGTCCGGGCGGCGTTCAACTGGAAGGACGGCAAGAACTTCACCGACCTCAAAGACGTCGATCCCTTCCCGTGGACGGGCAACGACACCCTCGCCGACTACAACGCCTTCGGGATCGTGCTCGAGCTGCCGACGAGCGAGCTGGGCCCGAATCCCTCGCTCGCCATCTGGGGACGAGCGAGCGTGCGTAACAACGGGACGCTCGAGCACCTCGATCGCGCCGGCCATCCCATCATCGCCAGCTTCTTCAACACCGACGAGACCAAGGAGGAGTACAACCGGACCGAGCCCGCCAGGGACCCGCGAGCTTCCTCCACCAGGCCATCGAGATCCTCGAGCACAACGGGGGCTACTCCGCGCAAGAGGCCGAGGCCGTGATCGACGAGGCGGTCCTCTTGCCCGACATGCTGCGGTACGACCCCACCAAGCCTGCCGCGTACCCGAACGGGCGGACGCTCACGGACCACGTCACCGCGGCCCGCCTCGCGATGTTCTCGAACAACAGCGTCCCGCCCGAGGCCTCGGGCCGCACGACGACCTGCTAGACGAGTTTCCGTACCTCGGCACGCCGCACGCGAATCCCCCACCGCCTCCGCCGCCACCGGTGTAGGTCCTTACGCGGCCGCGCGGCGCGGGCGGCGCCTGCGTCGCGCTCGCCGAGCGTCGGCGATGATCGCACGGGCCGCGTTTCTCCCGGGACCGCCGGTCACGCCGCCCCCGGGATGCGCGCCCGCACCGCACAGGTAGAGACCGCGGATCCCGGCAAGCCGATAGCGACTGTGGCCGAGTAGCGGCCGCCAGGCAAAGAACTGGTCGAGGGCGTGCTCGCCGTGCATCGGGTGCCCGCCGCTCAAGCCGTACTCCCGCTCGAGGTCCGCGGGCGTGACGACGTGGCGAGCGACGACCCTCGCTGTGATTCCCGGTGAGTAGCCCTCAAGGGTCCGCATGACGCGTTCTGCGACCCGATCGCGAGCTGCCTCCTCCCAGTCCGCGTCGCGAAGGTGTCGTGGCGCGTACTGGAACAGCACGGTCATGACGTGGGTGCCCTCGGGGGCGAGCGCGGGCTCGAAGAGGGTGGGGATCGTCGCCTCGAGGTACGGGTGCTCGGAGATCCGGCCGTACTTCGAGTCGTCGAACGCCCGCTCGAGGTCGTCGAGGCTTGGAGCGATGACGATGCGTCCATGCAAGCGCTCGTCCTCGACGCCGAACGCCGGCAGGGCGTCGAGCACGAGGGTCACCCTCGCCACCACCCCGGGCGCCCGGATGTGGTCGGCACGCCAGCCCAGGGTCGGACCGACCTCGGCCGAGTCGAGAAGACGCAAGAGGGTCTGCTTGGGGTCAGCGTTCGAGGCGACGATACGAGCGTCGATCTCCTCGCCGTTCGCGAGGATCACCCCTTCGACGGCACCTCGCTTGGTGCGGATCTCCGCGACCTCGACGTCGCAGCGCAGCGTCGCGCCGTGGCCACACGCCGCCGCCGTGAGCGCGTCTGCCAGGGCATCCGGACCGCCCCGCGCGAAGACCGTGCGGCCAGCCGCTCCTCCCCCGGAGGCCGAGTCCCACAGGAAGTTGAGCGCGGTTCCCGCTGATCGCGGGCCCATGGCCGTGTAGCGAATGCCGCGCGCGCCAAGGACGCCCCGCAGCGCGTCGTCGTCGACTGCCTCGCTCACGAGGTCGGCGACGGACATCGGCAGGGCTCGGAGCGCCTCGCGAACCTGTCGTCTGCCGAGGCGCCGGAGGGCGTTCCCCAGGGTGAGGCCCTTCATGGCGTCTGCGGTGGAGGGAGAGGCGAGGTCCGGAGGCTCGGTGTCCTGGATTCGGGCCAGGAACCGGGCCAGAGAGCGAACCTTGCGGTCAAAAAGGGCAAACGCCCCGGCGTCACGCGGCAACTGCGTCGCGAGCTCCTTCGCCGTCCGGGCAGGGTCGCGCCACAACGTGAGGGCATGCCCGTCGGCGGACGGGGCGAAGGAGGCTACGTCGGCCTCGATCGCTCGGAAGCCGTGCTGGCCCAGCCGCAGGTCTCGGACGACGCCGGCGCGGAAGCCCCCTACGCCGTCCACAACAGGCGCGCGCACGCCGGGCGCGATCTCCTCGGTCGCCAGTAGGCCGCCTGCACGGTCGCGGCGCTCGACAACGATCGTGCGCAACCCCGCCTTTGCCAGATAGCCCGCCGTCACGAGGCCGTTGTGGCCGGCTCCCACGACAATCGCGTCGTAGCGCTGGCCGGCCATGAGAGGCTCAGACGTGCTTCCTGGCGCGGAGCGAACGCACGACCTGGAGGGCGGCGAGACGACCCGGCGCCCCCATGATCCCTCCGCCCGGGTGCGTGGCCGAGCCGCACATCCAGAGGTTCCGCAGAGGCGTTCGGTAGCGCGCCCACCCCGGTATGGGCCGGTTGAAGAAGAGCTGCTCGAGGGAGAGCTCGCCCTGGAAGATGTTGCCCTCGGAGAGCCCGAACCGGTCCTCGATGTCCTTCGGGGTAAGCACCTGCGCGTGCAGGATCAGCTGCCGGATGTTCGGCGCTCGCTCCTCGATGGTGTCCACGACCGTCTCCCCGAACGACTCGCGCCGAGCGTCGTCCCAGTCGTCCCCGTCGGCCAGGCGGTACGGCGCGTACTGGACGAAGCAACTCATGACGTGCTTGCCGGGTGGCGCCATGGACGGATCGACGAGAGTCGGGAGGATCATGTCGATGAAGGGACGCCGGCTGAAGCGCCCGGCCTTCGCGTCGTCGTAGGCCAGCTCCATGTAGTCGATGCTGGGGCTGAAGGTGATCGCGCCCCGCAGGTGGTCGCCCGCGCCGGGAAGGCACGTGAACTCGGGTAAGCCGTCGAGCGCGAGGTTCACCTTCCCGCTCGAGCCACGGAATCGGTAGCGCTCGACCTCCTCGATGAATGCCCCATCGAGCAGTCCCGGCTCGGCGAGCCGGACGAATGTCTGGTGCGGGTCGAGGCTCGACAGGGTCACCCGGCCCAGCACTTCCTCGCCCGAGCTCGTGACGACGCCCGTCACTTCGCCGTCTCGGGTCAGGAGGCGGTCTACGGGGGCCTCGGTCCGGATCTCGACGCCGAGCGATCGGGCTGCGCTTGCGATCGCCTCGCTGACGGCGCCCGTTCCCCCCCTCGGTATTCCCCACGCCCGCGAGACGCCGTCGATCTCGCCCATGTAGTGGTGCAGGAGAACGTAGGCGGTCCCGGGAGAGCGGACCCCCTGAAACGTCCCGATGACCCCCGAGGCGCTGATGGTCGCCTTGAGCGGATCGGTCTCGAACCACTGGTCGAGGAAGTCGGCGGCGCTCATCGTCATCAGCTGGATGAACGTCGTCCGCTGCTCCAGCGAAAGGTCGTTGAACGCCCGGGCAAGCCGCGCCACCGGCAGCCATTCGCGGGGATCGAGCCGGCCGGGGTCGGGCGGAGCGATGGACAGGATCGGCTTGACGAATCTCGCCATCTCGACCATCAGACGCGTGTACTCCTCGTAGGCCTCCGCGTCGCTCGGCGACCAACGCCGAAGCTCGCGGGCGGTGCGGCCGTGGTCGTTCACTCTCCACAGGTAGTCGCCGTCGAGCGGGGTGAACGTCCCGTCGAGCGGCAGGATCTCGAGCCCATGCTCGGGCAGTGCCAGCTCCCGGACGATCTCGGGGCGAAGCAGCGAGACGACGTACGAGGCAACGCTGAACCGGAAGCCGGGAAAGACCTCCTCAGTTACGGCCGCCCCACCGAGCAGGTGGCGCCGTTCGAGCACGACGACCTTCAAACCGGCTCGCGCGAGGTACGCCGCGGCGACGAGGCCGTTGTGGCCGCCGCCGATCACGACGGCGTCGTACGCGCGGCGATCGGATCTGGGCTCGGAGGTCGTCATCAGCCGCGAGACGAATATATTTGCCGGCCATGCCCTCGCCGTTCGACATGTCGGTCGTGCAGCGCGGAGCGCGCCTGCGGCGCAGCCCCTTCTTCGAGGCGACGCAGCGCCACGGCCCCCGGGGCTTCACCGTCTACAACCACACGCTGTTTCCGATCAACTTCGACGACTTCGAGACGGAGTACTGGCACCTCCTGCGCCACGTGACGCTCTGGGACGTCGCCGTCGAGCGCAACGTCGAGGTGACAGGGCCCGACGGCTTCCGCTTTGCGCAGTTGCTCACCTGCCGAGACCTCTCGACGTGCGCGGTCGGTCAGGCGAAGTACGTGCTAATCACGGCGCCGGACGGCGGGATCCTCAACGACCCGGTGATGTTGCGCCTGGACGAGAACACCTTCTGGTTCGCGCTCGCCGACAGCGACGTGCTGCAGTACGCGAAGGGTCTGGCCGCGCACGCGGAAATGGACGTCCAGCTCTCGGAGCCCGAGGCCTATCCGCTCCAGATCCAGGGGCCGAAGTCGAAGGACGTCGTCGGTGACCTGTTCGGGCAGCAGATCCTCGCCCTCCGCTACTACCACTTCCGCCGCCTTGACCTGGACGGCATCCCGCTCATCCTCACCCGCACGGGTTGGACCTCGGAGGTCGGGTACGAGATCTACCTTCTCGACGCGTCGCGCGGACCGGATCTGTGGGACCGGATCATGGAAGCGGGGCAGCGGTACGAGATTCGCCCGACGGGGCCGGTCGACATCCGCCGGATCGAGGGAGGCATCTTCAACTGGGGCGCCGACATGAACCACGAGAACAACCCCTTCGAGCTGGGGCTGGACCGGCTCGTCGACCTGGACAGCGATGCCGATTTCGTTGCCCGGGAGGCGCTCGCGCGGATCCGCGACGAGGGAGTGAAGCAGAAGATCGTCGGCATCGAGATCGACGGCGACAGGCTGGAGATGAACGCGACGACCTGGCCGGTCTCGGGAGACGGCGTACACGGAACGGTCACCTCCGCCGTCTACTCCCCGCGCCTGGAGAAGAACATCGGCTACGCATGGCTGCCGACGGAGCACTCCCAGCTCGGGACGGCGCTCACCGTCGAAACGGCCGATGGCGCAAGAGCCGCGACAGTCGTGCCGCTGCCCTTCTGGGACCCCGAGAAGCAGATCCCGAAGGCGTAGTGTCCGTCGGCACCGCGTTCCACGCCCGCACCGCGCCCCTCAACACGAAGCTGCAGTGGCGGGAATGGTCCGGCTATCTCACCGCCAGCGCGTACCACGACTCGCACGAGATCGAGTACAACGCGATCCGCGAGGCGGCCGCGCTCATCGACGTCTCCCCCCTCTACAAGTACCTCGTCTCCGGTCCCGACTCCACAAGGCTCGTCGACCGCGTGATCACGCGAGACGCAACGAAGCTCGACGTGGGCCGCGTCTACTACACGTCCTGGTGCAACGAGGAGGGCCTCGTGGTCGACGACGGGACGGTCGCCCGGGTGGACGAGCGAACCTATCGCTGGACCGCTGCCGATCCGTCCCTGCGCTGGTTCCGGATGAACGCGCGCGGCTTCGACGTCGAGATCGACGACGTGAGCGAACGGGTCTCGGCGCTGGCCGTCCAGGGGCCGCTGAGCCGCGACGTGCTGGAGGCGGCGACCGAGGCTTCGTGGGGAGACCTGGCCTACTTCGGCCATCGGGCCGGACGCGTCGGGGGCATCCCCGTCGACGTCTCGCGGACGGGCTACACCGGCGACCTCGGATACGAAGTGTGGGTGGAGAGCCGTGACGCCCTAGAGGTCTGGGACGCCTTCGTGCGGGCCGGAGGCGCCTACGGCATCCTGCCTGCCGGGATGCTCGCGCTCGACGTCGCGCGGATCGAGGCAGGGTTGATCCTCATCGAGGTGGACTTCGACTCCGTGCGGCGAGCGCTGATCTCCGAGCAGTCGTTCTCGCCGTTCGAGCTCGGCATACTCGGCCGTTTCGTCGACTTCGGCAAACACGCCGAGTTCGTCGGGCGCCGAGCTCTCGAACGAGAGCAGAAGCGAGGCGGACCTCCGCGGAGGCTCGTCGGGCTGGAGCTCGAATGGGAGCCACTCGAGGCGCTATACCGGGCGAAGGGGCTGACACCGACAATGCAGCCGGTTGCCTCGCGCGAGCCTCTTCCTCTCTACAGGCGAGGCCGGCAGATCGGCAAGGCGACGAGCACGACCTGGAGCCCCATCCTCAAGAAGGTCGTTGCGCTCGCCTCGGTGCGCGAAGATCAGAGCCGGTCCGGAACGATGATCGAGATCGAGTGGACGGTCGAGGCTCGGCGCAGCCGGACGCCGGCGACGGTGGTGGAGCTGCCGTTCTTCGACCCGCCACGCAAGAACGCGATCGCCTAGGCCGCCGCGCACCGCCTGTCCCGGACACCAGGGAGCGCACTAGCAAGACTCCTGGAACAGAATCCAGCTGACGATGACTCGCGATCGCGTCGCTGCCGAAGTCGAAGAAGGCCGCGACGCCTACGAGCATCGGCTCTGGCAGGAGGCGTTCGATGCCCTCTCTCGCGCCGACGAAGACGCTCAGTTGGGCGCCGACGACGTCGAACGTCTCGCCATCACCGCTTTCATGCTCGCGCGCGAAGAGGAAGCTGTCGGGCACCTCGAGCGGGCCCACAGGCTCAACATCGAGCGCGGGGAACAGTTCCGCGCGATCCACTGTGCGACTGGACGTGCCTCATCCTGTTCACCCGCGGTGAGATCGGGCCGGCGAGCGGCTGGCTCGCCCGCGCGGAGCGGCTGCTCGAGAAGGAGCAGGACGACCATGGCCAGCGTGGCTACCTCCTCATTCCCCGCATGTTCCAGCAGGAAGCGGAGGGTGACATGGCAGGGGCCGTCTGGCACGGAGGAACTGCGGGTACCGCCCCAGAGGAAGCGCATCGGTTACCCCGATCAGTGGCCGCGGACGGCGACGAGCTTCGCTCGGCCTACGTCGGCACCGGCACTGTCGATCTCCAGACCGGGCGCATCGACTTCGAGTTCACCGGGACCTATGTGGGCGGCAGCGGCCGCTTTACGGGAGCCTCGGGCGCCACCCACATCGTGGGTGTGGTCGAGGGCGGAGTCGCCGACTTCACCGAAGAGGGCTCGATCACGTAGTGAGAAGCCGCGTACTCCGGTCTGCTCAGTCACGGGGGCGGGTCAGCGCGCAGCGACCGGCACTGGCAGGCGGGCGAGCGTCGAGGATGGTGCGGCCCGCCCGAGGGCGATTGGATTGGGTTCGGGCGGCCGCTTTGAGGAGCTTGGCACCGGTAGCTAAGAGGAGCGTAAACTGCCTAAGGGGTTGGTGACCGCGGGACAGGCGTTATAGGCTCGGGCCACACTCGGAGAGGGGAGCCGTGAGCGTTGGGATGCGCGTGGGGTGCCTGGCGATCGCAGCGGGGTCGCTGGTGCTCGCCTGGACAGCCGCCGGCTCGGGCTCGACGGGGACACTGCTCATCGCCGTCGAGGGGCCGCAGAGCGGGGCGCAGGCGGCAAACGGCGTCGACCAGCTCCGTGGCGTCCGCCTAGCTGTGAACCAGCTGAACGCGCACGGCGGGCTGTGGGACGGCCGCAAGGTGGCGGTTTTCGCGGCCGACGACAAGGCCGACGCGGCGAACGCGAAGGCGGTCGCGCGGCAGGTGATCGCGAGAGGCATCCGCTTCGTGATC
>JBKPGF010000003.1:0-26566 GCA_046729255.1 Actinomycetota bacterium
CCGCTTGCCGGTCGCCGGGTTGAGCACTTTGAACCCGAACATGCCGTCGGGCCTACAGATGATCTCCTCGCCGCGGGGAGCTGGCCGGTCGCGCCCGGCGTCGGCCACGACGACGACTCGGAACTCGAGGCCCTTGGCGGCATGGATCGTGAGCAGGCGGACCGCGTCACCCGCCTCCTCCTCTGCGAACGCCTCTGTCTCGTGCGCGCCCGACGACTGCCGGTCGAAGACGAACCGGACGAAGCCCTCTACGTCGCGGCCGCGTAGCTCCTCGAACGACCGGGCGAGACGTCCCAGCTTCCTGAGGTTCGCGTAGCGGCGGCGCCCGTCCGGCCGCGCCAGCACCGCGAGGTCGTAGTCGTGCTCGGCGATGATCTGGTCGATCAACCGCTCGAGCCCAGCCGTGGCCGACAGCGTGACGAGGCGGTCGTAGCGCTGGCGGAACGCGCGGAAGAGCTGCTCGTCCCGCGCAGGCAGATCCGCCGGCAGCTCCCGCTCGATACCGGAGAAGAGCGGCCGCCGGCCTGCTGCGCGACGCAGCAGCACGAGTGCGTCGTTCGACACGCCCACCAGCGGCGATGCCAGCACGGCTGCGAGCGCCTCGTCGTCGTACCGGTTGTGGAGCAGGCGCAGGTACGCGAGCACGTCGAGCACCTGCTGCTGGGCGAAGTAGCCGCGGCCGGCCGCGCGGTAGGTCGACAGCCCGGCCACGCGCAGCTCCTCTTCGAAGACGTCCGCATCGGTGCCCGCCGCGAAGAGGAAGACGACCTCGCCAGGCGTCACCTCACCCGACTCGCACAGCTCCGCTACGCGTCGGGCAGCGGCCCGAGCCTCCCCACGACGCCAGTCGATGCCGGTGCCCTTGTAGCTCTGCTTGTCGGTGACGAGCAGCTCGACGGCCGGTCCCTTGGCCGGGTCGGGAAACCGCCCTGCGGCGACGAGCGGCTCGTAGTCCCCGCCGAAGTCGGCCGCAAACAGCTCGTTGACGGCGTCGAGCAGCTCCGGCCGCGAGCGGTAGTTCGCCCGTAGCGGCAGAACGCCCTCAGAGCCGGCGCGCCGCTCCTTGAAGACGTCGATGTCGGCGTGCCGGAAGCGGTAGATCGACTGGAACTCGTCGCCGACGAAAAAGAGCTCCTCCGGGTCGAACTGGTCGACGATCTCGCACTGGAGGCGGTTCGTGTCCTGGAACTCGTCGACCATGATCGAGCGGAAGCGCAGCCGCTCGCGGGCACGCACGGCGTCGTCGGCGGAGAGGAGATCCCGCGCACGTAGCTGGAGATCTTCGAAGTCGAGCGCGCTCTCGGCGTCCTTTGCGCCCTGATAGGCACGTCCGAAGAGCTCGAGCAACTCCTGGAGGAGATCGCGGTCCCGCACGGCCGCCACGTTCAGCGCGGTCTGCTCGAGCGCGAGCCGCGCCTCCTCGTACGGCGCGAAGCGCTCCTTGCTGCGACCCTTGACTGCGAAGACCGAGAGATCGAGCAGCAGGTCGACGGGCGGCTTGCTCGCGAGCAGTTCCAGCGCACGGGCCATCTGCGCACGAGATTCCTCGGCGCGCTCTTCTCCGTCGGTCTCGGTCAAGAGGGCTTCTGCTGCGGCTCGCAGCTGCGCCATGCTCGCGCCGAGGTCGGGCTCCTCCTGCAGGCCGAGCTCGAGAGGCCGGCCGGCGGCCCGTAGCGTCTCGGCGACTCCGCCGAGCATGCGCCGGAGTCCCTCTGCGCCGTACGTCGCCAGCAGCCGCACGCGGTCGGGATGCTCGTCGCTACAGAACTCCGCCAGCGCCGCGACGAACGACTCCGTGCGCAGCACGCTGGCCTGGCTCTCGTCGAGCACGCGGAAGCGAGGATCGACGCCTGCAGCGGCAGGATAGGAACGGAGCAGCCGGTGGCAGAACCCGTGGATCGTGGAGATCCAGGCTCCGTCCAGTTCGCGGGCGAGGTCCGGGCGGCCGATCTCGGCGAGCCGGGCCCGGATGCGCGTCCGCAGCTCGCCGGCGGCGCGCTCCGTGAACGTCACGACGAGGATCGAGCCGACGTCGATCCCGCGCTCGACGGCCCGGACGAAGCGCTCGACGATGACCGTCGTCTTCCCCGTGCCGGCGCCCGCGGAGACGAACACCGTCCCGGGCGCGTCGATCGCGGCGGCCTGCTCGGGATTCGGCGCCTGCGGCTCGAGAACGGTGCTCATGGCCGTCTCACCCGGCAGATCGGGCCGCGCTCGCACCACGACGGGCACGAGCCCCCCTTCGGGTCGTGTAGCACGTCCCCCTGGCGGATGCGGCCCACGAACTCCCGGGCGCGGTCGGCGGCCTGGTCGACGAGCCCCCAGAAGGCGTCGTCTTCGAGGTAGTCCCGTGGCGAGAAGCCCGGGAGCAGGTCGTCGCGCACGCCGGCGCGCAGCACCCCGCGCGCGCTACGCTCACCGGCGAGCGCGCGGTAGAGGCCGCCGACGGGCTCCACCCCGAGCAGGTCGCGCAACACGAGCATGTAGAGCGGGATCTGGAGCCGCAGCTCCGACTCGATCTTCGCCGCCGAGTGGGCGCTCTTACCGCTCTTGTAGTCCTGCACGATCCCTCGCGCCGAGTGCGGATCGAGGTCGACGCGGTCGATCTTCCCGCTGACCGCGAAGCCGCCGAGGTCGAGACCGGCCTTCAGCTCGGGCGCCGAGCGCTCGCTGCCGAAAGAGACCTCGAATCGCCGCGGGACGAGCGGCACCTGCGAGTGCGCTTCGCCGCGCACGAACTCGCCGAGATCCCGCAGGAGACCCTGCTCGAGCTCGAGCCGCTCGACGTCGGTGAGCTCGAGCCGGCTCGTCTGCCCGGCTACTGCCTCGCGAACACACTCGCCGAGGAACTCGAGCGTGTCGTCGAGCCGCTCCGCGTCGACGTAATCGGTGCCGGTCCGTTTGGGCAGCCCCGAGAACAGCCGGAAGAGCGCCTGGTGGGCCACCTGTCCGCGCAGACGCGCGTCGACGCGCGCGTCGATCGGGCGTGGGTCGATGACGCGCTCCACGAACCACATGGACGAGCAGTCCGCGAACAGCTCCAGCTCGGTGACGCCGAACGTCGCGCGCGCTTCGAGCTGCCGGTTCACCGCGGGTACCGTGAGCCGCGTCGGCCGCGAGAACGCCGCGAGCGCGCGGTCGAGGCGCCGGTCCCAGCCGTTTGCGCGCGCAATGGCCGTCGTCGCCTCCGCGTCAGTCGCGGCGAGCGCGGCCGTCGCGCGCAGCTGTTCCCGCTCGGTGGGCGCTCGTTCGACGGGCCACGTCGCCTCGGAGATCGCCCGCCGCTTCGTCCATCTCACGACCTCCTCGGACGCAAAGAGTGACCGAACGTCGTTCCAGAACGGGCTCGGCTCCCGCGGCGAGCCGTCGTCGGTGACCGCCTCCCGGACGACGTACAGGCGGCGCCGCGCGCGCGTGCAGGCCGTGTAGAAGAGGTATCGGTCGGCGGCGACCGGGTCGGGGCGCACCACACGTGCGCGGCGAGACCGCTCCTCGACGGCCCGTCGGGCGTCGTCGTCGAGCAGCGTGGCGGCAGCCGACCGGCGCGGCAGTGCTCCCTCCTCCAGCCCGAGGACGAAGACGACGTCGTAGTGGCGAGTTCGCGCGCGCAGCATGTCGAGCACCGCGATGCGGCCAGGCTGCTGAGCAGGGCCGGCGCTGACATGCGCCCGCTCGAGCGCGTAGACAATCTCGTCCGCGTCGACGCGTTCGGCGAGCCCCCGCCACGCATCGAGCTCCTCCACGGCACGCAGGGTCGCCTCGAATGCACGCAGGTCGACTCGAGCAGTCTCGGACACCGGAGGACCTCCGAGCCCGTATGCAGCACCGAGCATCGACTTTGCAACGGTGCTCACGGCCTCGTGGCTCGACCTCCCCGAGCGGACTGCCTCGAGAAACGGCAGCGGCTGCCCGCGAAGCTTCAGGGTCTCCTGCTCGACGCGCTCTGGCGTGTGGATCGCGCGCCCGCGCAGCCGTCCTTCAAGGAAGTCGACATGGTCGCGGCGGAGTCCGGAGTACGGCGAGCGCATGAACGCGTAGAGCTCCTGGCGCCCGGCTCCGAGCCAGGCGAAGCGAAGGAGCGAGAGCAGCGCGCTGCCGAACGGCGTCTGGCCGAGCCGGAGGCGGCCCTCGATCGCGTAGGGAACGCCGAGGCCGGCGAAGGCCGTCTCCAGCGGTGCGCGCCAGCGCTCGACCGAGGGCGCGATGATCGCGATCGTGGCCGGGTCGATTCCATCGCGGAGGAGCTCGAGAACCTCCTCGCCCACGAGCTCGAGAGCCCCGCGGGCGCCGGCTCCTTCGAGGAAGCGCACGGTGCCCTCGATCGGCGGAGGCGCCGCCTCGGCGGTCTCTGCAAACAGCAGCCGTTCGAGATGGGCGAGCGCGGGCCGCGCGTACTCGTGCGACGCCGGCGGCAGCTCCTCTACGCGCCCCGCCGCTTGCCGGGACAACGTTGCCGCCGTTCGCTCCAGCGCGGCGAACGCGAGCCTTCCGGGCTCGTAGGGCAGCGAGACCGTGACGTCCGTGCGCCCGGACAGCGCTTCGATGAGAGCCCACTGTGCGCCGGTCAGGTCTTCGAAGCCGTACGCGTAGACGGGCCGGCCGTCCCATGCCTCGAGCTCGTTGGCAACCCGATCGGCGGCGTAGCGCCGCTCCCGGTCGCGGTCCCAACGCCCGAGCTGGTCGAGCTCAGCGCGATACGCCCGCAAGAGCTCCGCCAGCTCGGCGTCGAGATCCTCCGGCTCGACGAGCCCTGCCTCGAGCTCCGCAATGGTGGCGCCGAGCGTGTCTGCGTAGCCGGAGAAGCTCGAGGTTTCACGGGCGATACGTCGTAGCAGCAAGGCTCGCTGCGTGTCGGTGAGCACGCGCCGGTGATCGCCGTTGCCGTGGGCGATAGTGGCGAACAGGTCGTCGAACGTCGCCACCCAGCCGCCGACGACGGTCGTCCCGTCCGCGACGAGATCGCGGCCGACACGGAACGCCTCGGGGCGGTTGGGCACGATCAGCACGGGATCGCGCGCGATGTCGGCCGCGAAGCGGTCGAGCAGGAGCGCGACCTTGCCGGCGTTCGCAGGCCCCGCGAGGAGTGTCAGCGGCACGTAGCCAGTCTAGAGCGGAGGTATGCCGATCCCGGCTCGACGCGGGCACGGGATCGAGGAAAGTGCGTGAATTCTCTGCGCGGGGGGCCGTTACGCGGCTGCCTTCGGCCGGCGGCCGCGGCGGGCAACGTTGCGGCCCGGTTGCTTGCCCGCGCAGCTGTCGCAGAGGTCGGCCGCCTTCGATCCCCGACGGGCGTCCGTGTACGTGATGCGCATTGTGGCGCCTTTCTGCTCCTCCACTTCGGCGCCGCACATGTCACATACGAGAATCGTCTTTCGAGCCACGGAAATCTCCTTTGATTAGCCGAGTGGTCGCCAAAGCCTAGTCGATAAAGAGTCTGAAAAGCGAGGGTCGGAATTTCGTCGTCCATCCGACGCGTACAATCCGCCGCCGTGGGGTCGAAGACCATCGTCGTGCTCGAGGGGGACGAGACCGGCCAGGAGCTGCTCGAGGAGGCGCTTCGCGTCCTGTCTCCGGAGGTCATCGGCGTCGAGTTCGATCTGCCGCGCTACGACCTGTCGCTCGAGTCACGGCGGGCGACCCAGAACACGATCGTCCACGAGGCCGCTACGGCCGTGCGCGAAGCCGGTCTTGGGCTGAAGGCGGCGACGACAACGCCCGAGGGCGCCGGAGACGTCGGATCGCCGAACAAGATCCTCCGTGAAGAGATCGGCGGTCAGGTGATCGTTCGCACCGGGCGGCGCATCCCCGGGGTCGCACCGGTGGGAGGCGTACACGCGCCGATCTCCGTCGTGCGCATGGCAGTCGGGGACGCGTACGGCGCCGAGGAGTGGCGGGAGGGCGAAGGCGACGAGGAAGTCGCGCTGCGCACCGAGCGCATTGAGCGCCGCGTCTGCCACGCCGTGTCCGAGTTCGCCTTCCGCCTCGCGGAGCGCACCGGCGCGAAGGTCTTCGGCGGCCCGAAGTACACCGTGAGCCCCATCTACGAGGGGATGCTGAAGGAGGAGATGGACGAGGCCGCGGCGCGTCACCCCGACGTGCCCTACAACCCGCAGCTGATCGACGCGACGTTCGCGCTGCTGCTCTCGGCGAGCGGGGACCCGATGGTCATCCCGGCACTGAACCGCGACGGCGACATCCTCTCCGATCTCGTCCTCCCGTTGTTCGGCTCGATTGCCGGCTCCGAGTCGCTCGTCGTCGCCTTCGGAGAGGACTACGTGCCGGACGTCGTGCTCGCCGAGGCTGCGCACGGCACGGCGCCGAGCCTGTTCGGCAAGAACGTCGCCAATCCGCTCGCGATGATCCTCGCCGCCTCGGCGTTGCTGACGTTCGCCGGCGAGGAGGCGATGGAGGCTGCGCGTGCGATCCGGGAGGCAAGCCTCGAAGCGGTCGCCGACGGCATGCGAACCGCAGATCTCGGCGGCCACGCATCCACCACGGAGTTCACCGACGACGTCGTCCGGCGCGTGCGGGCTAAGCTCGAGGTATGGGCAACGCTCTGAGGACACTGCTCGTCGCGACGGTCGCTGCCGTCGTGCTGCCGGTGGCGGCCGGTAACGCGACGTCGACCGCGACGACGACCTTCTCGTGCGCTCAGGTGTGGGGTTCGTTCAACGTCCAGCTCGTCGGCAACCGCGACTGGGGCTGGAATCTCGAGGGCCTCGGTAACGTCGGCGCACCGAAGGAACGTGCTCTCGTCGTCGTCTGGAGCCTTGGCGGGAAGCTGCCGGGTGGCATCAACGTCTACGGCTGGACGACCGCGACTCGCTCGCGCCCGTCGCCGAAGTGCGCGGTCGTGGAGGCACAACCGAAGGCGCCGTCACTCGCGGGACTGGGCCCGACAACGCGCGTGAAGGACGGCTGGGCATTCGGTAGAAAGTTCGGCTGCCTCGACACCGGGCGGCTCCTGATCTCTGTCACGCAGGGGGGAGGCAAGACGCGCATCGCCGTCCGCCTGCAGAAGTCCGGACGTGTCATCGCCGTCGGCGAGCTCGGCAGCGGCGGCGGCTGGATTCGCGGCTCGAAGAGCTGCGAAGCGAAAGAGAAGTAGCCCTCACACCTTAGAAGGCGGCGACCCGGACCGCCGCCGCAGGCAAGTCCAGCGCTCCGTCCTTCCAGGCTTCGGCAAAGACGGCGACCACGTCGGGGTCGAACTGCGAGCCTGCGCAGCGCTCGAGCTCTGCGACCGCCTGTCCGTGGCTGAGCGCGGCCCGATAGGGCCGGTTCGAGGTCATCGCGTCGAACGCGTCGGCGACGGCGAGCACGCGCGCTTCGACGGGGATCTGCTCGCCGGCGCTGCCGGTCGGATAGCCGTGCCCGTCCCAGCGCTCGTGGTGATGAAGGACGCACGGGACCGCCGCGCGCAACGTCCCGACGAGCCCGAGCATGCGCGCCCCCTCCTCTGGGTGCCCGCGCACGTGATCGAACTCCGAGTCGCTCAGCGGGCCCGGCTTCCGGAGGACCGTGTCGGGCACCGCGAGCTTGCCGATGTCGTGCAGCGCGGCGCCGATGCGCAGGACGTCGATCTGCTCCTCGTCCCAGCCCAGGCGTGCTGCGATCACCTCGGCGGTCGCCGTGACGCGAGCCGCATGACCCGACGAGTACGGGTCACGCGCCTCGATCGCCCGCGCGAGATCCATGAGCGCCATCGCTCGTGATTCCAGGCTCAGCGGGCGTTCCCTTCTCCAGGAACGCGCCCACGACTCGCGTAGAGTTGCGCCGGCATGCAGGTCGGGGTCCCGAAAGAGACGGCCGCCGGCGAGCGCCGTGTGGCGCTCGTCCCGGATGTCGTGGGCCGCCTGACCGGGGCCGGCTTCACCGTCGTGGTCGAGCGCGGCGCTGGCGTCGCCGCCGGCTTTCCTGACGAGCACTACGAAGCGGCCGGCGCCAGCATGGTCGACGAGGCCCTCGGCTCCGCAGAGGCGATCACGATGGTGCAGAAGCCGTCACCCGAGCAGATCGGGCAGCTCAGAAGCGGCGACGTGCTGATCGCCTTCCTGCAGCCCCTCACCGACAAGGAAGGCCTCGAACGACTTCGCGCGCAGGGAGTCGTCGCTTTCGCCATGGAGTCGATCCCGCGCATCACACGCGCACAGCCGATGGATGCGCTCTCGTCTCAAGCCACCGTCGGTGGCTACAAGGCCGTGCTGCTCGCAGCCGAGCGGCTGCCGAAGTTCTTCCCAATGCTGACGACCGCAGCCGGAACCGTCCCTCCGGCGAAGGTGCTCGTGCTCGGCGCCGGCGTCGCCGGCCTGCAGGCACTCGCGACGGCGCGCCGGCTGGGCGCGGTTGTCTCCGGGTTCGACGTGCGCCCAGTCGTGAAGGAGCAGGTGGAGTCGCTGGGGGCGACCTTCCTCGATCTCGACATCCGCGGGGAGGAGACGGAGGGCGGCTACGCCGCCGAGCTCACCGCGGAGCAGCAGGCGGAACAGCAAGCGGCTCTTGAGCAACGCCTGCCGGAGTTCGACGTCGTGATCACGACCGCAGCGGTGCCCGGCCGGCCGGCGCCGAAGCTCATCCCCGAGTCCGCGGTACGCGCAATGCGACCCGGATCGGTGATCGTCGACCTCGCGGCCGAGACGGGAGGCAACTGCGACCTGACGAAGCCCGGTGAGGAGATCGTCGAGAGCGGCGTGACGATCGTCGGCCTGCTCAACCTCCCCAGCACGATGCCCGCGCACGCGAGCCAGCTCTACGCGCGCAACGTCATGGCGCTGCTCCAGCACCTCGCGCCCGAGGGTGAGCTGAAGCTCGACTGGGAGGACGAGATTACTTCGGACGCCTGCGTGACTCGAGAGGAGGCAGCGGCATGACGACGTCGTTCTTGATCGAGCTGACGGTCCTCATCCTCGCAGCGTTCCTCGGCGTCGAGGTCATCTCGAAGGTGCCGACGCTGCTGCACACGCCCCTCATGTCGGGCACGAACGCAATCCACGGCATCGTCATCGTCGGCGCGATCATCGTCGCCTCGCTCCCGGATCAGTCGGGGTGGGTACGCGTCGTCGGCCTCGCCGCGGTCGCCCTGGGCACGGCGAACGTCGTCGGCGGCTTCGTCGTCACCGACCGAATGCTGGAGATGTTCAAGCGGCGCGAGCCCGCCAGGTCCGAGGAGCAGAAGGAGTGAGCCGGTCGGACTGGGTGACGCTGGCCTACCTCGTCACCATCGTCAGCTTCATCCTCGCGCTGCGCTTCCTGTCAAACCCGGCGCGAGCCCGGCGGGGCAACTGGATCGGCGCCTTCGGCATGGCGGTCGCCATCGTCGCCACCTTTTTCCTGCCCGGCCTCGACTCGGATCAGTTCGTCTGGGTCCTGATCGTGATGGCCGTGACGGCGCCGATCGGTGCCTACGCCGCGCGCGCCGTGAAGATGACGGCGATGCCGCAGATGGTGGCGCTGTTCAACGGCGTCGGCGGCGGTGCTGCGGCCCTGATCGCATTTGCGGACTTCCACGAATCGATCGCGGCGCCTGACGATCTCGACCTCAACGTCTCGGTCGCGATCGTGCTCTCGGCGCTGATCGGGTCGGTCTCGTTCGCCGGCAGCATGATCGCCTTCGCGAAGCTCCAGGAGCTGATGTCCGGCCGGCCGATCACCTATCCCGGCCAGAAGTTCGGCAACCTCGCCTTGCTCGCCGCCCTCCTCGGGCTCGGCATCGCGATCGTCGCCGGCTACGAGCAGCAGTGGGTGCTGGGGCTGATAATCCTCGGCGCCCTCGCCTTCGGCGTCCTATTCGTGCTGCCCATCGGCGGCGCCGACATGCCCGTCGTGATCTCGTTGCTCAACGCCTTCACCGGCGTCGCCGCAGCCGCGACCGGCTTCGTCCTGCACCAGACGGTGCTCATCGTCAGCGGCATGCTCGTCGGCGCCTCGGGCACGCTGCTGACGCTGATGATGGCCCGGGCGATGGGGCGTTCGGTCGCGAATGTCCTCTTCGGCGCCTTCGGCACGCTCCAGGTGACGAGCGAGGCTCTCGCGGAGACGGGTGGCGCCGTTCGCCCGACGACCGCAGACGACGTCGCTGTCATGCTGGCCTATGCACAGCGCGTGATCGTCGTGCCTGGGTACGGCCTCGCCGTCGCGCAGGCGCAGCACGCCGTTCGCGAGCTGGCCGACGAGCTCGAGAAGAAGGGCGTCGACGTGAAGTACGCGATACACCCCGTCGCCGGCCGCATGCCCGGTCATATGAACGTTCTGCTGGCCGAGGCGAACGTCCCCTACGACCAGCTCAAGGAGATGGACGAGATCAACCCAGCCTTCGAGCAGACGGACGTCGCGCTCGTCATTGGCGCGAACGACGTTACGAACCCGGCCGCGCGCAACGATACGGGGAGCCCGATCTACGGCATGCCCATCCTCAACGTCGACCACGCGAAGAACGTCGTCGTGCTCAAGCGGTCTATGAACCCGGGGTTCGCGGGCATCGACAACCCGCTGTTCGTCGATCCGAAGACCGCCATGCTCTTCGGCGACGCGAAGTCGTCGGTCGAGGCGCTTGTCGCCGCGGTCAAGGGGCTTTGACCTCGGTTCCGTTCTTTCGCGCGGCCGACGTCATGGCCGCGGTCTCCCCTGAGCGCGCCCTCGAGCTCGTTCGTGATGCGTTCATTGCTTATCAGCGAGGCGAGTGGGCTATGCCGCCGAAGGTCTATGTGCCCGCGTACCCCGCGGGCGACTTTCGAGCGATGCCCGCGCTCGGCAGCGGATATGCCGCGCTCAAGTGGGTGACGTCATTCCCTGGCAACCCTGCGCGAGGGTTGCCGACCGCGGGCGGGCTCGTCCTGCTCTCGAATGCCGAGGACGGGCAGCTGGTGGCGATCCTCGACGCGGCCGTCGTGACCTGGCTGCGCACGGGCGCGGCAGCGGTGCTCGCGGCGGAAACGCTCGGTCGCAGTGATGCGAGGACGGCCGCGGTCGTCGGCGCAGGCGTCAACGGCACCGCGGCCGCACGGACGTTCATCGCGCGCGGCCGCTCTGTGTCCCTGTTCGACGTCGACTCCGCACAGGCCGAGCACGCGGCGGGTGAGCTTGGCGCCGCGGTCGCGGGCTCTCTGGAGGAGGCGCTCTCGGCTGACCTCGTGGTCACGGTGACGCCCGGCCACGAGCCCGTGATCGACGAAGGCAGGCTCCAGCCCGGCCAGCATGTGTCGCTGATGGGCGCCGATGGCCCCGGGAAGGCCGAGATGACCGTCGCCGAGCTGTTGCGCACACGCGTCTTCTGCGACGACTGGGAGCAGGCGAGCCACAACGGCGAGATCGCCCACGCCGTGGCGAGCGGATCGCTCGCCAAAGGGGACGTCACCGATCTCGGCGCCGTCCTCGCAGGCGCCGCGAGCGGGCGGAGCAGCGATGACGAGAACACGATCTTCGCCGCCACAGGGCTGGCAATTCAGGATCACGCGAACGCCAACGCCGCACGCGAGCGCGTAGACGAGCTCGATCTCGCGACGTTCGACGTCTAGCCGGCTAGTCGCTCCACCAGCCGGGCGCCATCTCGGCATCGCGTGGATCGTCGCCGGCCCCGAAGGCGAGGTACTCGATGCCGTCGGGGCCCGCCTCCATGCAGCGCATCGTGTTGATGCCGAAGCGGATCGCGTCCCACTCGGCCAGGTCCACGATCTCGTTTTCGACCTTGACACGGCCGGAGCCGCGAACGATGACGTACACCTCTTCCTGGTTCGTGTGCTTGTGGCCGAACGGGATCCGGAAGTTCGGTGCCAGCGTGAACAGGCTGAGGCCCAGCGTCTCGCCGTCCACGGCACCGCGGGCAAACCGCGCCTGCATCTCCGACGGCATGTTGAAGTTCGGCGCCTGGTCTTCGACCTCGCCTCTGAGATTCGCCTTCGTGTAGTCAGCCATTGGTGGATGATGGCAAAGGCGGTACGCCACGCGGCGCCGGGCTAGAAGATGCGCCCGAGGATCGTGTTCGCCCGAAGGCGGCCCGGCGGAACCGCCTACGTCGCCGCGGTAGCTCGATAGAAACCTGCGCTTTCGTCGACGAGCGTTGCCAGCTCCAACTCGGCGATGGCGGTCGCGATCTCGGAGGCGGGAACGGCGAGCTCCCTCGTCAGCTCGTCGACGGCCGCCGGCCGATCGCGGAGCCGTGCGAGCACGAGCTCGGCCGCAGGCGATAGATCAACGCTTGCAGCCGCCGCCGGCGCAATCCCGAACGCCTCGAGGACGTCCGTCGAAGACGTCAGCGCCGTCGCGCCGATCCGAAGCAGGGCGTTCGTGCCGGCCGAGAGCGCAGACGTGATCTCGCCCGGGACAGCGAACACCTCGCGGCCTCCCTCGAGCGCGAGGTCGGCGGTTATGAGCGCGCCGCTGCGCTCCCGAGCCTCCACCACCACGGTCGCTTCCGCGAGGCCCGCGATGATGCGGTTGCGCGCCGGAAAGCGCCACGGCGCCGGCTCGACGCCCGGCGCGTACTCGGAGACGATCAACCCGCGCTCCGCTACACGCCGGGCGAGCTCGCCGTGGGCGGCGGGATAGACGCGATCGACGCCGCAACCGAGCACCGCGATCGTCGTCCCGCCCGACTCCAGCGCACCCCGATGCGCCTCGCCGTCGACGCCGCGGGCGAGTCCACTGATGACGACGAGGCCGGCTCCTGCCAGCTCCCGGCCGAGCGTCCGCGCGACCGAGGAGCCGTACGGCGAGCAGGAGCGGGCGCCCACGATCGCAACGGCGGGGCTCTCGAGCAGCGCGATGTCTTCGTCTCCGTGGACGAACAGTCCGACAGGAGGGTCGAAGATCGCTGCCAGGCCGCGCGGGAAGGCCGCGGCCGACCGCGCCAGCCAGCGGATTCCCCGAGCCTCGATAGCCACGAGGTATGCCGCCTCGTCGAACGCCCGAACAAACCTCGCAAAGCGCGCGGAGCGTGGCTCTGCCAGAACGTGTGACCCGGTCTCCGCAGCGAACGCAGCGACTGCCAACTCTTTCATGCGTCGAGCTCCCGCGGCACCCGGTACGAGAGCGCCTCCGCGACGTGCTCGGGAAGCACACCCTCTGCTCGGGCGAGAGCGGCGACGGACTGCGCGACGCGCGCAACGCGGGCGCGGCCGCGGCCGGACAACGGCAGTCGCTCCACGGCCCGCGTCAGCAACTCATCTGCCGCTGGCGTGCGACGGGGCGGACTGACTCGGAGCGCCTCATGTGCGGTTGCGACACGCTCGGCGACGGCCGCGGACGGCTCTGCAGGAGGGGCGGCAAGCTCCCGAGCGAGCGGCCGCGGCACGGTCACCACGAGGTCGAAGCGATCCAGGAGCGCGCGGGAGAGCTTGTCGCGAAACGCAGCCAGCCGCTGCGCCGAGCACGAGCACTCCACCGCCGGGTCGCCGCGTCCGCCGCACGGACAGAGGTTCATCGTGGCCACGAGCTGGAAGCGGGCGGGGAACAGCGCCATTCCCTGGGCGCGAGCGATGCTCACGACACCGTCCTCGAGCGGTTGACGGAGGGCCTCGAGCGCGGGCCGGACGAACTCAGGCAGCTCGTCGAGGAGGAGCACCCCGTGATGGGCAAGGCTGGCTTCGCCCGGACGCGGACCGGCCCCGCCGCCGACGACGGCGGCGACGGACGCACTGTGATGGGGTGCACGGAAGGGCGGCGAGGCGATCAGCGGACGGCCGGGGAGCAGCAGCCCCGCCACCGAGTGAATGCGGGTCACCTCGAGCGCATCGTCGGCGGCGAGGGCGGGCAGAACCCCGGGCAGCCTGCGGGCGAGCATTGTCTTGCCCGTTCCCGGAGGCCCCGCGAAGAGGAGGTTGTGACGCCCGGCGGCTGCGATCTCCAGCGCACGCCGGCCGCGCTCCTGCCCGCGAACGTCGGCGAGGTCCGGATACCAAACGGCGGGCGGCCCGCCGTTCGCCGGCTCGAAGGGAGGAGGCTCACCGTCACCGCGGAGGTACGCGGCGGCTTCTGCCAGGTGCCGTAGTGGCACCGGCTCGATCCCAGCCAAGGCGGCTTCTGCCGCGGAATCGGCGGCGCATAGCAGACGGTCGAGCCCGCCCTTGCGCGCACCTTCGGCGGCGGCGAGCACTCCGCCCACGGGACGCACCCGCCCGTCGAGCGCAAGCTCGCCCACCGCCGCATGACCGAGTAGCCGTTCCCGGGGGATCTGATGCGACGCCGCGAGGACGGCGAGCGCGATCGGCAAGTCGAAACCGGAGCCTTCCTTGCGCAGCCCCGCGGGCGCGAGGTTCACGGTAATGCGGTGGCGCGGCCACTGCAGTTCGGCGGCAGCGACGCTCGATCGCACCCGATGCTTCGCCTCCTGGCACGCGCGGTCGGCGAGGCCGACGATCGTGAAGCCCGGAAGGCCGCTCTCGACGCTCGCTTCGACCTCCACCCGGCGGGCATCGAGTCCGACAAGAGCGTGGGTGACCGTGCGCGCGAGCACCCGGCCGACGCTAGCCGCGAGACTGCGACGCGATTACGACATATCAGTGCCGATTCAGCGCGTTAGGCTGCCCGCGTGTCGCTCTGGCTGATCATCGCCCTCGCCGTTCTCGTGGTCCTCGCGCTGTGGGTCATCTACGCGTTCAACGGCCTCGTCCGCGTGCGCAACGAAGCGGAGACGGGCTGGGCGAACATCGACGTCCAGCTGCGCCGGCGGGCGGACCTGATCCCGAACCTCGTCGAGGCCGTCAAGGGCTACGCCGCGCACGAGCGGCAGGTCTTCGACGAGGTGACCCGCGCACGCGCGGCTGTCCTGGGCGCGGAAGGGCCGCGGGCGGCCGCCGAGGCGAACGACATGCTCGGCGCTGCGCTCGGTCGCCTGTTCGCGGTCGCCGAGGCATACCCGGAGCTGCGGGCGTCTGAGAACTTCCTGCGGCTCCAGGACGAGCTGACCGACACCGAGGACAAGATTGCCGCCGCGCGCCGCTACTACAACGCGACGGTACTGCGGTTCAACAATCGCCAGCAGACGTTCCCGACGCTCATCGTCGCGCGGACGTTCCGCTTCGAGCCGCGGGAGTTCTTCGAGGCCGGCGAGGACGCTGACCAGCCGGTCGAAGTCGCGCTCAGCAATCGATGACGCTCCAACAGCAGATTCGCGCGAACCGCTGGCGCACGCTCTGGCTGCTCCTGCTCTTCGCGCTGCTCGTGGCGGGCGTCGGGCTGCTGCTGGCGTTTATCTTCGAGCCCACGATCCTCACGGTCGTCGCCATCATCGGCTTCGGCTACGCGCTCATCTCGTGGTTCGCCTCGAGTCGGATGGTGGCGAGCATCACCGGCGCGCAGAAGATCGAGAAGCGGGACAACCCCCACCTCTACCGGTTACTCGAGAACGTCTCCATCGCCGCCGGCCTGGAACAGACGCCGGAGCTCCGCCTCGTCGATGATCCCGCGCCGAACGCGTTCGCGGCCGGCCGCAGCCCGAAGCACGCGTTCGTCGCGGTGACGACCGGACTCCTCGACCTGATGGACGAGCGCGAGCTGGAAGGTGTGCTCGCCCACGAGGTGTCGCATATCCGCAACCGCGACGTGCGGCTGATGACGCTCGTCGCTCTGCTCGTTGGCGTGATCGCGCTGCTCGCGGACATCCTGCTGCGGATGGCGTTCTACGGGGGCAGCAAGCGCGCGAACTTCGTCGTCACGATCATGGCGTTCGCTGCGCTGCTGCTCGCGCCGGTCGCTGCAGTCATCATCCAGCTCGCCGTCTCCCGGCGGCGCGAGTACCTCGCCGACGCGTCGGCGGCCGAGATCACGAACGACGCGGAGGGCATGGCGCTTGCCCTGCGTAGGCTTCAACTCGACCAGCAGGAGACGAAGCACGCAAGCCGCGCCGTCGCGCACATGTACATCGAAAGCCCGCTGCGGCAGGCGAGCGGCGCGAACGCCCTTCTCGGCGGCATGTTTTCCACGCACCCACCGCTCGAGAAGCGGATCGCAGCCCTCGAGGAGGCCGGCGGCTTCCATCTCGCTGCCTAGTCGCTAGTGGCGCGCGCGACGAGGACGTCCTCGAAGTATTCGCCCGCCCGGCGGCCGGTGCGGCGGTTGACGTGGCGGCGAAGGCGGTCTTCGAGCCGGAGGCCGGCGCGCTCGAGGATCTCCGTATAGAGGTCGCGGCGGTCGTTGACGACGACGAGCACCGGCGCAAGGCGAGTCAACGCGTCTGCGCTCTTCGCCAACACCTCTGCGACGCCGGCGACGTAGGCGTCGAGCGCGGCGCGGCTCGTGCCCGAAGCCGCGGCGCCGAGCTCACGCTCGCGGAGATCGTCCAGCTCCAGCAGCTCGTACGCGTACCGGTGCTGCTCGTGATAGTCGACGAGCCCCGGATACGGCGGCGACGTGATGACGGCATCGAAGCCGGTCCCCCAGTCCAGCTCGCGCGCGTCGCCGTGCAGCACGGTCGCGTCGTGTCCACGGGCGCGCACGCGAGCGAACGCCTTGATGCGGCTCAACGTGTCGAGCGCGTAGCGCCGAAGGAAGTGCTCGGCGCGTTCGACCGGACGGCACTCGCGCTTGTGCTTGTGGCACCAGTACGGCTCGCGTTGCGGCACGCGCGGGAAGTCGAGGTCGAAGTGCGTGGTCAGCCGAGCCGACCGTGCCGCACGCGCGAGCACGACCCGCAGCACGGCCGCGTGCTCGTAGTCGTCCACCATCGCACGCCACGTCAGGAGCTCGGCCGCCGCCCGCGGCGCGTACCAGTCCGCAACGTACGGGGGACAGTCACTGAGACTGTCCCTGGGGCTGTCCCCCTGACATGTCTCTTCGAGACGGGAGCAGGCATCGCGAAGATCCTTCTCGAGCGTGAACTCGTTGTAGCGGTCGGTCTTGACCCGCATGAGGAGGCAGTTGAACGCCGCGATGTCGCCGCCGACGGCGTCGTACCCGCTCTCGAGGGACTGCACCAGCGTCGTCCCGGAGCCGGCAAAAGGATCGAGCACCCGTCCCCCCGCTCGCACGTAGCGCCCGAGCAGGACCTCCACGAGCTGAGGAATGAACTTCCCGAGGTATGGGTGCAAGCGATGGACGTGCTTCGTCCGCTCGCGCTCGGGCAGGTCACGCTCGGACCACGAGAGGTCGAGGTCCAGGCCGGCGTAGAGAGCGTCCTGCGTCGGCGCCACAGGCTCGAGTTCGACGCCGAGGACCACGGTCCTAGCGACGTGGACCGACACCGTCGGTCAGGCGTGGTGTGGCCAGATGGAAAACCGCGGAAAGTGCGTCGCGTAAGCGGACCGCACTTTCCGCGGCGAACTAGCCGTAGTGGATGCCGGCGGCGCGGTCGTAATCGCGCAGCCGCTTGATGCGCTCCGCGATCGGCGGGTGCGTGGAGAACAGCGCCGTTGCGCCCTTGCCGGAGAACGGGTTGACGATGTAGAGCGTCTCCGTTGCAGGGTTCACCGCCATCGGCACGACGTGCCGGGCGCTCTCGAGCGTCTCGAGCGCATCGGCGAGTGGGCGTCCCTCGCGAAGCATCCGCGCAGCGGTCGCGTCGGCGAGGTACTCACGCTGGCGCGAGACACCGAGCTGCAGAAGCGCCGCCGCAATCGGCCCGACGATGATCAGGACGATGGCGCCGAGCGCGCCGAGCGGGCTGTCGTCGTCGTCACCGCCGAACATCGCCGTGAAGAAGAAGACGTTGCCGATCGCCGACACGGCGCCCGCGATCATCGCCGCGATCGAGGAGACGAGGATGTCGCGGTTCTTGATGTGCGCGAACTCGTGTGCCATCACCGCGCGCACCTGGTCGTACGGCATGTGCTGAAGCAACCCCTGCGTCGCCGCGACCGCGGCGTGCTGCGGGTTCCGGCCGGTCGCGAACGCGTTCGGCTGCTCGGAGGGGATCAAGTAGACCCGCGGCTTCGGCACCTGGTACAGCTCAGCGAGTTCGGTGACCATCTTGTGGAGGTCCGGCGCCTCCTGCTCTGAGACCGGCTTCGCCCCCGATGCGCGGATGGCGAACTTGTCGGACCAGAAGTACGCCGCGACGTTCATGAGCACGGAGAACGCCACGAAGAGCCACAGCGCCGCGCCGCCGATGAGATAGCCGATGCCGATGAAGAGCGCGGTGAGGGCCGCGAGCAGGAGCCAGGTCCTGGCCTTGCTCGTCCAACTTGCCTGGGTGACGTTCATTTCTGGGGGACTCCTTTCGACTGCGCGTACAGGATACGAACAGCCGAAGGTTTCTCCCGCCCCGGAAGGCCGACACACCCGGGCCTGGCGGCCGTTCTGACGAGTGCGCCCGTTCGGGGATAGTGCCCCTCGGCATCACTAATAGTAGCCGCGGAAATGACGGTCACAGCGCGGCGACGCGTTCGAGCCGCCTGCCGCGCGCGGCGACGACCTCGAACGACAGCTCGAGCGAGTCGAGCTCGGGGTGCACGGCGAGCCACGCGACTGCTGCTTCCTGCAGGCGTCGCAGCTTCTCCGGGCCGACCATCTCCAGCGGATCGCCGTGTCGCTCGCCCGTCTTCGACTTCACCTCGCAGAAGACGATCCTGCGGCCTCGCCGTACGACGAGGTCGATCTCGTACCGCCCGGACCAGACATTCCGGCCGAGCACGCGGTAGCCGCGAAGACGGTAGTGGAGGATGGCCCGCGACTCAGCGCGTCGACCGGCGGCACGCGTGCTACGCCGCGTTCGATTCCAGGTAGCAGAGGGCAGCGAACGACCGCCTGTGGATCGCGGACGGCCCGTGCTCGCGGACTCGCGCCGAGTGCCCCGGGGTGATGTAGCCCACGTGCGAAGAGAAGCCGTACTGCGGGTAGAGCGCGTCGAGCCTGCGCATGACGCGATCGCGGACGACCTTCGCGATGATCGAGGCTGCGGCGATGGCGGCGCTCCGGCCGTCTCCGCCGACGACGGCGACATGCTCGGGCGCCTTCTTGCCCAGCCGAAAACCGTCGACAAGGCAGACCTCGGCCGGGGGCGTCAGCGCGTGTAGCACCTGCCGCAGGCCGGCGAGGTTCGACGCGTGAAGGCCTGAGCGGTCGATCTCCGCGTGGGTGACGACACGTACCGAGACGCGCTCGGCACACGAGACGACCGCGCGGAAGAGCTCCTCCCTGCGCGCGATGTCCAGCTCCTTCGAGTCGTTGAGATACGCGAGCGGCCGGACGCGGTGATCGCGGAGCGTCCCGTAGTCGAGCAGCACACCGGCCACGACGAGTGGCCCTGCCAACGATCCACGCCCCGCCTCGTCGGCACCGGCAACGTACCGGGCGCCGAGGCGGCGGTCGAAGCTAAGAAGCCTTCTCCCCGTCCTCGTCGGCGTCTTCCGCCGGCTCGTCGGCGGGCTCTTGCTCTCCGTCGGCGTCGGCGTCAACCCCGAGGTCGGCTTCGGCTGCGGGCTCGGCATCACCGTCGAGCTCGTCTCCGTCTCCGGGTTCGTCGGCTTCCTCGTCGGCTGTAGGGGCATCGGTCGAGAATACGACGCCACCGTACTGCTTCGCGCGGACGCGCGCCTTCTTCCCCACTTTCTTGCGCAAGTAGTAGAGCTTCGCGCGGCTTACGTCACCGATCTGCACGAGCTCGATGCGCTCGACCTTCGGAGAGTGGAGCGGGAACGTCCGCTCGACGCCGACGCCGAACGACTGCTTGCGCACGGTGAACGTCTCACGCACGCCGGCCCCCTGGCGCTTGATGACCGTGCCCTCGAAGACTTGGATCCGCGAGCGCGAGCCCTCGATCACGCGGAAGTGCACCTTCACGGTGTCGCCCGCCTTGAACTGCGGCAGGTCCTTGCGCAGCTGGCGCTGCTCGAGTGCCTGGATCACCTTGCTCATAGGAAAAGACGGCCGCGAGGGCCGATGGGCAATGCTAGCGGAAGAGTCGCCGCGTCCGCGGCGCGAGCGGCAGCACGAGCACGAAGCCGAGGAGCACGAGCGCCGTGCGGAAGCCGATCCGCATCGGCGGCCAGTAGACGAAGAACACCTCGCCGATGATGTTCTCCCTCGGGACGGCCCCCCACTCGCGCGAGTCGCACGAGGAGCCGCGGTTGTCGCCCATGAAGAAGTACTTGCCCTCCGGGATCTTCCGCGCCGAGTGCGTGTTCTGATCGCGGCGGTCTTCCCGCACATATGGCTCGACGAGCTGCTTCCCGTCGATGTAGACGACGCCGTCGCGCTCCTCCCAGGTCTCGCCCGGCAGGCCGATGAGCCGCTTCACGAAGGTCCCCCCGGCGCCGCACTTCTGCTCTGCCGACTTCGGCGTCTTGAAGACGATGATGTCGCCGCGCGCCGGCTCCCGCAGGTGGTAGATGAACCGGTTCGCAAGCACGCGGTCCGAGAAGCGGGCCTCGCAGCCCGAGCCCGGCCGCGCGCAGTGGAGCGTCGGCTCCATCGACGAGGAGGGGATGCGATACGGGTTGACGACCCAGGCCTTGATCGCGAGCACGATCGCGATCGCGCCGATGATCGTCACCGCCCAGTCGATGGTGATCCGGAGCGTCCGCGGCAGCCCGGCGGTCGCGCGGATGACGGGGTTGCGCGAGTGCCGTGCCCGCTCGCGTCGCTCCTGTTCCTCGCGCTCACGCTCGCTCTCCGCCGTCCGCAGGTCTTCGAGCCACACATGCCCGGGGTCGCCGTCGTCCGAGGGGGCGCCGAAGAGCGCGTCTTCGTCCTCCCAGCGCACGGGCTCGAGGTCGGACGGACGGCGGGGCTCGTACTCGCTCACGCCGCACTCCGGGAGCGGCTTTCCGCTCGGCGCCATTCGTCGATCCGCGCGTGGTCGCCCGAAAGGAGGATTTCCGGCACGTGCCAGCCCCGGAACGCGGCGGGTCTCGTGTACTGCGGGTACTCCAGACCGCCCTCGAGCTCTGCGGAAAAGCTCTCGATGCGGCCTGATTCCTCGTGTCCCAGCGCGCCCGGGAGCAGCCGCGAGACCGCGTCGACGACGACCATCGCCGGCAGCTCGCCCCCGGAGAGGACATACGGCCCGATGGAGATTGCGTCCGAGCACAGGTGCCGCACGATGCGCTCGTCGAAGCCCTCGAAGCGGGCGGACAGCAGCGTCAGGCGCTCCTCGGCCGCGAGCTCCTCGACGACGGCCTGGTCGAGCTGCCGACCCTGCGGCGTCAGCGCGACGACGCGGTGGTCCGGCACGCCGCCGTACACGGCGTCCAGCGCGGCTGCAGCGACGTCGACGCGCAACACCATCCCCGCACCGCCGCCGTATGGCTCGTCGTCGACCTGACCGCTCCGGAGCGGCGTGAAGTCGCGGTAATTCAGAAGCCGCAGATCGAGTCCGTCGCCGAGCACTGCCGACACGGGCGGGCGTTCGGTGAGCCAGGCGAACGCGGAGGGAACGAGGGTGAAGACGTCGATCTGCATGGGCCGAGGGAGGTTAGCCAGCTTCCGCGAAGCCCCGGGCGACAAGGATCCGGCCACCCTCGACGTCGACGTCGAGCACGCAGGTCTCGTGCAAGGGCAGCGAGAGCCCGGAGTCGAGCTCGAGGACGTCGTTCGCGACGCCGGGCTCCACCTGTAGGACGCGGCCGAGCGGCCTGCCGCCGTCTTCCTCGACGGCCAGCCCGACAAGCTCGAAGACGTAGTACGAGTCTTCCTCGGGCGCCGGCAGATCGGCCACCGGGACGGAGAGTGCCTGACCGCGCGCAACCTCCCGGTCGAGCTGGATGACGGGGCGGCCGCCGGCTCGCTTGGACGTCACCACGCGCGCGGCCTGACCCTCGATCCACAACGTCGCTCCGACCTCGAAGCGTCGCGTATCGTCGCTCGCGTCCTCGACCACGAAGCTCCCGTCGCGACCGTGCGGACGCCCCACACGTCCGACCTCGACGGCGTCATGCACCGACAGCGTGCTGCCCGAAGAACGCCATGACCTCTGCGCGGCTCCGGCGCCCTCCGCGGAAGTAGTCGCCCGGAAAAGCGGATGCGTCGAGGCCCGCCTCGTCGTAGGCCGTGCGGCGGTGCTCGGCGCCCGGCCCGAGCGCGAGCCAGTAGGCACCCGGCTCGTCGTCGTACGGCATACCGACACTGCCCGCGTTGACGACCCTGATGCCGGCGATCTCGCGATCGAACTGCATGTGCGTGTGACCGCAGACGACGAGGTCGGCGCCCACGCCGGCGAACGAGGGTGCGACGCGTTCTTCGGGAGTGTCCTCGAGGAAGATGTCCGTGTCGTTTTGCGGGGTCGCGTGGCAGAACAGGACGCGGCCGACGCCGTCGACGTCGAGCTCGATCCGCTCGGGCAGCCCGTGGAGGAATGCGACCTGCTCGTCGGACAGCTGCTCGCGCACCCAGCCGATCACGTCGGCGGGAGCGAGGCCCTGCTCGCCGGGCCTCAGCTCCCGGTCCGCGTTGCCGCGAATCCAGCGGACGCGCTCGCCGAGCGACCGCAGCCGCTCGAGCGCTTCCGCGGGGTACGGGCCGGCGGCGACGTCGCCGCCCACGAGGATCGTCGCCTCGTCAGGAACCTCCGCCAGCACCGCATCGATCGCCGACGGGTTGCCGTGGACGTCGTAGAGAGCGGCTACCTGCACCGTCAGTCGGCGTCCGCGATCTCGAGCATCGTGCGGCGGTCGCGGCGGGCGCCTGCTGCCCGAGCGAGGATCCGCAGCGACTGCACCGTCCGGCCGCGGCGGCCGATGATCATGCCCCGGTCCCCCTCGGCGACGTGCAGTCGCAGCAGGAGCTCGCCGTCGGGGCCGTCTAGCTCTTCGATCCGCACGGCATCGGGCTCGGACACGAGCCGCTGCGCGAGGTAGAGGACGAGGTCTGCCGGCATTCAGGAAGCTGGCTAGACGAGGTTCTTGGCCTTCAGCAGCCTCGCGACGGCGTCGCTGGGCTGTGCGCCCTTACCGAGCCAGTCCTTCACCTTCGCTTCGTCGAACTCGATGATGGACGGATCGGGCTGCGGGTTGTAGCGGCCGACGATCTCGATGAACCGCCCGTCCCGGGGAGATCGCGAGTCGGCCACGACCACGCGGTAGATCGGGTTTTTCTTCGACCCGACGCGGGTCAATCTCATGCGTACTGCCATCGTTCTCCTTTCAGTTCCGTACTTCTACCGCTTCCCGGCCATGCCGGGGAGCGCGGGCATCTTGCCTTTCGACATCTGCTTCATCATCTTCGCCATCTGCTTGCGGGCGTTGAGCAGCTGGTTCACCTGCTGGACGCTCGTGCCGCTGCCCTGCGCGATGCGCTTGCGCCGGGAGCCGTCGATGACAGTCGGCAGTCGGCGCTCCTGGGGCGTCATCGAGAGGATGATCGCCTCGGCACGGTCGAGCTCGCGCTCGTCGAGGTCGACGCCCTTCAGCTGCTTGCCGAGCCCGGGCACCATGGACAGCACGCCTTGGAGCGGTCCCATCTTCCGCATCATCCTCGAGCTCTGGAGGAAGTCCTCGAACGAGAACTCGCCGGCCAGCATGCGCTGCTCGATCGCGCGCTTGTCCTCTTCTTCGACAGCCTCCTCGGCCTTCTCGATGAGGGTGAGCACGTCGCCCATGCCGAGGATGCGCGATGCCATCCGGTCGGGGTGGAAGACCTCGAGCTGGTCGAGCTTCTCGCCGACGGACGCGAGCTTGATCGGCCTACCGGTGACAGCGCGAACGGAGAGTGCAGCACCGCCGCGCGCGTCGCCGTCGAGCTTCGTCAGGAGCACGCCGTCGAACGCGACGCTCTCCTGAAACGCGAGGGCGACCGCCACGGCTTCCTGCCCCGTCATCGCGTCGAGCACGAGGAGGACGTTGTGCGGGGCCGTCTCGTCGCGGATTCGCGCGAGCTCGTCCATGAGCGCCTCGTCGATCTGGAGGCGGCCGGCCGTGTCGACGATGACGACGTCCTTGCCCTGGGTTCGCGCCTGCTCGACACCCGCCCGGGCGGCAGCGACCGGATCCTCCCGCTCGCCGCTCGCCACCGGAATCTGCAGCTCCCGCCCGAGCTGCTCCAGCTGCGTGATCGCCGCGGGACGCTGAAGGTCGGCTGCGACCAGCAGCGGCGAGCGACCGTCCTTGCGCAGCATGAGAGCGAGCTTGCCGGCGGCGGTGGTCTTCCCTGATCCCTGAAGCCCGACAAGGAGGATCACCGTCGGCGGCCGGCCGGCGAAGGCGAGCCGCGAGTCGCCACCGCCCATCGTCCGGGTCAGCTCCTCGTGGACGATCTTCACGACCTCCTGCCCGGGTGTGAGGCTCTTTGTGACCTCCTGGCCGAGCGCGCGTTCCTTGACGCGGGCGGTGAAGTCCTTGACGACATCGAGGTTCACGTCGGCCTCGAGCAGCGCGAGACGGATCTCGCGCATCGCCTTCGAGATCGTCTCCTCGTCGAGCGTTCCGCGCGAGCGGAGGCCGCCGAGGACCGCCTGGAGCTTGTCGCCAAGGGCGTCGAACATCGGCCTGGAAGGGTAGCTATGGGAGGGCCTGGCGATCCGGCGACTGAGCACCGCGTCACCAGGCCCTCCCGCTATGGTGAGGCGGCCCCGTGCAACGTGTCCTCGGCACGCTCGTCCTCGCGCTCGCCCTCGGCGTCACGTCTTCGTCGAGCGCTGTGCTGCCCGGCAAGATCATCGCCAGGGCAACGGGCAAGGGGCCCTTCGCCTTCGCCGTCGCCCATGGCCAGATCGATCGGCCGACGGGTCTCTGGGCGCGGCTCGTGGGCAAAGTCGGCGAAGCCTCGGTGCTCGTCGAGTGCCTCGTCGGCACGGAGCCGACGACCGTGACGTACACCAGGCAGCGTGCCGGCCTTTACCGCTTTCCGGTCGAGCCTGCAACGGCGGACATCTGCCACGTCACCGTGACGCTCAACGGCCGAGGGAAGATCTTGGCCGAGGTCCGAGCGCGCTGACTACAGCATCGCGAGCCGCGTTGCCATCTGTGTCTCCGCCATCTCCTGCACGTCGTGATGGCCCGTGACCGCCGGTATGAAGACGTCCCGGTCGAGCGCCCGGAGCTTCACGGCTGTCTCGGCCGTCACCGTCGCAGTCCGCGGCACGCCGCGAAGCAGCGCGATCTCGCCGAAGTAGTCGCCGGGACCGAGCTGAGCCACCCAGCGTCCTTCCTTGGACACGACGACGGCACCCTCTTCGATGGCATAGAAGAGATCGCCTTCGTCGCCCTCGCGAATGATCAGGTCTCCGGCGTCTGCCTCGACCGGCTGCAACGCCCGGGCGAGCCGCTCGAGGATCGACTCCGGCAGCGCGGCGAAGATCGATATCTGTCGCAGGAGCTCGAGTCCGGCCGGGGCAAGTGCCGTCGCGTCGATGCGCCGGAGGCCTGCCAAGGCGAGGATGACGACTGCGGTAACGGCTCCGCCGAGCACAGCCAAGGCAGCACGAATGCCCATGGTCTCGATCAGCAACGGCATGAGCAGCGCACCGCCTGCCATGGCGCCGATGATCGCGCTCTCCATGGCGCCGAACACGCGGGCCATCACTTCGTCGGGAACCGTGCGCTGAAGAATCGTGTACGCGTTGATGTCGACAAGAGAGTTGCCGAAACCGACGAGCACCATGGCCGCGGCGGCGACACCGAGCCTCGGCCACGCCGCGATCGCGAGCAGCGGTGCGGACCAGAGCAGGATACCGAAGCCGAAGTCGAGAGCCAGCCTGCCGCGCTGGGCAAGGACGAGCGCAACGAAGCCGCCGAAGAGCCCGCCGATGCCCATGACCGCGTCGAGGTAGCCGACCCCGCCGCGGCCAAGCTCGAGCAGGTCGAGGGCGAGCGTGACGACGAATACGAGGGACGCGCCGGCGACGACGGTCTGCGCGCAATAGACGCCGATCAGCAGCCGGATGTCGCGCGACCCGAGAATCGCGCGGAAGCCGGCGCTCGCATCGGCGAGGAAGGACCCGCGTCCTTCGGAAGCGGTCTCGCGGGCGCCCGGGGCCGGCGCTCGCAGGCCGACGATGAAGGCCGCCGACCAGAGGAAGGTGGCCGCGTTGACGAGATAGACGGCTTCGATGTCTGCGGCGGCAAGCAGCAGGCCTCCGAGTGCAGGCCCGAGGAAGAACCCGAGGCTCTCGATGGTGCTGGAGGCGACGTTCGCCGCCGTGAGCTCTGCGGGATCACGCGCCAGGCTGGGGAGCAGCGCCGCTTGAGCCGGACGGAAGCATGTGCTGACCAGGGCAGTGGCGATGGCAAGCGCATACACGACGATCGGCTCGCCGTCCGAGGCGATCTTCGCCGCGGCGACGAGCACGAGCGCTGCTCGCACGACATCGGATACGAGCATGACCCGCTTGCGCGGGTAGCGGTCGGCAAGCGTCGATGCGAGCGGCAGCGCGAAGGCCATCGACAGATAGCGCACAACACCAAGCGCCCCCACAGCTGCGGGACCGCCCTGGTCATACGCGTAGACCGCGACAGCGATCGCGTACGCCCAGTCGCCGACGATCGAGCCGGCAAAAGCGAGCTGCAGGCGCCGCAGTCCGGGATTCCGGAAGACGCTGGCGAGCGACCGTCCCGACTCGTGAAGCTTCTCGCCGAGCCCGGTCAGGCCTGATCCTCGTCGCGGCCGACGAGGGCACGCGCGAAGTCGCCTGCGTCGAAGGGCCGTAGATCCTGGAGGCCCTCGCCGATGCCGATCAGCTTGACGGGCAGCCCCAGCTCGACGG
>JBKPGF010000004.1:0-111601 GCA_046729255.1 Actinomycetota bacterium
GGCTACAACTGCAGCCTGGCCGACAGCACCGGCGCGCCGCGGCTGGTCACCAGTGCCTCCTCGTTCGGCAAGCTCGTCACCGACGTGCGGCTGAGCATCGACAACGCCACCGGTGACGTCGACCGGGCGAACACGATCGCCACCAACCAGATCGTCACCCGGGACGTGCCGAAGGACGCCAGGACGAGAAACGTCGCATCGATTGTCCGACGATTTCGACGTCCTGGCTCGGCCGGGATCAGCAGAGAGAGATTCCAGGAGCGGTTCGCTGCAACTGAACGTGACTGCCGGTGCGTGGCCGACCGAGCCATCACGACAGCTTCACGCAAATCAGCGCGGGGCGTCTATCCCGGCGAGGTTCCTATGAGGGTTTGGCGAAACGGCGAACAAGCACGCCGGCCGCAATGCTTGCCCCTGCGACTGCGGCATACCCGAATCCGAGGTACCAGCTGGGAACCTCGACTTCCGACCAACGCTCGGTGTAGATCCCAACGGCGGCGAAGGCGATGAGGGTCCACCATCGACACTGCCCGAGGACAAAGTCACCACCGATGAGTACGGGTACGACGATGTTGGAGTTATCGACCTCCTTCCGCGGGGGATGAGCAGGCGTTTCGCCAAACCCTCCTGTCGCGGATGCACCGCGTCACGTCTGGGGGATTGGTAACGCGTCGTTCACGCTTCGGCGGCCTTTTCGTCGGCCTCCATCCTTGCGAGGGCCGCGTCGAGCACGGCGTACTCGGCCTCCTCGATCGCCGCGTACGCGTAGTCGATCGCGAACAGAGCATCGTCCTCCGCGTTCTGCGCATTCTCCTGCGCTTTCTCGACGTTGTGCTCCGCTCTCTTGCGATCGATGTCGTCGCGAACCTTCGCGACGTGTTCGTGCCAGGTTCGTTGCACGTCGTCCCACCAGACGGAGATCTTCCCCTTGTTTGCCTCGGCCGACTCGCGCAGCTTGTCGGCCTTCGCCTGAGCCGACTCACGCGCTGCCTGGACGTCCTGCTGCAGCTCGGCCTTAGCTTTGCCGCGCGCCGCCTCTGCGCGTTCTTGAGCCTCCTTCGCGCGCGTAGCCAGCTTATCCAGCTGGTCCGCCGCGGTCGTCCAAGCCGCTTGGCCTGTTGTAGTCATATCCTCCTCCTTCCAGGCTAACCCCCGCTCGCGAGGCCGCCGCCCCGGACGATGCGAGCCCGAACACGATTCGTAGTTATCGTTACAAATGCCGTTCAGAAGTCAACCGCAAAGTTCGGCGGACTGCTCTTCAGACGAAGCCTTCAGCTGCCCGTAGGTGTTTGCGATGTGCGGGACGCCGAGGAGGTCGCCGTCTACTGCCTGGAGTGTGCGGCGCGGGAGTTCGGCGGGCAGTGAACACACACCTGACTCGTTGTCTTGACGTAGAGTTGCGCGTCCACGGGATGGCTATAGGGCCAGCCCGAGAGGCGAAGGGGAGAACTTTATCGCCGGGCACTCGCCCGAGGTTGGCTCAACGCACTACGCCTCGGCGGACTCGGCCGAGCGAGCCCGCGAGCTCGTCACAAGGGCGTTCTCGTGACGCCCCCGGTAGATGAAGTCGGGGCGGGGAGATTCGAACTCCCGACCTCTTGGCCCCCAGCCAAGCGCGCTAACCAGGCTGCGCCACGCCCCGATGCACTGCTCCTCGAAATGGACAGATACCCGTGGTGTGCTGATTCGTTATCACGAGCGACAATCCCGTTGTCAGGAGCCGCTCGGATTCAAGTCATTTGCAGGCAGTTCTCCTTCCTGACCGCAGTTCCCCCAGACTAGCGCGCTAACCAGGCTGCGCCACGCCCCGCTTTGTCCCCACACGATACCGCGGAGAAAGGAAGGGCCACCTCGATCTTGTAGATCGAAGCGTATGTCGTCCGGAGATCGGACTTCAGCCCCGATGCCGTCTACCAATCAGGTCCGTGGCCGTGCCTGCCGAAAGAGGTAGCGGATGCGTTCTTTCGTCGCATCTGTGGGCACGATTTGCGCGCTCTTCCTCCTGCCGGGAACCGCCTCCTCGGTGGGTGTCGGCGACGCCGACGTCGCCGCCCTGCAGGTAGCTCTGCGCGCCGCGAATGCCTACTCGGGCGCGGTCGACGGCTGGCGCGGGCCGGAGACGGACGAGGCACTCCTCGCCTTCCAGAAGGCAGCCGGTCTCGAACCTGACGGGATCGTCGGCCCGCGTACGCGACGGGCGTTCGGCGCGCTCGGACGGCCCCAGCTGGGTGCACGCGTGCTGTCCGTGAAGTCGCGCGGCTGGGACGTCGCCGAGCTCCAGTTCCGGCTCACCTGGCACGGCTTCCCTTCCGGGCCGTTCGACGGCGTATACGGGCCGCGGCTGGAGGCGGCCGTGCGCCGCTTCCAGCGGTTCGCTCATCTGCCGCGGGTCGGTATCGCAGGCCCGAGGACGGTCGCCGCGCTCGGCCGGCCGCGTCCCCGTTCGCCGCTCCCCCTCGACTGGCCTGTCGCCGGGGAGCTCGGCGACGGGTTTGGGCCCAGAGGCGACGCATTCCATGCCGGACAGGACTTCGTCACTTCGGCCGGCACGCCGGTGACGGCCGCTCGAGCGGGACGGGTCGTTTGGGCCGCTCCACTCGGGAGCTTCGGAAATACCGTGGTCGTCGCCCATGGCCGCGGCGTCAGAACGCTCTACGCGCACCTGTCCAGGATCGACGTGCACCTGTTCGACGACGTCGCCTCGGGAGCCCACATCGGCGCCGTGGGATCGACCGGGCGCTCGACCGGCCCCCACCTCCACTTCGAGGTGCGGGTGCGCGGCGCCGCCGTCGACCCGCTCGGCGCGCTCCGCTAGCCGAGCCGCTTGTAGAGGCGATCGACGAGGTCGGGCATCCGCTCGAGGCGCTCGGTGATGACGCGCACGCGGTACTCGAGGAAGTGCTCGGGCTCGACGCCGAGAGCACGCGCCAGCCGCTCGAGGATCTCGTTCGAGGGCACTGGCCGGTTGCCGTGCATGATGTGGTTGAGGTAGCCGGCCGATAGCCCTGTCTTCGCCCCGAGGCCGCGAAACGTCACGCCTGAGTCCGCCATGAGGCCGATCGCCGTTTCGCCGAAGGGCCGCTCGCTGAACCGCCGCCTTCTCATCCGATCGCCACCTCGTCCATCAGCACCCGCCGCTCTTCCCCAGTCTGCCGCACGAACACGTCGACCGCGCCGTCCTCGAGCGTCTTCTTGCCTACGGTGATCCGGTATGGGCAGCCGATGAGGTCCGCGTCCGCAAACTTCTCGCCCGCGCGCAGCTCACGATCGTCGAGCAGGACCGAAACGCCGGTCGCCTCGAACCGCTGCTCGAGCGCCGCGGCCTGCTCCTCGAGGCCCGGCAGGGCGACGACGTGCACGTCGTACGGCGCGACGGACGTCGGCCAGACGATCCCTCGCTCGTCGTGGTGCTGCTCGACGATCGCGGCCATCGTCCTCGCGGGGCCGATGCCGTAGCTGCCCATCACGACCGACTTTTCTTGACCGTCCTCGTCGAGGTACGTCGCGTCGAGCGCCAGCGAATGAAAGGTGCCGAGCTTGAAGATGTGCCCAATCTCGATTGCCGTCTGGACAACGAGCCGGCCGCCGCACAGGGGGCAGCGGTCGCCTTCCCGAGCCTGCCGGATGTCGGCGAAGCGCGGCTCGTAGTCGCGGCCGGCCTCGACGCCGCGGACGTGCCACCCGTCCCGATTCGCGCCTGCGACGAACTGGCCCTCGCGGAGCGCCTCGTCGGCGATGACCTCGACCTCGACGCCGAGCGGGCCGATCGAGCCTCCGCCCGCGCCGAAGGCCTCCTGGATCTCGTCATCCGTCGCCAGGCGGAAGGATGCCTCGAAGATCGTCTCCAGCTTCTCCTCGCTCAGCCGGTCGTCACCGCGCACGAGCGCGAGGACGACCCGGTCGCCGACGACGAGCGGCATCGCCTTGGACGTCGCCGCGTCGTCGATCCCCAGCAGCTCGGCGAGCGCCTCGATCGTCGCCACACCCGGCGTCTCGATTTCCTCCGGAGCGGGCAGCGCATCGGGAAAGTCCGGCCCGCGCGGGACGCCGCGGGCCGCTTCGATATCCGCAAAGTAGTCGCCGTTCTCGCAGCGCATGAGCTCGTTCTCGCCCGACCCGGTCGGCGCGAGGAAGCCGAGAGACTCCTTCCCGCCCATGATCCCGGACTCCGCTTCGACGAGGTACGCCTCCAGGTCGCAGCGCTCCCAGATGCGTTCGTACGCCTGCTTGTGGCGCTCGAAGCTCACGTCGAGCCCGGCCGCGTCCCGGTCGAACGAGTACGAGTCCTTCATGATGAACTCGCGGACGCGGAGCAGCCCCCCGCGCGGCCGGGGCTCGTCGCGCTCCTTCGTCGAGAAGTGGTACCAGACCTGCGGCAGCTGCTTGTACGACTGCAGTTCGCGCGCGTGGAACGTCATCGTCTCCTCGTGAGACAGCGGCAGGACGTATCGCCCGCCCGAGCCGTCCTGGAGCTTGAAGACCTGTGGGATCGCGATCCGGCCCGTCCGCTCCCAGAGTTCCGCCGGCGTGAGCACCGGGCAAAGCATCTCCTGCCCGCCGATTGCGTTCATCTCCTCCCGGATGATCTGCACGACCTTCTGGTGGACGCGCCAGCCGAGCGGCAGGAAGGTGAAGAGACCCGCGCCGACCTGGCGAATGAAGCCGCCGCGTACGAGCAGCCTGTGGCTCGCGGCCTCGGCGTCCGCCGGGTCCTCGCGCAGCGTCGGCAGGAACAGCCGTGATGCCCGCATCAGGGCAGGTTATTCGAGGGGGATGAGCGACGCCTCGGCCATGGCCAGCGCCGCCGGCTTCGCCATCTTCAGGCGCTTCGGGCGTTTCATCCCGCTCGCGATCCAGGCATCGATCTCGTCGAACAGCTCGTCCACGAGCACGGCCGACGGCACCTTCTTCAGCACGCGGCCGTGTGCGTAGACGAAACCGACGTCGCGGCCGCCGGCAATGCCGAAGTCGGCATCTCCCGCCTCGCCCGGCCCGTTCACGGCGCAGCCGAGCAATGCGACCTCGAATGCCTCCGCTTAGCGATCGTGACGCTCCTCGACCTCGGCGGCGAGCGACTCGACGCCGACGTTGTCGCGGCCGCATGACGGGCAGGCTATGAGAATCGGCCCGCGTTCACGCAGACCGAGGGACTTGAGGATCTCCCAGGCCACCTTGACCTCTTCCACCGGATCGGCCGTGAGCGAGACGCGCATCGTGTCGCCGATCCCATCGACGAGCAACGCCCCCATGCCGACGGCGCTCTTGATGCCGCCGGAGAATGGCGTTCCCGCCTCCGTCACGCCGAGATGGATCGGATACGGCACCTTCGCTGAGAGCTTTCGGTAGGCGCGAATCATCGTCGGCACGTGGCTCGACTTCACCGAGATCTTGAAGTCCCGGTAGTCGAGCGCCTCCAGCAGGCGCACCTCCTCGAGCGCGGCCTCGACGAGCGCCTCGGCCTGGTCCTCCTGTGCGAGACCGGCCAGGTGCTTGGGCAGCGAGCCAGAGTTGGCGCCGATCCGCATCGGTATGCCGGCCGCCTTCGCCGCCTTCACGACGAGCTCGACCTTCTCCGGCCCGCCGATGTTGCCCGGGTTGATGCGTACGGCCGCCACGCCCCCCTCAATCGCCTTCAGCGCGAGCGACGCGTTGAAGTGGATGTCGGCGATCACGGGCAGCGGCGAGAGCTTCACGATCGTCGGCAGCGCCTCTGCGTCCTCGGTCTTCGGCACGGCGACGCGGACGACCTCACAGCCCGCTGACGCAAGCGCGGCGATCTGCGCCGTCGTCGCCTCGACGTCGTGCGTCTTCGTGAGTGTCATCGACTGCACGACGACGGGCGCTCCACCGCCGATCGGCACGCCGCCGACGTGAATCTGGCGCGGACTGGCCATAGGGTTCGATTGTAGTTGCGTGCTTGCTGACGCTTGTGCCCGGCTAGTTCTGGGGCGTCGCCGGCGAAGGAGCGAGCTCGCAGCGAAGTCGGTATCCGACGAGTCTCCACCCGCCGGAAGTCCAACGCGCAAGCGACCTGGACTTCCGGCGGCCTTAGCCGCCGCCTAGTCTGCCAACGTCGTTCGTCAGGCCGACGAAGAAGAGCAGCAGCACGAGAGCGATGCCGACGACCGAGACGCGCTCGTAGATCTCGCGCCGGATGGCGTGGCCGCGGATCTTCTCCGCAACCGCGAACACGATGTGTCCACCGTCCAGCGGCAGCAGCGGCAGGAGATTGAGCAGGCCGAGCGACAGGCTGATGAACGCGAGCACCGCGAGGTACGACTCCCATCCTTGCCGCGCGGCGGACGACGACTCGTCGACGATGCCGATCGGGCTCGCGATCTGCTCACGTCCTTCCTCGTGGACGATGTTGCCGAGTGACTTGCCGATCTCCTTCGTCAGCCGCACGGTAAGTAGCACCGATTCCTGGAACGACTCCAATCGACCGAGCGGTTCGGCACCCAGACGGAAGCCGAGGCGATAGACATCATCGTCGTCGAGCCTCGCACGGACGGGGCCGAGGGTCACGCGCTCGCCGTTCCGGAGGACGACGAGGAGCAGCTGGCCGCCCTCCGAGCCGGAGATGCGCTCCGTGATCTTCTCGGGCGTCACCCGTGCGCCGTCGATCTCGAGGATCCGGTCGCCCGCCTTCAGGCCGACCTGCTGCGCGGGGCGGCCGTCGAACACCTCCTCCACCTTGGTCGTCGCCTTGCCGCCCGCCGACATGAGGACGATCGCAAAGACGATCACCGCAAAGACGAGGTTCGTCGCCGGCCCGGCACCGATGGCCACGATGCGCTTCCAGATCGCCTGCCGCCAGTAGGCGTCCTCGGCGAGGCTGTCGCGGATGTGCTTCACCCCGCGGTCGATGCCGTTCGCGCCGTTCTCAGAAGCGGCGGCCTCGAAGGCATCGAGCTCCACCCGCGCCCGGTCGTAGTTCTCCGCGGCGATCGCGCGCTTGAGGCGCTCCGCGGGCCCGACGAGCTCGGGCGCGTCATGGATCGCGCCGCCGAAGAATGCGTCGACGTCGGAGGGCTGCGGCCGCGTCATGCCGGGGATCGTCACGTAGCCCCCGAGCGGCACCACGCGGAAGGCATAGTCGATGTCGTTGCGGCGCACCTTCGCGAGCGGTGGGCCGAACCCGATCGAAAAGCCGCGCGGCCGCATGCCGACCGCCAGCGCGCCGTAAAAGTGGCCCAGCTCGTGGATGACGATGAGGAACGCTAGGCCGAGGATCGCGACGAGAATGCTCATGCGCGTGCCTCGCCGAGGAACGCGCAGGCACCAAGTTCAGTTCTCTGCCTCATGCTCTCGACAGGGCTCCTTCGGCAAACGCGCGCGCCTGGAAGTCGGCTGCAGTCAGCTCCTCCACGTCACGGGCAGGGCTGAGGTCGAGGCTCTCGAGCGACGCGGCCACGATCTCGGCGATATCGGCAAACCGAATCCGTTCCTCCAGGAAGGCCTCGACGGCGACCTCGTTCGCCGCGTTGAAGGCGCACGGCGCGGTGCCGCCGCGCTCGCCGGCCTCACGCGCGAGCGCGAGGAGCGGGAATGCCTCGAGGTCGGGCGCGTGGAACTCGAGCGTCAAGCCAACGAGGTCGAGCGACGGGACCGGCGTCGCAGCGCGCTCCGGATACGTAAGCGCGTACGAGATAGGCACACGCATGTCCGGATAGCCGAGGTGCGCGAGCGCCGCGCCGTCACGGAAGCGCACCAGCGCATGGACGATCGAGGTCGGGTGCACGACGACCTCCAGCCTGTCGTACGGGAGCCGGAACAGGAAGTGCGCCTCGATCAGCTCGAGCCCCTTGTTGGCGAGCGTCGCCGAGTCGATCGTGATCTTCGGGCCCATATTCCACGTCGGGTGTGCAAGAGCATCGTCAGGCTTTACGTCTGCGAGGTCTTCGGCGGATCGCCCGCGGAACGGCCCGCCCGACGCCGTGAGCACGAGCGAATCCACCGACTCCGGGCTCCTCCCTTCGAGGCACTGGTACGACGCGGAGTGCTCGGAGTCGACCGGAAGCAGCAGCCCTCCTCCCCGCTCCTGCGCGGCGAGCGCCAGCTCCCCGGCGGCGACGAGGCTCTCCTTGTTGGCGAGCGCGAGGTCCAGGCCGGCCTCTAGCGCCCACAGCGTCGCCGGCAGGCCGGCGAAGCCGACGACGGCATTCAGGACGATGTCGGGCTGCGCGCGCTCCAGCAGCTCGGTCAGATCCCCTCCCACTTGCGTCAGCGGCGCAAGCTCGCCCACGGCCTGTGAGCCCGAAGCTGCGGCTACCAGCTCGAGCTCGGGGTGCCCGGCAATGATCTCGAGCGCCTGGCGACCGATGGAGCCCGTGGCCCCCAGGAGCGCAACTCGCTTCACGGGCGCAGTGTACGGCGCACGACCTAGGAAGCTGGATAGGGGACAGGATTAATCCTGTCCCCTATGCCTCAAGCAATGAGCGCGTGAACGGCAAAGAAGGCCGCCGGGAATGCGAAGAGGATGGCGTCGATGCGGTCGAGCACGCCGCCGTGACCCGCAAGGATGCGCCCGGAGTCCTTTACGCCAAGATCACGCTTGAGCATCGACTCGAAGAGATCGCCGAGCGGCGCCGCGAGAGCCACGACGACCCCGAGCAGAAGCGACTCGCCTATGGTGAGAAACTCCTCGCGATCCTCGTACAGCGCGAGGAAGACGACGAGGACGGCGGCGAGCGAGCCGAACACGAACCCTTCCCACGTCTTTCCGGGCGAGATGGCTGGTGCGAGCTTATGGCGCCCGACCGCCCGACCGCCGACGTACGCCGCCGTGTCGTCGGCGAAGATCGCGAGCAGGACGGCCAGCGAGACTTCGAAGCCGTGGTCGGGAACGTCGCGCAGGAGCAGGACGCAGCCCAGCCCGAAGCCGATCCACGCCGTCCCCAGCAGCGTGACGCCGACCGACACGGTGGACGAACCCTGAGTGGCCGCCAGCCCCTTGAGCAGGAAGGCGAGCGCCAGCGTCGCCAGCAACGCGCCGATCGACCACACGAGCTCTGCGTCCTGAACGGCGACTAGCACTCCCGCCAGGCCCACGTAGCCCGCGATCGAGACCGGACGCAGCGGCCGCGTCATCGAAAAGAACTCGTGCAGCGCGAGCAGCGCCGCCGGCAGGACGAGGGCGAACAACCACCAGCCGCCGGCCCACAGCGCGGCGAGCACGACGGGCAGCCCGATGGCCGCGACGAGAATGCGCGTCGCGAGGGGGCTCATCGACCGCCGAAGCGGCGGCGGCGGCGGGCGTAGGCAGACAGGGCTGCCTCGAGATCCCTGGGCGAGAAGTCGGGCCAGTGGCGATCCACGAACACGAGCTCGGTGTACGCGAGCTGCCAGAGCAGGAAGTTCGACACCCGCAGCTCCCCGGACGTGCGGATGAGGAGATCCGGATCAGGCATGTCCGGCGCGTAGAGGTTGTCCGCGAAGACGTTCTCGTCGATCTCTCGTGGCTCGACGCCGGACTCGACGAGCTTCCGTGCAGCCTCGACGATCTCCGCCCGCCCTCCGTAGTCGAAAGCGATCCAGAGCCGAAGCCGTGTGTTCTCCGTCGTCTGCCGCTCGAGGCTCGCCATCTTGCGCTGTAGCTCCTCGGGTGCGCGGTCGCGGCGCCCGATGAAGCGCACCCTCACTCCCTGCCGGACGAGATCCGGAAACTCGCGGTCGATCGTCTCGACGAAGATCTCCATGAGCGTGTCGATCTCGTCGCGCGTTCGCGACCAGTTCTCCGTGGAGAACGCGTAGACGGCGAGTGACTCGACGTCGAGCTCGATCGCGGCCTCCACTGCCTTCCGCAGCGCCTTCGTGCCGGCCCGATGACCCTCGGCCACCGGCAAGCCTCGGTGACGCGCCCAGCGGCCGTTCCCGTCCATGATGATCGCGACCGAGCGGGCGCGATCGGGGAGCTCGGACTCCTCCTCGGGCGGCCGCGGCGTCCAAAGCGAGCGGATGCGCGTGATCAAGCTCACCGGAGGCCCTACACCTCCATGATTTCCGCTTCTTTACGCTTGAGCAGCTCGTCGATCTTGTGCGTATGCTCGTCGGTGAGCTTCTGCACGCGGTCCTCGGCTCGGTGCTCCTCGTCGACGCCTACCTGCCCGGAGTCGACGAGCTCCTTCAGGTGATGCATGACGTCGCGGCGGACGTTGCGCACGGCGACGCGGCCTTCCTCGGCCAGATTCCGGACGACCTTCACGAGCTCCTTGCGTCGCTCCTCCGTCAGCTGCGGGATCGGCAGGCGGATGATCTTGCCGTCGTTCGCGGGCTGGAGGCCGAGGTCCGACTCCATGATCGCCTTCTCGATGCCCTTGAGCGACGCCGGGTCGAAGGGCTGGATCGTCAGTAGCCGAGACTCGGGAGCATTAATCGTCGCCAGCTGCTGAAGCGGCGTCGGCTGACCGTAGTAGTCGACCTGAATCCGGTCGAGCAGCGCCGCGGAGGCGCGGCCCGTGCGGACCCCGTTGAACTCGTGCTGCGTCGCCTCCACGGACTTGTCCATGCGGCGCACCGCGTCGGAGATGAACTCGTCGATCATCGGCTGGCTCCCGTCGTCGCTTTGCTGTGAATGATCGTGCCTATCCGCTCGCCGCGCGCCACTCGCGCAATCGTTCCTTCCTCGAGCGCGAACACGAGAATCGGCAGGCCGTTGTCCATGCACAGCGACAGGGCAGTCGTGTCCATGACCTTGAGCCCGCGTTCGATCGCCTCGAGGTGCGTGAGCTCCGGAAGGAATGTCGCGCTCGGATCGACCCGCGGATCGCCGTCGTACACGCCGTCGACGGCGTTCTTCGCCATGAGAATCGCCTCCGCGCCGATCTCGAGCGCGCGCAGCGCGGCGGCCGTGTCGGTCGTAAAGAACGGGTTGCCGGTGCCACCGGCGAAGATGACGATGCGGCCTTTCTCGAGATGGCGCATCGCCCGGCGCCGGATGTACGGCTCCGCCACCTCGGCCACCGTGAGCGCCGAGAGGACGCGAGTCTGGGCCCCGCGCCGCTCGAGGGCGTCCTGCACGGTGAGCGAGTTGAGGACGCTCGCGAGCATCCCGGCATAGTCGGCGGTGGCGCGGTCCATGCCGTCCGCCGCCCGCTCCATGCCGCGGATGATGTTGCCGCCGCCCACGACGAGTGCGATCTCGATTCCGGCCCGGTGCACGGAAACGATCTCCCCCGCCAGCGACTCGATGTGCTCCTGGTCGATGCCGAACTCGAGGTCGCCGCTCAGCGCCTCCCCAGAGAGCTTGAGCAGGACACGCGAGAACGCGGTCTCCGAGACCGGGTGGGGATCCGCGCTCACGGTCCTACTCTGCCAGGGCGAAGCGGGCGAACTCGATGATCTCGAGGCCGGCCTCCTGGAGGACGTCCCCGACACGCTTGTCGGTGTCGTGGATCCACGTCTGCTCGGCGAGCACGTGGCCCTCGAACCACTTGTCGAGCCGCCCCTCGACGATCTTCTCGCGGATCTGCTCGGGCTTGTCGACCACGTCGTCTTGCTTGGCGAGGATGTCACGCTCGGCGTCGACCTCCGCGTGCGGGACGGCGTCCCGCATCACGTAGACCGGAGCGGCCGCTGCGATGTGCATGGCCACCTTGTACGCGAGGTCGGGCTCGCCCTTGGCATGCAGAAGCACGCCGAGCTTGCTCGCGGGCGGGTGGACGTACGCGGTGAGGATCTCGTGCTCGGCGCCCTCGAAGCGCGCGGCGCCGACGACCGCGATGTTCTCGCCGAGACGTGCGACGAGCGCGACGCGCTCGTCCTCGAGCGTGTCGACGGCATGCGGGCCGTGATCCTTCACGGCCTCGAGCACCTTGTACGCGAAGACGATGAAGTCCTCGTTGTTGGAGACGGGCTCCGTCTCGGAGCCAACGGCCACCATCGCTGCGACGCTCTCGTCCGTGATGTCGAACACGACCTTGCCCTCGGTCGTGTCGCGACCAGAGCGCTTGGCAGCGTCGGCGACGCCCTTTTCGCGGAGGAGTGTCCGAGCCGCCTCGAGGTCGCCACGCGTCTCCTCGAGTGCTCTCTTGCAGTCCATCATCCCCGCGCCGGTCTGGTCGCGGAGCTCCTTGACCTGGCTTGCGGAAATTGTCGTCGACATCAGGCCTCCACCTCCGCCGGCTCTTCGGTCGTCTCCTCGGCAGCCTCCTCGGCAGCCTCCGGCTCCTCGGGCGCAGGCGGCGCGGCCTGGGCCATCTCTCCGGGGCTCACGAGCTGCTTGCCGGCCTCGACCCCGTCCGCGACCACGCGCGTGATGAGCGAGCAGGACCGGATGGCGTCGTCGTTTCCGGGAATGACGAAGTCGGCCTCGTCCGGATCGGCGTTCGTGTCCACGAGGCCGATGATCGGTATGCCGAGCCGCCGTGCCTCTCGGACAGCGAGCTGCTCCTTGCGTAGGTCGAGGACGAACACCGCGTCGGGCTGGCGCTTCATGTCGGCGACGCCGCCGAGATTCGCCTCGAGCTTCTCGAGCTCGGCCTCCATCGCAATCCGCTCCTTCGACGGAAGGAGATCGAGCTGCCCTTCGGTCTTCAGCCGGCGCAGCTCGTGGAGGTGCTCGATACGCTCGGACAGCGTCCGCCAGTTCGTCAGCAGGCCGCCGAGCCAGCGGTGGTTGACGTAGGGCATGCCTACGCGCCGCGCTTGCTCCGACACCGCGTCCTGCGCCTGCTTTTTCGTGCCGACGAAGAGCACGCTGCCGCGGCGGGAGGCGACGTTCGAGACGAGGTTGTACGCCTCCTCGAGCAGCGACTGGGTCTGAGTGAGGTCGATGATGTAGATGCCGCCGCGCTCGCCGAAGATGAACCGCTTCATCTTCGGGTTCCAGCGGCGCGTCTGGTGGCCGAAGTGGACGCCGGCCTCCAGCAGGTCCTTCATGGACACCACAGACATGAGAGCTTCCCTTCGGTTGATGTGACTACTGCCGGCGGTGTCCGAGAGAACCGGCCGCGAGGGGCCGGCACCGCTCTTCGTGACCCGTCCGCCGGGTCGCTTACTGGTCGGTAGATGCTAGCGAAAGCGCCGCTTGCAGCTCCGCCGGGAGCGGCGACGCCACGTCCACTCGCTCGCCCGTGATCGGGTGCGGAAAGGCCAGGCGGCGCGCATGGAGAAACTGCCGCTCGAGGCCGAGCCCCTGGACGCCGTAGACGCGGTCCCCCATCACCGGGAGTTCGATCGCCGCAAGGTGCACCCGGATCTGGTGCGTGCGGCCGGTCTCGAGCCACACCTGCAGGAGCGCGTGCTTGGCAAGGAGTTGCTCCATCTCGAAGTGCGTCACGGCATCGCGCGGCGTCGGTGTGTCGAGCGAGTGCCTCGTCGGATCGTGGCGGTCGCGGCCGATCGATGCCTCGATCCGGCCGCGGCGCGAACGCGGGTGGCCGCGCACGAGGGCGAGGTACTCGCGTTCCAGCGCCCGCCTGCGAACGAGGTTCTGAAGGCGGCCGAAGGCCTCTTCGCTGCGGGCGACGACGAGCAGACCCGACGTGTCGCGGTCGAGCCGGTGCACGATGCCCGCCCGCTCCTCCGGCCCACCCGCTGTGCCGTGTCTGCGCAGCGCGCCGGCAAGCGTTCCGCTGGCGTGGCCCGCACCCGGGTGGACGACGACGCCGGCGGGCTTGTCGACGACGAGCAGGTGCTCGTCCTCCCAGGCGATCTCGAGGCCGGGCGGGTCAGGCTCCTCGACCGGCGAGGGTTGTCTCTCGGGTAGCTCGACCTGGATCTCCTCGCCGGCCAGCAGGCGGTGGCTCTTGGGACGCGCGATGCCGCCTACGAGCACCGCACCTTCGGCGATCAGTCGCTCGGCGGCGGCGCGCGAGCCGACGTCGAGCTGCTCGGAGAGGTACCGGTCGAGGCGCTGCCCGGCGGCCTCGGCGGATACCCGGAGAGCGATCAGGGGCGGAGCGTCGATGCGCCGTGACGCCGCCGCGGGCTCTTCTCACCCGCGAGCATGGTCCCCACCAGCAACGCGACGCCGACGACGATGCACACGTCGGCGAGGTTGAATGCCGGCCAGTAGCGCAGATCGAGGAAGTCCGTGACGTGCCCCAGACGGACGCGGTCAGCGAGGTTCGAGATGCTGCCGCCGATCAACAACCCGAGCGCAACGGGGAGCACGGGATGGCGCGCGCCGCTTCGCGCGAAGAACACGAGCATCCACACGACGGCGATCGAGGTGACGGCGATCACCGCGCCGGTCGCGTCGGGGAAGAGCCCGAACGCGATGCCCGAGTTCTGGACGTGGTGGATCGAGAACGGCCCCACGATCCCGATCTCGTCGTCGAGAGCCAACTGGCTGGAGACGATGTGCTTCGTCACCTGGTCGGCGACGACGGCTGCGACGGCCACGAGCGCGAGCGACAGCCACTGGGCGCCCTCCGCCGAGAGCGAGCGCTCCGCGACGGAGACGGCAGCCAGCCCGTCGCGACGATTCTCGTCGCCTGCCGAGGTGCCTGCGGGTACCTCGGTCAGCCCCGCTCCTCCCGGCGGCGGCATTCGATGCACTGGGTGGCGTAGGGAATCGCCTCGAGGCGATCGTCGCCGATCGTCTTGCCGCAGGTCTGGCATTTCCCGTACGTCCCGGCCTCGATTCGCTCCAGAGCTGCGTCGATCGCCGCCAGCACGTGGTTCGATGCCTCTTCGAGCGAGTAGTCGATCTGGCGGTCGAGCGTCACGGTCGCCGTCTCGCCGACGTTGTCGGCGATCGTCGCCTCTTCCGCCTCGTCGTGCAGCGAGCCGGCGTTCTCCTCGTGGAGGTAGTCGAGCGCCGCAACGACGCGCTCACGCTCTTCGAGCAACCGCGTCCGTGCCTCGTCCGTCGTCACCCGGACCTCAACCCTCCAGGCGGCGCGTGACTTCGTGTGCAGAGAGCCCGCGCAGCTCGACGACCTTGTCCCGCGCCGCCAGACCCGAGACGATGGTGAGCTCGGCCGGCCGCACGCCGAGACGCGCGGAGAGCAGCTCCAGCAGCGCCGTGTTCGCGCGGCCGCGCTCCGGAGCAGCCCCGACACGGACTTTCCACGCATCGCCGTAGCGGCCGACGATCTCACTCCGTCCAGCTCCCGGGATCACCCGCAGCTTCAAGCGTGTGGCCGCGCCCATTATGTCGCCAGTATAGGTACCGACCCTTCGCCTCCTTTCGCTCTCGCGAGGCTCTCCTACGCTGCCGCCTCACCCACCTCGATCGCCGGCGGCTCCTCGCGGATCTCGTCCTCGGGCACCTCGTCGATCGCGTCCATGGCCGCGTGGAGCAGGAGCCGAATGCGACGGGCATCGAGCAGCAGCGACTCGCGGTCGGCACGCGCCCTGCGCGTGATGTCGCGTGCCTCGTCGCGAGCCTCCTTGATGATGGCCTCGGCCTCCGAGCGGCCCTTCTCCTTCACGGCATTCGCGGCCTGCTCTGCGGAGAGCAGCGTCGCACGCAGCAGGTGCTCTAGCTCCTTGTGGCGCGAGAGCTCTGCCTCGAGCCGCTCGATGCGGTCGCCGAGGTCGACACGCTCGCGCCAGACCTGTTCGTAGCTGTCGGCGACGTCGTCGAGCATCGCGTCGACGGCGGCGCGGTCGTAGCCGAGCAGCCGGCGCTTGAGCGACACGTGCCGGAGCTCGACGGGTGAGTACGTCATGGTGTTCCCCTTTCACTTGAGGTTGTCGAGGAGCAGGCTGTTGATGGCCCATTGCAGGAGCAGAAGGGCCGCTACGGCCACGATCGGTGAGAAGTCCACCGGCCCGAGGGGCGGCAGCACCCGTCGGAAGAGCCGGAGATACGGGTCGCACACGTCGTGGAGGAAGCGCACGACGGGGTGCGTGGAGTAGGGCGACCGGACCCAGGAGAGGATCACGTACGCGAAGATCAACAGCATGTAGACCCAGATGAACACGGTCACGAAGTTCTGCAGCGCGTCGATCGTGTCCGCGAGTAGGGTCAGATTGGCGTACGGGCCGCCCACGGCGTGGATTTCGACTCAGGAGGGGCTGTTCCTACGCGTTTTCTCCTCCGCCGAGAGCCCAACGCGTACGCGAGCTGGACTTCGACGGCCTACTACGCTCTGTTGAAGAAGCCGCCGCGCTCGAGCGCCTTCGCGCGCTCCTCGGCCGAGACGACGATATTCGGCGGGGTGAGCAGGAAGACCTTGTCGGCGATGCGTTGCATCGTGCCGTTGAGGGCGTACGTGAGACCGCTCGCGAAGTCGATCAGCCGCTTCGAGAGATCGACGTCCGCGTCCTGGAGATTGACGATGACGGGCATCGAGAGCTTGAAGCGATCGGCGATCTGCTTCGCGTCGTTGAAGCTCCGCGGCACCACGAGGTGCACCTGTGCGATGCCGACGTCCGGCGGAGGGACCGGTCGCGGGCCCGATCGACTCGGCGCAGCGGGCTCGGCAGCTCGTGGCTCACCGGACGTCCAGTCGTCGTAGTCCTGTGACTGGCGGCGTGGCAGCCGCCTGACGTTCGTGGTCGCGCGCTCCGCGTAGGACGGCTCCGCGGGCTGGGAAGCGTACGAGGCTGCCTCGTCACTGGGGTACTCGTCGTCCCAGCCGTCGTCGTACTCCTCGGCGATGCCGAAATACACGAGCGTGCGGTGCCAGACGTCGCCCATGCTCACGTGGGCAATGTTATCCCCGGAAGAGCGCCGCGCCCACCCTCACGAGCGTTGCGCCTTCCTCAGCGGCGACGCGGTAGTCCTGGGTCGTGCCCATGGAGAGCTGGGTCAGGCCGTAACCCTCCGCGAGCTCGCGCAGGCGGCGGAAATACGGCCGCGACGCCTCCGGATCGCCCGCGAGGGGCGGCATCGTCGACAGGCCGACGACCTGGGCTGGACAACCTGCGAGGAACGCCTCGAGCTGCTCGGGCGACACTCCCGACTTCGTCTCCTCCCCGGCGAGATTCACCTGGACGATCGCCGGGATCTCGAGCCGGCTGGCCGCGGACTCGGAGTCGAGCGAGTGCACGAGCTCGCACGTCGCGTTGACGGTGCTCGTCTTGCGGCTCTGGAGGTGGCCGATGAAGTGCCAGCGGAAGGAGTCGCCGTAAGCATCATGCTTCGCGGCGAGGTCCTGCGCGCGGTTCTCACCCACGACCGGGATACCCGCTTCCGCGAGGACGCCGAGCTCGGGGAGGACCACGTACTTCGTCGCCGCGACCACGGTGACGCCGGGGCCGACCTCGGCACACAGGCGCTGGTAGCGCTCGCGCACCTGCTCAGCGCTAGGCGACGTAGGCGATCGCCCCCTGCCGGCCGGTCAGTCCCTGGTCGCGGCGGTGCGAGAAGTAGCGCTCGGAATGACAGGAGGTGCACTCGTCGAGGCGGTCGACGCGGACACACCCGGCATTCCGGAGCGCCTGCTCCACCGCTCCCGGCAGATCGAGGTGACCGTCCGCGGAGAATCCCGGCCCGAAGGCCCTCCGCACGGGTGTCGACACATCTTCGCCCACCTCGTAGCAACACGGTCCGATCCCCGGCCCGATCGCCGCCGCCACGTGCCGGCCGCCGAGGGCGGCGACGGCTGCGGGCAACACTCCCGCGAGCAGACCACGCCAGCCGACGTGCGCAAGCGAGACGGCGGGCCTGCCGCCCAGCCGCACGAGCGCGACCGGCACACAGTCGGCGGTGACGACCATGACCGGCTCCCCGGGCTCGTCTGTCCAGATCGCGTCCGCCTCGACGCCGCGCGCGGCGGCTCGAACGACGTCCGCGCCATGCACCTGCCGAGGCCAGCTCACCCGCTCGGGGTGAGCTCCGGCGGCCAGGTAGAGCCGGTGCCGGTTCTCCTCCACGAGCTCTCGCTCGTCGCCGCTCAGGAAGCCGAGGTTGAGCGACGCGTACGGGCCGTCCGAGACACCTCCCGTGCGTGTCGAGAAGAGGACTTCGTAGGGTCCCGGCACGTCCCAGCGCGTTAGCTCGACACCCATCACGTGGCGTCGATCAGCTCACGCGCGGCGGCGAGCTCCGCGTCGCGGCCGTCGAGCTCGCCGTCGAGCTTGCGGCGGCGGAGCTCCGCGAGAATCTCCCCGACGCGCGGCGACTCGCCGAGCCCCAGCTCCGCCAGCTCCGCCCCTGCGACGTCGAGTCGCACGTGCCTGAGCTCCTCGAAGTACCGGCGCAGGAGCGGCGAATCGTCGAGAGCGAGCGCAAAGAGCGGCGCGTCGGGGGCGAACTGCTCCGCCATCGTGACGATCTCCGACGGAGCTGGCGGCTCGCCCCGTAAACGTGCGGCAATCCGGGGCCCGGCGGCGACGGCTGCGGCGATGAGGTCCGCGTCCCTGCGGCGCACCTTCAACCGGTCGAGCCAGTCGGAGACCTCGGAGGCGGACATCCGCCTGGCGAGCACCGCGAGGCCGAGTCGCCAGTCCGGGACCCCGATGTCGAGCTCCCGGGCGAGCTCCCGGGCGCGGTCGAAGACTCGGACGGCTTCGTCGTCAGCCGCGAGGTGCGGGTGAATCGCGCTCGCGGCGCCCAACTCAGCCAGCCGTGGCAGCGAGTGCGCAACCTCGCCCTCCTCGAGCAGCGCGGTGAGCTCGTCCCGTAGCCGCGCAGACGAGAGGTCTCCCACGAGCCCCATCTCGACGCACGAGCGAGCCAGCCGCGCCGTGTGCTCGTCCATGCGGAAGCCGTACCTGTTCTCATAACGAATCGCCCGGAAGATGCGCGTCGGGTCCTCGATGAACGAGAGGTTGTGCAGCACCCTCACCGTCTTCGCAGCGAGATCGGCCCGACCACCGAACGGATCGACGAGCCGCCCGAAGTCCTCCGTCTTCAGAGAGGCGGCCATGGCGTTGACCGTGAAGTCGCGACGAAACAGATCCTCGCGAATCGACGCGTGCTCGACGGCGGGCAGCGCGGCCGGCGCGTCGTAGAACTCGGTTCGCGCCGTCACGACGTCTACTCGCTCGCCGTCGCCAAAGACGACGACGGCCGTCCCGAACTTCTCGTGCTCTCGGGTGCGTCCGCCGAGCTCACGCGCGACTCGCCGTGCGAGCGCGATCGCGTCGCCCTCGACCACGATGTCGACGTCGAAGCCCTCCTCGCCGATGAGGACGTCGCGCACGGTTCCACCGACGAGGTACACGCCCTCGACACCCTCGCTCGCCGCCGAGATGGCCGCGAACACCGGCTGCAGCCGTTCGAGCGCGCGCAGCTCGGAGGCGATCGACTCACTGGTCTCGCGCGCCGGCTCGGCGGCCTCGCCGAGGGCGCGCAAGACATCTCTCCCGGTGACGACGCCTGCGACCCCGTCTCCTTCGACGATCGCGATCCGTCCCTCGTCGGACCCCGCGAGCATGCGCTGAAGCTCGACGAGGCTCGCGTCCGGCGCGGCGGTCAGCACCCGGCCGCTCATGATTCCCTTGACGGGCGCGTGCGAGAGGCCGTGCCCGATCGCGCGGTCGAGGTCCTCCCGCCCCACCGAGCCGACGAGGCGCCCGTCATCGACGACGAGCACGCCGCTCTGGCCGTAGCGCTGGCAGAGCGTCATCGCCCGGGCGACGGTGTCCGACGGCGACACCGTTCGAGCCGGCCTGGACATGACGTCGCGCGCGCGTGACGGCTCCTGCACGGCTCCCGGCAGCGCGTCGAACAGCCGGCCGCGCGCTTCGGCGAGGTCACCGCGAAAGATCGCCGACGCCGCCTGCTCGTGGCCGCCTCCTCCGAGCGCGCCGGCTGCGGCAGCTGCGTCGAAGGCGTGCGAGCGGCTGCGCGTGACGCAGAACACCCGTCGGTCCATTTCCACGAGGAGCACGAGCGCGCGGCAGTCCGTGAGATCGACGACCTTGTGCGCGAGGTTCGAGACACCCTCCACGTACCGCGGCCAGCTGATGGCCGCGACGAGCACCGTGAGGCCCGCCAGCTCATGCGTCTCCAAGCCGGCGATGAGCGCGTCGAGCAGCTCCCGCTCCTCTGCCGACAGCGGCGTATGGAGGTAGCTCTCGAGCAGCTCCTGGCGGGCGCCGTGCCGCAGGCACCAGGACAGCGCGTCGGCATCGCGCTGCGTCGTCGACGGATACGTCAGCGACCCCGTGTCCTCGTGGATGCCCAAAGCGAAGATCGTCGCCTCGAGCGCCGTCACGGCGATCTCCCGCTCGGCGAGGATCCCCACGAGCGTCGTCGTCAGCGCGCCGTCGTCCGAGAGGACGACGCTGTCCGACTTCACCCAGTCCGGGGAATCGCCCGCGTGGTGGTCGAACACGACCTTCTCCACGTCGACGTCGAGCGCCAGGGGCTCCAGCTCACCCAGCCGGCTCGCGCTCGCCGCCTCGACGACGATGAGCCGCTTCACGTGGTCGAGCTTGAGCCGCGTCGCGTCCACCAGCTCGAGCTCGTCGGCGTAGAGCCTGCAGAGCTCCCTGACGTTGCGGTTCAGCGCACCGGAGAGGCAGACGACGGAGCCGGGATAGAGGTGGCGCACGGCGAGCATCGACGCGAAGGCGTCGAAGTCGGTGTTCGCGTGCGTGGCGATGATGGTCTCGGCGCGCATACCACCGAGATTGTGCCGTTGCGCCCGGTTACGCCAGGGCGACCGCCTCGATCTCGACGAGCGCGCCCGAAGGCAACGCGGCCACCTCCACCGTCGCCCGTGCCGGCGGCGTCTCGCCGATGTGCTTTGCGTAGACCTCGTTCATCCCGGCGAAATCCCCGAAATCCTGGAGGAACACGGTCGTTTTCACCATCTTGTCGAGGCTGGATCCGGCCGCCTCGAGGATGGCGCGGAGATTGGCGAACACCTGCTCCGTCTGCTCTTGCACCGTCGCGCCCTTCAGCTCAGTCCCGTCGGGCTCGAGCGCCACCTGCCCGCTGACGAAGACAAAGCCGCCGACCGCGATGGCCTGCGAGTAGGGCGCGCTCTGGAACGGCGTCGGCGCCTCCTCCGTGCGAACGACCGTCTTTTCCATCTCATCACCCTCCACTCGTCTTGATGCTCGGTTGGGTTGCACACGCACGCGCGAGCGCGGCACCGAGGGCCTTGAAGATCGCGTCGAGGACATGCTCGGGGTTGTCCCCTTCCAGCAGGCGAACGTGGAGCGTAAGGCTCGCCCCAGCCGCGAGGCTCTCCAGGAAGTCGCCGATGACGTCGGCGGCCAGGCCGCCCACCTGCGCCGCCGAGAGATCGACGTTGGACACCACGAGTGGCTCGTCGGACACCTCGAGCGCGACATGGGCGAGCGCCTCACCCGCGGGCAGGGAGACCGAGCCATAGCCGAGAGCGTCCTGCCGGCGCAGGTGGGGAGCGAGCGCTCCGCCGAGAGCAGCTCCCGCCGCGGAAGCCTCCGCCGCGGCCGCTCCCGGCTCGACCTCGAGCGCGAGGTCGAGCGACGCGTACCGGGCCAGCAGCCCGAGGAGATGGTCGAGCACCGGGATGCCGGTCTCGACGCTCGATCGCGCCGAGTCGGTGATCTCCGCGCGGACTCGGAGGCCCGTGCCTGCGGGCTCAGGTGTCGACGCGCTCAATCCGCGCTCCAAGCGAGCGCAGCCGCTCGTCGATCCGCTCGTACCCCCGGTCGATCTGCGCGATGTTGCCGATCGTCGAGACGCCTTCGGCACAGAGGCTCGCGATGAGCATCGCCATCCCGGCCCTGATGTCCGGGCTCTCGAGACGCTCGCCGTAGAGCTTCGCCGGCCCCGAGACGACTACGCGGTGCGGGTCGCAGATGATGATGCGCGCACCCATCCCCACGAGCTTGTCGACGAAGAACAGCCGGTTCTCGAACATCTTCTCGAAGACGAGAATCGTGCCGTGCGCCTGGGTGGCGACGACCACGGCGATCGACGTCAGGTCGGACGGGAACGCGGGCCAGATGCCGTCCTCGACCTTCGGGATCTGACCGCCGAGGTCGTCCTGGATCACGAGCTCCTGGCCGGCAGGGACGTGGATCGAGTCCTCGCCTGCCTGCTCGACGCGAACGCCGAGCCGTTCGAACGCGGGTAACACCGCGAGCAAGTCGTGGGGCGCCGCACCGTCGATCGTGATGTCCGAGCCGGTGACCGCTGCCAGGCCGATGAAGCTCGCCACCTCGATGTGCTCCGGGCAGATGCGGTGCGAGCCGCCGTGAAGCGATTCGACGCCCGTGATGTGCAGGACGTTGGAGCCGACGCCTTCGATGTCGGCGCCGAGCTCGACGAGAAAACGGCAGAGGTCCTGGACGTGCGGCTCGCAGGCGGCGTTCTGGAGCATCGTCTCGCCCTCAGCGAGCACTGCAGCCATGACGGCGTTCTCCGTCCCCGTCACGCTCGCCTCGTCGAGGAAGAGCGACGCGCCGCGAAGCCGCTCGGCACGCATCTCGTAACGCTGGCCGGCCTCGACCTCCGCGCCGAGCGCGGCCAGTGCGTGGATGTGCGTGTCGATCCGCCGGCGGCCGATGACGTCGCCGCCCGGCGGCGGCACCGTCGCCGTGCCGAAGCGGGCGAGCAGTGGCCCAGAGAGGAGGATGGAGGCTCGAATCTGGTTGCAGAGCTCCTCGTCGAGCTCCGTTGTCGTCACCGAAGATGCGTCGATTCGAACGTCGTTCGGGCCCACCCAGTCGGCCTCCGCGCCGATGGCGCGCAGCAGGGCGAGCATCGTGTCGACGTCGAGGATCCGCGGCACGTTCGACAGCTCGACCGGCTCCGCCGTGAGTGCACAAGCGGCGAGGATGGGCAGCGCGGCGTTCTTGTTGCCGGCGGCCTGCACGTGCCCGGAGAGCGAGTGCCCTCCCTCGATCACGAACGACTGTCTCAAGGCGTCGGCGACGACGGTGTCCACGGCGGAGGTACCCTACCCGCCCGTGACCGAGCCCACCCGCGACCAGGCCTGGGAGACATTGACCCGGTACACGAAGGCCGAGCCGCTTCTGCGCCACGCGCTCGCGGTCGAGGCCTCGGTCGGGTGGTACGCCCGCCATTTCGGCGAGGACGAGGAGCAGTGGCGCGTCGTCGCGCTCCTTCACGACTTCGATTACGAGATGCATCCGACGCTCGACAAGCACCCACAGGACGGTGCGCCGATCCTCCGCGAGGAGGGGTACCCGGAGGAGGTCGTCGAGAGCGTCCTCTCCCACGCAGAGCATCTCGACATGCCTCGCGACACGCTCTTGAAGAAGACGCTCTTCGCCTGCGACGAGCTCTCGGGGTTCGTGACAGCGTGCGGCTACGTCCGGCCCGACGGCATCGAGACGCTCGAGCCGACGTCCGTGAAGAAGAAGCTCAAGCAGCCGTCCTTCGCTGCCGGTGTACACCGCGACGAGGTGTATCGCGGCGCCGAGGAGCTCAGCCTCGAGCTCGACGAGCACATCGCGAACGTCATCGAGGCGCTGCGGCCGATCGCCGGCCAGCTCGGCCTGAAGACTGCTGCCTAGCCCAGCTCGAGCTCGACGGGCGGGTGGTCGGAGAGCGTGCGTTCGTTCAGGCGACGGCGCTCGGGCGGCCAGACGAGGGGCGGCGTCGACGGCAGCCCGCGGACCATGACGTGGTCGATGCCCGGGCCGGCCGGGGAGAAGCCGGCTGCGGCCAGCTCGGTCACCGCCGGGGAGTGCGCCGTGAGGTTGAAGTCCCCTGCAATCACGAGTGGCGAGGCTCCGTCGTCGAGCTCTTCTCCCAGGCGGACAGCGCGTCGCAGCTCCGCCTCGGCGCAACGGCGCTCGCGAAGGTGCGTCAGATGGACGTGAACAAGCGAGAGGTCGGCCCCGGACTCCGGAGCGATGTGCAACGCCTGGCACACGCGGCGCTCGGCTGTCCACGCGAAGGCCACATGAATCCCGAGCCCGAGGCGGCGCGACTCACGCGCCACGAATGCGCGGCCGTTGAGGACGAGCGTGCGATGAGACGTCACCGTGTGGCTGCGGGCGACGAGCACGGCGTTCGCCTGCCCGGTCAGCGACGAGCGAAACCTCCCGTGGTGTAGATCGGTGGGCCTGCGTCCCAGGCGGCCGAGCCTGTGGCGCGTCCGGGCCGACCACATCCCCATGCCGGTCCATCGCTCCAGCTGCCCTAGCGACCAGAGCGGCAGCTCCTGCAGACAGAGCACGTCCGGATCGTCCTCGGTCGCGAGCTCGATCGCCTCCCGGAGATGCGCGTGCCGGCCGGGCGGATACGTCCGTCCGTGAAAGACGTTCCAGCTGCGCACGAGCAGCGGCACTAGCCGAGTGCGCCGATGAGCCGATCGAGGTGCTCCTCTGACGTCCAGTAGCCGCAGGACACGCGCACCCAGCCGGTCTCGGGAATGTCGCGGACGATGACGCCGGCGTCGTAAAGGCGCACGACGGTCTCCGCAGCGTCGCCCTCGGGCTGGAAGGTCACGAGCGTGGCTTCGCCTGGCGGCGTCATGACGTCGAAGCGCTCGGCGAGGAGCTCCCGGCAACGGTCGGTGACTGCCCGCGCGTCGTCGTAGCGAGAATCCGGCGCGATCCGCAGCGCGGTCTCGAGGCCCGCCAGCGACGGCACGGGGATCGGTCCCGTGTCGAAGCGGCCCGCCCCGGCGCGCGGCTCGAAGGTTCCGTCGGGATCGTGCGCCTCGCGCGACCAGTACGTCGGGAGCGCGACGCGTATCGACTCCGGGTCGCGCACGTAGAGGGCGCCCGTGGCGTCGGGGCCGCACAGCCACTTCTGTCCCGACACGGTGTAGAAGTCCGCCTCGCCCACGTCGACGGGGATCGCACCGACCGACTGCGCGCCGTCCACGAGCATCGGCAGCCCGGTCTCGGCCTTGACCGCCTCGATGGGAAGCAGGCTCCCCGTCACCCAGGAGACGTGCGAGAGCGCGACGAGCCGCGTGCGCGGCCCGACCTCGGCGAGCAGGGTCGCGAGCACCTCCTCCCTGCTCCGTCCTCGGGTGGCGGCCACGCGTACCCGGGCTCCGGACACGTGCAGCGGCCCCAGCAGGCCGAAGTGCTCTTCGTCCGTCGTGACGATCTCGTCACCGGGCTCCAGCTGCAGGCCCGACAGCACGATCTGGCAGCCCATCGTCGTCGACGCGGTCAGCGCGACGTTGTCGGAATGCGTGCCCAGGAGCCCCGCGAACAGGTCGCGGACGCAGGCGCGCATGTCGATCAAGGTGTCGAAGTACCGCTTGCCTCCGCGGCCCCGCTCCAGCTCGATCGCGGCCTGGGTGGCCATCGCGTCCATCGTCTCCTGCGCGAGCGGCCCGAACGTCCCCGCGTTGAGGTAGGCGACTCGTTCGAGCACCGGGAACGTCGGCACATGCCCGACTCTAAGACCTGCCGGGCACGGCGACGTGCCCGAGCGTTCCGGGTGCCGCTCGCCAAGACGACAAGCCCGAGGGCCGAAGGGCAGTACTGGGTACGGCCAAGGCCGGAGGCGATGTCGGCTGCCGCGAGCGGTGCCAGGTCGGGGCGCAAGCCGGCTACGCCGGCTGGGAGCCCAGACCGCCCGGGACGCTCGGTCAGCGATGGCCGAAGTGGTGAGCCTTCGGCAGGGACGAGCGAGCTTCGACGAGTCCGGCGACCTCGCGCGCGAGCGGGCCGAGGCTCTCGAGGTGTGAGACGACGACGTTGATGTTCCGGCCGACCTTCTCGAGCCGCCCGCTCGCCGAGAGCAATGGCTCGCCGCGCACGAGCGCCCGATGGCGTTCGTACACCTGCGGTGGCACGACGAGGTTGACGAGGCCGTGCTCGTCCTCGAGCAGCATGAAGACGATGCCGTTCGCAGTCTGGGGCCGCTGGCGGGCGATGGCCATCCCCGCCACGGTCAGCTCGCTGCGATCCGCGTGCCGCGGCAACTCGACGCTCGTCACGGTCGTCGGCGGCAGGTGAGGTCGCAAGAGCTCGAGCGGGTGCACCCCGACGGAGATGCCCGTGCCCCGATAGTCGGCAAGCATGCGCTCCCAGATCGTCTGCTCGGGAAGCGACGGCGTCTCGGCGGTGGGCTCCAGCGGCAGCGCGAGCTGGCGTGAGCCGCCGCCCGCGGCCTGCTGCCGGGGGACGAGGCCGAGTTGCCAGAGGAGCACGCGGCGGGGCTCGTCGAAGCAGTCGCAGGCGCCCGCCTCGACGAGCGCCTGGAAGACGTCGCGGTCGACGGCTGCTCGCTGCACGAGATCGCGGAGGTGTTCGTACGGCTGTCCGGCCGCCACCGCCTCGGCCTCCTGCTCCCCCACTCCCTGCACGTAGCCGACGCCGATGCGCACCGCACCGTCCTCGACCGAGCACGACGCGTCACTGTCGTTCACGTCGGGCGGCAGCACGGTCGCCCCGCGCCGCTGCGCGTCACGGACGAGGCTGGCCGGAGGGTAGAAGCCCATCGGCTGGGCGTTGAGCAACGCGCAGAGGAACTCGACGGGGTAGTAGCGACGGAGCCACGCCGACTGGTAAGCCAGCAGCGCGAAGGCGGCGGCATGGGACTTCGGGAAGCCGAAGCCCGAGAACGCCGCGAGCTTGTCGTACACGCGGTGCGCCGTCTCCGCGTCGACGCCGTTCCGCGCCGAGCCCTCGACGAACCGCGCGCGAAACGCCTCGAGCGCCTCGAGCGAGCGCTTGCGGCTCATCGCGCGCCGCAGCCCCTCCGCGTCGCCGATCGAGAAGCCGGCCAGCGCCATCGCCACCTCGAGCACCTGGTCCTGGAAGACGACGACGCCGAACGTCTCCTCGAGCGCCTGCTTCAGCAGCGGGTGGTCGTACTCGATGGGGAACGAGGGGTCCGCCCGTCGTTTCGCGCGCCGGTCGATGTAGGGATGGACGGCGCCGCCCTGGATCGGCCCCGGCCGGACGAGCGCCACCTGCACCGTGAGGTCGTCCATGTTCTCCGGACGGGTACGCAAGAGACTCTGCATCTGCGCACGGCTCTCGATCTGGAACGTGCCCACGGTGTCGGCGTCCTGGATCTCGCCGTACACACCCTGGTCGTCCAGCGGAATCCGCGAGAGATCGACCGTCTCGCCGCTCGCGAGCGCGATCCGCTCCACGCAGTCCTCGATCGCGGAGAGCATGCCCAGGCCGAGCAGGTCGATCTTCAGAAAGCCGGCGTCAGCGCACGAGTCCTTGTCCCACTGGCAGAGCTGCCGTCCTTCCATCGCCGCCGGCACCACGGGCACGAGCTCGACGAGCGGCCGGGACGAGATCACCATGCCGCCCGGATGCTGGGAGAGGTGGCGCGGGAGCCCGGCGATCTCCTTGCACAGCCAACCGAGCGCCCGCCAGCGCCGTGAAGCGAGCTTCGTCTTCGCATCGGGAAGCGTCGCCAGCTCCTCCTCCACGCGGCGCGGATCGCCGTTCGTGACGCGAGCGAGCCGTTCCAGCTCCGCGAAGGGGAGGCCGAGCGCCTTGCCGACGTCGCGGATCGCCCCGCGCGCGTGGTACGTGGAGAAGGTCGCCACGAGCGCCGCGTGCTCGCGCCCGTAGCGCTCGGTCACCTCCACGATCAGCCGCTCGCGGACATCGCGCGGGAAGTCGAGGTCGATGTCGGGGACCGACGCGAGCTCTCGATTGAGGAAGCGGCCGAGCGAGAGGCCGGCGGCGACGGGATCGACATGCGAGAGCCCGGTGAGATAGCAGACGATCGAGCCGACCGAGGAGCCGCGGCCGCGGCCGGGAGGCAGCGCGTTCCGCGCCGCGCTCTGCCCGCGCAGGTCGAGGGCGATCTCCCGCGCTAGCTCGAGCACCTCGAAGTGGAGGAGGAAGAAGCCGGACAGCTCGAGGTAGGCGATGAGCCGGAGCTCTTCCTCCAGCCGCCGGCGGGCGAGCCGCTTGTGGCCGTTCGTCTCCGCGTAGCGCTCGGCGAAGGCCCGCTCGCACACTCGGCGCAGCTGCGCGTCGGCCGTTTCCTCGCCGTCCGCAAAGTCCGGATACCGGTAGCCGAGCTCTTGTGTCAGGTCGAACTCGAGGCGGGAGGCGAGTTCCACCGTCCGGGCGACGGCGGCCGCGTCTTCGGGAAAGCGCTCGACCGCCTCCGCCGGAGCCCGCAACACGCTCTCGCGATTGCCGCGTCGCTCACGCTCCGAGCCGTCGAGCGTCGAGCAGTGCCCGATGGCCACCAGCGCGTCCTGGAGCACTGCCCGGCGGTGGCTGTGCGAGTGGACGTCCCCGGTCGCCACCGTCTCCACGCCGAGCGTCTGGGCGAGATCGCGCAGCGCGGCGTTGCGGCGGGCGTCGCCGCGCTCGTACGGCCGCTGGAGCTCGACGAAGAACCGCGACCGCCCGAACGCGGCGGTGAGGGAGGCGGCAGCGTTCGGATCGTGGACGGCGAGGCCGTGGCGCGCGCAGCCGGACAGGCAGACGAGGCCCTCGGTGCGCTCGGCGAGCGCCTTCAGCGGCAGGGCGGGCTCGAGCCTGTCGTCCGCGTGCGCTTCTGTCAGCAGCCGGCACAGGTTCGCGTAGCCCTTGGACGTCTCGACAAGCAGAGTCACGTGGCAGCCGCCCTCGAGGGTCACCTCCGCGCCGGTAATCGGACGCACGCCGAACGCCTTTGCCGCGTGCGCGAACTCGAGCGACCCGTAGACGCCGTCGTGGTCGGTCAGCGCGAGCGCCTCGTAGCCGAGCTCTGCCGCGCTGATCACGAGCTCCTCCGGTTGCGACGCCCCGTCGAGGAACGAATACGCTGAATGGCAGTGCAGCTCGACGTACCCCAACCGGTGCTCCTAGACCCAGCGGCAGGCGAGGGCGAGATCGTCAACGATCGCCGCGGCCACGAGGTCGCCATCCTCTTCTCGCACGACCTGCTCGATGTGACGTGGACGCAGTTCGGGCCACACGAGCCCGGCGCGACCCCGCACATCCACCGGGAGCACACCGACTCGTTCTACGTGCTGGAGGGCGAGATCACGTTCCGGGTAGGTCCTGAGCTCGAGCCGGTCCGGGCGCAGGCGGGGACGTTCGTGGCCGTGCCGCCCAACATCATTCACGCCTTCGACAACGACACTGCGGAGGGTGCGCGTTTCCTCAACTTCCACGCGCCCAGCGGGGGCTTCGCCGACTACATGCGCGGCAAGACTCCAGGATTCGACAGCTTCGACCCGCCCGAGGGCGGCGAGCCAGCGAGCACCGCGATCGTCTCCCCACGTGGGCAAGGGGAGCGGCTCGCCCGCGGCAACCTCGCCCACTACATCAAGGCTCAGCTGCCGCAGCTGGCGGCGATCGAGGAGTCCTTCGGGCCTGGCTGGGAGGTCGAGCCGCACTCGCACGACGATCACGTTGACTCGTTCTTCGTGCTCCACGGCGAGGTCGCGTTCCTTGACACCACGGCTGGGCCGGGGACGTTCGTCGCCGCACCGCCGAACGCGGTGCACGGCTTCAGGATCCTCGGCGATCGCCCGTCGACCTCGCTCCTCAACATCCACGCACCGGACACGGGCTTCGCAGACCGAATGCGCAACTTCAAGCCGACTGACTGAACCACGCGCGAAGATCATGCGCTCTGGGTGAACCAGCCGCGGCCGGCTTCGTCGTAGAAGACGACCGCGCAGCGGCCGTCCTCGAGCACCGTGTCGAAATACCGGCGCTGGACAGGGTTCTCCGTCCACCAGCGGTCGACCACGCGCCACTCCTCGCGCACGAGCGCCACTGCCTGGCCGTCGACGTGGCGCGGAACTCCGTCGAAGCCGGCCTTGACGTACGCCGGCCGCGGCTCGTTCAGTCTCTGGGTACGAGTAGCGCCCGCTGCTCCGGGATCCGCGACCACGGCGCCACCTCGACCACCGTCGCAACCGCGCCTGCGCCTGCGCTCGAGCGCACCTGACGGAGGCCTTCCTTCAAGCGGGTCTGAAGCTCCTTCCCCTCGACCTTCACGAGCTCGAGCTGCCGCCCAGTCCACTCGGCGAGCTCGACGAGCTCGAGACAGAGCGACGTCACCGGCGCGGGCAGCTCCGCGAGCTTCGGGCCCAGCGCGACACGCAGGCGGTCTCGCTCAGCCGCCGGCTCGCGCAGGGTCAGCGTGCGACGCCAGGAGCCGCCGCCGACGAGCCGCGCCGACAGCGCCGCCTTGCGTACTCCACGTCCCCCCCGTTCCGGGCGGCTAAGTGTCCGCTCGACGAGCGCGTGCAACGCCCGCCGCAGGGTGAGCTCGTTGCCGACCGGCTCGGGAAACTCCAGACGCTCCGCGATCTCGGCCGCGGGCCGGCGTGGCCTGACACGTCCCCCATCCCCTCCTCGCGCCAGATGCCACGCCTGCCGGCCCTCCGGTCCCAGGCGCTCGGCGACGGCCGCACCCGGCAACGCTGCCAGGTGCCCGACCGTCCGCAGGCCAAGCTCCTCGAGCTCGTCGTGGCGCTCCCGCTCGAGCGGCAGGACGCCGAGCGGGAGCGGAGCGAGGAAGGTGGGCGTGCCCTCGCTCGGGACGACGAGTATCTGACCCGCGCGGGCGACGCTCGCGGCGGCGAGCGCTGCGAACTTCCGGTCCGCGGCACCCGCGCGGGCATCCCAACCGGGGCCGACGGCGGAGAGCGCCCGGCGAAGAACGCCCTCGACGCCACCGTACAGTCGCTCTACAGCGCGAGTTTCCACGTAGAGACACCCCGGCTCGGCGGGCTCGACGGCAAAGCCTTCCTCCTCGAGCCTGCGCACGATCTCCTCCCATGCCTGCTCCGCCCCAGCGGGATCCTGCTCGACGAGCACGAGCGACGGGCACGTGGCGAGCGCTTCTCCGAGCAGCATCCCCGGCCGCACTCCCGCCACCTCGGCGGCTGCTGTCACGGCACCGATCTCCTGCTTGTGACCCGGCAGTGGCGCGAGCGCAGCCGGCTGGAGGAGAAGACGTGTCTTGCCCCGGAGCGCCGCTCTCAGCTCGAAACCGGGAATGAGGACGCAGGCCAACATGGGAACGTATGTTCTACACGAACACCCGTTCCCCTGTCAAGACCCGTGTGTGCTCACGCTTGCCATACTCGGTCCTCCAGTTCCCACCTGTGGAGGCTCGTGGCTGCCATCTTGCTTGTGCGCATCAAGTCCGCCCTCGATGCGCAGGAGTTTGAGCGTCGTCTGGTCGAACGACGGCCTCGCTTTCGTGAGGTGCCTGGCCTAGTGCAGAAGATTTACGGCCGTGACGACGCGACGGGCGACGTATGCGGGATCTACTTCTTCGAGAGCAAGGAGGCGCTCGCCGCGTTCCGCGAGACCGAACTCGCGCGGACGATTCCTGCCGCCTACGAGGCGGCCGACGTCCGCCGTGAGGTTTACGACGTGCTCTACCCGCTTTGGCCCGAACGGGGGCCGTTCACCGAGTTCGATCGCATGGTGGACGCGCCGCGGTAGCGGCCTGCGCCGTCATTCAGGCTTCACCGGGTCGCCGAGCCGCACGCGGCCCGGCTCCACGACCTCGCCCCAGACGCCGAAGGGAAGGGGCTCGCTCGTCTCCACGTCGCAGCGGTACTCCCCGAGGACGCGGAGCGTGTCGAGGTCGGGGATGCCCGTATCGGGATCCTGGGTGGTCACCGCGCACCGGCCGACGTTGCCGAGCGGCCGGACGACGGCCTCCCCCACGCGAACGCGACGACCGAGCCAGCCGTCCTCGGCGTGCGGCTCGAAGCCTTCGACACCGAAGAGCATGCGGAAGCGACGGCCGTCCACGTGGTCGACGCCGGCGGCATCCGCGAGTGCCCCGAGCGACGCCGTTCCCACGAGCGACACGCCGCCGCGCTGACCGCGGTCCGAGCCCTCTCCCGCCTCAACACTCTCCACCAGCCGTAGCGCGACGCCTGCCGCCGCCGACAGCGCCTCGGCCCAGGGTCCCTCGACGAGTCGCGCGGCGACGGGCCTGCGGGAGATCGACGTCGCGACCGGGTCCCCGAGTTCGACCGCGCCCTCGACCACGCTGCCGTCGGGGAAGCGCAAGGAGAGTCGCCCGGACGCGTCGTCGTAGTCGGGGACGACTGCGACGAGCGGCCCGACGGTTTTGCCGTTCACCAAGCGGCCCTCCTCGTCGACGAGGTGGAAGCGGCGGTTCTCGCGGACGCCGAACGGCTCGAGCTCCACCTCGTCGCGGTGAACGAGGGCGAGCGCCTTGACGGGCGCGATCGTGATCCAGGCGACGGAGCCGCTCATAGCCCGGCGGCGTAGCCGTCCTTGCGCGGGTCGGAGCCGCCGACGAGCGCGTCTCCGGAGACGAGGATCGCCTGGCCGCCGCCGAAGTAGCCCGCGTTCGGCTCACGCACGGTGTCGATGCCGAGCTTCGCGAGATCGGCATCGCGCTCCCAGAGCCCTTCCTCCAGCCGCACGACGTCGCCGTCGACCATGAAGCGCGGCAGCTCGAGGGCAGCTTGCGGGTCGAGCCCGTCGTCGACGATCGCGGAGACGAGGCGCAGATGCGCCTGTGCCTGCAGGAAGCCGCCCATGACGCCGAAGGGCCCCGCGAGCTTCCCGTCACAGAGCAGCATGCCGGGAATGATCGTGTGAAACGGACGGCGACCCGGCTCGACCGCGCCCGACACGGCGAAGCACGCGCCGCGGTTCTGGAGAGCCACACCCGTCCCCGGCGCGACGAGCCCGGACCCGAAGCCCATGTAGTTCGACTGGATGAACGAGACCGCCATGCGGTCGCCGTCGACCGCGCAGAGGTACACAGTGCCGCCGGAAGGCTCCGCGACGGCGGCAGGCTCGCCGGCTCGGCGCCGGTCGAGGAACTCGGGCGAGATCAGGTCCGACACGTCGGCACCGTCGCGCACGCGCTCGAGCGCGTCCTCGAGCGCGAGCTGCATGCAGCGGATCTGCGAGGCGAGGCTTGGCGACGACCGCTCCAGCAGCCCGAGTCCTTCGAGCGCCGCGACCCCCTGCGTCGGCGGCGGCAGCTCGAGCACCGTGTGGCCGCGATACGTGATCGACAACGGCTCGACCCAGCGGGCCTCGTGCGCAGCAAGGTCCTCCTCCTCGAGCCACGTGACGGAGGCGATCGACCGCGCGACGTCGCCCTCGTAGAACGCGCTCGGCCCATTCTCCGCGATGCCGCGCAGCGTCTTGGCGAGGTCAGGCAGCCGCACAACCTCGCCCACCTTCGGCGCCGGGAGGTACTCCTCCGGCACGTGGGCGCCGCGCGACCAGGCGGCCGCCGTGAGTGGGGTGACGGCAAAGCCGTTCTCTGCGGCGTCGATGGCGTCGGAGAGGCAGCGGTCGAGACCGAGCTTCCCGTGTCGCTCGGCGAGCGCGGCCCAGCCGCCGATGGCGCCCGGCACCGTCACGGAATCCGACCCGTGGATCGTGACCTCCGTGTGCGGGCACACCCGCGGAGCAGCCCCGGCGGAGTCGAGGCCGTCCGCGCGTCGTTCGTTCCACACGATCGCGAAGTTGTCACCGCCGATGCCGTTGCCCGTGGGTTCCGTGACGGCGAGCACCGATGCCGCAGCCAGAGCCGCATCGGCCGCGTTGCCCCCGGCCTCGAGCGCGCGGACGCCCGCACGGGTGGCGAGCGGTTGGCTCGTCGCCACCATGCCGTTCGCCGCGACGCTGGGAGGTCTGCCGAAGGCGAAGCGATACGTCATAGCGTGACCTCGGCTGCCGACCCGACCATCCGCGAGAAGCGTGGCACAACGTCGAGCACGCTCTCGCGGGCGCACCAGGCGATGTCCTCGTCGAGGCCGCTCGCGCGGAGGTTGCGAGCGCTCTGCGACGCACCGAGGCCCTCCTCGTTCGTGGCGAACGTCGCCGCCAGGCGAATCGCCGCCGCGGCCGAGTCCGTTGGCTCACCGCCCAGCGCCGCCGCCATCCGCCCGGCGACGAACGCGTCGTCCATCGCGAGCTCGTCGAGCACGCCCGCACACAGCACGGCGACGTCGCCAGTGTTGGCAGCGGCTGCCGCAGCGACGACGGCTTCGAGGTTCAGCAGCGAGCCGACGAGGACGAGGTCGCAACGCGAAGCCGCCGCGAGCAGCAGCCGCGTGCCGTTCGTCGTCGTCAACACGACGGTCTCGGCGGCGGGCTCGAGGAACTCCCGCGGCGAGTTGCCGAAGTCGAAGCCGTCGATGCGCACCGTCTTCCGCTCGCCGGCGAGAACGGCAGCACCCTCGGTTTCCGCGATCGCCCTCGCGTCGTCCACCTCCGAGCAGCAGAGAACGCGCCGGTAGCCGGCGGCGAGCGCCTGCGTCATCGTCGACGTCGCGCGCAGCACGTCGATGACGATCCCCACGGGCGCGGACACTTCCTCGGCGGGCGTGAAGGCGACGTGCACGCGCATCGACGCCGGTACGCTAACCGCCCGTGGCCGATACGCAGTACTGCTACCGGCATCCCGACCGGGAGACGGGCCTCAGTTGCTCGGAATGCGGACGCCCGATCTGTGTCGACTGCATGAGCACGGCGCCGGTCGGCATCCGCTGTCCCGACCATGCCGCGACGGGCCGTCCGCTGGGCCAGGCGGTGAAAGCTGCTCGCCCGAGCCTCACTCTGGACAGCACGCTCGTCACGAAGGCGCTGATCGCTGTCAACGTCGTCTTCTATCTCATCACCGTGGCGCAGGGCGCGGGCGTCAACAGCCCCGGAGGGGCGCTGTTCAACGACTTTGCGCTCTACGGCCCGCTCGTCGCCGACGGCGACTGGTGGCGACTCGTCAGTGCCGCATTTCTTCATGCCAGCCTGCTGCACATCGCCTTCAACATGCTGGCCCTCTGGTGGATCGGCGGCCCGCTGGAGGCAGCGATCGGCCACTGGCGCTACCTCACGATCTACGCAGTGTCGGGCCTCGCCGGATCGGCAGGGGCGCTGCTCGCGGAGCCGCGGGCGGTGACCGTCGGCGCCTCGGGCGCGATCTTCGGGCTGCTCGGCGCGATGGTCGTTGTCCAGTGGCAGTCGACCGGCTCGATCGCCGGGCCGGCGACGACGCTCATCCTCGTCAACCTCGCCATCACCTTCGCCGTTCCGAACATCTCGTGGGGAGGCCACCTCGGCGGCCTCGTCGGCGGAGCGCTGGCGACGCTCGCGCTCACGCACTTCGGCACGCGGCACGTCGCCTACGCGCGCATCACTCCAGTCGCCGTCGCCTCACTGATCGTGATCATGGTCGGAAGTGTTCTCATCGCCTACTGGCGCGTCCGCGGCCTCGCATAGGGCCTGACCGGTCGTCCCCCGGCCGGCCGACCCGGTCTTGCGACGACCTGACGCCGCTGGCGGCAGGATCCTGCGCTCGCGGCGCTTGAACGAGAGAAATCCGATGGGGGACAGGATTAATCCTGTCCCCCATGCAGTCACCCATCCTGCGCGCCGCTCGCTTGCCTCCTTGGCCAGCGACGCCCCAGGGCTATGCGAGCTTCTCGCCTGAGGCGGGCTGACGGTCTCCCGGAGACGGGAAGGCCGTAGCGACGAGCCACGCAGTCGCCGCGGCGAGCACCGCGATCGGCGAGACCTCGGGCGCGGAGGTGCCGACGAGGAGCGTCGACAGCAACACCGCCGTGAACGGCACCCGCAGCACGGCTGCGGTTCCCGCCGCGAGGCCTGCGGCCACGGCGGGTGTCAGCTCGAGGCCGGGAAGGACGTCCGCGCCCATCACGCCGAGGGCGACGCCGATCGCGAGCGCCGGAAACACCGGGCCGCCCCGGAAGCCGACGCCGAGGGAGAGGGCGTACGCGAGCCCCTTCGCCGCCACGAGGAGCAACAGCACCCAGGCGGTGCCCTCGGCGATGACCGCGGGCATCTCGGTCTGACCGGAAAAGAGAACAAGGTCGACGGGCCGATCGGCGATCGCACGGAACACGACGGCGAGCACACCCACGAGTGCGCCCGCTCCCACGAGCGCCACCGCCGGCCGCGGCCTCGCAAGCGCGGCCAACTGGTGGGCGACGTGCTGGATGCCGACGACGAGCGCCGCGATGACGATCGAGAGGACGACGCACCAGGCGAGGTCGCTGATCTGCACGCTGGTATACGGAGGTAGCGAAGGCAGCGCGATCGAGGTCTCGTGGAGTCCTTGCCAGTCGTTCACGCCCGTGAAGACGAGCGCGCCGGTTCCCGCCGCGACGAACCCCGGCAGCAGTGCCGGGACGATCCTCGACGGCGGTACTCGGCCGCTCGAGACGATGAGCTCGAGGAGCATGAGCGACGCGGCAAGCGGGCCGCCGAATAGCACCGCGATCGCGGCGAAGGCGCCGGCGAGGACGAGTAGCTGCGCTTCGGACTGCTCGACGCGCACGAGCCGGACGGCGATCCCCCCCAGGCCGAGGCCGAGCGCGATGAGTGGCGCCTCCGGTCCCAGGACGATTCCCCCGCCGAGGGTCGCGAGCCCGGCGAGGAGGACACTCGGCAGTTCGATGGGGCGTACGTCCGCCACGCTGATTCCCTCCAGCGGTGAGTGGCCACCGTGCCCGGGCAGGAGCATCAGAGCGGCGACCACGACACCCGTCAGCGCGGGGACGAGGACGACGTACCAGCCCGCAGGTTCGTCGTCGCCTAGCCAATGGGGCACGACGTCCCAGACGAGATGGATGACGTCGTGGATCGCGGTCTGGAAGAGGACGGCGGCAATCGCGACGGGCAGGCCGAGCACCGCAGCGAAGACGAGCGTGCGCAGATAGCCGACGGCCTGCTTCTCCACGCGAGGACCCTACGCGGTTACGGCGCCGGGGGAGACTGAGCGGGCGGCTCGTCGCGCGCGCGTAACTCGTCGCGGGCTCGTCGCCGAGAAGAGAGCAGATACCAGATGAAGGCGATCGCGCCACCGGCGAGCAATGCGCCGCCGAGCGTCGCCCCTCGGAAGCCGGGCGCTTCCACGTCGAGCGTCCGGTCGCCGGCGTGCGCCCCGCTCCCCGGCCCGACGACGATGCCGAGTGTGAAGAGATTCGGCAGCGCGAGCAGCGCCGCACCGGCGAGGATGAGGAGCCACGCTCTCCCCGACCGACGCCTGCGGATCCCCCAGACGATCAGCAGGAGGGGCAGGACCGTGAAGATGAAGCCGTAGAACAGCCCGAGCATGATGGCACCCGCCATGCTCTCGTTCGCCTGATCGCCCACGCGATGCGCCCACCAGCGGGGGATGAACGCCGAGGCGACCAAGATTACGAAGAGGAACCCGACGAAGACTGCGCCCCAGGTCAGAAGACGCCGCGACAGGTCGGTCTTCGTTTCGGCCTCTGTCATCGAAGCGCTCGTGCGACGTAGGTGTCGGGTGCCTTGACGACGACCTTCCGCTTCGCTGGGAGGTCGTCGACGAGCAACGATCCTCTCCGGGCCAGAACGACCGTACGGTCGCAGAAGTCGGACGTCAGCCACCAGCCCGAGCGGGTCACCGATGCGTAACGGCCCCGCACGCGGAACTTCCCTTCGCCGTTCGCCCACATCCGGCGAACAGCCTTGCCGCACGCATTGACGGTGCCGCCCGCGAGCCGCAGCTCGACCAGGCCCGCGACGCGGGCGAGAGTGACCCTGCCGAGCACGCCGCCGCGCTGGCCGGAGATCGTCAGGTTGCCCCGCGCACCGTCGGTCAGCTTCAAGCCCCTGCCGTTCGAGACGTCGATCTGCGTTCCGAACGGGAGCGGCTGTTCGCGCGCGATCCGGGAGAACCTCCGCTGGCCGGGAAGCTTGACCCTCCCGGCGGCGTAGCCGGCAGCCGGGCTACCGATCGGAGTACCGGCTGCCACGGGCGGCGAGGGCGGCGAGGCGGCCGGACAGAGCGGCAGCCTCCGCGCAGTTGCCGTCGTCTGCGTCGGGGTCGCGACGACGTTCTGTATGTCTCCCGTGGACTCCCATTCGGCCTTCAGGACAGGCGGCGTCCCGGGCGTCATGCGCAGCAGGAAGTCGATCCGCGCGATCTCGGCGCCGCTCTCGTTCGACCAGCGATCGCCCGTGATCGTCGCCGGGTTCGCTGCTGCGAACGTCACGGTGCTCGTTGTGGGCGGCGTCCCGTTCGGCCCTCCCGACCGTTGCCCGACGAAGTCCCACGCGTTCTGGAGCGGATCGCCGCAGACCTCACCCTCGATGGTGACGGTCACACGGTGACGCGTATCGGGAAACGGCGGCGAATCGTAAGCGAACTGGAAGGTGACGACGTAGCCCGGGCCTGCCGATCGCGCGGCCGGCACGCCCTGCGCCGACGCGGCGCCGAGCAGCGCCACGACGCAGGCACCGAGGACGGCGGCGCGGGGAGCGGTCATCCGCCCGCCACGGCCGCAGTCACTCCGGACTCGGCGAGAGCAGCCTGCGCCGCCGCGAGCCGGGCCAGAGGCACACGATACGGGGAGCACGACACGTAGTCGAGGCCGATCGCGTGACAGAACGCCACCGAACGCGGGTCTCCCCCGTGCTCGCCGCAGATGCCGAGCTTCAGGTCGGGCTTCGCCCCGCGCCCGCGAGCCACCGCGATACGCATGAGATCGCCGACGCCGTCCTCGTCGAGCGTCTCGAAGGGGTTGCGCTCGAGGACGTCGTCCTCGAGGTAGCGGGCGAGGAACTTGCTCTCGGCGTCGTCGCGTGAGAAGCCGAGAGCCGTCTGCGTGAGGTCGTTCGTGCCGAAGGAGAAGAAGTCGGCGTGCTCGGCCACCTCGTCGGCGCGGACACAGGCACGGGGCAGCTCGATCATCGTCCCCACGAGATAGTCGAGCGCATCCTCTTCGGATGCGACGCGCACGGTCAGCTCGCGGAGCCTCCGGAGCTCTTCCCCGAAGCCGACGAGCGGGTGCATGATCTCGACGCTTGGCGCCTCGCCTGTGCGCTCGGCGACGGCTCGCGACGCCCGCACGATTGCGCGCACCTGCATCTCGTAGATCTCGGGGAAGATCAGCCCGACGCGACAGCCGCGCATGCCGAGCATCGGGTTTGCCTCCTGGAGCACACGGATCCGCTCGCGCATGCGCTCGTCCACGGCCTCCTCGAGCGGCGGCAGGAACTCGTGCAGAGGCGGATCGAGCAGCCTGATCGTCACGGGCAGGCCAGACATGGCATCGAGAATCCCCTCGAAGTCCGCCTGCTGCATCGGGAGGATCTGCTCGAGCGCGGAGCGACGCCCCTCGGTGGAGTCGGCCATGATCATCTCGCGCATCACCGGCAGCCGCTGCTCGACCATGAACATGTGCTCGGTTCGGCAGAGCCCGATTCCCTCGGCGCCGAGCTCACGCGCCTTCGCGGCGTCCTCGGGCGTGTCGGCGTTCGCGCGCACCTTCAGCCGGCGGAGACCGTCCGCCCACTCGAGGACGGTCTCGAGGTTCTCGTTGATCTGTGGAGGGACGAGCGGGACGCTGCCGAGGATCACGCGGCCCGTGCCGCCGTCGATCGTCAGCAAGTCGCCCTCGGACAGGTCGAAGCCGTTGAGCGTCGCCACGCCCGCATCGACGTCGATGGCAAGCCCCTCGCACCCGGCCACGCACGGCTTGCCCATGCCTCGCGCGACCACGGCGGCATGCGACGTCATCCCGCCGTGCGCGGTGAGCACGCCGCGGGCCTCGATCAGCCCGTGGATGTCGTCAGGCGTCGTCTCCCACCGGACGAGAATCACGGCTTCTCCCGACTTGCCGAGCTCCTCCGCGCGGCTCGGGTCGAACACGATCTTCCCGGAGGCGGCGCCCGGCGAGGCGTTGAGGCCCGTGGCGACGACCTCGATCTCCGCCTCAGGGTCGATCATCGGGTGAAGGAGCTGGTCGAGCTGCGCGGGGTCGATCCGCGCGACCGCCTCCTCGCGGGTGATCAACCCCTCTTCGGCCATGTCCACCGCCGCCTTCAGCGACGCCGCTGCCGTCCGCTTCGCCGTACGGGTCTGGAGCAGGTACAGCCGGTCGTCCTCGACCGTGAACTCGATGTCCTGCATGTCCCGGTAGTGCCCCTCGAGGCGCGCGATCGTCGCCAGGAGCTCGTCGTGCGCGGCGGGCAGCCCCTCGCGCATCGAGTCGAGTGGCTGCGGCGTGCGGATGCCCGCGACGACGTCCTCACCCTGCGCGTCGACGAGGAACTCGCCGAATGGCACCGGCTCTCCCGTCGACGGGTCTCGCGTGAACGCGACGCCCGTGCCGGAGCGCTCGCCCTTGTTGCCGAAGACCATCTGCACGATGTTCACCGCGGTGCCGAGGTCGTCCGGGATGTCATGGGCGCGGCGGTAGACCTGGGCCCGCGGCGTCTCCCACGAGTCGAAGACCGCGACGACGGCACGGATCAGTTGCTCGTTCGCGTCCTGCGGAAACGGGCGACCGGCGTCGTGCTCGTAGATCCGGCGGAACGTCTCCACGAGACTGGCGAGATCGTCCGCCGTCAGCTCGACGTCCTGGCCGACGCCGCGCTCCGACTTGAGCCGCTGCAGCTCCTGCTCGAAACGGTGCGGGTCGACGCCGTCGACCGTCTCACCGTACATCTGGATCAGGCGCCGATACGAGTCGTATGCGAAGCGCGGGTTGCCCGTCGTCGCAGCGAGCCCCGCGGCGACGGTGTCGCTCAGGCCGACGTTGAGGATCGTGTCCATCATCCCCGGCATCGACACGGCCGCGCCAGAGCGCACGGAGACGAGCAGGGGATCATCAGGATCGCCGAAGCGCTTGCCGGTCTTCTCCTCCAGACGGCGCACCTGCTCCCGCACTTCCTGCTCGAGGCCATCCGGCGGCTCCTTCGCGCTCATGTACGCACGACACGCCTCAGTCGTGATCGTGAACCCGGCGGGAACGGGAATGCCGAGCTGCGTCATCTCCGCCAGGCCGACTCCCTTCCCGCCCAGCAACGCCCGTCCGCCGTCGCAGGGCTCGTCGAAGGCGAACACGTAGCGGGGCACGACGCGAATCTTCCCACAGCAGCGGTTTCGCGAACTGCGACCAGGGTAGGTCCGGGACGAACCACGACGAGAGGAGATGCTCATGCAACGCATGGAAACCGGGACTGTCGACCTCTGGACGTACGGCGAGACGATCAGGACGGGCGGAGACCTGTCCGGCTATCACGTCGAAGCGACCGACGGCGGCATCGGCAAGATCGACGAGGCGACGTACGACGCCGGCTCGAGCTGCCTCGTGATCGACACCGGGCCGTGGATCTTCGGCAAGAAGGTCATGATCCCCGCCGGTCTGGTCGAGTCCGTGGACCACGACGAGCAGAACGTGTTCGTGCGCGCCACGAAGGACGAGATCAAGGACGCACCGGAGTTCCAGGACGGCCTCTTCAAGGACGACGACTACCGGACAGAGCTCGGCTCGTACTACGGCGGGCTTACGGGTCCGCGGACGTCGGACGACCGCAACCCGACGTTCTAGCTACCGAACGCGCTCCGGCGGTCGGCGTCACGCCGGCCGCCGGCGGCGCGCCCTGAACTCAGCCGCCCACGCGGCCCACCTCAGCCCGAGCCAGAGCGGTGTCAGCAGCACGTAGAAGATGAGCATGCCGAGGGCGAGGCACATGTGCCAGACGGTCCAGCGCCAGACCGGTATGCGCTTCCCACGCGCGTCCTGAGCCTTCGGATCGAAGAACTCTTCGCTCACGCTCCCACCTCGCTGGCTGTGACTCCCGGGCGGCGAAGCCGCCCTTCCCCGCAGCCTGACGCCGCTCGGCGCGCGACGTTGCGTGCGCGGCGCTCGGCCGTATTGCGGATACTGCCCTTCGCGCCGCGCCCTTGCCTCGCTTGCGAGCGACGCCCGAGATGCGAGCGAGCGTTGGAGATTGGCGAAGTGGTCATGAGGGGTTTGACTGGAGGTCCTGGCGGCGCCGCTCGACGAGGCGGACTATGCGCGTGGCGGTCTCCTCGACCGAGAGCTCCGTCACGTCGATGACGGGACAACCGAGTCGGCGATGGATGTCGGCGGCTTCCGCGAGCTCCTCGTGAATCGCCACGAGGCCCGCGTACTGCTGCCTCGCCGCCTGCATGAGCCTCGCGCGCTCCCGCCGGATGTCGGCGAGCCGTTCGGCGGCGATCGTCAGCCCGACCACCTTCGCGGGGTCGATGTGGAACAGCTCCTCCGGCGGCGCAATGCCTTTGACGATCGGCACGTTTGCGGTGCGGAAGCCCATCGATCCGAGAAACATCGAGACGGGCGTTTTCGATGTTCGCGACACCCCGACGAGGACGATGTCCGCCTCACGCAGTCCCGTGGCGCCCTGGCCGTCGTCGTATTTCACGGCGAACTCGATCGCGGCCATCCGCTTGAAGTACGCCGAGTTGAGCGGTGGCCGGGCACCGGCCTTCATCTGCGCACCCGTGCCGGAAACCTTGGCGATCGAGGCAAGCGGCGGCCCGAGGATGTCGCAGTAGTGCACCTTCGCGCGGCGACAGAGCACCCGCATCTCTTCGCGCAGGTCCGGCTTTACGAGCGTGTACACGACGACGGCCGGCCGTCCCCTCGCGCGCTCGACGGCGAGCTGGAGATCCTCGACCGTCTCCACCCGTGGATGCCGGATCTCCTCGAAGGGCTGCTCGGGAAACTGCGCCTCGAGCGCCATCACGAGCCGCGTCGCCGTCTCGCCCGTTGCGTCCGAGACGATGTGCAGCTCGACGGGAGCGTTCACTTCAGATAGTCGAGCGCGAGCCTTACAAAAACCGCGATGCCGTTCTTCATCGCGCTCTCGTCCCAGTCGAAGCGCGGATGGTGATGCGGGTAGCGGTCTGCCCCGCCCGCGCCGACGATAAAGAACGCTCCCGGCGCCGCACTGAGGTACGCCGAGAAGTCCTCGCCGCCCATGATCGGCGGAGGGACGAAGAACGCGTCGTGGCCCAGCTCCTCGCGCACGGCTGCTTCGACGAGCGCGGCAGCCCCGTCATCGTTGACGACGCAGTCGTACCCCTCCTCGTATTCGAAGACGGCCGTGCAGCCGTGCGCCTCGGCGATCCCTTTCGCGAACCGCTCCATCGCGTCCTGTACCCCTGTGCGGACCTCGGGCGAGAAGGTGCGCACCGTCCCGCGGAGCTCGACCGACTCCGGGATGATGTTGTCGGCAGTTCCCGCGTGGATCTGCGTCACGGAAACGACGGCGCGCTCGATCGGGTCGACGGTACGCGAGACGACGTGCTGCAGTCCGCTGACGACCTGCGCCGCGGCCGTGACGGGATCGACGGACTTGTGGGGCGCCGCGCCGTGGCCGCCCTTGCCGCGAATCTCGATGCCGAAGACGTCGGAGGCGGCGGTGTGCGCGCCGCAGAGCACTCCGACCTTGCCCAGCTCGTCGAGCGAGAAGAGGTGGGCGCCGAGGACGAGGTCGACGCCCTCCATGACGCCCGCCTCGACGAGCTCGCAGGCGCCGCCCGGGCCGAGCTCCTCCGCATGCTGGAAGATGAAGCGGATCTCGCCGTTCAGCTCGTCACGCCGCTCGTGCAGCGCATTGAGGGCCGCGAGCAGCATCGCCGTGTGGCCGTCGTGACCGCAGGCGTGCATGACGCCGGCGTTCTGGGACGCGAACTCGAGGCCGGTCTCTTCCTGGATCGGGAGGGCGTCGATGTCGGCGCGGAGGGCAAGGGTCTTGCCCGGCCGGCCCGTGCGCAGGGTCGCGACGAGGCTCGTCTCAGTCGGCTGTTCCAGCTCGAGGCCGTCCACACCCCCGAGCAGCTCGAAGAGGAATGCCGAGGTCTCGTGCTCTTGAAAGCTCAGCTCCGGGTGTGCGTGCAGATGGCGGCGCCAGGCGATCGCCTGCGCCTCGAGCTCCGGACTGACGAGTGTCGTCATGAGCGCAGCCTACTGACGGGGAGGGCTTGGCGGAACGTCGCTCACCGTCGGGACGCGATGGTCGACCCGAGGCAAGGACCCAGGGAGCCCGCATACCCGCAGCAGGCGGAGCGTACGTGGGCGACCGAGGACGCCGCCTCGGGGCGATTCAGCGCGTCAAGGACGACACAGACGACGTTTCGCCAAGTCCTCCTACTGGCACACCGGATTTTCACGCAGCGTTCAGGCGAAACCTGCTTCACTGGAGGGCACCCCAACGCGAGGAGGAGACGTGGCGAAGTCCGAGCAGCCGCCGGAGTACGACCCCCAGCAGGCGAAGGAGATGCTGGAGCGAGCCCTGTTCGAGATCAGGCGGGTTATCGCCGGGCAGGACGAGATGCTGGAGCGCGTGCTCACCTGTCTGCTCGCCGGCGGCCACCTCCTGATCGAAGGCGTGCCGGGCCTGGCCAAGACGCTGACCATCAAGACCGCCGCCAGCGTCCTCGGCGGCACCTTCAACCGCATCCAGTTCACACCCGACCTCGTGCCCTCGGACCTCGTCGGCACACGGATCTACCGCGCTGTCACAGGCGCCTTCGACACGCACCTCGGACCGGTCTTCACGAACTTCCTGCTCGCGGACGAGATCAACCGCGCGCCGGCGAAGGTGCAGTCGGCGCTGCTCGAGGTGATGCAGGAGCACCAGGTGACGATCGGCGACACGACGCACCCAGTCCCCGATCCGTTCCTCGTGATGGCCACCCAGAATCCGATCGAGTCCGAGGGCACGTACCCGCTGCCGGAGGCTCAGATCGACCGCTTCATGCTCAAGATCCTCGTCGACTACCCGGAGCACGACGAAGAGCTGACCGTCGTCCACCGCCAGCTCGCGGCCGCACCTGAGCTGGAGCAGGCCCTGTCGCTCGACGACCTGCTCGCGCTGCAGCGAACCGTCCGCGACACGTATGTCGACCCCGGGCTGATCAGCTACGCCGTCGAGCTCGCGACAGCCACGCGCAAGCCGAGCAGCGTAGGCCTCCCCGAGCTCGAAGACTACATCGCGTTCGGCGCCAGCCCCCGCGGGCCGATCTCGGTGACCCAGGGCGCCCGTGCGCTCGCCGTTCTGCGCGGGCGCGACTACGCGCTCGTCGGCGACGTTCAGGATCTCGTGAAGGACGCCTTCCGCCACCGCCTCGTGCTCACGTACCAAGCGCTCGCCGAGGAGCGCAGCCCCGACTTCCTGCTCGACCAGATCATCGCCGCAGTGCCTGTGCCCCAGCTCGACCTCGGGAGGGAGCACGTGGCGTGACCGGCGCCGCCTGGGGGGTCCTCGAGCGCACGCCCGCCAAACCCGGTCCCGGGCCGCTGCCGGACGAGCTCCTACGGGCGCTCGACCTGATGGTTGTCCGGCGAGTGGAGGGACTCCTCGCGGGTGACCACCGCGCGCACATCCTCGGACGAGGCACGGAGCTGGCCCAGGTGCGCCCGTATGTGCCGGGTGAGGACGACGTGCGGGACATCGACTGGAACGTCACCGCGCGCACCGGCGAGCCACACGTCCGGGTCCAACTTGCAGAGCGTGTGCTCGTCAGCTGGATTCTCCTCGACACCTCAATCTCGATGACATTTGGAACGGCCGACCGCCGCAAGGCGGACGTCGCCGAAGGCGTCGCGCTGGCGCTCGGGCATATCGCCACCAGGCACGGCAACCGGCTCGGAGTGCTGACCTTCGGCGACAGCCACCCGTCCACGCTCCAGCCGCGGCAGGGACGCACCGCGCTCGTGGGCCTGTTGCTCGCGTTGCAGGGCGAGCCCGACGAGACGTCACACGGCGCGACGTCGCTCGGGGCGGCACTCATGCGGGCGGGGGCGATCGCGCGTCAGCAGGCGTTCATCGCCGTCGTCTCGGACTTCCGAGGTCCGCGCGACTGGCGCCGCCCGCTGCTCGAGCTCGCGGGACGTCACGACGTCGTCGCCGTCGAGATCAGAGACCCCCGGGAGGAGACGCTGCCCAGCGTCGGCGTGCTGCGACTCGTCGACCCGGAAACGGGTCGGCAGCTACGGGTGGACACGTCCAGCCAGCGTGTGCGCGATCGGTACGCGGAGGCTGCCGAGGCAGAGCGGCGCGACCTCGCCCGTGCATTCGGCGCAGCAGGCGTCGGGCATGTCGTGCTTTCGACGTCCGGCGACTGGCTGCGCACCCTGGCCGGCTATCTGCGAACGAGGTCACGCAGGCGATGAGCTTTGAGTCTCCCCTCTACCTGCTGGCCCTGTTCGCAGTCCCGGTTGTCGTGGCGCTCTACGTCATTCACCACCGGCGCCGCTCCCGCATCGAGGCGAAATTCGCGTCGCCCGCGCTCCTTCCCAACATCGTCGACCGCTCGCCCGGGCGCAGGCGCCACGTTCCTTCGGTGATCCTGCTCATCGCCCTCGCCGCCCTTCTCGTCGGGCTCGCCCGGCCGAAAGCCCAGATCTCCGTGCCACGCGAGGACGCGACGATCATGCTCGCCGTCGACACCTCGCGCTCCATGGCGGCCGACGACGTTCTGCCCACGCGTATGGAGGCAGCGACAAACGGTCTCCGCGAGTTCCTCGCCGCCGCGCCGGACAACTATCGCGTGGGCGTCGTCTCATTCGCGAGCGACGCACGCGTCGTCGCCCCGCCGACACGTGACCGCGGGCTCGTCGAGCTCGCGCTGAACGAGCTGCGCACCGGCGAGGGCACGGCGCTCGGTGACGCCATCGCGATGTCGATCGACGTCGGCCAGGCGGCGGGACAGCGCTCGCGGGAGCCTGGAGAGAAGCCGACGCCGACGACGGTGCTCGTCGTCTCGGACGGCAAGGAGGACGGCGGTGACCTCAGTCCAGCTCAGGCGACTCAGCTCGCGCAGCGGCGCGGCGTCCCCATCTACACGATCGGCATGGGCACGCCCGACGGCGTCGTCGAGGTGCCGCTCGCCGGCGGCTACAGCGCCCGGGTCGAGGTACCTGCGAACCCGGACACGCTGCGCGAGGTCGCGAACCAGACCGGCGGCAAGTTCTTCACCGCGCCCAGCCTCGAGCAGCTGGAAGTCGTGTACAGCGACCTCCAGTCGCGGCTCGGCAAGGAGAAGGAGTGGCGCGAGGTCACGGTCGCGTTCGCGGCGGGCGGCGCGCTCCTGCTCCTGCTTGGCGGGGCGCTGTCGGCGAGCTGGTTCCGGAGGCTTCCGTGAAGGCGTTCGGCGCTCTCTTGGCGGCGGCGGCCGTGTTGGCAGTCCTCGCGGCGCCGTCGGCAGTAGCCGCGGACGAGTGCCGCGGCCTCCCGGTCTGCATCCCGGTCGCAGGCCCTTGGGTCGTCGTCCCGGCGGGCGACTCGTCCGATCGCTATCCGCAGCGCTCCTGGCGCATGAAGTGCCCGCCCGGGAGCATCGTCGGCGGCGTCGATGCCCGGCTCACGAACCGCGCAATCGACATCGGCTTCGGTGGTCTCCTGGGCAGCCCCGTCAACCCGGGCGTGACGACGACGGACGAAGTCGTCTTCACGGGCACGTACACCGGCAGCGCAAGCAGGCCGGCCGGGTTCAGACCGTTCATCGGCTGCATCCCGACTGCCGGCGGTGGCCGTATCCCGACGGCCGTGAGCGCGCCCGCGGCCGTCAAGCCCGGTAGGCCGACGGTGCTCCGGGTGAAGACGGTGTCCGTCACGGGAACTGTGACGGGGGTCACGCAGGCATGCGGCCGCGGCGAGCGCCTGGTCTCGTCTTCCCACGCGGTCGGGTTCCGCTCGGGACGCGAGCCTGCGGGAGCCCAGCTGGCGGGCGTACGCTCCACACTCGTCAGAGACGGCAATCGACTGGTGGCGAGCGCGACGCTCAGCGGCGCTGCACGCGGGAAGCCCGCGAAGCTCCAGGTGCTGGCCGTGTGTTCGAAGGGACCGGCGCAGCCGTGAGCTTCCAGTGGCCTTTCCTGCTGCCGCTGCTCGCGATCGTCCCGCTCGCGGTCGCGGGCTACGTCGTGCTCGAGCGGCGGCGAGCGCGCTATGCCGTGCGGTTCACGAACATCGAGGTGCTGGCCGGCGTCGTCGAGGAGCACCGCGCATGGCGCCGCTGGCTCCCGCCGGTGCTCTTCTTCCTCGCGCTGGCTGTCGCGCTGTTCGCGCTGTCGCGGCCCGAGGTGACGATCGCCGCGCAGCGCGAGGGAGCGAACGTCATCCTCACGATCGACAGCTCCGGCTCGATGTTCGCGAAGGACGTGCCGCCCACACGCCTCGCGGCCGCACAGGAGGCTGTGCGCCGCTTCCTCGAGAAGCTTCCCGACCGCTATCGCGTCGGCGTCGTGACATTCTCGTCCGAGGCTCAGGTCGTGGCGCCGATGACGCTCGACCGCCAGGTCGTGCGGGAAGCGGTCGACTTCCTCTATCCGGGACGAGGCACCGCGATCGGTGATGCGCTCGCCAGATCGGTCGAGCTCGCCCAGGGCGCGAGCGCGACGGAGACGGGCGAGCCGCTGCCGGCGGAGCCCCCGTCCGAGCCCGACGACCCCGACCAGCCCGTAACCGCGATCCTCATGCTCTCGGACGGCTCCCAGACGGCCGGCATCCTTCAGCCGTTCGAAGGCGCCGCCCAGGCGAAGAGCGCGAAGATCCCCGTCTACACGGTGGCACTCGGCACGCCGGAGGGCACGGTCACCTTCGACCGCTACGGATCGTCGAGGACGATCCCGGTGCCGCCCGACCCGGTGACGCTCGAGCAGATCGCCGACGACACGGGTGGCGAGTTCTACGCGGCCGTCTCGGGTGCGAGGCTCAACCAGGTCTACGAGCGGCTGGGCAAGCAGATCGGGCGCTACGACAAGCAGCGTGAGACGACAGACATGGTCGCTGCCGCCGCCGCGGTGCTGCTGCTCAGCGCCGGCCTCCTAGCCGGCCTCTGGTTCCCCCGCATCCCCTAAGCGTTTCCGGCCGTCCGGGGACGCTTAGAGCGGGATCTGGGAGAGGTCGCCGAGCCGACCGACGGCTTGGCGCACGTCGCGCAGCAGCCGTAGCCGGTTAGCCTGCAGGCGCTCGTCGGGATCCATGACGAGTACGTCGTCGAAGAACCGTGCGACGACGGGCGCAAGGGCGACGGCCCACTCGAAGACGCCCTCGTAGCCGACGTCCGGGTCCGGCTCGCCCCGTAGAGCCTCGGCGAGGTCGCGTTCGGCAGGATCGGCGAGCAGCGAGTCGTCCACCGCCGCGTCGTCTGCCTTGTCGCCGACGATGCGCGCCGCCCGCGTGTGTACCTCGTGGACTGCTCCGAGATCCCGGGCGGCGAGGAACTGTGCAAGCTCGGCGACGGCGCCGACATGCGCTGCGTCGCCACGTCGTGCCGCCCGCACGAACTCGACGGGGACGTCGAGGTACCCCTCGAGCCGTTCCTCGACGAACTCGCGAACCTCAGGCGCGAGCACATCGTGCGGAACCGTGACGCCGCCTTCGACCGCCAGCCGGCAGAGGCTGATCGCTGCCCGCCGCAGCCCGTAGGGGTCGCGAGAGCCGGTCGGGCGGTGGCCGAGCGAGAACGACACCGTTAGCGTGTCGATCTTGTCCGCGGCCGACAGGACGCCGCCGGCCTCAGTTGTCGGCAGCGGCGCATCGGCGCCGTCGGGGAGGTACTGCTCGGCGATAGCGGTGCAGACGACGTCGTGCTTGCCGGCGAAGAGCGCGTACTGGGCGCCGATGACGCCCTCCAGCTCGGGGAACTCGCGGACGAGCTCCGATGCCTGGTCCGCCTTCGCGAGCCGGGCCGCCTCGACCGTGTCCTCACGACCACCCAGCTGCCCTACGAGCTCGACCAGCCGCGTTGTCTTGTCGGCGAACGTGCCGCCGCCTTCGAAGAACGTGATCCGGTCGAGCCGGTTCGCCAGCTCCTCGATCCCGACCGCGACGTCTCGGTCGAACGTGAACGCCGCATCCTCGAGCCGCGCGTCCAGCACGCGCGTGTACCCGGGACGAGTGACATCCACCTCGCCGCCTGCAGCCACGACGGCGAAGCGGTTCTCGCCGAGCGGGAAGTACCGCTGGTGGCTCTGCATGGCCGTCACGATCACGCGCTCGGGCAGGCGCAGGAACCGCTCGTCGAACTCCGAGCCGAAGACGAGCGGCCACTCGACCATGTACACGACCTCGTCGAGCTTCCCGAGCGGGTCCTGCCAGTCGCCGAGCGCATCGAGCGCCTCCACGATCTGGCGGCGCCGCTCGGGCGCGTCGGGCTCGACGTTCGCGGCCCGCAACGTCGAGGCGTACTCCTGCGCGGACGGAACTTCGAGCTCGCCGTGCGTGAAACGGTGACCGAACGTCATTCCATGCCCGGCCAGCGTCTCGGCGTCGAGCTTCTCGCAGAACCACCGCACCGGACGGGCGAAACGGAGGCCGCCGCCGTCCCAGCGCATCGACTTCGTGAACTGGAAGCCGTGCACGATGGCACGCAGCCGGTCGAGCAACGGTTCGCCGTGCAGGAGGTCGCCGGGAACGCGCGCCCACAGGTGGCCGTCCCGCTCCTCGAGGTCCCCCTCGGTCAGCCCGTAGCGCTTGGCGAAACCTGCCGCCGCCTGCTCGCGCCGCTCGGCCGGCGGGCCCTTGACCAGCTGTTCCTCGGCAGTCTCCGGCAGCTCGTCGACGACGAAGGCGATGCGCCGCGGCGTGACGTAGACGTGCGACGGGTCGACGCCGAGCTGCGCGCGCACGAGCGTGGGCAGCTGCGCCTCCGCCTCCTTGCAGGCGGACGCCGGCAGCTCCTCGCAGCCGATCTCAAGCAGGAGCGCCGGCATCGAGCGTCTCCACGTAGAGGCGGGCCACCGTGAGGGTGAGGTTCCGTGCCCGGAGGATGTAGGCGGCGCGCTCCGTCGCCGAGACCGCACCGCGGGCGTCGAGCAGATTGAGGAGGTGGGAGCACTTCAGCGCCTGGTCGTACGCGGGCAGCGGTAGCCCGCGCTCGACCAGGTGTGCACCCTCCTTCTCGTGCTCCGTGAAGCGGCGCGCGAGCACGTCGACGGGCGCCTCCTCGAAGTTGTAGATCGACCACTGGCGCTCGTTCTCGCGGTAGACGTCCCCCCAGGTGAGGCCGGGCGCCCACTCGAGGTCGAACGCCGTCCTCTTCCCCTGGAGGAACATCGCCAGCCGCTCGAGCCCCATGGTGATCTCGGCGGGAATCACGTCCAGCTCGATGCCGCCGACCTGCTGGAAGTACGTGAACTGCGTGATCTCCATGCCGTCGCACCACACCTCCCACCCGAGGCCCCACGCGCCGATCGAGGGCTGCTCCCAGTCGTCCTCGACGAGCCTGATGTCGTGCCGTTCGATGTCGATGCCGATGGCCGAGAGCGAGCCGACGTAGAGGTCGAGCACGTTTTCCGGCGCAGGCTTGAGGATCACCTGGTACTGGAAGTAGTGCTGAAAGCGGAACGGGTTCTCGCCGTAGCGGCCGTCGGGCGGGCGTATGCACGGTTCGACATACGCGGCTTTCCACGGATGCGGGCCGAGACTGCGGAGGAACGTCGCCGGATTTGCGGTTCCCGCGCCGAGCTCCGTGTGGTACGACTGCATGATCGCGCAGCCCTGCTCCCCCCAGTAGGCGTGGAGCGCCGCGATCATCTCCTGGTAGTTGAGGGCCGCCACCCGCCTAGCCTATGGACTGCCCGAGGATCCAGGCGAGCGGATCGGCGAGGATCTCGTCGAGCAGTCCCCCGAGCAGCGAGCCGAGCACGCCCTTGCCGGCAGTGTCCTCCGCCGCCCGCTCGACGCCGGCCCGTAAGGCGCGGTTGATCGTCTCCTTGTCCCAGCGGACGTCGGACGCGTTCGCCGAAGGCACGAAGGAGAGCACGAGCTCCTCGCGCGACGTCCCGAGCTCGCAGGCGGCGCCGCTGATCGCGGAGAGCGCGAAGCGCTGAACCGCTCCGTCGATCCCGCCTCCCTCGAAGTCGGCCTCGGTAGTACAGGGGTTGGCGATCCTCGTCTCGCCGAAGTCGAGAGCGCCCATTGCGAGCTCCACGCCGATGAGCACCCCGACTGCGACGAGCAGCGCCGCGAGCACGCGAACAGGCTTCACGTCGCTCTCCGCAGCCGCGACGCCGGGATCAGAGCCAGCAGGGCGAGCAGCGCCGAGAGGGCGAACGAGGACCGGAAGCCGCGCGTGACGACGCTCTCGAGCGTCGTGATGAGATCGTCCCGCATCTCCCGCAGGCCGCTGTCGCTAGCGGCACCGCGTTCGTCGAACGGCCGTGCGAGGTCTGGGACCTCGCCTTTCTTCGCGTCGTCTAACGCCTCGCGCAGGTCGAGAGCGATCGGCACCTTCTGACGGAGGTCGGCGTTCCCCTCGAGCACGACCTGAGCGCCCGCCAGCAGCGCCTTGTCGTCAGAGCCCGAGAGCGTCTCCGACAGCAACGGCGCGATGAGGGCAAGCGCGAGCACGAGGCCTGCGTGGCGAGCACCGACGGTCATGAGAACGCTCCGTATCGCCCGACCCTCGGGATCGAGCGCTACTCCGGTCAGCGCAGGAACCGCCAGCCCGAGCCCGGCGCCGCAGAACGCGAGCGCCAGCGCCACGAGCAGATTCGAGATTCGAGGCAGCATCGCCAGCGCGACGAGGCCGCCCGCCAGCAGCGCCGCGCCTCCGAGTGCAGCGGTACGGGTCTCCAGGGTGGCTGCAAGAGGGCGTACGGCGAGCGTTGCCGCCGGGAGCGCACTCACCACGAGCGCGCCGGCGACCGGGTCGAGCGACCAGACGGTGATCACGAGCAGCACAGAGAGGAAGAGCGCTCCCACGAGCGCGCCGAACACGAGCCCGAGGCCCGTGTCAGCGGCGAGCGCGTGCGGTCTCTCCCCGCGCTCACGAGGCTCGGGCGAGAGGCCGCGCACACGCGCATCCGTCATCGCCGCCAACGCGACGAGGGCGAGCGGCACCTGGACGACGAAGATCGCCCGCCAGTCGAACAGCTGTGTCAGCACTCCTCCCAAGGCAGGGCCGGCGGCGGCGCCGAACGTCCCTGCCATCGTCCAGACGACCGCACCGCGGGCCGTAGAGCCGGTGAACGCCGCCAGGCCACGCAGCGACGCGGCCAGGAGCAGCGTGCCTCCGAGCGCCTGCAGGCAGCGAAAGCCGATGAGGACGTCGAGCGTCCACGACGCTGCGCAGCCGGCTGATCCCGCCGCGAAGAGGGCGACGCCGACGATGCCCGTCGGGCGAGGGCGCAGGCGGCGCGCGAAGGGAACCAGGCAGAAAGCCCCGACGGCGACGACGAGGTTGTACGAAGAGATCACCCACGAGACGCCGACGAGCGTCGTGTCGAACTCGCCGTAGAGAGCGGGCAGCGCGAGCACCACGATAGATGAGTCCGCGAACGCGACCGCTACGCCCGTCGCGAGTGCGATCGTGAGGACGCGCGTGCGGTCGGGTCGACGCACCTAAGGCCGGCGGCGCTCCATCAGCCGCTCACCCGGCGGACCGAAGCCGAAGCGCTCGTACAGCCGCTGGGCATCTCTCGTGTGCAGCAGCCAGTGCGCCTCGGCAAACGGGCTGTGCTCCACGGCCTCGCGAACGAGCTCCACGCCGAGCCCATTGCCCCGATGCTCCTCCAGCACGTAGACGTCGGCGAGGTACGCGAGCGTGTGGCCGTCCGAGAACGTCCGTGCGAAGCCGACCTGCTCCTTGTCGCGATAGAGCCCGACGACGCGTGATGCGCCGCGCACGAGCTCCTCGACCACGGCCCTCGGGCGTCCCGCCGCCCAGTACGACTCCTCCGACAGGTAGCGGTGAACGGCGTCGATGTCGACGCGGTCGACGTCGTCGTCGAGCTCGTAGCCGCCGGGCAGCTCCCGCCTCATCGCGGCGCCAGTCTCGCAGAACGGACGCGGGCCCTCGTACTACGGGATGGCCTGCGCCCCGTTCACGCTTTCCCCCTGGACAGGCGTGCGAGCAGCCGCGTGCGCAGGTCGCGCTCCATCTCGGCCGCCTCCTCATCCGCGAGCCGCGACTCGAGCGCCTCGCGAATCATCCGCTCCTCGAGCAGCTGACTCCTGGCCGCCTCGAGCTCGTCGGCGAGCATCGTGATCGCCTTCGCGGCTGCCTTCACCTCGGCTCGGGGGTCGGACGAGAGGCCTTGAGCCCAGCCTCGTAGCTCATCGACCTGCCCATCGTCCACGTCTGCCATCTTCGCGGCAGTACGGGACAGGTGCAACCCGGCTTTGCATGGAAATCACGCTGAGAGCGTGCGTAATCGAAATCCGCCGTGGAACTCGTACGACGCGGACACGACCGCAAGCGCGTCGCGCGCCCCCCGCTCCGTCACTCCAGCCTCACCCGCTTCGGCGAGCGGCCGGCGGAGCAGCCCGTCGATGGCCGCGAGACCCTCCGGAGAGAGCGCGAGCGACCCGTTGCCGCAGCTCCCACACACGGCGCCGCCGGCGTGAGGGGAATAGCCCGTGATCGGCGATGCGGAGCCGCATTCCGCACAGCTGCCGACATGTGGGAGATAGCCGGCGAGCCACAACAACTTGAGCTGGAAGGACAGGCCGAGCGGGTCGAGCTCTGCACGTGAGGACTCGCCGGTGGACTCGTCGAGCAGGTCGAGGAAGCGGGTCAGCGCCGTGAACACGCGGTCGTTCCGCTCCTGCTCCGGGAACAGCCGCAGCACGGCCTCGGCGGCCACGAGACCGATCGCCGACCGGCGCGCGTCGTCGCGGATCGAAGCGTGGGAGCGGACGAGTGACGCGCCCGTCACCGTCTGCAGCTCGCCGCGGCCCTCGTGGAAGACGAGCTCGACGTGCGACAGCGGCTCGAGGCGGCCCCCGAACCGTGAGCGGGTCTTCCGCGCGCCCTTGGCGATCGCCCCCACGCGCCCGCGATCCAGCGTGTAGAGGTGGAGAATCCGGTCTGCCTCGGAGAAGCGCAGCGAGCGCAGGACGACGGCTTCCGTCGTGACGCTTCGCCCGGCCATTACGGCCAGTCTAGAGAGGGCACGCGCCGGCCTCCTTCAGGGGGGCCACCCCATGCCTCCTCCCGGTTTCAGCCTACCGGGGAAGTTGTCGCGTGTCTGAAGCGGAATCGTGACGAAAGTGCAACTCCTGCCGCGGTGCGCAGGGCGGCACGTCAACGTTCCGACAGCGCGGGGCATCCCGGCGCACCAGTTGCCTGCCGCACGCCGTCCCGAATCGCCGCCGCCGTCGCGTCGGCCGCAGCGACGTAAACCGCAAGCGGATCCACCTCTCGCTCGTTCGTCGCAGCGAAGAAGACCGCATCGCCGTCGAAAGGCGTCCACACCGGGTCGACGGCACGAGCCAGGCCAGCCTGAGCAGCCCGCGCAGCGACCCACGCTTCGGTCTTCGTGAGCGTCGCGTCGGTGACGATACAAACGAGCGTCGTCGCCTCCCCGCTGGGGTCCGCCGCTCTTTCGGCGAGAACGGCCGCCGAGCGCACGTACGCGTCGTCCCGCCAGATGCCGGCGAGCACCGAGCCATCTTCGGCAAGCACCTCGCCGACGGCGTTCACCGCGGCCAACGCGGCCACGACCCCTCCGCCGGCGATCTCACACGCGGCGATCCCCAGACCGCCCTTCGTCCGGCCATCGCGCATCAGCTTGCCGACAGTGCACCCGGTCCCCACGCCGACACTCCCACGCTCCGGCTGAGGCGTGGCCGCTTCGCACGCCGCGTAGCCCGAGCCTGCGTCGGGCTTCGCCTCTGGGCTCCCGAGCCCGAGGTCGTAGACCACCGCGCTCGCTACCACGGGCACCGGTCCCGTCGACATCGGATAGCCGCGGCTGCGCTCGCCCAGCCACCGTACGACACCGTCCGCTGCGGCCAGGCCGAACGCGCTCCCGCCCGTGAGGAGGATCGCGTTCGCCCCAGGGCCCACGCTGGCGGGCGAGAGGGCGTCTGTCCCCCTCGTCCCGGGAGCTCCGCCGCGAACCTCGCAGGACGCCGTGGTTCCCTCCGGCAGCAGGACGACAGTGCAACCGGTCCAGCCCTCTCGATCGGTCGAGTGCCCGACGAGCACACCCGCAGGCAGCCGCACCGTCATTGCTGGCAGCCGGGGCAGAAGTGCGTGCCTCGACCCGCCACACGCGTCTTCTCGATGGGCGTGCGACACCTTCGGCACGGCTTGCCCGTCCGTCCGTAGACGCGGAAGTCCTCCTGCATCGAGCCCGATGGATACGCGCCGTCGCCGAGATTCGCCCCCTGGCGCTCGATACCCCGCCGGAGTGCGCGACGCACGCCCCGTCGGAGCGCGGCGATCTCCTCCGAATCGAGCTCTACCGCCGGTCGCAAGGGATGGAGCCGCGCGTGCCAGAGCGCTTCGTCGGCGTAGATGTTCCCGATCCCGGCCACGACGCGCTGGTCGAGAAGCACGGCTTTCAGAGGCGCGCGCCGCCGCGCCAGTCGCTCGGCGAGAAAGCCCACCGTAAAGCGCGGGCCGAGCGGCTCCGGGCCGAGACGCGCCGCAAGGTACTCCTCGAGCTCGGAAGGTGCGAGCACGTGCCACGTTCCGAACCGGCGCACGTCCCGATACGCGAGACCGGATCCATCGTCGAGCTCGATGAGCGCGCGCTCGTGCGTTCCCGGCTGCTCGGGAAAGCCGCCGGTCATGCGGAGATGCACGACGAGCGCGAGCCCGCCGTCGAAGCGGATGAGCAGATACTTGCCGCGCCGCTCGACGGACGCGACGCGCTCGCCTTGGAGCTCTGCCTCCACTTCGGACGGCTCGAGCGGCATCGTCAGCCGTTGGTCGTGAACGCGCACGCGCCGGAACGTCCGCCCGAGCAGACGCAGTTCGAGCTTCGCGCGATACGTCTCTACTTCCGGCAGCTCGGGCACGGCGCTTACTGAAGCACGTCGAGAATGAGCGGGCGCGGGGCCGGAGGCGTGTCGGAGATCTCGTACGCGGCCAAGACCTCGTGCACAGCCGCTGCCGCAGATCCGTCGTCGCGCGCGTGTACCTCGGCGAGCACGTCCCCGTCCTCCACAGCGTCGCCGCGCTTGCGATGGCAGACGACGCCGACGGCGTGGTCGATCTCGTGCTCCTTCGACGCGCGTCCTGCACCGAGGTGCAGCGCGGCCGTGCCCACCGCGATCGCTGCCAGCCGGCCGACGTGACCGGCTCGCGGCGCGGCGACCTCGCGCACGACGGGCGCCGCGGGCAACGCATTCTCGTCGGGATCGCCGCCCTGAGCCTCGATCCACCGGCTCCAGACGTCCGCGGCAGAGCCGTTGGCAACGACCTGCTCCGCGAGCCGGCGCCCTTCCTCCTCCCCCACGCCGAGATCGGATAGGGCGAGGAGATGCGCGCACGCGTCGAGCACGAGCTCTGTGAAGTCGCTAGGCCCGTCGCCGCGCACCGTGTCGAGCGCCTCGCGCACTTCGAGCGAGTTGCCGACCGCTCCACCCAGCGGTTGATCCATGTCCGTTAGCACGCAGACCGTCTGACGGCCCTCCCGGCGCCCCAGCTCGATCATCGTCTCGGCCAGCTCGCGGGCGTGGTCGAGCGTCTTCATGAACGCCCCGTCGCCGACCTTGACGTCAAGGACGATCGCGTCGGCGCCGCCGGCGATCTTCTTCGACATGATGCTCGCGGCGATCAGCGAGACGTTGTCCACCGTCGCAGTCACATCGCGCAGCGCGTAGAGGTGCTTGTCGGCCGGGACGAGGTCGCCCGTCTGGCCGATGATCGCAACGCCGACCTCGCGTACCTGTGCGATGAGCTCTTCGACCGTGAGCTCGACGCGGAAGCCGGGAATGGACTCGAGCTTGTCGAGCGTGCCGCCCGTGTGCCCGAGGCCGCGGCCGGACATCTTCCCGAAGGGGACGCCGCACGCCGCCACGATGGGCCCAACCGCCAGCGACGTCTTGTCCCCCACGCCGCCGGTCGAGTGCTTGTCGACGACCCTTCGGCCGAGTGCCGAGCCGAGGTGGATCGTGTCGCCGCTCGCGATCATCGCGTCCGTCAGCGCGAACGTCTCGGTGCCCGACAAGCCTCGGAAGTAGACGGCCATGAGGAACGCGGCCATCTGGTAGTCAGGGACATCGCCACGGGTGTAACCGAGGACGAGCTCCGAGAGCTCCTCCGTCGACAGCTCCCCGCCGTCGCGCTTCCGTTCGATCAGCTCCGCGGGCCTGATCACTTCTCGGCGACGAAGATCGAGTTGCGCCGCGTGGCGACGAGCGGCTCGGCGAGCTCCGGGACGATGTCGGCGAGGTGCTTGTGCGCCACGGACGACGCGATGTAGCCTCGCACCGCATCCCGGTCGGCGAAGGTGACGCTCCCGGTCATGTCACGACGCTCGACCGACGTGAAGTACCGCCGCAGCGGTCCTTCGGCGTTCTCGCTGAAGAACCGCTCCTGCTCCCAGTGACGATCACGGCCGACGAGCAGCCACAGCTCGCTCAGGTGATCGAGGCTGTTCGTCGCTGCGACGAGCCTGCCACCCTGACGAAGGACACGCGCCAGCTCGGAGAGCCCCCGTTCGAGATCGGGGACGTGGTAGAGCATCCAGTTGGCCACCGCTACATCGAACGACGCGTCCTCGAAGGGCAGGTCCTGCACGTCCCCCGTGCGGGCGTCGACACCGCGCTCGCGGGCGAGCTCGACCATGCGCGGCGAGAGATCGACAGCAACGACGTCCAGCCCCAGGTCGGCCTCGAGCCGCTCCGCGAACTCGCCCCAGCCACAGCCGACCTCGAGCACGCGGCGCGGCGCTGCCTCGCGAACAGCCTCGAAGGCAAGCTCCCGCGCATCCGGACCGGAGATAGCTTCGTAGATCGAGGCACGAGCCCGCAGACCGTCCTCGGTCGCGTACTCGTCGCGAACCCGCTGAGGGTCGTTGAGCCGTCTCACGTCGCTGGGGCGGCGTCAGGTCGTCCGGAGGGCGGCTCCGCCGCCCTCCGGGAGGATGATCGGCCGGCGGCGTGAGTCACGGCTCGAGGATCGGCGCGCCCGTGAGCCTCCTCGACGCGGACTTGCCGCCGAGCCAGAGGTTCGCGGTGGCGCCGACGTCGCCGAGCTCGCCTTCGTGGACGTGCCCGGCAGCGTTCTTCCCCTGGACGTATGCGAGCAGGAGCCCGTATTCACGCGAGTGGTCCGTCGACGGCGTCGTGGGGTCGATGCCGTGGTCGGACGTGATGATGAGGAGGTCGCCCACGCGCAGTGCCTCCAGCAGGTCGGGCAGTCGCCGGTCGAAGTCCTGTAGGCAACGGTGGAAGTTCTCGGGATCGTTGCGGTGTCCCCAGAGCATGTCCGTCTCGACGAGGTTCGTGTACACGAAGCCGGAGTCGAGCTCCTGCAGCAGCTTTTCGGTGACGGTGATACCTTCGACGTTCGACTTCGTCGGGTGCTCGGCGTCCATGTCGAGGTGGGCGAAGATGTCGGGGATCTTTCCCACGCCGTGCACCTCGGTACCGGCTTCCCGAATTTGCGTGAGATAGTTCGGCCGCCGCGGCTCGAGCGAGAAGTCGTGGCGGTTCGGCGTTCGCTCGTAGTTGCCCGGCTCCCCGATGAACGGCCTCGCGATGACGCGTCCGACGGCATGCTTGCCCGTGAGGATCTCCCGCGCCTTGCGGCACCCCTCGTACAGCTCCTCGAGCGGGATCGTCTCCTCGTGCGCGGCGACCTGGAACACCGAGTCCGCGGACGTGTAGACGATCCACTTTCCCGTTTCCTGGTGCTTCTCGCCGAGCTCCTGGATGATCTCCGTGCCCGAGGCCGGCTTGTTGCCGAGCACGCCGCGCGCGGTCGCGTGCATGAAGGGGTCGATGACGTCGTGTGGGAAGCCGTGCGGATAGGTCGGCAGCGCCTGCGGCGTGACGATGCCCATCATCTCCCAGTGGCCGAGCGTCGTGTCCTTGCCTTTCGACCGCTCCAATAGGCGCCCGGCGACAGCTGGAGCGCCCGCCATCGGCGCCACACCCTCGAGCGGAGCGACGTTGCCGAGCCCGAGTGCCTCCATCGCGGGCAGATCGAGGCCGCCCACGGCGCGTGCGACGTTGCCGAGCGTGTCGGAGCCTTCGTCTCCGAATTCTGCTGCGTCCGGCAGGGCGCCAGCGCCCACGCCGTCGAGCACGATGACGCACGCGCGCGGCATGTGTCTATCCTAGAACGGCATGAGCACCGCCCTCGGCCTCCTCGGCGTCGCGATCTACATCCCGTGCATCATCGGGATCGCCGCCGGCGTGACCTGGGTCGTCGTGAAGGTATCGCCGGGCACGAAGGAAGCCGCGGCGAAGGCAAAAGCTCAGGGCTAGACGGGCGCGCCGAGCGCGTCTTCGAGCGGTGAGTACTCCATGCCGTGCGCATCGGCGACGGCCTCGTACGTGACCTTGCCGCCGAGCACGTTGACCCCGCGGGCGAGCGCCGGATCTTCGGCGACCGCTGCCGCGAGGCCGTGTTTCGCGATGGCCTCGACATAGGGCAGCGTGACGTTCGTCAGCGCCTTCGTCGCCGAGATCGGCACGGCGCCGGGCATGTTCGCCACGCAGTAGTGGACGACGCCGTCCACGACGTACGTCGGGTCGGAGTGCGTGGTCGGCCGCGAGGTCTCGGCGCAGCCGCCCTGGTCGATGGCCACGTCGACGATGACGGAGCCCTGCTTCATCGTCGGGAGCATGTCCCGCGTGATGAGCTTCGGCGCCAGCGCACCAGGGATCAACACGGCGCCGATGATGAGATCGGCGTCGTGGATCGCCTCTCGGATCTGGAGCTCGTTCGACATCGCGAGCGTGATGCGACCGTCGAGCATCATCTCGAGCTCGCGCATGCGCTCAACGGACTTGTCGAGCACCCAGACGTCCGCCTGCATCCCGACGGCGATGAGGGCAGCGTTGTAACCGACGATGCCGCCGCCGATCACGAGCACCTTGGCCGGAGGCACACCGGGCACGCCCGCGAGGAGGATGCCTCGGCCGCCCTGGGGCTTCTCGAGCGCCCACGCGCCCATCTGTGTCGCCAGGCGACCCGCGACCTCGCTCATCGGCGCGAGCAGCGGTAGCTGGCCGTCCTCCGCCTCCACCGTCTCGTAGGCGACGGCGGCAATCCCCGAATCGACGAGCGCGCGCGTGAGCCGCTCGTCGGCGGCCAAGTGGAGGTACGTGAAGAGGACGAGGTCGTCGCGCAGCCGCGGATACTCGACCTCGATGGGCTCTTTGACCTTGAGCAGGAGCTCGGCCTCTCCCCAGACGTCGTCGACCTCGGCGACGCGTGCGCCTACTGCTTCGTAGGCGTCGTCCGGAAACGCACTGCCGTGGCCGGCCCCGGTCTCGACGACGACGTCGTGGCCCTTGCGCACGAGCTCGCGTGCTCCCGCGGGGGTCAGGGCGACGCGATGCTCATCGGTCTTGATCTCCCGGACGACCCCAATTCGCATAGCGGCGAAGACTAACGCTCTGCCAGCCGGGAGATGTAGTCGCGCTCCTCCTGGCCGAGCCAGGGCGGCGAGCCTGCAGCCGCGTTCTCACGTACGTGGCCGGCCTTGGACGTGGCGGGGATGGCGACGTCGACGCGCTCGTCGGAAAGCACCCACTTGAGAAGAGCCTGCGCCCACGTCTCGATGCCGAAGGGACGCAGCGGCTCGAGCGCTTCCGGCGGCGGGGGCTTCGCGAAGAGGTCGCCGTCGCCGAACGGCCTCATGACGATCACGGCCAAGCCCTGCTCGGCCGCGATCGGCAGCAGCTCCTTCTCGCACTCGCGCTCGAACGGGTTGTACGGCAGCTGCACCTGCTCGAAGCGGCCCGTGCGCAGCGCGGCGGCGAGATCGGGCAGCGCGTCGCGGTTCCAGTGCGTGACGCCGACCATGCCCACGCGGCCCGCCTCCCGCTCGTCCTCGATCCATTCGAGGTGCTCGCGCCAATTGACGAGGTTGTGAACCTGCTCGACGTCGACGCGGCCGTACCAGTCGAGTTGCTGCTGGAATTGCTCGTGACCCTCGTCGAGGGTCTGCGCCCAGATCTTCGTGGCGAGCGTGACGTCCTCGCGGCGGCCGTCGAAGGCCTGAGCAAGGGACGCCTCGGCCTCGCCGTACATCGGCGACGTGTCGACGAGCCGGCCGCCGGACTCGATCGTGGCGGCCACGACCTCGGTCGCAAGCCCGGCGTCTCCCTTGAACGTGCCGGACGTCCCCAGGCCGATGACCGGCCCGAGCTTTCGCTCTTCCATCGCCACTATCCGAGCATAGTCCGAGCAGTCATCCCGGCCGCGTAGGCCGCCTCGAAGAAGGCAGGATCGTCGTCCGGCCCTCGCCCCATGTGCGACAGGGGCAGCCCTTCGCATGCTTCGCGCCAGCCTGTGGCGTCCTCCGTGTTGATCACCACCTCGCCCAGGCACAGCGAGAGCACCGCGAGGGCGTGATGGGAGATGCCCTGATGGCGCTCCCGCTCGTCGGCGTCTGACCTGCGCACCGCGACGATCGGGCGCCCACCGAGCGCCGAGGCGGCATTCGCTGCCTCTGCCGCCGCGAGGCCCCCATGGCCGAGATCGGTGGCCGTGCCGACGACGCCCGGGCCGATTCCGCACACGGCGACCTCGAAGCCGGCCGACCGTGCCCAGGCGAGCGCCGAGGCGGTCGAAACGCAGTGGATGTCGCCGTCGACGCACGCGCCGACCGCGACGGCGGTCTCCACGAGGACGCGGTCCTTCAGCGCTCGTACGGCGTCGGAGAGGGAAACGGGCAGCGCGCCGCCCGGCAGCTGGAGGTACACGACGCGCACGCCTTCGCCGATGCCCGCACACACGGGCACGACCTGGCTGTGCAGCGAGCAGCAGACGACGGGCATGCCGTCCAGCGCATCCGCGAGCTCCGTCGACTCCTCGTCGTGAAGGACGGCGTGCTGAAGCGGCGTGTACGGGAGCTTCATTACGTGCGCGCCCTCCTCGCCGGCAAGCTCGAGCCCGCGCGTGAGGTTCACGTGGAGGACGTCGAATCCGCCGGAGCCGAGCCCGAGCTCACGCGCCTGGACGTTCACGATGACGTCATCGCCCTCCTCGACCGGACCCGTCAGCCGCGGATAGGCGACGCACGGCGCCCCGTCCACCTCGCAGCGGATGAGCTCCGGCAGCCGCTCGAGGACTGCCGTTACGCGGCCCCGCCTAAGCGAGAGCGCCATCGAGGAGCGCAAGCGAGACGTCCACCATCGCCTCGACGTCGGCGACGGCGATGTGCTCGTCGGGCGTGTGGATCTCCGCCATCGCGTTCGCGAGCGTCACGCAGGGGATGCCGCGCTCGTTGAAGACATTCGCGTCGGCGCCCCCTCCCGTAAGGGCATACGTCGGGGTGAAGCCGCAGCGCTCGAGCGCCTGGGCCGCGAGCGCGACCGCAGGCTCGTCCTTGCGGAAGCGATAGCCGCGGTACGAGCGGTCGATCTGCGTCTCGACCTCGCATTCTTCGAGCGCGGCTGCAAACGCGAACGCCTCCTCCATCTCGCGCACGACGTCCGCGAGCTTCGCCTCGTCATGGCTACGCGCCTCGGCTTTCAACCGGCAGTGCTCGGGGATGATGTTGCGCGCGGTTCCACCCTCGATCTGGCCGACGTTCGCGGACGTCTCCTCGTCGATGCGGCCCAGCCTGAGGTCGGCTATCGCCCGCGCGGCGGCTGCGATCGCCGAGCGACCTTCCTCCGGGTACATGCCGGCATGCGCGCAGCGGCCGCGGAAGGCCACCTCCAGCGTCGCCGCCCACGGCGCGCCGATCACGATCTCGCCGATCGGCGCGGCCTGGTCGTAGACGTAGCCGAGCTCCGCGTGGAGCCGCGTGTGATCGAACGCGTACGCACCGCGCAGGCCGACCTCCTCCTTCGCCGTGAAGACGAGCTCCAGGCCGGCGTGGCGGCGGCCTCCCTGGAGCGTGCGGCGGGCAGCCTCGACCATCGACGCAACGGCAGCCTTGTTGTCGGCACCGAGGATCGTCGGCGCAGCATTGCGGACGACCCCGTCCTCGACTACCGGCTCGATCGGGCCTTCCGGTGGCACGGTGTCGAGGTGCGCGCAGAGGAAGATCGGCGTGCCTTCGGCGGTCGGCTCGAGGCGCGCGTAGAGGTTCCCCATCGTGGAGTCGATGCTCGGGCCAACGTCGTCCTCGAGGACGTCGAGGCCGAGTCCGCGCAGCTCCTGCGTCACGCGATCGGCGACCGCTCGCTCCTCGCCCGGCGGGCTGGGGATCGTCGCAAGCTCCAGGAAAAGGTCCAACGCGGGCACGCGCCGGATCCTACGGTGAGACGCGGGCCCCGCGACGACGAGCCGCGGGGCCTGCGCTGAGCTATCCGCCTAGTTGAACTTGAAGTTGGCCTTGAGCTCCTGGCCGTCCGAGAACTGGAGGATCAGCGTGCGGCACTGTCCCCTCCACGAACTCGAGGTCTTCCAGTTGTACGTGTAGGTTCCGGACGCCGCGTCGTAGACGAGCCCTGAGGCGTTCGTCGTCGTCGTCTCGACAGGGTCGACACTAGCGCTGCACTCGCCGCCGACCGCCAGCGGATAGTCATCGGCGAAGATGTCGAGCCCGTAGTCACCACCGAGGGAGAACCTCACCGGCACGCTGCGGCCGGCCTTCATCGTGTTCACCGTCGGATACGCGTCGACCGGCTGGAACGGCCCTGTAACGTCATAGATCTGAGGGTCGTAGCCGACGGCGACGACCGAGAACGACGTGATCTCACCGCAGACGATCTGGTCCGGGAACCCCGAAATGGACGTCGTGGGGACATCCTCCCAGTTGCCGTTCACGTAGTGCTTGATCTCCGGCGTGGCACCAGCCGGAAGCGATCCGTACGGCAAGCAGATGGTGATGACCGTACCGGCAGGAGGGGCAGGGCTCGCCGAGATGTCGTAGACGGCCGGCGGATCGCCGACGTTGAACTGGCCCTCCGTGTCAGGCACATCCGTGAGGTGGATCACTGTCGTCGCGACGGGTCCGTCGAGCTCGGAGAACTCGACGCTGACACCCCCGGCACCTTCGAAGTCTGTCAGCAGGAGATTGTCCGGGTCCGCCGTCTGCTCGTCGAACGTCCCCTCGGCGGGGTGCGTCGAGCCGAACTGGAGCCGGAAGTGACCAACGGCCGGATCGACAAATCCCGGAGGATTGCCGGCGCCTGGGGGCAGAGCGTTACAGCATGTCGCGAGGTCGTTCGAGAAGTACGCCTCGGCCACGCCGCTGCTGCCGAGGTCAGGGGGACCGGAGGTAACGGTGAACGACAGCACACCCGCGTTGAGCACGTAGAACGCGCCGGTGATGGGAGCAGAGCCCCCGCCGGGATTCCCTCCGCTCGGCTCCTGCTCGAACGTGCGGCAGACGCCCCAGTTCCCGTCGTTCGCAAGTGACGACACGTTGGCCACGATGTCAGCGCTCGAGTCGAAGTTCGTGTCGATCTTGATCGTCCCCGACAGCGTGAGCGGGCCGGTCGGCAACCCGAACGACCCCATGGGCGCGTCGCTGGGGAACGGTTGAAACTCTCCGACGGGCAAGCCGTCTTGGTCGCCAATCGTCGCCGTCAACTCCCAGTCGACGCTGCCGTTAAGCCACGGCGCCCCGATCGGCACGAACGCGGATCCGGTCGTGCGATGGATGTGGATCTGTGAGGGGCTCGTGGCATCACCACAGTCGGCCTGGTCAAGACCGGTGGCCGGAAACGCCAGCGGCTGGTAATTCGTCGTGTTGAAGCAGTCCGACACCGCAGGCCCAACGTTGAAGTTGGTCTGAAGCGGACATGGGTAGAAGCTGTCGGCAATCCGAACGTTCGGATCCCCGAGATCGGCGGCGGTCGCCGATCCGACCACCGTCACGAGAGTGATGAGCAGCGCGAAGGCAGTAAGCCAGCGCAGGGCTCGTTGTTGCCGCAGATTCACAGTTGTTACCTCCCCCGGGGGCTTCGCCTCTTGACTGGACGCGCATCTTGATCCGATCGCGACAAGAAAATCAACACCGAGCGACCACGTCTTACAATCTCGTGGCAGTGGTCACGTGGTCAACCGTGCGCAAGATCGCGCTCTCGCTGCCCGAGGCGGTCGAGGACCCCGGCGAGCGACCGGGATACCGCGTGCGCGGAAAGCTCTTTGCCTGGAAGAGCCGCGACCGTGACGGCGGGACGCTCGCGCTGCGCGTCGACCGTGACGAGAAGCAGCTCATGCTCGACACGCATCCCGACCTCTACTTCCAGACGCCGCACTACGAGGGCTACCCGGGCGTGCTCGTCCACCTCGACGCGATCGACGTCGACGAGCTTCGCGAACGGATTGAGGACGCCTGGCTCATCCAGGCGCCGAAGCGCCTCGCGAACGAGTACCTGAAGACGGCCTAGAGCTCGGGGAGGTCGCCCTCCGAGTACGGCTGAAAGAGCGGCTCGCGGGGGTACGGCGCGTAGGCCTCCCTCGGCAGCGGAGTCTCGACCTCGACGCTCGCGCCGTGCTTCGCAGCCGCCTCGCTCACGGGATACACGATCGCGTCGTCCTCCGTTCGTGCGCCGACCGTGACCATCACGCATGGCCCATCGCCGGCGCCGATGAAGGTGTGGTTCGTCCCTGAGGGGCAGTGGACGAAGTCCCAGGCTTTGAGTGAGCGCTCCTCACCCTCGATGACCGCGGTGCACTCGCCCGAGACGACGAGGAAATCTTCCTGGCCCGTCTCGCCGTGGTACATGCCGCTCGGCTGGCCCGGCTGGAGCACGGCGATCCGCATGCCGAGCTGCGCGAAGTCGCCGTCGCCTTCGAGATCCGCCCAACGGCCCAACCCCTGACGCTCCCACCAGCGCGCGTCGCGGGCGCTGAGAACGAACCAGCCCGATCCCTCTGCGCCGAGGCCCTCCGGCAACGTCTCGAGCCGGGCCTCCGGAACGCCACTCACGGCAGCCAGCCTTCCTCGTAGCGCGTGCGCGACGGCCGTTCGAAGCGTGCGTACGCCTTCTGTGGCTCGTTCGTCTCCGCTTCGGCGCTTGCGCCGTACCTCGCGGCGACCTCATTGACTGGATAGACGATCGCGCCCCCGCTCCCCCGCCGTCCGACCATGACGATCACACACGGGCGCTCCCCGGCACCGACGAAGACGTGCTCTGCCCACGGCGGGCAGTGGACGAAGTCCCACGCCTTCAGGCCGCGTTCCTCGCCTTCAACGATGGCGATGCACTCGCCGGAGAGGACGAGAAAGCCCTCCTGGCGCGACTCGCCGTGGTACATGCAGTTCGGCTGACCGGGCTGGAGCACCTCCACGTGGAAGCCGAGCTCGGAGAATCGCGGCTCGCCCTCGAAGGTCGTCGCCTGGCCGAGGTCGTCGCTCTTCCACCATGCCGCATCACGCGCGTTGAGGACGAACCACCCGTCGCCCTCCGGCACGAGGCCGGTGTCCGTCTGCTTCAACTCCGCCTCGGGAACACTCACCAGTCCGGGAGGTCGCCTTCGCGGCACGGACTCGGTTCTCGGCGTGTGAACCGTGCGTAGGCCTCTGCCGGATCGGGCGTCGTGACCTCGACGCTCGCGCCGTGCTTTGCCGCCGCGTCGTCGACGGGATAGGTGGTCTCCTCGTCCGCTTCCGGCTTTCGTCCGCCGACCATGACGATGGCGCACGGGCCGTCCCCGGCGCCGACGAAGACGTGCTCAGTCCATGGTGGGCAATGGACGAAGTCCCACGGCTCGAGCCGGCGTTCCTCTCCCTCGATGACGAGCACGCACTCGCCGGAGAGCACGAGGAAGTCCTCCTGCTCCGACTCGCCGTGATACATGCAGACGGGCACGCCCGGGTCGACGACGACGAGCTGGAAGCCAAGCTGGTCGAAGTCACGATCGCCTTCGAGGTTCGCCCAGCGCCCGAGTCCTTCGCGTCCTCTCCAGTCGACACCAAGTGCATTCACGACGTAGGCGCCGTCGCCGCTCATGGCAGCCACCCATCCTCGTATGCCGACCTCTTCTCCGGCCCGAAGCGGGTGTACGCCTCGTCCGGCTTCGTCGTCTCCTCCTCGACGCTCGCGCCGTGCTTCGCGGCCACATCGTTGACCGGATAGACCGCCTCGAAACCCCCCGCCCGGTTGCCGGCCATGACGATGACACACGGCCCGTCGCCGGCGCCCACGAACGTGTGCTGCGTCCACGGTGGGCAGTGGAAGAAATCCCAGGCCTTCAGCGGCCGCTCCTCTCCGTCGATGATCGCCATGCACTCGCCGGAGACGACGAGGAAGTCTTCCTGGCCGGACTCGCCATGGTAGAGGCCACGCTGACCCGGCGAGAGAATCTGGATGCGGAAGCCGAGCTGGGTCCACTCCTGCCGCCCTTCGAAGTCCGTGTCCTGCCCGCGCTCCTCGCTCCGAATCCAGGTCACGTCCCGCGCGTTGACCACGAACCACCCTTCGCCCTCGGGAACGAGGCCTGCCTCCGTCTCCTTCAGGACCGCCTCAGGAACCATGAGGGAATAGTTAGCACAAGGGAAAAAGCCGGCAAAGACGGCGTCCGGAGCGACTTGAAACGCGGCATCTCGGGTAGCGGAGGCGGACACCCAAGGAGGTGTGTCATGCACGCAGCAGAAACGAGAACGCCGCGACGGCGAATGCGACTGCTCCTTCGTGTCGCAATCCCTGTCGCCGCCGCGGCCACATTGACCGCAGCGCTTCTGCCGGGCTCGGGGTCAGCCGTTGCGCTCGTACCCCCGAACAACACAGCCGAGCCGAGCATTGTCGGCGACGCCATCGAGGGTCGGACGCTCACTGCGAGCCAAGGCACGTGGTCCGGCACGACACCGATGTCGTTCGCCTACCGCTGGCTGCGCTGTCCGCCTGACGGTGGAGCTGCTGACGGCTCCAACTGCGCCCCCATTGGAGGCAACGCCGGTGACGATACGACGTACCGGCTGCGGGACGCCGACGTGGGGATCAGGATCCGGGTCCGTGTGACAGCCTCGAATACTGATGGCTCTGACACGGCCGTCTCCAACCCGACAGCGGTTGTTCAGGGATCAGCCCGACCTCGGGTCGTCAGCCCACCGACGATCTTCGGCTCGCCCGTCGTCGGCGCGACACAGACGGCGGACCCAGGGACGTGGTCCGGCACGCAGCCGATCTCGTTCGCATACCAGTGGCGTAGCTGCAACTCGAACGGCGGCAACTGTTCGTCGATCTCCGGAGCCACGGCGAAGACATACGTGGCGAGGCAGGCCGACGTAGGCAGGACGCTGCGCGTCCGCGTGACTGCAACGAACTCGATCGCCAGCGACACCGAGACGTCCGCCCCGACGGCTGTCGTCACGGAGGAGCCGGTCACGGGCTGCCCGAGCGGTAGCGGCCCGATCAGCATCGGCCAGCTCACACCGCCGGCACGCCTGCTGGTTGACCGCTTCCGCGTATCGCCGAATCCGATTCCGCTCTCGACGAACGGTCTCACTGTCCGCTTCCACGTCTCGGCGTGTGGCGGGCGTGACGTCGCAGGCGCGCTCGTGTATGTCACGGCCGTGCCGTTCAACCAGTTCGCGATCCCGCCTGAGCAGCAGACGGGCGGTGATGGCTGGGCGACGATGCAGATGAACAGGCTCCGTGGCTTCCCGGCTGCGGACAATCAGTCGCTGCTCGTGATGTTCGTCCGCGCCCGCAAGGGGACCGAGCCCGTGCTCGCGGGCGTATCGACGCGGCGTCTGATCTCGTTCCAGCTGAGTCGCGGCGCCCGCTTCACATCGCATGCCGACGGCAATGCAAGGCTGACGGCCGCTCCGACGTCGACCGTCGCTGCCGCGGCCTGTCCTGCCGGAAACGGCCCGATGCAGGTCAACCAGGTCACACCGCCGGCGCGGCTTCTCGTCGACCGCTTCCAGGTCGTGCCGAATCCAGTCTCCCGCACGACCGACGGTCTCAATGTCCGCTTCCACGTCTCCGCGTGTGGCGGGCGTGACGTCGCAGGCGCGCTCGTGTATGTCACGGCCGTGCCGTTCAACCAGTTCGCGATCCCGCCTGAGCAGCAGACAGGTGGTGACGGCTGGGCGACGATGCACATGGACCGGCTGTCCGGCTTCCCGGCAGCCAAGAAGCAGACCCTGCTCGTGATGTTCGCCCGCGCTCGCAAGCCTGGCGAGCCCGTGCTCGCGGGCATCTCGACGCGACGGCTGATCTCCTTCCGCCTCGCGAAGTAGGCGAAATAGCAAGAGGCTGAGCCGCCGGGGAGTGTGCCGGCGGCTCAGCCCAATCCGTGTGCGAATCGTTAGCGAAAAGGAAAAAGCGGGAAAAACCGGCCCGTAAGCCTTCTCCTGCTGGTCCAGACGCGGTCCAAGTGGGTATCGGGCGACTATCGAAGGAGGTGTCATGCATCGACCTGCAACGAACAGAAGGCTGCGACGACTCCTGGCGCGTGTTGGACTGCCGCTCGGGGCCGCCGCAGCATTGACGGCCGCCCTACTGCCTGGATCGGGCTCGGCGGTGGCACTCGTCCCGCCGAACAATACGGGGGAGCCGAGCATCGTCGGCCAGGCGATCGACGGCCGAACGCTGACTGCCAATCGTGGCACGTGGTCGGGCTCGACCCCGATGTCGTTCGGGTACCGCTGGCTGCGCTGTCCGACGGACGGCGGAGCGCCCGATGGCTCCAACTGTGCACCCATCGGCGGCGCCACGGGGAACAGCTACCAGCTGCGCAACGCCGACGTCGGCATCAGGATCCGCGTGCGGGTGACCGCCACGAACGCGGACGGCTCTGACGTGGCGGCTTCCAACCCGACAGGGATCGTCCAGGGCTCCGCGCGGCCTCGCGCCGCCTCGCCGCCGACGATCTCGGGAACGCCGGTCGTCGGCAACACGCAGACGGCGGACCCCGGCACGTGGTCGGGGACTCAGCCGATCACGTTCAGCTTCCAGTGGCGAAGCTGTAACGCCGGAGGTGGCAACTGCTCGAACGTCTCGGGCGCGACCGGTCGGACGTATGTCGCGCGCCAGGCCGACCTCGGTAGGACGCTCCGCGTGCGTGTGACCGCGCGTAACGCCATCGGCACCGAGACGGAGACCTCCGCCCCGACCGCCGTCATCAACGTCGCCGCTCCCACCGGGTGCCCCGGCGGCAGCGGTCCGATCAACATCACGCAGGTGACGCCGCCCGCCCGCCTGCTGGTTGACCGCTTCCAGGTCCAGCCGAACCCGATCCCGCGGTCGACGACCGGCCTCATCGTCGCATTCCGCGTGACGGCGTGCGGTGGCCGGCCCGTGGCTGGCGCGCTCGTCTACGTCACGGCGGTGCCGTTCAACCAGTTCACGATCCCCCCCGAGGCTCAGACCGGAGGGGACGGCATGGCAATCCTGCGCATGGAGCGCGGCAGGAAGTTCCCGGCGGCGAGCAACCAGACGCTGGTCGTGATGTTCGTGCGCGCCCGCAAGGGCGGCGAGCCCGTGCTCGCGGGCATCTCGACGCGGCGACTGATCTCGTTCCGCCTCGCGAAGTAAGGCGCTAGTACGAGGCTGAGCCGTCGGTCTTCCGGCGGCTCAGCCCGCTGCGCGCAACCGCTCGGCGGAGATGCCCGAACGCTCGCTGGCGCGTTCGAGGGCGGCGCCGAGGAACTCTCGGAAGAGCGGCGCAGGCCGCACGGGCCGCGACTTGAACTCGGGGTGGAACTGGCTCGCGACAAACCACGGGTGGTCAGGGAGCTCGACGATCTCGACGAGCCGTCCTTCGTAGACGGTTCCGGAGATGACGAGCCCCGCGTCCACGAGCCGGGGCCGCAGGTGGTTGTTCACCTCGTAGCGGTGGCGATGTCGCTCGTGGACGACCGCTTCGCCGTAGAGCTCGCGCGCGCGCGTGCCCTCGGCGAGCTCGACGGCCTGCGCGCCGAGTCGCATCGTGCCGCCGAGGTCCTCGATCTCCTTCTGCTCGGGCAGGAGGTCGATGACCGGGAACGGCGTCTCGGGATCCATCTCCGTCGAGTTTGCGCCGTCCAGCCCGACCACGTGGCGCGCGAACTCGGAGACTGCGACGTGCATGCCGAGACAGATGCCGAGGTAAGGGATCCCCCGCTCACGAGCGACGCGGCAGGCGAGGATCTTCCCCTCCCACCCGCGAGAACCGAAGCCGCCCGGCACAAGGACGCCGTCGACCTGGTCGAGCTCCCGCTCGGCTTCCTCGAGCGACATGCCTTCAGCGTCTACCCAGCGCACGTGGACATGGCAGCCGTGGTGGATGCCCGCATGCTTCAAGGCCTCGTGCACGGAGAGGTAGGCGTCGTGAAGCTTTACGTACTTGCCGACGAGCGCGATCTCGACCGTGTCCTTCCGCTCTTCGATGCGCTCCGTCAGCGTCTCCCAGTCACCGAGACCGACTGGGCCGGACGCGAGCCCGAGCTTGTTGCAGACGAGCTCGTCGAGCCCCTGGTCGCGCAGTGCCTCGGGAACGAGGTAGACGTCGGTCACATCCTCGTTCGTCACGACCGCTTCCGGCTCGACGTCCGCGAACAGGGCGATCTTGTCGCGGATGTCCGTCGAGAGCGGCTCCTGCGAACGGCAGATGACGATGTCAGGGTGAATACCGATGCGGCGCAGCTCGTTCACCGAGTGCTGCGTCGGCTTCGTCTTCAGCTCCCCGGCAGAGTCGATGAACGGCACGAGCGTGACGTGGAGGTAGAGGACGTTCTCCGGCCCGGCCTCCCGCCGGAACTGGCGGATCGCCTCGAGGAACGGCAGCGACTCGATGTCGCCGACCGTGCCGCCGATCTCGGAGATGACGACGTCGCAGTCGGTCGTCTCACCCACGCGCCTGATGCGCTCCTTGATCTCGTTCGTGATGTGCGGGATCACCTGCACCGTCGAGCCGAGGTACTCGCCGCGGCGTTCCTTGCGGATGACGGAGTACCAGACCGCCCCCGACGTGTGGTTCGACGTCGCGCTGAGGTTCTGGTCGAGGAAACGCTCGTAATGACCGATGTCGAGGTCGGTCTCGGCGCCGTCCTCGGTCACGAAGACTTCGCCGTGCTGGAACGGGCTCATCGTCCCCGGGTCGACGTTGATGTACGGGTCGAACTTCTGCATCTCGACCTTGAAGCCGCGCGACTTCAGCAGCAGGCCGAGCGAGGCGCCCGTGATCCCCTTGCCGAGCGACGACACGACACCGCCCGTGACGAAGACGTACTTCACCGGCATGCGCGTCACGGTTGTCTCCCGAGCGCGTCGAGCCGTCGGAGGACCGGCGTCCGCTCGATCAGCTCGCCGAGCGATCGAACTTCACCGAGGAGATTGAGGGAGGTCAGGGCGCCGATTGCAATCCATCGTCCGCGCGCCGGGAGCCTGCCCACGGACCTCAAGCCTAGCAAGCCCCCCAGGACGTTCGACCCCCCGTCACCCAGCATCGTCTGCTCCCGAAGATCACACGGCAGCAGGACGGCGGCCGGAAGCAGCGGCGCTCGCATCGGGACGGCTAGCACGAGGTAGGCCTTCAGCGCCCGGCCCGGCCTCGTGTCGAGCTGGTTCAAGAGGTTCGCCGCAAGCCCAACGAGCAGGGCGCCGGAAAGCTTGCGCGTCGCGAGCAGGCCCACCACCGGAATAGCCACGAGCTTGAGCACGCCCGTCGTCCTGCCGGCCCGGAGGTGGGCCTTGATACCTCGCTCCGGCCCGCTCCAGAGATCGTCTGCGAGCCCGGCTGCGGCAACGGCAGTTGCTGCCGGCCCGCCTGCCAGGCCTAGGAGCCAGCCGACGAGCGGCAGCCGGAGCCCGCGGTGGTTGATCTCCTGCGGCCCGAGCGCGAGCAAGGCATCCACGAGCTGACGCCAGCGGTGCGCGAACCCCGCTGCGTCCCGCCCGGTCGCGCGGTGGCTCAGGACGAGCTCGACCTCGTGGACGGACAACCCGGCTTCGAGGGCGTCGACGGTCATGCCGACCTCGCAGCCGAACCCGGCCGCGAGAGGGAAGCACCGCTCACGCGCCTGCTCCGTCAGCGCACGCTGGCCGGACAGCGGCTCGCGCGGCTCAAAGCCGGTCCTCGCGTCGATGAGCGCGCGGGCCACCCGCTTGGCGATCCCGAAGCCGCCACCGCGCCGCTCGGCAAACGCCGCAACGGTGAGGTCGCCACCTGAGACAAGGAGCGGCGCCAGCTCTCCTCTTACGTCCGCGTCGCAGAGCAGCAAGGGACCCGGCGGTGCCTCGCGCTCCGCGAGCGTGAGCGCCTGTCCTTTTCCTCGCCTCGGCAGTCGAAGGACACGGGCGCCAGCGGCCTCGGCGACGGACGCAGTGCGGTCGTGAGACCCGTCGTCGGCCACGATCACCGCAGCCTCGGGCAGCTCACGGCGGAGCGCCGCGACTGTCTCCCCTATCCGCTCCTCCTCGTCGCGGGCGGCGATGAGGATGGTCGGTGTGCTCACCGCTCGGCGGGCGAGCTGGAGACGGCCGCGGGCTCGACCGGCGGTAAGACGCCGTCCGTCGCCGTCTGCTTCAGGCCGTAGCTACCGGGCCGCGCGCCGGCGAGGAGCAGCGAGAGTGCGAACCGGCCGATGTGCGTGTCGATGAAGTCGACGGTCGCCAGATTGGCTTTGTCGAAGCCGTCGATCGTGGTCGGCGTCTCCTGGGACGTCTCCACCCCCACGGCTGGAACACCAGCGTTGGCCAGGCCTTCGTAGAACCCGCGCAGCAGCCTCGCCGTCGCCCCCTGCTGGGCGTGCACCGAGCGTGCGACGACGACACCGTCGGCGGCACGCTCCTCGTTGCCTGCTCGCTCCTCGACGAGCTGTGGTGCCAAGAGCCTCCACACCGGCGCCTTTCCACCCCGAACGAGCTCCTGCGCAAGCCGCCTACCGAGCTCACGCGCCGCGTCCTGACGCGCGTAGCGGATGAGCGCCGGCCGGCCGTCGAGCATGTTGCCGAGGGCATCGACATCGATGGGCACGCGAATCGCGCGGATGCGCAGCGTCGTGCCCGCACCGGCGTCCACGAGCGTACGCTCGACGAGGTCGCGGATCTGCTGATCCACTGGCCCCACGAAGACGAGCGCCACCCGGTGCGACGCAAGACGATCTGCCATCAGCAACGGATACGACTCCTCGACGTACGTCGTAGCAGCGCGCTGCGTCCGCGACAGCTCTCCGGTCTTCACCCGAGAAGCGTCGAGCTGGCTCTCCAGATCGTCGATCTGGCCGTTGAGGATGTTCCGCTCGCTCTTGGAGACAAAGCCGCCGCTCGAGATACCGACGCCGACGAGGATGCCGATAACGAGCGCGAGGAACACGGCGGCGAGGGACGCCACGTGGTAGCGAAAGTCGAACATCGCTACCCGGCAACCTCGCCGCTGAGCGACGCGGCAGTCTGCACGAGCTCGTAGAGCCGGTACGCCGCCGTCCTCGGCAACGAGCGAGGGCGGCCCAGCGCCTCCGGGCGCCACGAGCCCTCGACGGCGACGATCGCAAGTGTGCGATCGGGCGCGAGCGAGCGCAGGCGCACCTCGAGCTCGAGCCGGTCTGCCGTCAGATTCCACACGACCCGCTCGTGGAGCTCGATCGTCTTGACGATAGCGAGCCCGGTCGCGCCGCCCTTGCGGAAGAGCGTCGGTGAGGCTGGGCCTGCGACATCCCAGCGCGCACCCTCGCGAAAGCCGCGCGCGTCTGGGTGAACGGCTGAGATCGTCGGCCACCAGTCGGCGAGGTGATACGGCTCGGCGAGAAAGCGCCAGACGTCCCCGCGCGAGGCGAGCACCTCGTGTGACGCCTCGGCTCTCATGGCCCGGCGAGCACTTGTTGCACAGTTGGCACGGTCCCGTCTTCCATGCGTGCGGCTCCGCCCAGTATGCTCGCAGCGGGGAAGAGGCTGGGAGCACCTGGGCAAGTTGGCCGGGACCAGCGTGGCCGTGGACGGCGTGGGCACGTGAGGATCAGCCGAGCCCGACGATGTGCAACAGCCGCTGCCCGATGACCTGGATGAAGACCCGCAGATCAGGAGACGCGACGATGGCGACCGCGATCGCCGCCAGGCCCGCGCCTGCAAACGCGACGAGCGGCCACACGCCGACCCGTCTGCTGACGAGCTCTGACACGCCCTTCGCATCGACGAGGATCTCGCCGACGCGCAGTCGGGTGAGGAACGTCGACGACATGCCTTCGCGGTTGCGCTCGAGGAACTCGATGAGGTTGAAGTGCGTGCCCACGGCGACGATGAGCTCCGCGCCGTTCTCGTACGCGAGCAGCAGCGCGATGTCCTCGCTGATCCCCGGCGCGGGGACCGTGACGTACGGCAGGCCGAGCCGCTCCGCCCGCTCCGCACCGGGCGCATCGCCGGTCGGATACGCGTGGATCACAAGCTCGGCGCCACACGCCAGTGTCTCGTCGGTGACGGAGTCCATGTCGCCGACGATGACGTCGGGTCGGTAGCCCGCCTCGCGCAACGCATCCGCACCGCCGTCCACCCCGACGAGCACGGGTTTGAAGTTGCGGATGTACCCGCGGACGATGCGCAGATCGTGTTTGTGGCGCGGGCCGCGCGCCACGACGAGCACATGCCGGTCTCGGAAGCGGGTGTGCAGGCCCGGGAAGTCGATTCCCTCGGCGAGCAACCGGCCCTCCTCGCGGAGGTAGCGCATCGTGTTGTCGGCGAACTCCGAGATCGCGTCCGCGAGCCGGGCCTGCTGCTCGTCGAGCGCATGCAAGACCTCGAGCTCGTCGAGCACCCTGCCCGTCGCCAGGCAGTCGCCGTTCCTGAAGACAGCGCCGCCGCGGACCGTCACCCACTCGCCCTCGGTCACCCGTTCGAAGAGCGGCGCATTGGGTGCGTCGACGAGCCGGACGCCTCCCCTGATGAGCGCCAATGGGCCAAGGTTCGGGTACTGCCCGGTCGACGAGGGCGAGACGTTCACGACGACCCGCACTCCCGACTCGACGAGCTCCTCGGCAGAGACACGATCGAGGTCCGCGTGATCGATTATCGCGACGTCATCCGCGCTCAGCCGCCGGACGAGGTGCTTCGTCCGCCGGTCGAGCCGCGCACGGCCGGTCAGCTCGACGACCTCGGGCGTGCGTCTGCTGCTGCGACGGATTCGGCCTCGGGTCGGCATCTAACGAACCTATCTATCCACCTGTCCCGTCGGCAACCGCCGAGAGGAACTCGCGGCCGCCGAGCATACGCTCGATCTCCGCACGGCGCTCGTCGCCGGTGAGCTCGCGGATGCGCGTGTGCGTCGGATCGCCCGGAACCTTCTCGACACTGAAGTGACGGTCGGCGCGACTCGCGATCTGCGGTAGATGCGTGATCGTGACGACCTGCGCCCGCTTGGCCAGCCGCACGAGCGTGTCCGCCACCGCATGTGCGGTCTGACCGCCGATTCCGGCATCGATCTCGTCGAAGACCATCGTCGCGCCGCCGCCGACCGCGGCGATCGCGAGCGCGATCCTCGAGAGCTCGCCGCCCGAGGCCGTCTGGGTGACAGGCGCGAGCGGCAAGCCCGCGTTCGGGCGGATGAGGAACGCCACCTCGTCGGAGCCGGACGACGATCGCTCGCGCTCTGAGAGCTCGGCCACGAACTCGTCCTCGCCCATGCCGACTCCCTCGAGCGCAGCTGCCACGGCCGCCGCGAAGGGCTGAGCCGCCGCGACGCGGGCGACTCGAAGCGCGTCGATGAGCTCGTCGACGCGATGTCCGGCCTGCGCCAACGCTTCGGAGGCTGCCGCCACCGGATCGCTTCCGTCCGCGAGAGCGGAGAGGTCCGCGCGGGCCGCCGACGCGCGTTCCACGAGCTCGGCAGTCGTCGCAGCGCGATGACGCCGTCGGAGATCAGCGAGGCGATCGAGCTCCGCTTCGACGTGTTCGAGTCGGCCCGGGTCGGCGTCGAGCGAGGACAGGTACGAGCGGACGGCGGACGACGCGTCTGCCAGCCGAACCTCCAGCTCGCGCAGCTCCGTCGCCGCCTCGTCGAGCTCCTTCGAGATCCCGGTAATCCGTTCCAGGGACGCAACGGCCTGTGCAGACAGCTCCACCGCGCCTTGGCCGTCGTCGGGCGCCAGCGCGCCCACCGCCCCTGCGGCTGCTTCCGCGAGCTCCGTGACGTGGCGCAGACGCTCGCGCTCGGCGCGCAACTCGTCTTCCTGCTCGACCGTCACGCCCTCGGCATCCTCGACCAGCGCCGTGAGCTCGGCCAGCCGTTCCGATGCCGACTCGGCGCCACGGACGAGCTCGTCGTGCGCACGCTGCGCGGCCTGCAGCTCTCGCCATGCCCGCCGGAGCTGAGCACGCCGCTGCAGCTGTTCGTCGCCGCAGAAGGCGTCGAGCACGTCGAGCTGGTACGAGGGACGCGCGAGCCGCCGCTGCTCGAACTGGCCGGACATCGCGACGAGGCGCTCGGTCGCCGCGGCTACGTCCTCGCGTGCCGCCGAGCGACCCCACGCATAGGCCCGGGTGCGGCCGTCGCCGAACACCCGCCGGGCGATGACGACATCCTCCTCGTCCTCGGGACGGAGCTCGAGCAGCAACACGACGTCGTCCTCCTCGAGCATGCCGGGAGGCGCGTGCAGCTCCGCCTCGACGTACGCATCGGCGCCCTCGGCGCCGACGAGCGACGCATCGCCCCGTGCTCCGAGCAGCAGGCCGATCGCCTGCGCGAGGATCGTCTTGCCTGCCCCTGTCTCACCGGTGATGGCGTTCAACCCGGGAGCGAGCTCGAGCTCGGCCTCGCGGATGAGGACGAGGTTCTCGATGCGGAGCCTACGTAGCAAAGGTCTTGCGGTAGCGATGGACGAACGTCGCCTCGGGCAGCACCGCGAGCAGCGCCGGGCGATCGCCGAGGCGCACCGAGACGTTCGCCCCGGTCGTCAGCCGGGTCAGCTCGTGGCCGTCGACGAGGACGGTCACCTCGACATCCTTCGTCCGGTTCGCGACCACGACGTGGCGGCTGCGCGGGACGACGAGCGAGCGCGCGTGCAGGGAGTGCGGGGCGACGAAGGTGACGGCCATCGCGTCGAGCCCCCAGACGAGCACGGGGCCGCCGTTCGAGAGGTTGTACGCCGTCGAGCCCGTCGGCGTCGCGCAGATGACTCCGTCGCAGGCGACGGCGCCGAGACTCTCTCCTCCGATCTGCCATTCGAGCTCGACCATGCGGCCGAGCACGCCGCTCGCGACGACGACATCGTTCACGGCCACGGCCTGCTTGCCGCCGGCCTCGACATCGAGCGTTGCCAGCTCGAGCACGGCGTACTCGCCGGCAAACGCACGCGCGAGCCCAGCCTCGAGGTCAGGGCCGTTCACGGACGTGAGGAAGCCGACGCGGCCGAAGTTCACGCCGAGCACGGGCACGCCCGTGCCGAGGAAGCGCTGGAGCGCCCGCAGCATCGTGCCGTCGCCTCCGAGCACGACGACGAGATCCGGCGCGCCGGACTCGCCGTCCTCGACGATCTCGACGCCCGAGTCCGCGGCCAGCGACGAGAACCGTGCCCGAGCATCCTCGACGAGCTCCGGCTTGCCGTGGCTGACCACGGCGACGCGGCGCACGGGCTCAACCGACTGCGGCAGCGATCCAGTCATCGAGCTCATCGGGGAGCGTGGCGGAGTCGTCGTGGACGAGATGGAGGAAGAACTCGCGGTTTCCCTTCGGGCCGGGAAGACTCGAGTCTACGACGCCCGCGACGCGCGCAGCCCAATCGGGCGTGGCCCGCCCGATCTCGTCCAACACACGCGCATGCACTGCCGGGTCGCGGACGACGCCGCGCTTGACCTCCACGCGGCCCGCTTCGAACTGCGGCTTTACGAGCACGAGGGCCTGCCACCCGGGGGCGGCTGCCGCAAGTGCCGGCGGCAGCGCGGTCCGCAGCGAGATGAACGAGACGTCGCAGGTGACGAGCTCCGGCGCGTACCCGAGCTCGGGGAGCTGTCGCACGTTCACCCGCTCCAGCACGGTCACGCGCTCGTCTGCGCGCAGCCGCTCGTGGAGCTGCCCGTAGCCGACGTCGAGCGCGATGACGTGCGCGGCCCCGTGCTGAAGCAGACAGTCCGTGAAGCCGCCCGTCGACGCGCCGACGTCGAGGCAGAGAGCGTCCTCGACCGACAAGGCGAATGCCTCGAGCGCGTGCTCGAGCTTCACCCCGCCGCGTGACACGTACCGCGGCGGCTCCTCGACGACGAGCTCGGCATCCTCGTCGACCTGCTCGCCCGCCTTCGCATAACCGGGAACGCGACCGGCGAGCACCAGCGCCTGCGCCTTTGCGCGCGACTCGGCCAGACCGCGCTCGACGAGTAGGACATCGAGCCGCTTCTTCACCCCGCAAGCGTAGTAAGACGGCGTCAGCGCGTCATCGGCCGGAAGGGCCCATCATGGGCTCCACGCGCCGGGTGAGTCGGGTGCTTCGGCCACCGAGGTCCAGAAGGATAGAGCGGCTGAATAGACCGCGCGGCCGAGTTGCAGGGGGCCAAGGCGTGACGCACGGACAGCGTCGGCGGCAAGCCGCCCCTCCGTCTCGTCGAGCGTGGCGAGCCGCGCCTCGTAGACGCGGATCTGCTCACGGGCGAGCTCAGCGACCGCTGCCGCGTCGGCGAGTTCGGCGAACAACAAGTGGAGCTGGCCGGGATCGCGGATCGTCATCGTCTCGCTCGTCGGCTCCGCAAGCCACGCGCTGAGCGCCGACCGCCCTTCCTCTGTCAGCGAGTACACGCGCCGGCGGCGGCCGCCCCGCTCCTGCTCCGCAGAGAGCATTCCCAGGCGCTCGAGCTCCGCGGTCACGCGATATGGCGTCACGTGCGGGACCGGCCAAAACTCGTCCGCGATGCGGCCCAGCGCGCGCTTGACCTCGTACGCCGTCGATGGTCCTCGAAGCGCGATAAGCCCAAGCACCGCGAACGCGGAGTCATCGAGCCGTGCGCGTGGTTGCACGCTCATAGTATCTATGATACCGTACCAATGATAGTATTTGAGTGAGGAGGGGAGTCATGCAGATTCGGCGTGTCTTCGGTCCAGCGATGACCTCGTTTCCGGCGGTGGCCGTGGTTCTCGCGCTTGCGGGCCCAGCGGCGGGCCTAGGTCAGAAGGAACCACAGAGTTACTACCTCGCCCTGGGAGACTCGATCGCGTACGGAATCCAACCGGGCAAAGGGGGTCGGCCGACGTTCGACACGGGTTACGTCGAGCCCTTCGCTGCCCGTCTGCGCAAGTTGTCTCCGAAGATCAAGGTCGTCAACTACGGATGTCCCGGTGAGTCCACCGCCACGTTCACCCGAGGTGGCTGCCCCTGGCTTCGCGAAGGACAGAAGCTGCACGATCCGTTTCGCGGTGCACAGCTCAAGGCAGCGTTGACGTTCCTGCGGGCTCACCCAGGGCAGGTCAGCCCGATAACCCTGACGCTGTGGGGCAACGACCTCGCTCCGCTGTCGGCCAAAGGTAAGGGCGCGCCCAAGGCGATCGCGTCATTCGCGTCGCGCCTCGACTCGATTCTCGAGCAGCTTCGGTCAGCCGCACCGACCGCTGAGATCATCGTGACCGGAGCCTGGAACCTGGAGGCCGATCAACTCAAGAAGACCGAGCCGCTCTACCGCTCGCTCGACGCGGCCATCGCACGAACCGCGGCAGCTTCGCGAGCGCGGGTCGCAAAGATGTACGCGGTCTTCACCCCGCCCGGGAACGTCCGTCAGGTCTGCGTGCTCACACACATCTGCGCGATCGGCGATCCCCATCCGAACGACGCCGGGTACCGGGCAATGGCGAACGCCTTCTTCGCGGCTTCCGGCTACGGGCGATAGGCCCAGCCCCAAGGCGGCTACTTGGTGCGTACGGCGAGATCGGTGACGATCTCGCCGAGCGCCGAAGTGTCGGCGTCGATCTTCGCCAGGCGCTCGTGGGCGCGACCGGCGGCGTCAGACGCGAGCTCGCGCGCACCGTCCGCACCGTGCAGCAGGTAGTAGCCGTCCTCGTCGAGTACGTCGTCAACGATCTGGAACAGGAGACCGAGCTCCTCGCCGAACTCGCGCCAGGGCAACTGGTCGGCGGCAGATACGTCGGCCGCCCACAGCCCGCAACCGACCGACGCAGCGAACAGCCGCCCGGTCTTCAGACGATGCAGCACCGCGAGGTCGTGAACCTCGCCGTGGATGTCGAGGTGCTGGCCGCCGATCATCCCCAGGGTTGCCTCCGCCAGCTCCCGTGCGACCTCGGGCGTCGGATATGCGGCCGTCTGGCGAAACGCCTCGGCCAGCAGCGCGTCCCCGGCGAGGATCGCGTCGGCTTCCCCGAAGTGCGCCCACATGCTGGGCCGACCGCGCCGCCTCTCGTCGTTGTCGAGCGCCGGCAGGTCGTCATGGACGAGGGAGAACGAGTGCACGAGCTCGAGCGCCGCCGCCGCGGGGAGCGCCTGCTCCACGCGTGCGCCTGCCGCCTCTCCGGTGGCAAGGCAGATCACCGGCCGGACACGCTTGCCGCCGCGCTCGAAGCCGTACCGCACTGCGTCCGCGAGGTCGCCGAGCTCGGGTACGAGCTGAAGACCGTCCAGGTACTCCTCGACCATCGCCCGGAGCTGCTCGGGGGAGGTCATCTCAGCCGTCCAGCTCGTGCTTCGCGCGCTCGATCTCGCTGTGCGCTTCTCTCGCGAGGCGGGCGATCTCGTCGAGGAGCTCGAGGGCGGCGTCCGGCTCCTCCGTCCGCTCGAGCTTGGCGCGAGCGGCCTCGAGCTGCGCAAGCAGCTCCTCGGCGTGGCTGAGCGGATCGACGCTCACGACGCCACCTGCTCGCGCGCGACCCGTGCGAGCACGCCGTTGACGAGCTTTCCGGCGTCGTCGGACGCGTAGCGCTTGGCGAGGTTCACCGCTTCCGAGATCGCCACCTCAACCGGGACCGTACCGTGGACGAGCTCGTAGATGCCTATGCGGAGGATGTTCCGCTCGAGCACTCCCAGGCGGTCGGCCGGCCAGGCATCGGACGCGGCGTCGATGATCCGGTCGAGCTCGGCAGCCTCGGCTGACACCGCCTCAGCCAGCTCTCGACTGAAGGGGTCGACGTCACCCTCGTAGAGCGCGGTCAGCGGCTGGCCGGTGAGATCCCACTGATAGAGGAGAAAGAGCGCTGTCCGCCTGGCCGCGCGGCGTCCGGACATCACGCGTCCTCCGCTCGAATACCCTCGACTGTCACGTCGACACGGCCCGGCGGCGCGTCGAGCGTGTCGACGAGGGCCTCCGAGATGCGCGATTGAACGCGCTCGCCGAGCTCGGGCAGCACCGCCCCGCGCGGCGCGGTCAGGACGACGGCCACAGTCGCCGCCCCGTTCTCTCCGATCGAGACGTCGAGCCCCCGTCCCGTGCGCACGACACGGGCGCCGTCGACCTCCTCGGCAGCATGGCGGACGAGCTGCTCGAGCGCCTTCGGCTCGAGCGAGACGGTGCCGAGTGTCGTCCGGGCCACCTCGATCATCGCTTGGCTAACGCGGGGAGCAGAGCGCTCGCGTCGTCGAGGAACGATGTCGAGTAGCTGCCGGTCACGAAAGACTCGCTCTGCATGATGTCGATCGCGAGCTCGCGGGTCGTGCACACGCCCTCAATCTCGAGCTCTTCGAGGGCCCGGCGGCAACGGGCGATCGTGGCCGGGCGGTCGAGGTCCCAGACGACGAGCTTTGCGATCAGCGAGTCGTAGTGCGGCGGCACCTCCGTGCCGTCCTCGACATGCGTGTCCACGCGGTCGAACGGCCCCAGCGGTGGTCGGAAGCGGGTCACGCGGCCGGGAGACGGTGCGAAGCCCGCGGCGGGATCCTCCGCGTTCAAGCGCACCTCGATGGCGTGCCCGCCGCGCGGTGCGCGACCGGTGAGCGACAACGGCTCACCGGCGGCGACGCGCAGCTGCTCCCGCACGAGGTCGAGCCCCGTGCAGAGCTCCGTCACCGGGTGCTCCACCTGGAGCCGCGCGTTCAGCTCGATGAAGTGGAACGCGCCGTCCGGGCCGACGAGGAACTCGAAAGTGCCGGCGTTCGTATAGCCAACGGCGCGACACGCGCGCTCGGCGGCGGCCTCCATGTCCTCGCGCTGCTCGGGCGTCAGCGCCGGCGACGGGGACTCCTCGACGAGCTTCTGGTGACGCCGCTGGATCGAGCACTCGCGCTCGCCGAGCGTAAGCACATTCCCCGCGCCGTCCGCGAGCACCTGCACCTCGACGTGACGTGCCGGCACGAGCGCCTTCTCGACATACACGCGGCCGTCGCCGAACGCCGCCAGCGACTCGACCGACGCGGTCTGAAACGTGCTCTCGAGGTCGGCACCTGAGCCGACCAGCCGCATGCCCTTCCCACCGCCGCCGGCGGCCGCCTTCAGCAGAACGGGATAGCCGAAGTCGTCGGCTGCCGCTCGAGCGTCGTCCGCCGTGGCCAGGCCGTCGGTGCCCGGGAGGACGGGCACCCCGGCAGCGGCCATCGCCGCCTTCGCGCGCACCTTGTCCCCCATCTCCTCCATGACCTCGGCGGCGGGGCCGACGAAGACGAGGTCGTTCTCCGCGCACGTCCGGACGAACGCCGGGTTCTCTGCGAGGAAGCCGTACCCGGGGTGGATCGCGTCGCAGCCGGTCGTCTCCGCAGCGCCGATGATGGACGGGATCGAGAGATAGCTCTCGGCCGCCGGAGGTGGGCCGATACAGACCGCGCGGTCGGCGAGCCGTGTGTGGAGCGCATCGCGGTCGGCCGTCGAGTAGACGGCAACGGCCTCGATACCCAGCTCGTGGAGCGTGCGGATCACCCGAACGGCGATCTCCCCGCGGTTGGCGATGAGCACACGGGTGAACATGCGGCCAACGCTCCCTAGAGGACCGGCGGCCGGCCGTCGGCGAGCTCGAGCTCGAACAGGAGCTGGCCGTACTCGACCGGCTGGGCGTTCTCTGCGTGGATCGCCCGGACGATGCCAGCGTGCTCGACCTTGACCTCGTTCATGAGCTTCATCGCCTCGAGGATGCAGAGCGTCTGGCCGGGTACGACGACGTCACCGATGCCGACGAACGGGCTCGCTCCCGGCTCGGACGCGCGATAGAACGTCCCCACCATCGGCGCCTCGATGCGGAGCAGGTCGGGCGCAGGCGGCAGGTCGAGCACGGGCTCGAGCTCCTCCGTCATCTCGCCCGGCGACGCAGGGAGCGGCAGCGGCGGCGGCGCGTTGTCGTCCTGGCGCCGAACAGTCACGCGCATGCCGGCGTCCTCGAGCGTCACCTCCTGTACCCCTGATTCCTGCACGATGCGGACGATCTCGCGAATGCGCTCGGACCGCGTCGGATCCTGCCCGACCGCGTCGTCCTCGTCGCGCTGGCCACGCCCGCGAATCGTCCGCAAGAGCGGCTCGGCGTCCTCGCCGAACAACGCGAGCAGGCAGAGCTCCTCGTCGCTCTTCGCGAGGCCTTCTCCCACCTCCCTGGCCGCGGCGACGTCGACCGGCGCCTCGTTCGCCGGCACGCCGCCGATCAGCTCGACCGCGCGCTCGACGGTCGGGTCGATCGCGGCCGGCGGTGATCCGAAATGGCCGGCGACGAGCGACTTCAGCTCGTCGACGATCGTCTGATAGCGCTCGGCAGACAGGACGTGAACGAGCGCCTGCGAGGCGAGGATCTGTCCGATCGGCGAGGCGAGCGGGGGCGATCCGACCTCGGCGCGGATCTGCGCAAGCTCGTCGAGCACCTCCTCCATCCGGTCGCCGGCTGCGTTGGCGCGCAAGTGGACGTCGAGCGCAGCAACGAGCCCAGGCGGAAACCGGTGCTGGGCTGCGAGCGTTGCCACGCGCGGCGCGGTGGGAGTGAGCGGGTCTTCGCCGATGAACTCGTCCACGAGATCGGACGCCTGCCAGACGCGGTCGACGTCGATGCCCGTGTCGAGACCGAGGCCGGCGAGCGCCGTCGCCGCCGACTCCGGCGACACGCGGTGCAATGTGAGCGCGAGCGGGTAGACGGCGGAGGCGATGAGGTCTGCGCCGGCTCGTGCCGCCTCGAGTGTCGCGGCCAACGCAACGCCGCCGGCGCCCTGGCAATAGAGGCCGACCGGGAGGCCAGAGGCCTCGCGGACCGCCCCGACGATGTCAGCCGCCCGCTGGGGAGTGAGAGATCCTGACGGATCGTGGACGAGCACCCTGGCGGCGCCGAGCTCCGGCAGGTGCCGCGAGTGCTCGACGAGCACGTCCGTGTCCTCCCTGCGCGTAGGGCTGTAGACAAGCCCGGCGTCGAACTCGCGGCCGGCGGCGGTGATGGCCGACGCGGCCTCGCGAAGGTTCGATACGTCGTTCAGGGGATCGTGCAGGCGAAAGACGTCGATGCCGCTCTCGGCCGCGCAGGCGACGAAGCGTTGCGCGAGGTCGACGTCCACCGGCCGCGAGCCGACGAGGAAGCGGCCGCGCAACGCCATCGCGAGCGGCGTCTTCGTGCGGGCGTGGATGGCGCGGATCCGTTCCCACGGGCTCTCGACGCCGCGGCGCACCGCCGCGTCGAAGCACCCGCCGCCCGAGACCTCGAGATACGCGAAGCCCGCGGTGTCGAGGATCTCCGCCAACCGGAGCTGCTCGGCCGTCGGCAGCCGGCCGGCAAGCGGCTCCTGGCCGAGCAGACGCAGCGTCGTGTCGGCGAGCTTCGGCATCGCCCCGGACCTTAACGACAATGCGCCGGTGCGCCCGCCGGACGACTTCCTGCCGGTGTTCGAGTTCTCCGAGCGGCGTCAGCCTTCGGCAAAGGCCGGCTTCGCGGCCGTTAGGGGGAGGCGGCCAGGCTACGCCCGAGAGATGTAGCGTTTCTCGCGGGGGTCGATCTTGATGCGATCGCCGGAGTTGACGAAGAGCGGAACCTGGACGACCGCCCCCGTCTCGAGCGTCGCCGGCTTCGTGACGCTCGAGACCGTGTCGCCGCGCACGCCCGGCTCCGTCTGCGATACCGTCAGCTCCACCGCCGACGGCAGCTGGATCCCGGAGGGCTTGCCGTCTACCGTCAGCAGCTGCACGGAGCTGGAAGGCTCGACGAACGCGAGTTCGGCCTCGAGGTCTGAGCGAGGCAGATGGATCTGCTCGTACGTCTCCTCGTCCATGAAGACGACTTCGGCTCCCGCGTCGTAGAGGTACTGGACGCTCTTCACCTCCGTGTGGATGCGCGGGAACTTCTCGCCCGCCCGGAACGTCTTGTCGACGACTGCGCCCGAACCGAGGTTCTTGAGCTTCGTGCGCACGAAGGCGCCACCCTTGCCCGGCTTCACGTGCTGGAACTCGACGATGCGCCAGACGTCGCCATCGATGTCGATATGCATGCCGTTCTTGAACTGGTTGGTGTTGACGACGTCGGCCACGGCGCCAGTGTAGAGCCTCGCTGCGAGCAGTAAGCCGGGCTGGCGTTCCTGGGGCGACGCTCGTCACGCGGGCAAGCACGAGGAGCGAGGACGGTATTCGATACGGACTCGCGACGAGAGCAAAGCCTGCGGCCGCGAGCGGCGTCAGGTCGCCCGGCCAGCGCCTCGGCCGCTCGGAGAGGGCGACCGGCCAGGGACGATCAGCTGACGGTCACCGGCTCCTTGGTGAAGGGCGTCAGCACTTCGGGGCCATCGTCCGTGACGATGACGAGGTCTTCGATCCGGATCCCGCCGAGACCTGGGAGGTAGATGCCGGGCTCGACGGTAACGACGTTGCCGACCGCGAGCGTGCTCTCGAGCTCCGGATTGAGCCACGGTGCCTCGTGCACCTCGAGGCCGACGCCATGTCCGAGGCCGTGCCCGAAGCGATCGCCGAAACCGGCATCCTCGATGATCGAGCGCGCGACGCGGTCGACTGCAATGCCGTCGGCGCCTGAGACGACGGCCTCGAGCGACGCCTGCTGGGCATGCAGCGTGACCTGGTACGCCTCTTCGAGCTCGGCGGGGAGGGGCCCGGTGACAAAGGTCCGGGTGCAGTCCGAGCAGTAGCCGTTGACGCGGCAGCCGGCGTCGACGACGACCGTCTCCCCCACCTCGATCCGCCGGTCCCCGGGTGACGCGTGCGGCGAGGCGCCCGTGGGGCCGGATCCCACCGCGGTCGAGAAAGCCGCGTCGTCGGCTCCTACTTCGTGGAGAAGCTCCGCCATCCGCCATACGAGCTCGCGCTCCGTGCGCCCGACGAACGGCTCGTCCGCAAGTCGGGCGAACGCCTCGTTGAGGATCGCCCCGGAGCGCCGAATGGCGGCCAGCTCCGCGCTGTCCTTCACCTCGCGCAGCCGCTCCACGAGGCCGCGGCGCGGCACGAGCTCGAGCCCACCTCCGGTGAGCATCTCCCAGCGTGCATGCGTCAGCCAATCCGTCTCGAACCCGATCCGGCCCGCCAGCCGTTCCGCGAGGTCGGCATAGAGATTGCGGTGGGTCCGCACGGCCTCGACGCCGCGAATGGCCTGGGCACGCTCGAGATACCGGAAGTCCGTGAAGAGCTGAACGGTGTCTGCGCCGATGAGCATCGCAGCGTTCGTGCTGTCGAGTCCGCAGAGGTAGCGAACGTTGACGGGGCTCGAGACGAGAAGCGGCTCCTCGAGCACTGCCTGGAGACGCTCGACGCGATCCTTCACGCAGACACCTCCGCGAAGTACTCGAGCGCTTCGCGATAGCCGTCAGGCCCTTTCCCGATCACGCGCTTGACGGCGAGATCGGAGATGACCGACACGCGCCGCCACTCCTCGCGCTCGTCGACGTTCGAGAGGTGAACCTCTACGACGGGAACGTCGAGCAGCTCGACGGCATCCCGGATCGCATAGCTGTAGTGCGTCCAGGCAGCCGGGTTGACGACTACCCCGTCCGCGATCTCGTGCATCTCGTGGAGCCACTCGATGTACTGGCCCTCGTCGTTCGTCTGGCGGCAGCGGACGCCGATGCCGAGCTCCTTGCCCCACTCGTAGATCCGCGACTCGAGCTCGTTCAGCGACAGCCCGCCGTACACCTCGGGATCCCGCCGACCGAGCACATCGAGATTGACGCCGTTCAGGACTTCCACCCGCATCAGAGGGCTGTTGTCGAGAAAATCGCACGCCCTGACCCGCTTCTCGGTTGCCACGGGCGCGCGCGAACGGCGAGGCCAAGGCCCGAAGCGCCTTGGCGAGCCGTGAGCGCGCGCAGCGCCCACGACGAGCCGCCGCGAACGCGGCGCGGTCGCGTGGTCGCGGCCGTGGTGACCGGAAGCGATGTCAGGCGTCGCGAGGATCTCACATCAGTCCTCCTTGTCGAATCTATGCGATGAGTTCGTCGAGCGCGCGCCGCACATCGCCATCCGGCAGCTCGATGCCGGTGCGGGGCTTCCCGGGAGCATCCAGGAGCACGAGCTGCACTCGTCCGCCGCGTGTTTTCTTGTCCCGCTGAAGAGCGACCCACGCGAGATCGGCGTCGACCCGTGCAGGCTCCGGCGCGAGCAGCTCCTCGACGTGGCCCACCTCGTCGGGCAGGCCGGACAGGCGGAGGGCCGCCAGGAGGCCCAGGGCGACAGCCTGCCCGTGCGGCAGCTCGTACGACGATGCCGCCTCGAGGGCGTGGGCGAACGTGTGGCCGAGGTTGAGCATCGCCCGCTCGCCCTCGTCGCGCGGGTCGCGGAGACAGACGGTTGCCTTGAACGCCGCGCAACGGCGGACGAGCTCCGGGTCGTTGAGCTCCCAGACGGGCTCGCCCGCGAGCAGTCCGGTCTTCACGACCTCGGCCATCCCGTTGCAACGCTCGAGGTTCGGCAAGGTCGCGAGCAGCTCGGCGTCGATGATCGTGCGCCGAGGCCAGTGGAACGCGCCGACGAGGTTCTTTCCCTCGGGGAGGTCGATGCCGGTTTTGCCACCGATGGCGGCGTCCACCTGCCCCACGAGCGTCGTCGGCACGGCGATCCACGGGATCCCGCGCAGATAGCCACCGGCGACGAAGCCGCCGACGTCGGTCGTCGATCCCCCGCCGATCGCGACGAGCGCGCCTCCCCTCTCCAGGCGAAGCTCTCGCCAGAGCCGCGTGCACACGTCGAGCGACTTCGCCCGCTCTCCAGGCGGTACCACGTGTGCGGGAACCTCGCGCGGCGCCGGATGGAGCTCCCGCACCCGCTCGTCGATGACGACTTCCGCCTGTTCCGGGACAAGCTCGAAGAGCCGGGCATAGGCGCCGAGCTCGGCGTGGATTCCGGCTGCCGCGAGCACGATGCCGTCGGCGTCTTCCGCGCGGCCGCCCGCCCCCTCCTCGTACAGCGGCAGGCGCTGCTCGTAAAGCTGGCGGAACTGGACCTCGCTCTGCGCCAGCGGACGGCGTTCCGAACGTCGCGCTCTGCGCCATGCCTCCTCGACGTCCACCTCGACAAAGACCGTGAACGCCCGCTCGTGCAGTAGTTGCGCCGTCTGCTGGGAGACCATCGCGCCCCCGCCGAGGGAGATGACGGCCGGCGGCGCCGAGTTGAGCGCCTCTCGCGCGAGCTGCTGCTCGATCGCGCGGAACTCGACCTCGCCGCGTGTCGCGAAGATCGTCGAGATCGACTCCGAGGCGTGCCGCTCGATCTCGGCGTCGAGGTCTACGAACGGGCGGCCGAGACGCTCTGCAACCTCGTGTCCCAGCGTCGTCTTGCCGGCGCCCATGAAGCCGATGAGCGCGAGATGGCGGTGCTCTATCGGGGACGCCAGTCGATCCGCTCCAGGTAGGCACGGTGTGCGCTGACGAAGTCCCCGAGCGCATCGCCGCCGAACTTCTCGCGGGCGGCGCGGGCGAGCTCGAACGCCACGGACGCCTCCGCGACAACGGCCAGTGCTTCTACCGCCGCGGTGTCCGATCGCTCGACCAGGGCCTCGGCCGGCTCGCCGGTCGCGAGGTCGACGGTCCGCAGTGGCCGCATCAACGTCGGCAGCGGCTTCATCGCCGCCCTGACGACGACCTCCTCGCCGTTCGAGACCCCGGCCTCGATGCCGCCGGCGCGGTTCGTCTCGCGATGGAGGCCGCCTTCGTCGCGGGCGATCTCGTCGTGTGCCTCTGACCCGCGTAGCCCGGCCAGTGCGAAGCCGTCTCCGACCTCGACGCCCTTCACGGCCTGGATACCCATGAGGGCCGCGGCAAGCCGTGCATCGAGCCGCTCATCGCGCGTCGCGTACGAGCCGAGGCCCGGCGGCACGCCACGCGCCGTCACTCCGACGACGCCGCCGATCGTGTCACGCTCCTTGCGCGCGTCGTCGACGCGACCGGCGAGCGCCTCGAGATCGACGACGCTGCCCGCCGCCTCGATGCCGATCTCGCGGAGCAGCGCCTTCGCCACCGCGCCGGCAGCGACCGTGACGGCCGTCTGGCGGGCGCTCGCCCGCTCGAGCGCGTCGCGCAGGTCCTCGAGGCCGAACTTCATCGCGCCGGCGAGATCCGCGTGCCCCGGGCGAGGCGTCGTCACCGGCGTCGTGCCCTTGCCCGAGGGCTCTCCCTCGGCCGGCCAGGGACTCATCCCCCATTCCCAGTTGGCGTGGTCACGGTTCCGAACGACGAGCGCGAGCGGCGTGCCGAGCGTCCGCCCGTGCCTAAGGCCGGCGAGCACCTCCACCTCGTCCGTCTCGATCTTCTGGCGCGGGCTGCGCCCGTATCCCTGCTGGCGGCGACGCAGATCGGCGTTGATCGCATCTCGATCGAGCTCGAGCCCGGCGGGCAGGCCGGTGACGATCGCGACGAGCCCAGGCCCGTGTGACTCCCCCGCTGTGACGAGGCCGAGCGTGCTCACCCGGCGGAGCGTACTGCGCGTCGCATGACATCGACCGGCGCGGCCAGGCCCGTCCAGCGCTCGAAGGCGGCAGCCCCCTGCCGCACGAGCGCCTCCAGCCCGTCGACGACCTCGCAGCCCGCGGCTCGTGCAGCGGCGACAAGCATCGTGTTCTGCCCGTCGTCGCGGTAGGCGAGGTCGACCACGGTCTGCTCCGCCTGCGGCTGGACGAGCAGCTCGTCCACGACCGGGGTCGCGTTGACGACGAGGTCGCAGCCCTCGGCATCCGGCGGCCAGTCGCCCCGGCGGGAGAACGTCCGCACCTCCCCGGACAGGGCCGGCCTGAGGGCCGCGGCCGCTCCACCGGCTCCGATCAGGCACACGCGCTCCGCGTCGATCCCGCGCACGATCTCCTGGTCGGTGTTGAACCCGAGTACCCGGCCGTCGTCGAAGGTGAGGGTGTTCACCGCTTCGCCCTCGGTCTCGTCGCAGAGTGCCGCGACGGTCCGCTTGTGTGGAATCGTGACGTTGGCGCCCGCGAACCCGAGTTCCACGAGGCCGGCCACGGCCTGCTCCACACGACCCTCGCGAACCGGCACGAGTGCGTACGACCAGTCGAGGCCGAGCTCGGCGAACGCGGCGTTCTGCATCCGCGGCGAGAGCGACTTCGCGAGCGGATAGCCGAGCAGCCCGACCAGCACTAGCACTGCAGCCCCTCACGGCTGTACGCATCGAACTCCGCCGAGCTGGCCGTGAAGAAGTGGCTGCGGCAGTCGGGCTTGCGCACGAAGTAGAGGTAGTCGACGTCGGCCGGATGCGCAGCCGCCTGCATCGACGGGAGACCGGGGTTCGCGATCGGCGTCGGCGGGAGCCCCGGGAGCTTGCGGGTGTTGTACGGCGAGTCGGAGTTCAGGTGGCTGAGGGTGATCGGCTCCGTGGGCGGGATGTTCAAGCCGTAGCGCAGCGTCGCGTCCAGCTGGAGCGGCATTCCTGCCCGCAGGCGGTTGTAGACCACCGCCGCGACGAGGCGGCGCTCGCTCGGCACCGCGACCTCGCGCTCGATCATCGAGGCGATGATGACCACGTCGTACGGCGTGAGGTTTTTCGACCGCGCGTAGCGCATGTCCACCTTGCGCCAGGCCTTGCGGAATGCCTCGAGCTGCCTGCCGACGAACCGCGGAGCGTGCTCGTTCGCGAAGAACGCGTACGTCGCGGGGAAGAGAAAGCCCTCGATCTGCTCGTGAGCGTCCTCGCGGAACGGTGCGGGGATGGGCGCGGCCGCCGTGGCCGCGGCATACGTGGACGACGTCATCCGCATCGTCACGTGGCGCTTGACCCGCGCGATCTCGCGCACGGCGCCGACCCGCTCCACCATCTGCGCCCGCGTGAAGCCCTCGGGAAAGACGATCCGCAGCACCTTCGGCAGAGGCTTCGCCGGTGGTGGCGGAGGCGGGTCGCCGCCGCACCCCACGAGTAGGAGCACGACGACAGCCGAGAGCCCCACTCTCATCGGCGACTCCAGGCGAGGTAGTCGGACAAGAGGTGAGCAGCGGCCTTCGCGTCGTCGCCCTCGGCGAGGGTCGACGTGAAGCGCTCGTCGAAGAGCTCGACCGGCACTTCGAGACGAGCGCGCAGCGCCTCGACGAAACGCTCCGTCTCATGTGCCTGCTCGCCCCGCTCTCCCTTCAGCGTCAGCGGCAGCCCCACGACGACCTTCTCGGCGTCTTGCTCGGCGACGATCGCAGCAAGCTGGGCGATGCCCGAGGAGCTCCCCGCTGCCTCCACGACGGTAAGCGGTCGCGCCAGCTCACCGGTTGGGTCGGAAACGGCGACTCCGGTTCGAGCTCGACCGAAGTCGAGCGCGAGCACCCTCACGAAGTGAGAGCGCCGACGACGAGCCGCTCGGCCTCGGCGAGCGCGTCGGCGAGCTTGCCGGGGTCGGTGCCGCCGGCGCGCGCCATCGTCGGTCGCCCACCGCCGCCGCCGCCGACCACCGCTGCGGCCGCCTTCGCCACGTCGGATGCGCTCACGCGGTCGGCGACGGCCTGGTCGAAGTTGATGACGAGGTGCACGCGCCCGTCCTCAACCGAGCCGAGCACGACGGCGGCCGGCGCGTTGCGCTGCTTGAAGCGGTCCGAGAGATCGAGCAGGGCGTCCGCATCCAGGCCCTCGACGCGTTGGGCGATGACGTTGACGCCCTCGACCGGCGTCACCTCGGCATCGACGTCGACCTCCACCCGAGTTGGCGCCGCCTGCTTCTCCTTGCGAACGCGCTGCAGCTCCACCCTGAGCTCGTCCAGCTCGTGCGAGCGGCTCTGGAGATGGGCATATGCCTCACCAGATGTCACCGCCTCGATGCGTCGTACCCCCGAAGCGACCGACCCTTCGGAGAGAACGACGAAGGGGCCGATCTCGGCCGTCCTGCCGACGTGCGTTCCTCCGCAGAGCTCCATCGAGTAGCCGGGAATCTCGATCACCCGGACGTCCTCGCCGTACTTCTCGCCGAAGAGCATCGTCGCGCCCAGGTTCCGTGCCTCCTCGAGGGGCACGACGTACGCGAGCACCGGCAGGTTCTCGAATACCTTCTCGTTCACGCGCCGCTCGACGGCGGCCCGGTCCTCGGACGTCAGCGCCTGACCGTGCGTGAAGTCGAAGCGAAGCTTGTCGGGACGCACGGCCGAGCCGGCCTGGCGCACGTGGTCGCCGAGCGTCTCCTGGAGCGCCTTGTGCAGGAGATGCGTTGCCGTGTGATTCGCCATCGTCGGGAAGCGGTGGCTCCACGGGACGACCGCGCGGACACGGTCGCCGACGGCGAAGCCCTCGCCCTCGAAGAGCAGGGTCTGATCGTCACCGGCGCGCGCGGCGCCCACGAGCTCTGCCCGCGCTCCCGTCTCCTCGTGCTCGATGAACCCCGTGTCGGAGACCTGCCCGCCGCCCTCGGCATAGAACGGCGATTCGTGCAGCTTCGCGCGGAAGCGGCCGTCCTCGTCCGGCTCGAGCGCGGCGATGGCGGTCAGCACCTCCGTCTTCTCGTAGCCCACAAACTCGGCCCTTGCTCCTTCGAGAGCGCGCACGGCCTCGACGGCGGCTCCACGTGAGATCTCTCGGTGCTCGTCCATGAACGCGCGGTAGCCGTCGACGTCGACGGGCTGGCCACGCTCCTCCGCGAGCTCGACGGTGAGCTCGAGGGGGAAGCCGTACGTCGCAGCGAGGGTGAACGCATCCTCGGCCGAGACGGCGCCCTTCGAGGCGAGCTCGTCGAAGAGCTTCATACCGCGCTCCAGCGTCTCCCCGAACCGCTCTTCCTCGGCCTTGATCTCCCGCACGATCGTCTCCGCCGCCCGGGGTAGCTCGGGATACGCGTCGCCCAGCTGCTCCACCACGACGACGGGCAATCGCCACATGTCCTCGAGCCCGACGCGGCGGGCTTGCACCACCGCGCGCCGGATGATTCGTCTCAGGACGTAACCGCGCCCCTCGTTCGAGGGCGTAACGCCGTCTCCCACGAGGAACGTCATCCCACGGCCATGGTCGGCGAGGATCCGGTGGGCCTTCGTCGAGGCCGGCGAATCGCCGTACGACACGCCCGACTCCGCCGCGATCCACTCCATGATCCGCTGGTAGCCATCGGTCTCGTAGACCGAGCGGACGTCCTGGAGGATGGCCGCGCCGCGCTCGAGGCCAAGCCCCGTATCGATGTTCTGTGTGGGCAGAGGCGTCAGCGTGCCGTCGATGTGCTGCTCGTACTCCATGAACACGAGGTTCCAGAACTCCCAGAAGCGATCGCACCGCGCACAGGCCGGAGCGCAGTCGGGCTCGCCGCACCCGTACTCTTCGCCCCAGTCGTAGTAGATCTCCGAGTCAGGGCCGCACGGTCCCGGACCGCCGACCGACCAGAAGTTCTCGACCGTCGGCAGGGGCACGATGCGCTCCGCCGGCATCCCTGCCCGCTGCCAGAGCTCGATCGCCACCTCGTCCGGACCGAGCTTGAGCTGCGGGTCCCCGGCGTGGACGGTCGCCCAGACGCGGTCCCAGTCGAGCTTCATGTAGTCGAGAATGAACTCCCGCGCGAACTCGATTGCGCCTTCCTTGAAGTACTGGCCGAACGAGAAGTTCCCAAGCATCTCGAACAACGTCAGGTGGTGGCTGTCGAGGCCCACCTCGTCGATGTCCTGCGTGCGGAAGCTCTTCTGGGAGGTCGTCAGCAGCTGCGCGGGCGGCTGCTCCAGGCCCAGGAAGTACGGCATCATCGGCTGCATCCCGGCCGTCGTCAGCAACGTGGTGCGGTCGTCGGCACGTGGAACCAGCGACGCAGAGGGGCACCGGAGATGACCCCTCTCCTCGAAGAAGGACAGGAAACCTTCGCGCAGCTCGGCGCTCGTCCGCATGGCGTCGATTGTGCCCGACGCTAGTACTTGTCGGCGGCCGCGACTTCCTCGGCCAGGTCGTGCTCGCGGCGGGCGGCGGCGTCGCGCGCCGTCTCCATCGCATCGTCGAGGTCCCGACCGGACCAAAGGGACGACACACCGCTACGCAACCCCGCGATCAGCCCGGCGAGCTTCGTCACGGGGTACGTGACAGCGCCGGTGACGGTCCGGACGGCCGTGTCAGCAGCCTGAACGGCGGCTAGCGCGCTGTCGGTCGCGACATCGACCTTGTCGAGTTCGCGGTTCACCTTGTCGAGCGTCTCCCCACCTCTCGAGATCACGGGGAGCAGCTCCGCCTCCGTGTGCTCGATCGTCTTCGTCGTCTGGCCGAGCATCTCGCCGAGCCGGAAGAGCGCGTACAGCAACCCTACGCCGGCAAGGCAGAGGAATGCCGCGAGGGCGATCCACGCAAAGTCCGACGCGGTGTAGTCAGCGAGGACCACGAGGGTGATGTTACGCGCTTTCCGGCAGGATCAAACCGGCGCCCACGACGGCATCGTCCTCGTAGAGCGCGGCCGTCTGGCCCGGCGCGACGGCGTACGCCGGCTCGTCGAGATCGAGCCGGAAGCCCTGCGGCGTCGTAACGACGCGGGCGGGTACGGCTGGTGACCGGTAGCGGAGCTTCGCGTCCGCCCGCTCCACAGGCACGTGGAGGCGGCCGCGCGCGTGCACTGTGCCGCAGGCGAGCGCGTCGCGCGGGCCCGCGACGACGGTGTTCGAGCCCGGCACGGTCTTGAGCGCATAGAGCGGCTCCCGGCCGGCGACGCCCAGACCGCGGCGCTGGCCCGGCGTGAAGCGCCAGTGGCCTCTATGACGGCCGAGCACGCGGCCCGAAACGTCGACGACGGGCCCGTCGGCGGAACGCACCCCCCGCCGCTCGAGGAACGCGCGGTAGTCGTCTCCTCCGAGAAAGCACGCCTCCTGGCTCTCGGGGCGACCAGCAGCGGCCAGCCCCGCGCGGGCCGCCTCGGTCCTCGTCTCGGCCTTCGTCTGCGCCCCCAGCGGGAACCAGAGGCGCGGGAGCACGCCTGGATCGAGCCCGGCGAGCATGTACGACTGGTCCTTCTCGGCGGCGGCCGCGCGCGCGAGCAAGAGCCTTCCCCTATGGCGCGACGTGCGGGCGTAGTGGCCGGTGGCGACGCGGGCGGCTCCGGCACGATCGGCGAACGCGAGCAGCTCACCGAACCGAAATGCCCCGTTGCAACGAATACACGGGTTGGGCGTCTCTCCGCCCTCGTAGGCAAGGACGAACGGATCGACGACGGCCCGCAGGAACTCCTCGCGCAGGTCGAGCGTCACGTGCGGGAGCCCGAGCCCGTGACATGTCCGGCGCGCCGCGCGAACGGCGTTCGGCGAGCAGCACGCGCGCTCCGTCTGCGGAGACTTCGGGTCGATCCAGAGCCGCAGCGTGACGCCGATCGCGTGTGGGCCGGCCCGCAGGAGGGCGACGGCGCTGTCCACGCCCCCGCTCATTGCCACCGCCACGCGCTCGTGGTCCGGAGCTGCGGTAAACGCAGGGCCGAGCCCGGCCGCGAGCGCCTCGATCACGAGCTCGTCCCCGTCGACAGCGGCGGCCTCGAGCAGCGTCAGCCCGGTGAGCCGCTCGGAGAGGCCGTCGGCATCGGCGTCGACGATGCGCTCGTCCCGTACGCGAAGGCGGACGGCCGCCCACTCGCCGTTTCGCGACGCGTCCCCGAAGAGCTCCTTCATGAGCTCAGGCTAGCCGGAGAGAACCCGTGCGCGATGCGCCGCCGAGTACACGTCCTTGCGCAGGATCTTCCCGTCCTCGAACGGAAAAATGTCGACGCCGTCCCACTCGAGGCGCTCGCCCGTGTCCTGGCGCGTCGCGGTCGCCGTCCACTCCGACACGACGAGCCCGTCGCGTGCGTAGAGGCGGCGCGAGCTGAATCGCAAATCGGGCCAGTTCTCGAAGATCGAGGCGATGTGTGCCCGAACGTCGTCTCCCTCGGCGCGTTCGCCCGCGGTGTGGTTCTCGAACACCATGTCGGGTGCGTGCAGGGCGACGATCGCGTCAACGTCCTGCCCGTTCCACGCGTCGTCGTAGCGCGCGATCACGTCCTCGAGCGCGGCTGCGGAATCCGCGTCGGTCAACGGGCAAATGCGGCGGGGACAGGATTCATCCTGTCCCCGACCCAGTCTCTATGTGCTCCACCCTGCCGCTGACCACCCCTCCGTGCGAACCTGGACACGCCAGGTGGGTGCCTTGCGGACTGCCGGGGATGCCGGCTTCCGACGCGGGCTCCCTCGCTATTGGTGTTGGTTCCAATTGGTCGAGGCGGCCACGTACAGGGTCGAGCACCCGTTCAGCCTAGCGCGTGAATGCCCAGCGAAGCTCGCGCACTCCTTCGAGGCCGAGCCGCCTTGCGAGTCGAGGAGTGAGATCGAGCTGGCGGCCCTGGCCAACCGGTACATGGCCCACGACCTGGGTCAACGCCTGACGCCCGCCGTACTCGACGAAGACCTCAGCCCCGCACGGCAGGGTCGGATGGAGGACGCCCTGTGTCCGCGGGAGGACGGCCCACTCGCAGCCCGACCGTCGGCCCGCTCGCGGAGCCGCGGGCGCAACCCCCGCCAGGACCGTCGACCACCCGCTCCCCAGGCCCACAGCCGGCCCGGGAAGGGCGGACGGCGACGAATCTCGACCGGCCTGGGACAGCGCTGTCCCGAACACACCGGCGAGCAGGGCGGCTGCGGCCAGCGCGACGAAGCGCTGCGCGAGCACAGGCGTCACCGTTCGTCGTCCTCCGGCATGGGCGCGAGGATCTCCTCGATGTCCCACGACGTCTGCTCCTCGGGCGAGGTCTCGGCCGCGGCGACCGGCGGTTCCTCGGTCGCCGTCTCGCTCCGCCACGCGAGCCACTCGACAAGCGCGACGAGGACCCAGCCGACAACCATTACCGCGACGATCCACTGCGTCTCGAGCTCCGCCAGTCCCGCGGCCAGCGCCAGCAGTGCGAGGAACCCGACCTCCACTGCGAAGCGAAGGCCGAACCCGCTCATGCCTTCGGCGGCCCGAGAACCTTGATGCCGAGCTCTGCGACTTGCTCCGGAGGCACGTCGGTGGGAGCGCCGCTCATCGGATCGACTCCTGCCTGGTTCTTCGGGAAGGCGATCGTGTCCCGCAGGTTCGCCTCGCGAGCGAGCACCATCAGCATCCGGTCGATGCCGAACGCGATTCCGCCGTGGGGCGGCGCGCCCATCGCCAGGGCGTCGAGCAGGAAGCCGAACTTCGCGCGCTGTTCCTCGGGCGTGAGCTGGAGCACGTCGAACACCCGCTTCTGAAGCCCGGGCTCGTGGATCCTGAACGAGCCTCCCCCGAGCTCGTTGCCGTTGCCCACCAGGTCGTACTGATACGCCCTCGCCTCAGCGGGTTCCTGGTCGAAGGTCTTTTCCCAGCCCGGAGCGGGCCGTGTGAAGGGATGGTGCTGTGCCTGCCAGCGACTCTCGTCCTCGGCCCACTCGAACATCGGAAAGCCGTTGATCCAGACCCACTCGAAGCCCTCCTCGTCCACGAGCCCGAGCTCGCGACCGAGCTGGAGTCTGAGGTTGCCGAGCACTCGGGCGCACATGTCGGGCTCGTCCGCGGCGAACAGCAACGTCTCGCCGGGCTTGCCGGCGAGCGCGCCGAGCACCTCGTCCGACAGGAACTTCGCAATCGGCGATCGCGGCTCGTCGCCCTCGTAGACGAGGTAGGCAAGGCCCTTCGCACCCCACTCCTTCGCGATCGATTCCAGCCGCTCGAGCTCGGCCCGCGAGAAGACCTTCGGCGCACGCACGAAGCGAACAGCCGGGGCTTCCGCGAACACCACGAACTCCGAATCGCGCGTGATCTCCGTCGCATCCTCGATCTCGAGGTCGAAGCGCAGGTCTGGCTTGTCGGTCCCGTAGCGAAGCAACGCGTCGGCGTACGACATGCGCGGAAACGGGATGGGGAGCTCGACGTCGATGCACTCCCGCCAGATCGCCTGGATCATGCGCTCCATCAAATCGACGATGAGCTCCTCGTCGGGAAACGCCATCTCCACGTCCAGCTGGGTGATCTCCTGCACGCGGTCTGCACGAAGGTCTTCGTCCCGGAAGCAGACTGCGATCTGGTAGTAGCGGTCGAAGCCGGCGATCACGAGCAGCTGCTTGAGGATCTGTGGCGACTGCGGGAGCGCGTAGAAACGACCGGGCTGGAGCCTGCTCGGGACGATGAAGTCGCGCGCACCTTCGGGTGTCGGCTTGAAAAGGATAGGCGTCTGTATGTCGAGGAAGCCGGCCTCTTCCATGACGCGCCGGATGATCGAGACCATCTGCGCCCGCAGCCGGATGTTGCGCTGAAGCTTCTCGCGGCGCAGGTCAAGCCATCGATAGCGCAGCCGGAGCGTCTCGTCGACGCCTTCTTCGTCGAGCTGGAAGGGGAGTGGCGGCGCCGTGGAGACGATCTCGAGCTTCTCGACGCGGAGCTCCACCTCGCCCGTGGCCAGGTTCGGGTTCACGAGCTCGGGAGCCCGTGCGACGACCTCGCCTTCCACGCTGAGCACGAACTCGTTGCGGACGAGATGCGCGACCGCGGCTGCCTCCGGAGCGTGCTCCGGGTTGATGACAAGCTGGCAGAGCCCTGCTCGGTCGCGGAGGTCAACGAAGACGAGCCCACCGTGGTCCCGCCGCCGGTGGGCCCACCCGGCGAGCATCAGACGCTCGCCCACGTGCTCGGGCCGGACGTCACCGCACATGAGGTCCCGCCACTTCACGGGCGCAGCCTCTCGACGACGGTTCGGAGATCCGTGTCCCCGTCCACCACGACGACCTCTCGTGCCCGCAGGCGACCTGCCTGCGTGAGCTGGCCCTTTCGCGAGCGGCCAGCGTAGTCGGCATCGGATGCGAGACCCGCTCGACGGAGATCCATCATCGCGGCCAGCACCTGCCCCCGATCGGCGCCGTCCTCGACCACGAAGAAGACATCGATCTCCTCGTCCTCGCCGGCTGCGGCCTCGCCGAGACTCAGCAGGAGCCGCTCGATGCCCGCGCCGAAGCCGATCCCCGGCGTCGGCTTCCCGCCGAGCTCCTCGGCGAGGTAGTCGTAGCGCCCGCCGCCGCAAATCGAGGACTGGGCGCCGATCGCTTCGTCGACGAACTCGAACGCCGTTCGGGTGTAGTAGTCGAGCCCGCGCACGAGCGTCGGCACGAGGCGATACACGACTCCGTACGCGTCGAGGTAGTCGCGGACGGCTTCGAAGTGGGCTCCGCAGGCGTCACAGAGCGAGTCGCCGATCTTCGGAGCGTCTTCGAGCAGCGCCGCGACTGTCTGCGACTTCGTGTCGAAGACCCTGAGCGGCGACGTCGCGCGCTTGTGACGGGCTTCGTCGTCGAGCTCGGCCTCGTGCTCGTCGAGCCAGCTCTCGAGCCGTTCGAGGTACGCCGGGCGGCACTCACGGTCACCGATCGAGTTGAGTTGAAGCTCGTACCTCGCGACCCCCAGCCGGGCGAGCAGGTCCGCGTACAGCGTGATCAGCTCGGCGTCGACCGCCGGGTCGTCTGACCCAATCGCCTCCACCGACAATTGCCAGAACTCGCGATACCGGCCGCGCTGAGGTGCGGAATAGCGGTACATCGGCCCGACCGTGTAGAGCTTCACCGGTTGCGGCTCGCGGTGCAAGCCGTGCTCGATGTACGCCCGGACGATCGATGCAGTCGGCTCTGGGCGGAGCGTGAGCGAGCGGCCGCCACGATCCTCGAACGTGTACATCTCCTTCTGGACGACGTCGGAGCCGGCGCCGGACGTCCGTGCGAAGACCTCGGTGTCCTCGAAGACCGGCGTGTCGATGCGCTTGTACCCGTACAGCCTGCAGACGTCCTCCGCCGTCTCGAGGACGCGCCGCCACGCGGGCTGTTCGGAGGGAAGGATGTCGTGCGTGCCCCGAGGAGCTTCAAACACCGCTGCGCAGCTCCGCGAGGAAGGGATTGCGGGCGAGCTCGTCGCCCAGCGTCGTCGGCGGCCCGTGGCCCGAGTAGACGACCGTCTCCGGTGGGAAACGCTCGACCAACGCCTTGATGGATTCGACGAGCGTGTCCCAGTCACTGTGCGGCAGGTCGGTGCGGCCGACGGACCCGGCGAACAGCACATCGCCCGAGAAGAGCGCGCCGTCCGCGTAGTAGGCGAGATGGCCCGGCGAATGGCCCGGAACATGGACGACCTCGAACGAAGTGCCGGCCGCCTCGATCGTCTCCCCTCCCGTGAGCTCGTGCTCCGGTTGCCAACCGCGAATGGCCACCCCGAGCTGGGTGTAGTAGTCGTTCGGGCGCTCGAGGACGTCTCGCTCGAGCGCGGGGGCGTACACCGGCGCTCCCGTTCCCTCTGCGAGATCGGCCACGCCGCCGAGGTGGTCCCAATGCGTGTGCGTGACGAAGATCGCGACACACGTGGCCCCCATGCCGGCCAGCTCCAGCCGAAGCTCTGCAGCACTTCCACCGGGATCGACGACGACAGCCTCGCCGGCTTCGCGATCGACGCGCACGACGTAGCCGTTCGTCCCGATCGGGCCCAGCTCATAACGGTCGACAGCGAGCGGCACTACTTGGCCGAGGAGCCGCGCGCCTTGTCGGCTCTCCGCTGGGCAACCCGGTACATCAGCGAGTCCATGAAGTAGCTGAACGGGATGAAGAACACCATGAGCAGCGCCACGCTCAACAGGACCGAGCTGACCGTCGAGTCCTTCGGCCGCAACAGATAGAGGATCACGAACATCAACGGCGAGAAGATCGCTGCTCGGCGCAGCGTTCGACGCCACGAAGGCGGGTCGACCGTCTTGCCCCGCGGGTTGCGCACGGCCTGCTGGGCGGGCGGTTTTCCGTTCTTCCGCGCCGGCTCGGGCTCTTCGACCTCGACCTCGTGGCCTTCGTCGTCGACGTAGACGTACTCGTATTCGTGCCGGCGCTCCTTCTCGCGCCGACGTTTCTGCTTCTTCGTGGCCATCTTCCTAGTCTAGAGACGCGCCGCCGGCGATCACGGCGGACACCACGTCGCCGCCGAGGTGGTACGCGAGATATCGCCAGTCGGGTGCGGCGAGCAGGACGATGTCCGCGTCGAAGCCCGGCGCAAGGCGACCTTTCCTGTCCGCCCGGTCGAGCACATGGGCGGCGTTGACCGTGCAGGCGGTGAGCGCCTGGCCAGGCGACAGCCCCAGCTGCGTGCACGCGAGCGAGCACACGAGTGGCAGGCTTTCGCAGAACGCGCTACCCGGGTTGAAGTCCGTGGCGAGCGCGACGGCCGCTCCCGCTTCGGCGAGCGCCCGCGCCGGAGGCATTGGCCGATCGAGAAAGAGGGCGCTCGCCGGCAGCAGCACCGCCGCAACGTCGCTCTTCGCGAGGGCGCGTACGCCTTCCTGACCGGTTGCCTCGAGGTGGTCGACCGACCGCGCGCCGAGCTCGACTGCCAGTGGGATCGCCCCCGCTTCGGTGAACTGGTCGCCGTGCAGCCGAAGTCGAAGCCCGTGGCCGCGCGCCGCCTCCAGGTAGCGGCGCGCCTGGGCGGCATCGAAGGCGCCCCGCTCGAGAAACACGTCGGCCGCCTCGGCGACGGTCGACGCTTCGGGCAGCACTTCGGCGATGAGCCAGTCGACGTATTCGTCGCCGTCGTCGAACTCGGGCGGCACCGCGTGTGCCCCGAGGAACGTCGGCACTCCTTCCGCCGCGGCGACGGCGCGCAGCAACGCCAGCTCGGTGTCATGGTCGAGGCCGTAACCCGACTTCGCCTCGAACGTCGTCGTGCCGCGGGCGCGCATCCATCCTCGGTGGCGGACGACGGCTCGCCCGAGCGCGTCCTCGCCCGCCGCCCGCGTCGCAGCGACCGTGGAGAGGATGCCGCCGCCGGCCTCGTGCAACTCCTCGTACGTCGCGCCGCCGGCTCGGAGCGAAAACTCCTCGACGCGATCACCGGCGAAGCAGGCGTGCGTGTGGCAATCCACGAGCCCCGGGATCGCGCAGCGTCCGCGAGCGTCGACTTCCTCGATGTCGTCCTCGAGCGACCCGAGGTCGCGCATCCGCCCCACCGACGCGATCCGGGAGCCCTCGGTAAGGACGTACGCGTCCTCCAGCACGGTCACATCACCGAGACTCGGGCCGCGCAGCGGGGCGCCGTCTCCCGACGGGGTAACCAGCTGTGCGATGTCGCGGACGAGAAGGCGGCTCACGCGCCCGGCAGCATCGGCAGATCGACGTCGTGCTTGCGCGCGGCCGCGATCGCGTCCTCGTAGCCGGCATCGGCGTGTCGCATGATGCCGGTCCCCGGATCGGTCGTCAGCACGCGCTCCAGGCGCTCCGCCGCGTCGTCCGTGCCGTCGGCGAGGACCACCATTCCCGCGTGGATGGCATTGCCGATGCCGACCCCGCCGCCGTGGTGGACGCTGACCCACGTCGCACCGGCTGCGGTATTGAGCAGGGCATTGAGGATCGGCCAGTCGGCAATCGCGTCCGAGCCGTCGCGCATCGCCTCCGTCTCTCGGTACGGAGAGGCGACGGAGCCAGCATCGAGGTGATCGCGTCCGATCACCACGGGCGCGCGCACGCGGCCTGACCGGACGAGGTCGTTGATCGCGAGCCCGGCACGCGCCCGATCGCCGTAGCCGAGCCAGCAGATTCTCGCAGGCAGCCCCTGGAACGCCATCCTCCCGGGTGCGAGCGCGAGCCATCGCTGAAGTACCCCGTCGTCGCGAAAGACCTCGCGCAGGGTCTCGTCGATCACGGAGATGTCGCCCTCGTCTCCGGACAACGCTGCCCAGCGGAATGGCCCGATCCCGCGGCAGAACAGCGGCCGTATGTAGGCCGGGACGAAGCCCGGGTATGTGAAGGCCTCCTCTACACCGGCTTCACGGGCCTCACCTCGCAAGTTGTTGCCATAATCGAAAACGTAGCTGCCCTGCCGGACGTACTCGAGCAGGCCGCGGACATGCGTTGCGATCGACGCTCTCGCCCGAGCGAGGTACTCGTCCGGATCGGCCGCCCTGAGCGCGTTCGCCTCGTCGACGTGCAGGCCCTGCGGCACGTAGCCCGTCAGCGGATCATGGGCGGCCGTTTGATCGGTGACGAGATCGAAGTGCTCGCCGCGACGGGCGAGCTCCGGGACGATCTCGGCGGCGTTTCCCAATAGCCCGACGGAGAGCCCACGGCCCTCGGCTGCGGCCCTCCGCACGAGGGCGACTGCCTCGTCGACCGACTCGGTGGCCTCGTCGAGGTAGCGCGTCTCGAGCCGCCGTTCGATCCGCGACGGATCGACTTCCACACAGAGGATCGCACCGTCGAGCAGTGCCGCGGCCAGCGGTTGTGCACCGCCCATGCCTCCCAGCCCGGCGGTCAACACGGTCCGCCCGCGAAGGCTGTCCGCGCCGAAGTGCTGCTCCGCCGCGGCCGCGAACGTCTGGTAGGTGCCCTGGAGGATCCCCTGCGTACCGATGTAGATCCAGCTTCCGGCGGTCATCTGGCCGAACATCGTCAGACCGAGCGCCTCGAGTCTCCGGAACTCGTCCCACGTCGCCCAGCGGGGGACGAGCATCGCGTTCGAGATGAGCACGCGCGGCGCCTGCGCATGAGTACGGAACACCCCGACCGGCTTCCCGCTCTGGACGAGCATCGTCTCGTCGTCGTCAAGCCGCAGCAGCGTGCGGACAAGTGCCTTCAGGCTCTCGTGGTCGCGCGCCGCCCGCCCCGAGCCGCCGTAGACGACAAGCGACTCGGGATGCTCGGCGACCTCGGGATCGAGGTTGTTGAGCAGCATGCGTAACGGCGCCTCCGTATGCCAGGAGCGCGCGTGCAACTCGGTGCCCCGAGGGGCGCGTATGCGTGCCAGGTCGCCGCAGAGGGCGTCGACGACAGCTTCGGCGGATCCCGCGACCGTCACGCCAAGGCTCCGACCTCGTCCTCGACCGCCGCCGCCAGCGATCCGTCTCGAATGGTGGCCGCGATCGCCTCGATGTCGGACGAGAGCGACCGGTCTTCCTCGAGCCGCGCCGAGCGCGCGCGCACGAACCGCCGGGTTGTGGCTGCACCGACGCCCGGCTCGAGCGGCGCGTGGAACTCGACGGCCTGCGCACCCGCGAGCAGCTCGATGGCGAGCACGCTCTCGGCGTTGGCCAGCACCTGCCATGCCTTGAGCCCGGCGGCATTGCCCATGGACACGTGATCCTCCTGACCCGCGCTCGTGGGAATCGAGTCCACGCTCGCAGGATGCGCAAGCACCTTGTTCTCGCTGACGAGCGCGGCCGAAACGTACTGAGGGATCATGAACCCGGAGTTGAGGCCGCCGTCGACGGTCAGGAACGCCGGCAGGCCCTCGGAGAGCGTCGGGTTGACCATGCGTTCCGTTCGCCGCTCGGAGATGGAGGCAAGCTCGGACACGGCCGTGGCGAGCGCGTCGAGCGCGAACGCGACCGGCTCGCCGTGGAAGTTCCCGTTGGAGACGAGCATGTCGTCGTCCACGAGCACGAGCGGATTGTCCGTGGCTGCGTTGAGCTCGGTCGAGACGACGTAGTCGACGTAATCGAGGAGATCGCGCGCGGCGCCGTGCACCTGGGGCGCGCAGCGGAGGGAGTACGGATCCTGAACCTTGTCGCACCAGCGGTGCGCCTCGATGATGGCCGACCCCTCGAGCATGCGCATGAGGTTCTCGGCCGATGCTTGCTGGCCGCGGAAAGGGCGCAGCGCGTGGATCTGGGGCAGGAAGCTCGTGCGTGTCCCGTTCAGCGCCTCGACCGCCATGGCGCAGGCAATGTCAGCGGCCGCCTGAAGGCGGCGTGCGCGTACGAGCCCGAGCGCACCGACCGCCGCCATGAACTGCGTCCCGTTCACGAGCGACAGGCCCTCCTTCGCGTGCAAGACGACCGGATCCAGGCCCACCGCAGCAAGGGCGTCGCTACCACTTACGACCCGTTCGTCCACCCACGCCTCACCCTCACCGACCAGCGGCAGTGCCAGATGCGCGAGCGGGGCGAGATCACCGCTGGCGCCAACCGAGCCGCGGCTAGGGACGACGGGGAGCACGCCGCGGTTCAGGCACTCGATGAGGAGCTCCACGACTTCGACGCGCGCGCCCGAGTGGCCCCCCGCGAGCGTGTTGGCCCGGAGGAGCATCGCCGCGCGTACCACCTCGGGGGGATAGGGCTCCCCCACTCCACACGCGTGGCTGCGCAGGAGGCGGAGCTGGAGCTCCTCCGTTTGCTCCGCGGGGATCGTCTGCGAGACGAAGCGTCCGAAGCCGGTGTTGATGCCGTACGTGTGCTCGCGCTCGCCGTGCCTCGTGCGCGTCACGACATCGCGGGCCGCGCGCATGCGCTCTCTCGCGTCCTCCGACAGCGCGGCCTCGGCGCCGTCAACGGCGGCCGCCCACACGTCCGAGACCGTCAGCTCCTCGCCCGACAAGACAACCGTTGCCGTCACGTGTCGAGTCTAGACAGCCTCGGCTCAAGGAGGCGTGTCTCGTCGAGGCCCGGCAGCCGCAGCGCGGTCGCCCCCGGCAGCGCGGCGCCCTCGGGCATCAACCCGACGAGCTCGGAGCCTGCTACCTCGACGCCCCGCGCCCGCGCCTCGGCCTCGATGCGCGCCACGATCTCGTCGAGCGGTGACGCCTGCCAGTCCTCGACGTTCATCGACACCTGGACGAGCCCGCGGCTCACGAGCGGGAAACCGAGTGCCCGCACGCCTTGAAAGCCACCGCCCGCTTCACGGATCACCGCGGCAATCGATAGTGCCACCGCGAGGTCGTCGGTGGCGAGATCGACGTTGAAGGCGATCAGCGGCCTGCGGGCGCCCACGAGCACGCAGCCGGCGCGCGGATCGAGTCTCCGCGGGCCCCGGTCGGGAGCGACCTCGCCCGCGTCGATCCGCCGCTGGAGCTCGGCCGGGCCGCCGCGCCGGAGCGACGCTGGGCTGACGCCTGGTGTAAGCGCGCCGTAGAGGAACACGGGCAGCTCCAGCTCGGCGCCGACCCGGTCAGCGAGCGCGAGCGCGGCTTCTTTCGCCGCTTCCAGCTGCTCGGGCCACACGGCGACCACGGGCACGACGTCCGCTGCTCCTACGCGTGGATGGACGCCTTCGTGGCGGCGAAGATCGATCCGCTCTTTCGCGCACGCGATGCCGTCGACGAGCGCCTGGACGAGATCTTCGGCGGATCCTGCCAGCGTGAAGACGGACCGGTGATGGTCCGCGTCGGTGTGGAGGTCGAGCACGCACGCGCGCCGCGCCAACGCGTGACCGAGCGCCGCGATCGTCTCCTCTGAGCGCCCGTCGGAGAAGTTCGGCACGGCCTCGAGCGGTCTAGCCACGCGCCGTACTCTAGGAACGTGAAGGAGTACTACGATCGGCGGGCACCCGAGTACGACGACTGGTACCGCGGCGTGTACTACGCCGGCGCCGAGCTCGATTCATTCCGTGCCGAGGTCGAGCAGCTGCAGCGCGTGCTCGCCGGCCTGCCGCCTGCTCGGACGCTCGACGTCGCCTGCGGGACGGGATTTCTGACACGTCACCTGCCGGGAGACGTAACCGGTCTCGACTGGAGCAAGCGGATGCTGACCCTGGCGCGTCAGGCGGCGCCGGATGCGACGTACGTCAGAGGCGAGGCTCTCGAGCTCCCATTCGCCGACAACTCATTCGAGCGGGTGTTCACGGGACACTTCTACGGACACCTCGAGGAGACCCAGCGACTCCGTTTCCTGGCAGAGGCGCGCCGTGTTTCGCCGGAGCTCGTCGTGGCCGATGCCCCGGTACGCCCGAACCACGCGCTTGCCGAATGGCAGCAACGGAGCGTGAGCGACGGCTCGGTCTGGCCGGTGTACAAGCGCTTCTTCGAGCCCGAGACGCTCATTCAGGAGCTCGGCGGCGGGGAGACGCTGTTCGCCGGTGCCTGGTTCGTCGTCGTCTCGTCGCCGTGACTCGCCGCTCCGGCTACCGATCCCTATCGTCGCTCCAGCGCGACAACCGGCGTTGCCGAGCATGCGCAGACGCGGGCTACCCCCTGGAGTCGCTACCCGTCTTCGAAGGGCACGCAGGACAGCGCGCCTACCTGTGTGGCCAGGCGCCGGGCGCCGTCGAAGGCGCCGAGCTGCGGCCGTGGCGCGGCCGGGCGGGGCGAACACTGCGCGCCTGGCTGGCCATGGACGAGGATGCGTTCTACGACACCTTCTACTGCGCGTCCATCACGCGCTGCTATCCAGGTCACTCGCCATCAGGGCGAGGCGATCGCACGCCGGCCCCGCAGGAGCAGGAGCTCTGCGCCGTCTGGCGGGAGCACGAGCTTCGCCTGCTACGGCCGCGGCTCGTCGTCACCGTGGGCGGACTGGCCGCGCGTCACCTCCTCGGTATCCGGCGGCTCACCAATGCTATTGGCAAGCGTTACGAGCTCGACGGCGCCGCAGCGATCCCGCTCCCCCACCCTTCCGGCGCATCGGGCTGGTTGAACGATCGCGAGAACCGCGCACGGCTCGAGGTCGCCGCGGGGCTCGTGCTCGATGAGCTCGCCCGCCTCGGCTAACCCTCGCGGACCGTATACGCGCCAGGCGGCGAGCCGACGCAGATGAGCCTGAGACCCTCGTCGCCGGGAAGGATCTTTCGCTTCGAGCCCGGCTCGACGAAGACGTAGCGGCCCGGCTTCAGCTCGACGTCCTCGCCGTCGACGACCATCTTCCCCGCGCCCGCCAGCACGTAGAAGACCTCCTCCTGGCCGTCCTCGGCGTGGTCGTGATCGGGGTAGCCGTCGCCGTTCGGAGGCAGCTCTTCCTGGTTGATGCCGAAGGCCGTCACCCCGAGCGCACGGCGAATCGGCCGGAACACGCCCCTCATGGCCTCGACCTCTTCAGCGTCACACATCGTGTAGCCCATCTCTTCCTCCCTTTCTCACGTTCGGACTGCGTACAGGCGCCATTCTCCGGGAACGCCCTTGAACTCGGTGGCCCCGCGCTCGTCGAACTCGATGCCCGAGCCGGCAACGAGATCCTTGACGGTGTTCGAGACAAGCACCTCACCCGGCTCAGCCCTGGCCGCGACGCGCGCACCGATGTGGACTGCGATGCCACGCGGCCGGTCGTCGGCGAGCTCCACCTCACCGGTGTGCAAGCCCGCCCGAATCTCGAGATCGAGATCGCGCACGGCGTCGGAGATCGCCCGCGCACATTGAATCGCGCGTGCGGGGCCGTCGAACGTCGCGAAGAAGCCGTCGCCAGCGGTATCGATCTCACGCCCACGGAAGCGGGTGAGCTGCGACCGCACGACACCGTGATGGCGCTCGACGAGCGCGTGCCACTCGCGGTCGCCGAGCTCGACCGCCTTCTCCGTCGAACCGACGATGTCCGTGAAGAGCACCGTGGCGAGTCGAAACATCGCCTGACTTGGCATACCGCGTTTCCGGTGGCACGCCCGAAGTCTGACAAGCGGGCCGACGACTAGATTTGGAAGGTGCCCGACGCGCCACGACATCGCACGACCTTCAAGCGCCTGCTCGGGTTTCTTCGCCCGTACAAGTGGTCGCTTGTCGTCTCGTCGCTGCTGGCCGTCGGCTCGCAGCTGGCCGCGATCGCGATCACCTTTCTCATCAGGGCGGCAATCAACGGCCCGCTGACGGACGGCACGCTCGACGGGCTCTGGCTCATCGTCTTCCTCGTGCTCGCCATCGGACTCGCGAAGGCGGCGCTCATGCTCGGGCGACGTTTGATCGCGGGCAGACAGGCGCTCGGCGTCGAGTTCGACATCAGAAACGCGCTCTACGCGAAGCTCGTGCGCCAGTCGTTCGGCTTTTTCGACCGCAACCAGACGGGCCAGCTCATGTCGCGCGCGACCGTCGACCTCCAGGCTGTCCGATTCTTCCTCGGCTACGGGCTGATCTTCTTCTTCCAGCACATCGTCACAGTGGTCGTCGTGACGACGGTGCTGTTCGTGGTCGACTGGCAGCTCGCGCTCGTCGCGCTCTGGATCATGCCCGTGCTGATCGCGCTCGCCTACCGCTACAGCCACGTGTCGCATCCGGTGCTGCGCGAGGTGCAGCAGAAGATGGCGGACGTCGCGACGGTGTCAGAGGAGAACATCGTCGGCGTGCATGTCGTGAAGTCGTTCGCACAGGAGGAGCGAGAGCGCGACCGCTTCGCGGAAGCGTCCGAGTCGGTCTTCCGGCAGACGGTGCGCGCGAACAGGCAGCGGTCCCTTTACGTACCGATGATGGCGTTCCTGCCGCTGCTCGCCCAGGCCGCGGTCCTGCTCGTCGGTGGGCGGATGGTCGTCGACGGGTCCCTCTCCCTGGGAGCATTCATCCAGTTCAACGTGCTCGTCCTGATGCTCGTGATGCCGCTCCGGATGCTCGGCATGTGGATCGGCCAGGCACAGCGGGCGACGGCATCCGGCGAGCGGATCTTCCAGGTCATCGACGAGCCCGAGGAGATCGTGGACGCACCGTCGGCCGGCGAGCTGCCAGCGGGACGGGGTCTCGTGCGCTACGAGGGCGTGACGTTCGGCTACGACCCCGCACGGCCGGTGCTCCACGGCATCGACCTCCAACTCGACCCGGGCCGCACGGTCGCGCTCATCGGCCATACCGGTTCCGGCAAGACGACACTCGCGTCGCTCGTCCCTCGCTTCTACGACGTGACCGAGGGCCGGGTAACGGTCGACGGCGTGGACGTGCGGGACATCCGCCTCGACTCGCTGCGCAGTTGGATCGGCGTCATCGGCCAGGATCCGTTCCTCTTCTCCGCGACGGTCCGCGAGAACATCGCCTTCGGGCGGCCGGACGCGACGGACGAGGAGATCGTGGCCGCGGCGCGTGCGGCGCAAGCCGACGAGTTCATCCAACACCTGCCGCAGGGGTACGACACGCTGGTCGGCGAACGCGGCATCACGCTCTCGGGCGGCCAGCGCCAGCGGATCGCGATCGCGCGTGCGCTCGCCATCGATCCCCGGATCCTCGTCCTCGACGACGCCACCGCTTCCGTGGACGCGACGACGGAGGCCAGGATCCGCCTCGGCCTGCGAGAGGCGATGAAGGGCAGGACGACGATCATCATCGCGCACCGGCTGTCGACGATCGCCCTCGCCGACGAGATCATCGTGCTCGACGGGGGTCGCGTCGCGGCGCGCGGCACGCACGGGGTGCTGATCGACGAGAGCCCCGTCTACCGCGAGATGTACGACCACGGACTGTTGGAGGCGGAGTTCGCGGCCCGCGTGGAGGCGACCGCGTGAGCTGTCGCCTCCACGCGTGGGGAAGGGTGCGGGAA
>JBKPGF010000005.1:0-9175 GCA_046729255.1 Actinomycetota bacterium
GTCGCCGATACCGACCGGCGGCGCCGACAGCAGGAGTCGGTCGTGTCCATCGTGGCCGGAGAGCAGTTGACCGAACTGCAGGCGCTGCAGGCGCTGCTGCTGCCGTCGGCGAACAACATCGCCGCGGTTCTGGCGCGATGGGACGCCGGCTCGACGGGCCGGTTTGTGGCGCGGATGAATGCCACCGCACGTTCGCTGGGCATGACCCACACCCGCTACACCGACCCGAGCGGCTACGACGACGAAACCGTGTCGACTGCCGCCGACCAGGTGCGCCTTGTCGATCGGGCCATGCGCCTGCCGGTGTTCGCGAGCATCGTCGCCACACCGAGCGCGACGCTGCCGGTCGCCGGCACCGTCCATAACACCAACACATCGCTCGGGCGCAACGGGTTTGTCGGCGTCAAGACCGGCTCGACCGCCGCGGCCGGCGGCTGCTTCGCCTTCCGGGCGATTCGCTGGATCGACGGTAAACGGACGACGATCACCGGGGTCGTGTTGGGGCAGCCCGGCGACGACCGGGTTGCAGCGGGTCTCGCGGCCGCCGACGCCATGGTCGACCGCATCGCCAGTCCGAGACAGCTCCGGACCTACCGGCGACGCGATCGCCTCGGCTCATCGGGGGCCCGTCCCCCTCACCGGCCCTAGGGTTGTCACGCCGGATCGCCGGCGTAAACCAGTACCTCAGGATGCGCCCTGCTTCGCCTGGACGGGACGCAGTAGAGTCACTGCCATGATCGAGAGCGTGAGCGATCTGCCGCCCGGGACGCTTGGCTTTCGTGCCTCCGGAAAAGTGAGCAGCGACGAGTATCGCGAAATGATGGCGCCGATATACGCGACGCTCGACCGAGGTGAGAAGCTCAACATCTATTCGAACTTGCAGATGACTTTCACGGCCTCGACTGGGGTGCACTCGTGCAGGATGTGAAGGGGGCCGGTTCGGTCGGCCTGAAGCACCGATCCGCGTGGGAGCGGATGGCGCTCGTCACCGACAAGGACTGGGTCAAGCACGGAGCGAGCGTGTTCGGCTGGCTCGCACCCGGCGAACTGCGCCTGTTCGAACCTGGTGAGCGGGAAGAAGCGCGAGCCTGGCTCGGCGGGACGTCGCCCGTCCTGGACCACTAGGACTGGGCCTTACCGATCGCTCTGCCTCGTCGCGCAGGGCGAGTTGGCAGCGCTTCGGTGGTGCGACGTCGATCTCGAGGAGGCTCCGAGAGATGAGCCAAGAACTCTCGCTTGCAGGCACTTCTTGAGTGGGCCGGGCAGGGATCGAACCTGCGACCTTGGGATTAAAAGTCCCCTGCTCTGCCAACTGAGCTACCGGCCCCGCCGCCGAGTATAGGAACGGCGATCTTTGTAACTATGTCGTTTCAACGTGGTGGGAATGGGGTATCCAGCCGCTGTGCGCATGGTAATGCGATGTGCTGAGCCTGGCTGTAACACACTCGGGCTCGGACGCCTGTGCATCAAGCACGAGCCGAAGCTGACGCGGGTGTTCGTACGCGGGCGGCCCTGGCCTCCGCCTCAGGCGGTCAAGGAGCGGCTCGCGTCCGTTGCCGCCCAGCCGGTGGCGCCGCACGCGCTCCGCTAGTCGATACTTCCTACATGGCGAAGGGCTACGCGGACGGGCCGGCGGCGGAAGAGGCCGAGGCACGGCGCGACGCCCTCGAGCGTGGTGAGGTGGTAGACGAGGCGACCCCCGAGCGTCTCGCCGTCTACGGCTCCACCGCCGACGAGCCGGACCGGCACTTCCTTGGCTGGCGCGAAGACGTCGATCCCGACGCGGTCTTCGCGAGCGGGGAAGCTTGGGGCATCACCGTCGTACGGCAAGCGGACACGAGCTGATGGACCCAGCCCGCGTGAGCCTGCTCCGCTGGCTGCGTCGGCAGCTTCGCGAGCCTGCGGCCATCCGCGAGCACCTCGAGGCGGCCGTCGAGAACGACGATCCCGCGGAGGCCCGTCGGCTGCTTGCCGGTCTGCCGTTCTCGGACTCGCAGCGTCGCTATGTCGACGACGTCCTCGCCGCCTGGGAGCGCCAGAAGGCGGAGGGTACCGATCGAGACCGATCTCTCGCCGGCTGAGTGGGCCTCGCTGGCGCTGCTCGTGGAGCAGCCCGCGCACGGCTTCGCCGTTGCCCGCGCGCTGGCGCCCGGAGGCGAGGTGGGTCGGGTCTGGTCGTGCTCGCGTCCGCTCGTGTATCGCGCGCTCGGCGTCCTCACGGATGCCGGCCTCATCGAAGAGCGAGGATCGGAGCCCAGTGAAGCCGGCCCGCGACGCCGGATGCTCGCTGCGACGCGCTCGGGTCGGCGGAAGGTGGAGCGTTGGCTGAAGGAGCCGGCGGCGCATGTACGAGACCTGCGCTCGGACCTCATGCTGAAGCTCCTCTTCCTGTCCCGCCGGGGTGAAGACGCCTCGACACTCCTGGCCGAGCAGCAGGTCGCGTTGGAGCCGGTGGTGGAGGGTCTCGAGGCAGCCGCCGGAGGCGCAGACGGCTTCGATCGCCTCCTCTACCTCTGGCGGCTCGAGTCTGCGCGCGCGGCACTTCGCTTCGTCGAGAACGTCAGGTCAGAGGCACGAGCCGTGTCGCCGTCGCCTTGAAGGTCGCATGAACCTCGTCGCCCCGCTGCAACCCGAGCTGTTCGGCCGAGAGGGCCGTCAGCTCAGCGGTGAGCGGCCCCACCCGCACGCGGACGCGGTTGCCGACGGGCACGATCGACGTCACGGCACGCGTGACGTGGTTGAGCGCCGAGCCTGCGATGGGGCTCCGTGAGAGCGAGACGTCCCAGGGATAGACGATGACCCCGACGGCGCCGTAGACCTCGTCGGCAGAGACGAGCTCGGTGCCGTCCTCGAGCAGTACGCGTGTCAGCCCTCCGTCTCCGGAAGCGGCGCTGCCGCGGAGGAGATTGCCGCCCGTGAAGCTCGCAACAAAGGGGTCGGCCGGCGCGGCGATGAGCTCCGCGGGAGTGCCGATCTGGAGCAGACGGCCCTCGACGAGGACGCCGATGCGTGCTGCGAGCGCCGCCGCGTCCTCGTAGTCGTGCGTCACGAGGAGCGTCGGCAGGTAGAACCCTTCTAGCAGCTCGCGGAGCTCCGCCCGGAGTGCGTTGCGGGTGTGGGCGTCGAGTGCGGACAGGGGCTCGTCGAGCAGCAATACCGCCGGGTCGCGCGCGAGAGCGCGGGCGAGGCCGACGCGTTGCCGCTCCCCACCGGACAGCGACTCGGGTTTCGCCTTCGCCAGGTGTGCGATCTCGAGCCGCTCGAGGAGGTCGGCGACGCCGTCGCGGCCGGCGTAGCGGATGTTCTCCTCGACGGTCATATGGGGGAAGAGCGCGTAGTCCTGAAAGACGAATCCGACGCGGCGTTGCTCGGGGGGCAGGTCGATCCGCGTCTCGGTGTCGACGAGCACGGCGCCGTCCAGCTCGATCCGGCCGCGCTCCGGCGCCGCGAGCCCGGCGATCGCCCGCAGCACTGTCGTCTTCCCGGCGCCCGACGGCCCTACGAGCGCCACCGTCTCGCGCCCGACGGCCAGCTCGAGCGCTACGCGGAAGGAACGACGGGGAACGTCGATTGTGAGTCGGAGCGCTTCCACAGAGGGAGGAGTTTGACGAGCAGCAGCACGGCGGCGCTGACGAGGATGAGCAGCGCGCTGATCGCGAGCGCGGTTTCGAAGTTGACGTCGAGCTCGGCGTAGATCGCGGGGGGCAGCGTCTGCGTCACGCCCTGAAGGCTGCCCGCGAAGAAGAGCGTGGCGCCGAACTCGCCGAGCCCGCGGGCGAATGAGAGCGCCGCTGCGGCGCTCAGCCCGGGCCCGGCGAGTGGGACGGCGACGCGGGCGAACGTCCGCGCCGGCCCCGCTCCGAGGGTTCTCGATGCGTCGAGGAGGTTCTGGTCGAGCGCCTCGAAGGCGCCGACGGCGCCGCGGACGTAGAAGGGGCCGGCGACGAGGAGAATCGCCATGACGACGGCGGCCTGCGTGAAGCCGACCGAGATCCCGAGCACGTCGAGCGAGCTCCCGAGCAGACCGAGCCGGCCGAACGCGGCAAGCAGGCCGATCCCGGCGACGGCCGGCGGAAGCACGAGCGGCAGCTCGACGAGCGTCAGCACGACCGCGCGGCCGCGAAAGCGGCGGCGCGCCACGAAATACGCCGCGGGCGTGCCGACGAGGAAGATGATCGCCTGGGCGATAAGGCTCGTCTTGGCCGTGACCACGAGCGCGTCGACGACGACATCTCGTCCCAGCTGGTCGAGCAGCGTTCCCGGCGACACCCGCAGGAACACCGCCGCGATCGGCAACAGGAAGAACGCGAGCGTCAGCGCGAGTGCGAGCACGAGCACGATCGTGAACGCCGAGCGGCGCATGACGTTACTTCTTCGCCGTCGGCACGCCGAACCCCGCGGCCGCGAGTCGAGAGCGCCCGATCTTGCCGAGTACGCGTTCGACGAATGCCCGCGCGCCCTGCGTGTTCGTCGTCGACGATACGACGCAGATCCCGTACTTCACCGACGGCTGCGCCCTCGCCGGTAGCCGAATGATCCGGACTCGCGTCGACACGGAGGCTGCGTCCGTCCGGTAGACGACGCCCGCGTCCGCTTCTCCGAGAACGACCTTTGCAAGGACGCTGCGGGCGTCTGGCTCCTCGCTGACGACATTCGCTCGGACGGCCCGCCACAGGCCGAGCCTGCGCAGGACCTCGCGCGTGTAGTCGCCGATCGGGACGCCCTGCTGGGCGATCACGATCTTGAGCCCTGCACGGCGCAGGTCGAACACCGTTTGGACGCTGCCAGGGTTCGTGCGCGGATACACGACGACAAGCGCGTTCGTTGCGAAGACGTGCGGCGTGCCACACATGCCTGCACCGCGCAACTCGCGCGGGTCCTTTAAGTCGGCGGATGCGAAGACATCCGCCGGCGCGCCTTGACGGATCTGTTGTGCGAGCGTGTTCGACGCCGCGAAGGAGTAGCGCGGCCGCTTGTCGATCCGCGGGAAGACGTTGGTGAGCGACGATGCGGCGAAGACGGTGATGCGTGCCGAGGCGCTGGTATCGGCCTGCGTGGCCGCAGGCGCACCTCCAGTCACGGCGAGCAGCGCAGCGAAGCACAAAGCAGCCCTCACGTAAGTAGTCAACATTTGACTAATGGCGATCATACCGCGGCAGGAGATACGTCTCGCTACGGTGGATGGAATGACGGTGGTGCTCGTGACGGGAATGTCGGCAACAGGCAAGTCGATGGCCATGGCCGAGCTCGCACGGCGGGGGCATCGCGTTGTGGACACCGACTACGGCGGCCATGCCGAGGAAGTGCGTTTAGCTCAGGGCGGCTTCGAGCAGCTGTGGCGCGAGGAGCGGATCGACGAGCTGCTAGCCAGCCACGACGGAGGCGTGCTCTTCGTCTCCGGCTGCGTCGCGAACCAGGGACAGTTCTATCCCCGCTTCGACGCCGTCGTGCTGTTGAGCGCGCCGGTCGACGTCGTCCTCGACCGGCTGGCGACGCGCGACTCGAACGACTTTGGCAAGAGCGCTGCCGAGCGGGACCGCATCCTCCGCGACATCGAGGCTTTCGAGCCGCTGCTCCGGGCCGGAGCGACTATGGAGATCGACAGCCGCGCGCCGCTCGGCGACGTCGCGGACGCGCTCGAGCGGATCGCCGGCTGTCGCCGGTAGGGTGGCGATCTCGTGACGCGGTTCGTCATCGACAGCAGCGCCGCGCTCCACATGGCCGGCGAAGAGCTCGAGGTGTCGCCGGAGCACGAGCTCCTCGCACCGACGCTCTGGCGCTCACACACCCTGTCGGCGGTCTACGAGGCCGTCCGACGCGGCGAGATGACCGAGGACGTCGCCCGTGAACGGCTTGCCTACGTCAACGGGATGAAGATCCGTCTTCTCGGCGATGCCGTGCTCCGGCGCCGAGCCTGGGCGGTGGCGCGGCAGCTCGACCTGCCAACCACCTATGAGGCGGAGTACGTCGCGCTCACGCAGCTCCAGGCGGACGCGTTCGTGACCCTCGATGCCGACCTCGCGCGGCGCGTGGATGGCGTCGTCCCGACGGCGACCGTCGAGGCGCTGGTCTAGGCAGTCTCGGGGCGTATCATCCCCACGAGCTGGGACACCACCTCCGTCGCCCGCCCGAGCACCGGGCCGCCGAGGGGATCCGCTGCCAGCGTCTCGACGCCGCCCTCGCCGAAATGCAGGCCGCTGGGTGTGAGGAAGGACAGGCGCGCGTGGTCGGTCGTCGGCGGCTGCGGCCGCTCCCCCTCCCACGGGCCAGTTGGACGACGACGTCGGCCGCGGCTGCGAGCAGCGACTCGATCGCCTGGGCTAGCCCCTCGGGAGGTTCGTCGAGGACGACGCCTCCGCCCGCGTGGTTGCAGTAGCGCCCCCCCGTCCTCGTATACGGCGAGCAGATCGAGACCCTCGGGCAGGCCCATCTCGACGACGACGCCGAGCACGTGTTTCGCGTAGGAGTCCGGTGGCTGCTCGCCCTGGGCACGGAGGAACGTCCACGCCTCGAGATGGTGACGCGACTCGAGCTGCGGGTGATGCGCGATCTCGAACCAGCACTGCTTCGCAGCCTGCGCGTCGCCGCAGCAAGGAGCTCCCGTCCCTGTGCAAAGGAGCTCCAGGGATAGGTCGACGCGTCCGCGCCCTCCAGGGGCCAGCGTTCGAGCGGCAGGTCGCCGAACAGCGCGTCCCGGATCGACTCGCCCGAGAGTACGGCACGGCGGAAGCGGCGGCTTCCGCTCAGTACCGCAGACCCTCCCCGCGAAGGAGAACGCGAACCGTCCGTAGGAGCACGGAGAGGTCGTAGCGGACGACGCGCAGCCCGCTCCAGCACCGCAAGGCATCGAGGTACGCGACGTCGAGCTCGGTGCCGTCCACCGGCTCCCGAGCTCCCTTCGTGACCTGGGCGGGTCCCGTCCACCCCATCAGGGCCGTGCGCCTGTAGTCCTGTCCGGGCACGGCCTGCGCCTCGAGCAACGCGACGGGCCACGGCCGCGGGCCTACGGCGCTCATGTCGCCCGCGAGGATGTTGACGAGCTGGGGCAGCTCGTCGAGATACCACCGCTTGAGGACGCGCCCTGCGCGCGTCAGGTTGCGCCCGTCGGCTTCGTACGGGCCGGCGTAGCCGGCGGCGCGTCGAAGCACGTCCGCCCGCAACGAGCGGAACTTCAGCAGGTCGAACTCGCGCCCGCGCGAGATCCGTCTCTCTCGATACAGGAACGATCCTCGGTCCGCGGGGACGAGCAGCATGTCCAGTCCGAGGAGGACACAGGCACCGAGGATTACGGGCGAAAGAAGCAGGAGAAGCAGCATGGAGAGTGCAACGTCCTCGATCCTCTTGGCCAGGGGAGTCGGCATCGAACTCGTGGAAGCCTACGGCCAGAGGCGAAGAGCACAAGAGGTACCCCAACGATCCACGCGCCGAACGCGGCGAATGCCCCCAGCGGGATTCGAACCCGCGCTACAGCCTTGAAAGGGCTGTGACCTGGGCCGCTAGTCGATGGGGGCGGCGTGGCCAGCATAGCCCTCAGCGTTCCGGGCGGACGCTCTGCCGGAAGCGGAAGACGTTGTCCGGGTCGTACTTCGACTTCACGCGGCGCAGGCGCGGGTAATTCGAGCCGTAATAGGCGGGCTCCCAGTCGACGAGGTCGGCGTCGATGTAGTTCTGGTAGGCGAAGCCGGACGTGAACGGCCGCATCGCCGCACGGAAACCGCGCAGCCAGGAGAGCGCCGAGGCGTCGCCCGCAGCGTTGGCGATGGAGGCGTAGTACTGGATCGAGAAGAGCTCGCGTCGGTGGACGAACGCCGTCGCGCCCGGCGTGACGCGATTGATCGCGCCGCCGTACGAGTCGAGGATCGCAGCGCCGCCTCCACGGCCCTGCCGCTTCTCGAGCCACGTCCGCAGCGTCGCGAGGCCGGCCGGCGGCAGCCGTTTCGACACGTAGTCGGACTTGGCCGCGAAGCGGTCCCGGCCGAGAGAGCCCGGCGGGCCGACGTGACATTGGTCGAGCGTGAGCGTCTTGCACCCCGCCCACCGCTTCATGAGGTCGATGTACGAGGACGTGCCTGTCACCAGGCTGGCTTCAGGGACGTCGCGCAGAGGCTTCAGCAGCGTGACGAGCGCGGCCTCGCCGCCGAAGAACTGTCCGAACGCCTGGATGGTGGGTTGCGACGTCCCCGTGGCGAGCCGGCACACGGAGAAGAGCCCGTCGGGGGCCTTCGGGGCGAAGTGCTGCCATGCCGCAACGGCCTCGTCCATGGACGTCCACGGCCAGGTGAGCACGAAGTACGACGCCTGCGTGACCGGGTGGACGCGAAAGCGGAAGCTCGTAACGATGCCGAAGTTGCCACCACCGCCGCCGCGGCAAGCCCAGTAGAGATCGGCGTGACGGAATCGATCGCATGTGAGCACGCGCCCGTCTGCCGTCACGATCGTGAACGCGAGGACGTTGTCCGCCGTCGTCCCGAGCTTGCGCGAGGCGAAGCCGACGCCGCCGCCCAACGCAAGCCCTCCCACACCCACCGTCGGGCACGAGCCGGCCGGGATCGTCCCGCCCGCCTTCGCCAGTCGGTCGTAGACGTCGATGAGCTGGGCTCCCGCGCCGATCGCGGCCGTCTGCGTCGGTTTGTCGACGGCGATCCCGTCCAGGTCGTCGAGGTCGATGACGAGCCCATCCTCGACCGTCGAGTAGCCGGCGTAGCTGTGCCCTCCCGAGCGGGCGCGCATGCGGATGCCGTGCCGTCGCGCCCAAAGGATCGCGCGCCGCACGTCCCGCGGCCCGGCGGCGCGCAACACCGCGAGCGGCCTGACGCCGTCGTAGCGCTCGTTGAAGGAGACGCGCGCCGTCGCGTAGGCGGCGCTCGTACGGCCGATCACCTGACCCTCGACGAGGCGCGCGAGCTCGCGGATCCGCGGATCCGCCGCTCGCAGCCGCGCCCCCGCGACGGCATCCCCGCCGAGCACAAAGCCCAGCGTGCCCAGAACGAACGTCCGGCGGTCCATCGCGGCCAACATACCGCCGGCTCGGCATACTGATCCCGAAGGGCGGTTAGCTCAGCTGGGAGAGCGCCTGCCTTACAAGCAGGAGGTCGGCGGTTCGACCCCGTCACCGCCCATCGGGAAGTCCCTGCTAAGCGGGGACTTCCGTTTCCTTCTCTGAGAACGTGCCCTG
>JBKPGF010000006.1:0-7677 GCA_046729255.1 Actinomycetota bacterium
CGGCCCCTCGTCGGCCAGGATGTTGAGCCAGGCCAGCGTCCGCACGAGATACGTCACGAAGAACGGCGCGACGATCACGAGCACGAACAGGTTCCGCCATGGCCCCGCCCTGAACGCGACCCAGTAGACGAGCGGGTACGCGAGCACGAGGCAGGCGACCGTCGCCAGCCCGGCGTAGACGAACGAGCGGATCAGTTGCTCGTGATAGTCGGAGATCGCGTTCGAGAAGTTGGAGAACTCCCACGTGAACTCGAAGTGAGGGAAGAGCCCCGACTGGAGCGACTGGTAGCCGAGGAACACCATCGGTATGACGAAGAAGATCCCCAGCCAGAGGACCCCCGGTGTGAGGAGGAGGTAGGGCGTGACGCCCCTGTGGCGGTGGAAGAACGACCCCATGTCTACTTGCCCTGGACCGCCAGCCACCTCTTCTCGTAGTCGGGATTCGTGAACATGGTCGGGTCGTTCTGGTGCATCTGCGAGAACATCTCGTCGGTGGGAAAGACGAGCGTGTTGTCGACCGCGTTCGGATCGAGCTTCGCCGCCTCGTCGCGGACGCCCTTGACAGACGAGATGTAGCCCGCACCGAGGGCGAGCTCGGCGGCGATCTTCGGGTCGTAGACGAAGTTCATGTAGGTCGAGGCCGTCGGGACGCTCCCGCCGAGAGGGATGAGCATGTTGTCGGTCCAGATGATCCCGCCCTGCTCCGGGATGCCCCACTTGACCTTCGGAACTTGGAGCCCGAAGATGTCGCCCGACCACGCCATGCTCGCCGCGAGGTCGCCTGTCGCAAGCGGCTGGGCGTAGTCGTTGCCGTAGAAGCGCCGTATCTGGCCTGCATCCTGGGCCTTCTGGACGACGGCGAGCGCTCGGTCGAACGATGCGTCGGTGACCTTCGCCGGGTCGTCGCCGTTCTCGAGCATGACGAGGCCGAGTGTGTCGCCCATGGAGTTCCAGACGCCCACTCTGCCCTTGAGCTTCGGGTCCTCGAGAAGTTGCGTGACTGTGGTGACCGGCCCGGTGAGCTCCTCGTTCCAGGCGATGCCGTCCATCCCCGAGAACCACGGCAGCGTGTATTCGCGGTTCGGGTCGAACGGGGGGCTCGCCTGCGCATCGATGAGGTTCGAGATGTTTGGGATGAGGTTCTTGTCGAGCTTCAGCGCCCAGTCGTTGTTCACGTACTCGCCGAGGAAGCGGTCGTTGTCGGTCGAGACGATGATGTCGCGGTCGATGCCCTGACCGCGTGACAGCCTCCCCTGGACTTTCGCGAAGTATCCGGGGTTGTCATTGACGTCCTCGTAGTAGTTGACCTTGATCCCGGTCTCTGCTGTGAACTGCTCGAGCGTCGTCGGCCCCGTCAGGCCCGCGGCCTTTCGTGTCGACGGCGTATCGATGTAGAGCTCCCAATTCGAGAAGTTGAGGACGTCCTTCAGCTCTTCATCGTCGTCACCACCGCCACCACCGCCACCGCAGGCGGCGAGAATGCCCGGAAGCGAAAGCAGTGTGACTCCGCCGGCACCGCGGCGAAGCAACGTCCTTCTCGTCATGCTCGGATTCATGTTCCGTCCTCCTCCGTTGGCGATTCGACGACGAATGTGGATTCCGGGCTCCAGCTCAGCGTCACCTCGGATCCGGGAGGTGGCACGCTCGAGCCCGAGTCGATGTTCTGGGCGAAGACCTGCACGGTTCCTGCCGGCGTCTTGACGACGACCTGTGTGGCGACGCCGACATACGCCTGCTCGGCGATCGTGCCGGCGAGGCGATTCGCTCCCCCAGCGTCGCCGATCGTGATCTTCTCCGGCCGCACACCGGCCGCCACCCGGCCGGCGTGGCCGTTCACCCTCGCGCCGATGACCGTGCCGTCGTCCAGCCGCACGCTGTCCGTTCCCTCGACGGAGGCGGGCAGGAGATTGGACACGCCGAGGAACCCCGCGACGAAGCCCGTCCTGGGGCGCTCGTAGAGCTCCTCGGGCCGCCCGAGCTGCTCGAGCCTCCCGCCGTTCATGACGGCGATCGTGTCGGCCATCGTCATCGCCTCCTCCTGGTCGTGCGTCACGTGGATGAACGTGATGCCGACCTCGTGCTGGATGCGCTTGAGCTCGAGCTGCATCTGCTTTCGCAGCTTGAGGTCGAGAGCGCCGAGTGGCTCGTCGAGGAGCAGGAGACGAGGGTGGTTCACGAGCGCTCGAGCGAGTGCCACGCGCTGCTGCTGACCGCCGGACAGCTGCTTCGGCTTACGCGGGCCGAAGTCGGGAAGCGCAACAAGATCGAGAGCCTCCCCGACGCGACGCCGTAGCTCGTCGCCTCCAGTGCCCCGTCGTCGGAGACCGAACGCGACGTTCTCGAAGATCGACAGGTGCGGGAACAAGGCGTACGACTGGAAGACGGTGTTCACGTCGCGCTTGTACGGCGGCAGCCCGACGACGTCCATATCACCCAGGAAGATGCGGCCCTCGTCGGGCTCCTCGAAACCGCCGATCATCCGCAACGTCGTGGTCTTGCCGCAGCCCGACGGGCCCAGCAGCGCGAAGACGCGGCCTTGCTCCACCTCCAGCGAGAGGTCGTCCACCGCGACGACGGCGTCGAAACGCTTCGAGACGCCTTCCAGCCGAACATCGGCCGTCACGAGATCGCGACGCCCCACTCGTACACCTGCTTGCAGAGCTCGAGGTAGAGGAAGCTCTCGGTCGAGGTAACGCCGTCGAGGCCGCGGATCCGGTTCGTCAGCTCGAGCAGATGCCGCCGGTCGACACAGAGCAGCTCGACGAGGACGTCGAACTGGCCGGCGGTGACCACCACGTAGCCCGCCTCATCCCAGCGGGCGATCTCCTCGGCGACCGGCTCGGGCGCGCCGGCGGTGCGCACACCCACCATCGCCTGTGCATCGAAGCCCAGGCCGAGCGGGTTCGTGACGCCGGTGACCTGGAGGATGTCGTCGTCCACGAGCCGGGCGTACCGCGCACGCACGGTCGCCTCGGACACGTCCAGGTCGGCGGCGATGCGGCGGAACGGCTCCCGCCCGTTGCGCTGGAGGGCCTCGATGATCCCGCGGTCGACGGCGTCGAGCTGACGCGGCCTCGAGACGGCGCCTCGCCGAGGCTGCGTATCGCTGATCGAGAAGGCCGCATCTCCTCGCAACGCGAGGGAGATCCTCCCACCCCCCGCGGATCACGTCAAACGACTACGCGAGCGGAACTCGCGCTGATGGGGCGTCGCTGGCAAAGACGGCGAGCGTTCGGCGCGCTGGACAGTATTCACATACGGCCAAGCGACGAACGCGAAGGCGGCTGCCGCCAGCGGCGTCAGGTCGTCCCGGAGGGCGGCTGCGCCGCCTGAAGGACGACCGCCCAGCTACGCGAGTTTCACGGCGACGTGCTTGATGCGGGAGTACTCCTCCATCGAGTAGATGGACATGTCCTTCCCGTAGCCCGACTCTTTGAAGCCGCCGTGCGGCATCTCGGACGCGAGCGGGAACAGGTGCTCGTTCACCCAAACGGTGCCGAACTCGAGCTTCGCGGCGGCCTTCATCGCCCGCCCCACGTCCTGCGAGAAGACTGACGCGGCGAGGCCGTAGCGGACATCGTTGGCCATCGCGATCGCCTCGTCGTCCGAGGAGAAGCGCTGCATGGTCACGACCGGCCCGAAGACCTCCTTCTGGACGATCTCCGAGTCCTGCGCGACGTCGGTGACGATCGTCGGCTGCACGAAGAAGCCGCGGTCGCCGATCGCGCCGCCGCCGGTGACAACGGTCGCCTTGTCGTCGACGGCGCGCTCGAGGAACCCGAGCACGCGCTCGTGGTGCTCCGCGGAGATGACCGGGCCCATGTCCACGTCCTCGCCTTCGGCGGGGTCGGCGACCTTCATCGCCTCGACCGCGTTCACCGACTCGGAGAGGACGTCGTCGTACACGCCCTCGTGCACGAGGATCCGTGACGAGGCGGTGCAGTCCTGGCCGGAGTTCCAGTAACCCCCGACTTTGATCGCCTCCGCGACCGTCGCGGGGTCGGCGTCGTCGAGCACGACCATCGGCGCCTTGCCGCCCAGTTCGAGGTGCACACGCTTCAGCGTGTCGGCCGCGTTGCGGGCGATGATCTTCCCGGTCTCGATGTCCCCGGTGAGCGAGACGAGACGGATGTCGGGGTGCTTGACGAGGGCGTCGCCGACGGGCACACCGTCGCCGGTGAGCACCTGGACGACGCCCGGTGGCAGCACTTCCTGTGCGAACTCGAAGAAGCGAAGCGTCGTCAAGGGCGTCTGCTCCGCGGGCTTGAGAATCTGGACGTTGCCGGCCGCGAGCGCAGGACCGAGCTTCCAGACGACCATCATCAAGGGGTAGTTCCACGGGGTGATGCCGGCGACGATGCCCAGCGGCTCGCGGCGGATGATCGACGTGTAGCCCTCGACGTATTCCGCCGCCGACTTGCCCTCGAGGTTGCGGGCGGCGCCGGCGAAGAAGCGGAGGTTGTCGACCGAGAAGGGGATCTCGTCGACCGCGATCGCGGCCGGCTTGCCGACGTTCTGGGACTCGAGCTGCCAGAGCTCGTCCGCGTGCTCCTCCATGACGTCGGCCAGCTTGAGCAGGAGCTCCATGCGGTCCTTCGGCGTCTTGCCCTGCCAGTCGTCCCACGCCGCGCGCGCGGCCTCGACGGCGCGGTCGACGTCGGCCTGGGAGCAGCGCGGCACCTCGGCGATGACCTCGCCCGTCGAGGGGTTGAGGACTTCCATCGTCTGGCCGTCGAGGGCTTCGACCCACTCGCCGCCGACGAGATTCTTGTGTTGCGCCGCCGTCACAGCCATCTCAGAACCTCCTCACCTTTGAGTCGAACCCTAGCGCTCAGCCGACGACGTTCGCCCACGCCTGCTGCCAGCGCTTGTACGGCACGCAATCGGTGCGGCCGCCGTACCCGCAGCGCGCGCTCGGCGTCTTCCAGAACGAAAGGCGGCGGAGCAGCGCGGGAGGCGCCGCCCCGTAGTACGCCGCGCAGGAGCCCTCCTCGGTCGCATCCATGAACGGACACGCGCGCGGGTTGACCGGGGACTCACGGAGGAGCAGCGACTGCGCTGACTGGACCTCGGCCGAGAGCACGTGGCGCATCCACAAGTACGCGCAGTTCGGATGCCGGGTCTGCCTCGCGAGCAGCCAGCTGTCCGCCCACGCCGTCGCGCCCTCGCGGGGCACGCGTCGGCGCACAGGCACGGCCTGCGCCGTCAATACCTGGTACTGGTACGGCCAGCTCGAGCCCACGATTGCCTGCGACGTGCGGAAGTCGAGGATCTGCTCGGTCGCGAACTGCCAGTAGCGGGCGACGAGCGGACGTTGCCGGCGGAGCAGCGCGACCGCCGCATCGAACTGGCGCGGCGTGAGCTCGTAGGGATCGCGGATGCGAAGCTGCCGCTCGTGCGTCTTCAGGTAGAGCGCCGCGTCCGCCACCTGCATCGGATTGTCCGGGACCGAGATCTTGCGCCGGAAACGGCTGTCGTAGACCGCGCGCCAGGACACGGGTGCCGGCTTCGCCTTGTCCGAACGGAACAGGAGCTGGTTCGGCGTCCAGAGGTTCGTCACGCCGTAATGCACCCTGCGAACGGTGTTGTAGACCGGAGAGCGAAACGCCGGCGCGAGCTGCCTCCAACCGGGGATGAGCTTGATGTTCACCGGTTTGACGTAGCGACGGGCAATGAGCTCGCCGCTCACGTCTCCTGATGCCGACACGAGGTCGTACGGGCCGCGCCGCATGAGGTCGACGAAGTCGTCGGAGGAAGAGACGTCGCGCCGTGTGATCTTGCAGCCGGTCTGCCGCTCGTAGTCGCCGGCGAACGACGGATGCGAGTACCCCGGCCACTCGAGCAGCACGAGCGAGCCCTCGGGCTTGCCGATCTTCCGTGGCAGCTTTTGCGAGCCGGAGCCGACGCCGGACACCGGTACGACGAGCGCCGCGACGACGAGTCCCCCGAGAAGCCAGCGCATCGCTACTCGGCGACTCGCTGCATCGTGGCGGGACGCTCGGCGCTGATGCGTTGGGCGATCCACACGGGAATGACGGATGCGATGATGACGAACAGGGCCACGACGTTCACGATCGGCAGCTCCCGCGGTCTGCCAAAGTTCGTGAACATCCAGATGGGCAGCGTCTGCTGGGCGCCTGCCGTGAAGATCGTCACGATCACCTCGTCGAACGACAGCGCGAACGCCAGCAGCCCCCCCGCCAGCAGCGCCGAGCGCATCTGCGGAAACGTCACGAAGCGGAACGTCTGCCAGGAATCGGCGCCGAGATCGGCCGATGCCTCTTCGAGCGACCCCGATACGCGTCGTAGCCTTGCCACTGCATTGTTGTAGACGACAACGACGCAGAAAGTGGCGTGCCCGATGATGATCGTCCAGATGGAGAAGCTGATCCCGAGCGGCTGGAGGAAGTTGAGAATCGTCGCTTGCAGCGCCAGCCCGGTGAGGATCCCGGGCAGCGCGATCGGCAGGATGACGACGAACGAGATCGTCTCCTTGCCGAAGAAGCTGTAGCGCGCCACGGCCAGCGACGCGAGCGTCCCCAATGCGAGCGCGATAGCCGTCGCCCCCAGCGCGGCCTTCACCGACATCCACAGGGCCTCGCGGACGTTCTCGTCTTCCCAGGCGACGCGGAACCACCTCGTCGTGTATTCCTCGATCGGCCAGGTCTGCGAGATGTTCTCGTTGAACGCGTAGATCGCGATGACGAACAGCGGGACATAGATGAACAGGAGCGTCAGCCCCGTGGCGACACCGAGTAGCGCGCGGGTGGTTCGGGCCTCCGTCACAGCGCCTTGAATGCGCCGAGGCGACGCGCGACGATGAGATAAATCGTCATGACGACGATCGGCACGAGCGCGAACGCCGCTGCGAAGGGCAGGTCGGAGCTGCGGCGGTTGTAGATCACCGTGCCGATGAACTGCTCGTCCGCGATGAGGGACGGCAGGATGTAGTCCCCGAGCGTGAGCGAGAACGTAAAGATCGACCCTGCGACGAGGGCGGGGAACGCGAGCGGCAGCGTCACCCTCAGGAACGTCCTCATGGAGCGAGCGCCGAGGTCGGACGACGCCTCGAGCAACGAGCTCGGGATCCGCTCGAGGCCCGCGTAGACAGGGAGGATCATGAAGGGGAGCCAGAAGTACGTGAACGTCAGCCACAGCCCCACATCTTCGCCGGGAACGTCCAGCCCGAGAGGTGCGAGCAGCCAGCCGACGAAGCCGTCCTCGCCGAGCATCGCGCGCCAGGCGAACGCCTTGACGAGATAGCTCGCCCAGAGCGGTGTGAGAACTGCGATGACGAGGAGATCGCGGGCTCGCGGTGAGACGAGCCGGGCCATCGTGTACGCGATCGGGAACGCGAGCACGGCGCAGGCGATCGTGACGAGCGAAGCCATTCTGACCGTCCGCCAGGCGACGTCGCGGTAGACGTCCTGCTCGAAGAGCTGGCGGAAGCTGTCGAGGTTCCAGCTGCGTACGACCTCGTTCGTGAACGGCTCCGTGTCCCAGAACGCCGCCATCAGCAGCAGTGCCAGCGAGCCGAGGTAGACGATGACGAGCCAGCCGAGCGGGGCAGCCAGGAGAGCGCCCAGCCGCAATCGGTGGTGACGGTGGAAGAACGACGAGAGCCGCCGCCGCGGGCGCCCCCCCGGCGGCGGCGCTGCGGGCGGCCCAGAGGGGCAG
>JBKPGF010000007.1:0-87662 GCA_046729255.1 Actinomycetota bacterium
GGATTTCTTGTGTAAACCGTGCGCCGGGTTCGCGAAGGCGCAGAATAAACCTGACCCGGCGAGCGCCCTGCGCCGTAGAGCGCAGCAGGGCGCGATTTACGGCGCAGCGTGTGGGCCGACGGACGGACAAGCCGCCCAGAAAGGGCAGCAGGGCGGCATTGAAACGCCCCGCTGCAAACGAGCTCTCGCCCTAGTCGGGACGATCAGTCCGACTCGTAGCCAGTTCCGCCAGGGCCGTAGTAGCTGCCTAGTTGCCCGCGATACTGCTCGTCTTGCGCCAACGAGTCGTTGAACTCGGGCGCACCCTTGATCTGGTCCTTCGTCCGGTCGACGTAGATTTTCTCGTCGTCGTGATCGACACTCTTGATAACGCCGGCCGGAAGCATGACCTTCTTACCGAAGATCCAAGGGCCGGTGTCCACGACGATGAAGGCCGAACCAGCGTCGTAGGTTGCATCGTCTACCTCGCCGATCGAGCCATCAAGTGCCTCGACGTCGTAGCCGACGATATTCGCCTCGTTGGTGTCCACGCCGAGGGCAGTCTCACGATAGGTCCACACATCGAGCGCCGTTGTGTTCTCCTTTCTTGCGTGCCCTTCTGCTCTACCCGGCGGATGGCTACGTAAACGGCCACAGTCAAAGCGCCCGGGAAGCGCGGCCAACGCCGGGCACCGGCGGCTGCGCGAGGACGTCGAGGCGCTTCAAGCCCGCGTCCGCCACGGCGCAGCGGGGTAGAACGACCGGGACGGGAGCGCGAAAGGGGGCGCGCACTCCCGTCCCGGCTCTCTGCCAGGGAAAGCCCCGCCCTCCAAAACCGGGGGTTGCAGGTTCGAGTCCTGCCGCCCCTGTCCCAGCGGTCGAGCCAAAACCCCCGTGTGAGCGGGGGTTTTGCTTGTCTCGGTCCCCGATTTGGCAATCCGCCGAAGTCGGCTGGAGTCCGCCTCAGCGAAGGTATGACTTTCCCGCGACTTTCCCGCACTTCCTCTCGGCGCACTCCGGGCGTAGACCCAGCGGAACTACTTCGGTTAGGCTCGATGACACATACGGGGACCGACCCAGGAGGGGACGGTTATGCGAATGGTCGCAATCGTGGTCGCGTCCGTCGCGCTCGGCTCTGGAGTGACCTAACGGGCAGTACGTCACGACCTCCTCGTTGTCGTCTGCCTCATCAGCGACACCCCCGAGGTAGCCGCGCCAGCCGTGCGCGTCGGGCGGTGCCTCGGCGTTGCATTCCGTGCAAGCGAGGGGATCGGGCGTCTGGCCTCCGCCATATATCGCGGCCGGTCACTACCGTTGACCCGGCGTTAGGCTCTCGCGACATCTGTTGGCGTGACATCGCCGACGATCCATTCAGCGCTGTTGCAAAGGCGCATCGAGACGCTGTCCTTCAACGCGCGTTCATCGTTGAGCAGCGTACTCGCGAGGAAGTACTCGTAGATCTCTGTCGTGGACAACGAGTCCTTGATATTGGCTGCGTAGGTACCGATGTGCATCCGCCTTGGCGGCTACACAGACTATTGGCCTCGGTCGCGACTGAGATCATCGGGGTCGACTTCGAGCCAACGGGCGTGAAGGCGATGCGTGATGCAGGATTTGACGTTATTGAGGCCGACATTTCGCGGGACATCGGCGAGATTTCGGCGCGAAGTCCGTTCGATGTCGTAATCGCGGGCGAACTGATCGAGCATCTCAACGCGCCGATCGACCTCTTCATCCTCGCGTCGAAAGTTCTGACCCCGGGTGGCACCTTCCTCATAACAACGCCGAACCCCTACTTACCCGTGCGGGGTCGACGAGGAGCCCGGCGCGAGACCTGGGAAAGCGTTGACCATGTCGCTTACTACCCGCCAACCGGCATTGCCGAGCTGGCGGAACGTGCGGGCTTGACCCTCACGATGGCTACAACTGTCGGCGGGCCGCCACGTTCTCTCCGCAGATTCATGACTTACCTCAATCGACGACTGCGACGCGAGCAGGATGACCTGTCGCTACTGGACGCGTTGATCTACCGATTGAGGGGTTGGGGCGGGCAGCTAGGTGATACGGCAATCTTCGTGGTGAAGAGCGACGATAAGTAGCGATTTCGGGCGATTCGCCTTCGCGGAGTTGAGCGCCGAACGTTACGGCGTCGTCGGCGCACGACAAACGCGAGGCCGAGCAGCGTGAAGCGGCGGGCGCGGTTCACCAGCACTTGCCAAGTTTGATCTTGGCGATCTGCGCCCCACTGAATGCCCAACGCCACTTCCCTTAACGAGGATCGCATGGAGCGTGACCGTCTCCGTGACATCCCTGCCGCCGACTGACGACTTCCAGCCGGGAGGTGATCTCCGAAAGCCGCTGTGAACCGATGAGCCGGACCCCAGCCGATGAGATCGGTGCGGTGGTGCGGTCGAAACAAACGACGACAAGATCAGCGAGAAGGGAGCCACGACCATGAAACTGACGACTGTCACTCACGTCTCCGTCGACGGAGTGATGCAGGGACTCGGCGGGCCGGATGAGGACCGCAGGGGCGAATTCGAGCGCGGCGGATGGGCCCTGCCGCTGTTCGTCGACGAGGCCGCGACGTTTCTCAACCAGGTCTTCCAGCGCGCCGACGCGTTCCTGTTCGGCCGGCGGACCTACGAGATCTTTGCGGGCTACTGGAGAGTGATGCCAGATCCTGACAACAACCCGATCGCAGGGCCCTTGAACAGGCGGCCAAAATACGTGGCATCGACTACGCTCACCGACCCGAGTTGGGCGGACACGACGGTCCTCTCCGGTGACGTCGCGGCGGCCATCGGTGAGCTGAAAGCCACGCCGGCGGGTGAGCTGCAGGTGCACGGCAGCGGCAACCTGGTCCGCTGGCTGCTCGACAACGAGCTTGTCGACGAGATCACCCTGCTCATCTATCCCGTGGTCGTCGGCCAGGGAACGCGGCTGTTCCCCGACACTGGGCCGGACGCAGCACTCGACCTGGTGGAATCGTGGTCGACCTCGAAGGGGATAACGATCCAGGTCTACCGGCCCACCGGGCGCCCGCAGTACGCAACGGCCGCGGCCGACCCGAACACGTGACGTAGGTGCCGCGCTAGGTTGCAGAACGCAGATGGACGTCGCTTACGACGTCGTCGGTCGCGCCTCGGTGCGAAGGATTGAGAGTCCTTCCTGAATCCCCAGACCGCAGCGTAGATCCCGAGTAACAGCTCCCACAGGAACTCAGGGATCACGAAGAGGGCTGTCGCGGGACTGACTGTCCCACCAGTCGGAGAGCACGCCTGTGTTCGAAACCAGGAGGAGTGGCCCGCCGATCAATCCGAGCCAGGCCATTTGGCGTGGCAAAAACCGCGAGCTGTACATGAGGTAGCCGAGTATCAGCCCGGTCCCCCAGGGAACGGTGAGGCCGGGGCCGAACAGGAACGTCCTCCGGGCATTCCGCTGATCTTCGGCCATCCAGACTCCCTTCAGGTCGTCGATGGGAGTAGACGCGAGCTGTCGGCGCTAACGGAGTCGTCCCCATTGCGCCTCGGCGGCGAGCCCCTTGAAGCTCGCCGCCGCAACCACAGAGCTACCTAGCCGCACAGGAACCCGCTGGCGTTGAAGATCAGGCGGTGCTGACTGACCGCCCGCCTGCACGTCGATGCAGATCTTCTTGCCCGCTGCCACAGGCACGTAAAATGGCGTAGGGCACGGCGCCCACACGGCCGGCTGAACGGACGTAGCTAGCTGGTGCGCTGCGCGACCATCCGCGACTTCCCCGTCACGTGGACGGTGAAGACGGCCTCGAACGGGCCGATGAGCCGCCGCTGCCCTTCGACGATCTCCGGCACGAACGGATCCGGTCCGGGCGCGAACTCAACGCTTGGAATTTCGAGCACGTACGACGTCGCATTGCAGCGGAAGTGCTTGTATCGCTTTTCGACCGCACCAGGCTTTTCCGTGAAGTGCCCGATGACTGCCTTCCCCTGGCCAACGCACTTCGCACTGTCGATCGAGAGACCCTTGTTGATCGTCTTCTGCGCGTCTTCAAGACGGTCGATGTACGTGTCGTACGTCTGGGCGAGACGCGCGTACACCGGGTTTTGCGTGCTCTCGTAGGACGACTGGGCCGTGAGCTTGAGCGGGCGGAACTTGTCGAGCAGCGCATCCAACTCGGTGTCAAGCGCCTGTCGCTGACCCGGAGGCAGGCTGATGTTTGTTCCCTCCTGGAGCATCACACGGGCCTTCGCCGCTGACCACGAATACTGCGTCGTGTGTGCGAGGGCGACCGCCGTCGACCCGACGAGGGCGCCGACGAAAACGAGCACTGCCACGATTAAGCGATTCATGTGGGTGCGCAGCATATGGGAAGCGGAGGCGGTCTGTCTCGCGTACCCGCGACAAAACGAACGTCGCCGTCGCTACACAGGAACACTGTCAGCTCGACGAAGCGGAGGCCCGCGCAAGGCGGAGCTTCCGCTTCGCGGACCCTAGTTTCCGAACTCCGTCTGGTCCGGGTTGTTGATCTGGCCGCGGATCTCGCCGGTGGGCCACCGAGTCGTGTGGATGTTCACGTACCCATGACCGGCCTGCATCGCGCTGATGATCTCATCGAACGAGCCTGGCTCGATCCCCTGGGCGTTCGGCCCGACCACGTCGGGTGGGGTCACATCGCCCTCGACCGTGCCTTCGCCGTTCGGGCACGGCGTGGGCTCACCGCCGCCGCCGCACAGGAAGAAGGACACCCCGCCGGCGAAGCCCACCTGTCCGAAGTGAACGTGCGCGAACAGCGAGCTGCCGCCTTCGAGGCCCGAGTACATGAAGACGTAGTGGAGCGTCGTTGCGTCCACGAGCTTCGCGTCGAACTCCCCGAAGCCGGTACTCGACACGGACGGCGTCTCGTGCAATCCGTTGAGGCTCGCGTGGAACGACTTCGTGTCTGGCGGGTTCGGCGGCCCGGCGAGCTTCGCCGCGAGGGCCAGGGAGCCGATCGCCAGCAAGGCGACAGCCGCCAACGCCGCAGAAACGTAGAAACGTCTAGGCATTGAACCACCTCTCCTGAGCTCGTTACCGTCGTTTCCTTAGCTGTTACGTCGTTTGGGCCCGGGTGGATTCCCGAACCGCCGACGCCTAGGCCCAGGGGAGCTGCGCCCAGGACGAGGGCCGCTCGAGCTTCCACGGGCCTTGTCCCGCGTAGGCCTCGTCCGGGTCGGGCGTCTCCTTCTCGACGCTCGCGCCGTACTGCGCGGCGAGTTCGGAGACCGGGTAGAGCAGCTTCTCGTCCTCAGTCCGGACGCCGGTCATCAAGATCGCGCACGGCCGGTCGCCGGCCCCCACGAACACATGCTCGGTGCCGGTGGGACAGTGGAAGAAGTCCCACGCCCGGAGTAGCCGCTCCTCACCTTCGACGAGCAGCTTGCACTCCCCATGAAGGACGAGAAAGGCCTCCTGCTGCGACTCGGAGTGGTAGAGGCAGTTCGGCTGGCCTGGCTCGAGCACGCTGATCTTGAAGCCGAGCTGGCGGAACCAGAACTCCTGGCCTTCGAACGGGGCCGTCGATCCGTACTGCTCAGAAGTCAGCCACACGGCGTTCTGAACGTTGACGACGAACCAGCCGTCGCCGCCGGGCGTGAGCCCTATACCCGTGTCGTCGAGCCGCGCCTCGGGCACGGCCCGAATGTATCGATTCTGCGAGGTCGGCCTTGTTAGGGTCGAGGCATGACTTCCGCGCCGATAGTGCTCGTTCCCGGGTTCTGGCTCGGGGCGTGGGCGTGGGACGACGTCGTCGCCGCGCTGCGCGCGGACGGGCACGACGAGGTCACGGCGCTGACGCTTCCAGGCCTCGAGTCAGCCGGCGCCGACCGCTCGTCGATCACGCTCTCCGATCACGTCGATGCCATCTGCGAGGCCGTGCAGGCCGCGGGAAGTCCCGTCGTGCTCGCGGTGCACAGCGGCGCCGGCGCGTCGGGCTACGGCGCGACCGACCGGATCCCCGAGCAGATCGCGGCCATGGTCTACGTCGACTCTGGCCCAGCCACGGGCCCGCTCGACCCCGACTTCGACGACGAGGAAAAACCGCTGAACTGGACCGAGATCGAGCAGGGTGAGAACCTCGACGGGCTCAGCGAAGAGCAGATGGAGACCTTTCGCCAACGGGCCGTCCCCGAGCCGGGTGGCGCGATACGCGACACTCCCGAGCTGACGAACGAGGCACGCTTCGACGTGCCGACGACGGCGATCTGCACCGGGTTCTCGTCCGAGCAGTACCAGGCGGCGCTCGAGGAGGGCTATGCCTTCCTCGGTGGGTTCGCGGAGCTCCGCGACATCACCTGGGTCGACCTGCCGACCAGCCACTGGCCGATGTGGTCGAAGCCTCAGGAGCTCGCGAAGATCATCGGCGACATCGCGCAGAACGCCGCTTCAGCGGGCTAGGGCCCGGTCAGCGTCGCAGCGGCGGCCGTCCATCTCAGTTCGGCCGTGCAAGTGGAGGGCGTCGCGTCACTACCTCGAGCCGCACGGACCCCGTCGCGATGCCCACCGTGAGGAGGCCGGAGGCGACGATCCGGTAGGTCGCCGGGGCACCTGCGACAACGCGCGTTCCCGACTGCTCCGCGGTAAAGGTCCCGTCACGCGGGACGAGGTAAACGGTCTCTCCGAAGTCCTGAGACACTCGAGCGACGTGCCGTCCGCGCACGAGAGCTGGATCATTCCGAACGCGAGCCTCGTCAGCGCTCCACCGGAGTCGACGCGGAACGTCACCAGTTCGCCCTGCGTCGTCCGGCCGCCGTAGACACCCGAAACGACGGGGCGAGGCGGTGGTGCAGGCGGGTCCGGTGGCTGGACCCGCATCATCTCGCAGTCGGCGAGCACGACGTCGGCTCTGTCGACCAGGGCGAAGTCGCGTCCCGGGCCGCATACGGCGGTGTCGGCCTCCCCGTCCCGAAGCAGGAGCCGGTCTGACCTGGCACCGCCCCGCACGACGTCACGTCCTGCGCCACCGGTCAGCACCTCGTTGCCGGCAAGGCCGAACATTCTGTCGTCACCAGCGCCGGCTGAGATGCGATCTCTCCCGGGCCGTCCCGCGAATCGTCTCGGGAGCGCTCGTTCCGAGGATCGTCGATGCCGAGCCCGGAAGCGCACACACGCACGCAATCACGGACACCAAGAGCGCCGCCCACCTCACCCCCAACATGATGGCGGTCGGTTCACAATTGCGTCTGCCCTCGCACGACCGCTAGCCTCAGGCGAGTGCGACGGGCGGCCCTGATCCTCGTGCTGCTCGCGACGCTCTCCGTCTCCGCAGCGGCGGCAAGCCAAGACCGGTTCGTCCGGATCGACTCGATCGCGGTCAACGCGGCGCTGTCTCCTCGAGTGCCTGCGCGGGCGGCCGTCGACTGGTGCGGAGCAGGCCAGCCGCCGACGCTCGACCGCAAGCCGGACGTCGACCTCTCCTCGAGCCGGCAGGTGCACGTCACGTACGCCGTGCCGTCCGACTCGGCGAACCGGTTCCCGACCATCGGGACGGCGATCGCGACCGATGCAGCTGCCATCGACGCCTGGTGGCGCCGCGAGGATCCGTCCCGAACCGTTCGCTACGACCTCTTCGCGTTCCCCGGCTGCGCCTCGAAGTTCGGCTCGCTCGACATCGGCTTCGTTCGTCTGCCGCGAAGCGGAGCTGAGTACATGGGCGGCACGGGCGCCGACGCGCTCCTCCTCGACCTCGACAGCCTCGACAGGCTCAACTCCCAGAAGCACCTCGTCTACTACGACGGGCCGGCGTCCTTCGACAGCGAGGTTTGCGGAACGGCGTTCGTGCCGCGCAGCGCGACGACGCAGGGCGGGCTCTCCGGCGTCGCCTTCGTCTGGTTGAAGTCGTTCTGCGGTGGTGACGTCGGCGCCAGCGGTCTGAACGCCGCCGTCGCGGTCCACGAGCTCATACACGGGCTCGGCGCGTTGCAGGGAGGAACGAGCCCGCACGAGTGTGAGCCCGGAAGCGGCCATGTCTGCGACAGCCCGAACGACGTGCTCTACCCGGAAGCCTCGAGCCAGACGAGCCTCTCCACGCAGATCCTCGACATCGGGCGGGATGACTACTACGGCCACTCGGGCAACGCATTCGATGTGCAGGACTCCGCGTGGCTGTCCCACCTGCCGCAGCAGCGCCTCACCATCGGACTGCAGGGCGCGAACGCCTCGGGGGGCAGCGTCCGCATGACGTCACCGACGACCTTCGAGTGCGCTCAGACCTGCAATCTTCAGCTCGACCGTGGCCTGGCCGTCACGCTCGTCGCCAGGTCAGCCCCCGGCGCCCGCTTCGCGGGCTGGAAAGGAGCATGCACCGGCAGCAGCGCTTGTGTCGTGACGCTCGATGCAGCGCGCAGCGTCATCGCGACGTTCGGCGCGCCGACCTTCCGCCTCACGGTGGGCGTGGGCGGCAAGGGGCGAGTCTCGAGCACGCCGTCAGGTCTGATCTGCCCCTCGCGGTGCTCGGCGAGCTTCCGGGCGAGCTCGAACGTCCGGCTGCGTGCGACGGCTTCACCAGGGTTCGTCTTTGTGCGCTGGAGCGGGAGCTGCCGCGGGACGAGCCCCTGCATCGTGAAGCTCGACGGCAACCGCTCTGTGCGAGCGATCTTCAGGAAACGCGCCTAGAGAAGGGCTTGGGTGCTGGACAGCGAACTGCCGGACGGGTGAGGGAGCAGAGCCTCCTCGATGAGATGCGCGCTGCGGTGCGCGGCGACCGAGAGCGGGCCGCCGAGCGCCGCGTCCAGGAGACCCCGGAAGCAAGCGAGACCCGAGAGGCAGGCGAAACCCCGCCGGAGCCCGCAGCACCGGAGCCGGCCGAGCCCGAGGCGGAACAGCCGCCGAAGGAGGACGGCTTCTGGGGTCGGTTTACACGACGGCCGCGATCGACCTGAACAGCGACCGTAGCGTCATCAGGGCGATCTTCACGTCGAGCCAAAGCGAGAAGTTCTCGATGTGACCACGCGATCCAGGGCGTACTCGAGGAGGCGCGTTAGGCTCCGAACGATGGCGGTGCTCGCAACAGCGGTCGAACGGGACTCGGACGTCTTCTCCCGCCGCCGCGACCGCATGGAGTCGCTCGTCGCCGAGTTGCGCGAGCGGACCGCCGTCGTTGCGCAAGGCGGAGGTGAAAAGGCACTCGAGCGGCACCGCTCTCGCGGCAAGCTGACTGCCCGCGAGCGCGTCGATCGCCTGTGTGATCCGGACACGGCCTTTCTCGAGTTGTCCGCGCTCGCCGCCTGGGACGTGTACGACGGACAGGCGCCCGCCGCGGGAATCGTCACCGGCATCGGGGTCGTGGAAGGCCGCCAGTGCATGATCGTGGCCAACGATGCGACCGTCAAGGGCGGCACGTACTTCCCGCTGACGGTCAAGAAGCACCTGCGCGCGCAAGAGGTCGCCGAGCAGAACCGCCTGCCGTGCATCTACCTCGTCGACTCGGGAGGAGCCTTCCTGCCGCTGCAGGCCGAGGTCTTCCCCGACCGCGACCACTTCGGCCGGATCTTTTACAACCAAGCTCGTCTGTCGGCCGCAGGCATTCCACAGGTCGCTGCGGTCATGGGCTCGTGCACGGCGGGCGGCGCGTACGTGCCGGCCATGAGCGACGAGACGGTCATCGTCAAGGGGACGGGCACGATCTTCATCGGCGGCCCGCCGCTCGTGAAGGCCGCGACGGGCGAGGAGGTTACGGCCGAGGAGCTGGGCGGGGCCGATGTGCACACACGCCAGTCGGGCGTCGCCGACCACTACGCGGTCTCGGACGAGCACGCGCTCGCCCTCTGCCGGCAGGTCGTGCGGAACCTCGGTGGACGGCGGCCCGATCCTCCGTGGGAGATCGCGACACCCGGGCCGCCGGCACTCGCCCCCACTGACATCTACGGGCTCGTGCCGGAGACGTTCCGAGAGCAGGTCGACCCGCGAGAGATCGTCGCGCGCATCGTCGACGGCAGCCGCTTCGACGAGTTCAAGGCGACGTACGGGGAGACGCTCGTCTGCGGCTTCGGGCGTATCGAGGGCTATCCCGTGGGCATCCTCGCCAACGCAGGGGTCCTCTTCGCGGAATCCTCGCGCAAGGGAGCGCACTTCATCGAGCTCGCCTGCAAGAGGCGCATCCCGCTCGTCTTCCTCCAGAACATCACCGGCTTCATGGTCGGCAAGGAGTACGAGACGGGCGGCATCGCACGCGACGGCGCGAAGCTCGTGATGGCGGTCGCCTGCGCGAACGTACCGAAGTTCACGGTCGTCACCGGAGGCTCGTTCGGCGCCGGCAACTACGGGATGTGCGGGCGGGCGTACGGCCCACGCCAGCTCTGGATGTGGCCGAATGCTCGCATCTCCGTCATGGGCGGCGAGCAGGCAGCCCTCGTCCTATCCATGGTCGGAGAAACCGATCCCGACGGGATCCGCGCCACGTACGAGGCCGAGGGCAATCCGTACTACTCGACGGCGAGGCTCTGGGACGACGGCATCATCGACCCGCTCGACACGCGTCGGGTGCTCGCGCTCGGCATCTCGGCCGCACTGAACGCGCCGATTCCCGAGACGACATTCGGCGTGTTTCGCATGTAAGCAAGCCGGAAAAAGCGCAGGACACCGCCCATGCCTGTCGTAGCATGGGGCATCTCCCCAACCACAAAAGGAGGGTGTTTTCGTAATGAGATACCTCCATCGTCCATCTCCCGCCATGGTCGTCGCGGGCATCGCGCTGGCCGTAGCTCTCGGTGGGACGAGCATCGCGGCCGTCGCGAATGTGCCCAACAACAGCGTGACCACCGCGAAGATCGCGAACAACGCCGTGACGACGCCGAAGATCAAGAACAGTGCCGTCAACGCGTCGAAGCTCGCGAGCAACGCGGTCACGACCGCGAAGCTCGCTAGCAACGCCGTCACCAACGCGAAGATCGCGAATGGAACGATCCAGCCGGCCGACCTCTCATCGGCTGCGAAGACAGCAGGCCCACCCGGGCCTCCAGGCCCCGCGGGGCCAGCGGGACCGGCAGGACCGGCCGGGGCTGCGGCCACGTCGCTCTGGGCCGCCGTCGACTCGACGGGAACCCTGATTCGCAACAAGGGCGCCGCCTCATCGCTCAGGCTTGCTACGGGCGACTACCAGGTGGTCTTCAACCAGGACGTGACGAACTGCGTCTACCAGGCGACGCTCGGAGGACCGACCACCGGCCTCTTCCTGGGACAAATCACAGCTGCGCAGCGATCGGCTCTGCCGGCGGGCGTCAGGGTCTTCACGCAGAACAGCGCTGGCACCCTCACGGATATTCCGTTCTACGTCTCGGTCTTCTGCTGATCGAATACCCGGGGGCCCGCTCCGGCGGGCCCCACCCTCTCGAAACGTGGCCGCGTAGAGTTCGCTCATGCACACGATCGAGCTGACGGACGATGAGCTGCGGCTGGTGCACTCGGCTCTGCATGCCTACCTCGACGACTTCGGCCATGACGAAGCGGACGTGCTCAGGGCGATCAAGGCGGTGCTTTCAAAGCTCCCCGCGCAACGCAGCGAGGTCATCGCCGACGAGCTGAGCGCGGAGCGTCTGACGGAGCTGCTGCGAGAAGCGGAGCGCGCGCACGGCGCCTTCGAGAAGGAGCTCGGACGCCGCGACGAGGAGTGGCCGGCGTGGTACGCGCAGTACATCCTCGACCGGCTCTCGGGTGACTGACGCGGGTCTGGACGTCCGCCGCGACGGCGACGTCCTGCGCGTGACGCTGTCCCGCCCCGAGAGACGGAACGCGTTCGACGCCGCCCTCATCGCCGCACTCGCCGATGCCTTCGCCGACGTCGGCGACGTTCGCTGCGTCGTCCTCGCCGGTGAGGGCCCCAGCTTCTGCGCGGGAGCCGACATCGACTGGCAGCGCGCTGCGATCGACCTCTCGTACGACGAGAACGTCGAGGATGCGATGCGCCTCTACCGCATGTTGGAGGCGGTCGACACGTGCCCGGCGCCTGTGGTCGCCCGCGTCCACGGCCACGCGCTCGCGGGCGGTTCGGCCCTCGTCACATGCGCGGACATCGCGATCGCAGCTTCCGATGCCGTCTTCGGCTTCACCGAGGTGCGGGTCGGGATCATCCCCGCGATCGTCTCGCCGTTCGTGTTCGAGCGAATCGGCCGACCGGCGGCGCGCCGCTACTTCCTCACGGGAGAGCGCTTCGACGCGCAGACGGCGCTTCGCATCGGCCTCGTGCACGAGGTGGCAGACGATCTCGACGCGGCCATCCAAGCCGTCGTGGACGCGGTGCTCGCCGGAGGCCCCGAGGCGGTGCGTGCCGCGAAGGTGCTCGTCCGCGAGCATCCGCCAGGCGAGGAGACGGCGCACATCGCCGCCCTGCGTCGCACGAGCGAGGAAGGCCAGGACGGCCTGCGCGCGTTCCTCGAGAAGCGCCCGCCCGGCTGGCTCAGCCGGACCGACTGAGTGCAACGCATCCTCGTTCTCTGCGGGGCGATCATCGTCTGCGACACGATGTTCTTCGCGGCGCTGACGCCGCTGCTCCCCGACTACGCAGACGAGTTCGGGCTCTCGAAGGTCGGCGCAGGAACGCTGCAAGCGGCGTACCCGCTCGGCGTGCTGGTCGCCAGCATCCCGAGCGGCTACTTCGCCGCGCGGTTCGGCGTCAAGCCGACCGCCGTCATAGCACTACTCCTGATCGCCGGCACCTCGGTGGTCTTCGGTTACGCCGACTCGATTGCCGCGCTCGACGCTGCCCGCTTCATGCAGGGCGTCGGGGGCGCATTCGCGTGGACTGCCGCGCTGGCCTGGCTGATCGCCGTCGCACCCGCGAACAGACGCGGCCAACTGATCGGCACGCTGTTCGCGGTCGCGATCGCCGGGGCGCTCATGGGTCCCGTGCTGGGGGCAATTGCATCGGTGCTCGGTACGGGTCCGGTGTTCTCGGCGGTGGGCTTGGTTGCGGTCGGCGTCGCGATCGCTGCGCTGCTCACGGCCACTCCGCCACGGGGAGAGCGCCAACCGATCTCGTATTTGTGGTCTGCGCTCCATAGCCGGCGGATCCTCGGCGGGCTCTGGCTCGTGGCACTGCCGGCGCTCATGTTCGGAACACTGACCGTGCTCGTCCCGTTGCGCCTCGACGAGCTCGGCTATGCGGCCGCGGCAATCAGCGGCGTCTTCATCGCCTCCGCGGCGCTGGAAGCGACGATATCGCCCGTTGTGGGACACATGGCCGACCGGCGAGGACGGCGCTATCCGATCACGATCGGGCTTGTCGCGTCTGCAGGAGCGCTCGCCCTGCTGCCGTGGCCGCAGCACGGTCCAGTGCTCGCTGTCGTCACCATCGCGTCAGCATGTGCCTTTGGGGTCTTCTGGGCGCCTGCGATGTCGCTCCTCAGTGCCTCGGCCGAGCGAATCGGCCTCGACGTGGCGTGGGGCTTCGCCGTCGCCAATCTCGCGTGGGCGCCCGGGCAGGCCACGGGAGCGGCTCTCGGCGGGACGCTCGCGCGCGCAACGGCCGACGCTCTCCCCTACCTCCTGCTGAGCGCCCTCTGTCTGGCCACACTCGCGATGGTGAGAAGCGCGTGAAACGGCTGCTCGTCGCCAATCGCGGCGAGATCGCCGTTCGCATCGTCCGGACGTGCAGGCGGCTCGGCATCGAGACGGTAGCCGTCGCGGCGGCGGACGACCGGGAGGCGCTTCACGCGCGGTCGGCAGACCACGTCGTCCCCGTGTCCGGCTATCTCGACGTCGACGAGTTTCTGCGCGCGGCGAAGGACTCCGCTGCCGACGCTGTGCACCCTGGCTACGGCTTCCTTGCCGAGAGCCCGGAGCTGGCAGAGGCGGTCGAGCACGCCGGGCTGGCGTTCGTCGGGCCGACGCCGGAGGCGCTGCGCCGGGGGGGCGACAAGCTCGCCGCGAAGGAGATCGCCCGCGCGGCCGGCGTTCCCGTCGTCCCGCACGGCGAGCCCGAGGAGATCGGCTACCCGCTCGTCGTCAAGGCAGCTGCCGGCGGCGGCGGGCGCGGCATGCGCGTCGTCCGCGCACCCGAAGAGCTCGAGGAGGCGTTCGAGGCAGCCCGTCGGGAAGCCGGAGCGGCGTTCGGCGACGATCGCGTCTTTTGCGAGCGCTACGTCGAGCGACCGCGTCATGTCGAGATCCAGCTGCTCGGTGACGGTGTCGGGAACGTGGCCGCTCTCGGCGAGCGCGAGTGCTCCATCCAGCGGCGCCACCAGAAGGTGCTCGAGGAGTCTCCCTCTCCAGCCGTGGACGACGAGCTACGGCAGCGGATGAGCGATGCCGCCGTGGCGTTCGCCCGGGCGATCGGCTACCGAAGCGCGGGAACGGCCGAGTTCATGCTCGACGGACGTGACTTCTACTTCCTCGAGCTGAACGGCCGCATCCAGGTCGAGCATCCCGTCACCGAGCTCGTCACGGGGATCGACCTCGTGGAGCAGCAGATCCGCGTCGCCAAGGGTGAGTCGTTCGTCGCGACCTTCCAGCAGAGCGGCCACGCGGTCGAGGTGCGGCTCTACGCCGAGGATCCGCGGACGTTCCTGCCGCAGACCGGCACGATCACGCGCCTGCGGCTGCCGGCGGAGATCCGCGTGGACGCAGGAGTCGAGGAAGGCGACGAGATCGGCCTGCGCTACGACCCGATGATCGCCAAGCTCATCGCCCACGGCGCGACCCGCGACGACGCCCTCGACGCCCTCATCGGCGCGCTCGCGGAGACGGAGGTCGACGGCGTCGTGACGAACCTCCCGTTTCTCCGCTGGCTCGTCGCGCACCCCCAGCTCCGCGGCGGGCGTACGACGACGGCCTTCCTCGTCGAGAACACGCCGCTTTCCCCCCATCCGGCCGCGACGCCCGCCCCCTGGCAGGGCGGCTGGCGGCTGAACGGCCCCGCACCTCCGCCCGCGCAACCTCCGGACATCGAGTCAGCGGCACACGACCGCGGCGGGAAGGTGACGGAGAGCGCACTCGCGGCGCAGATGCCGGGCACCGTCCTGCGCGTACTCGTCGCCGAGGGCGACACCGTCGTGCCGCACCAGCCGTTGCTCGTCCTCGAGGCGATGAAGATGGAGACGCCCGTCACCTCGCCGCACGAGGCGACGGTCCGCCGCCTCCTGGTCGCGGAGGGCGACCAGGTGGCAGCGGGGACAATGCTCGTCGAGTTGGAGGACTAGGCGCGGCGCTAGCCGTACGTCACCTAGCCGTACGTCACGCGGGTGCGCCTGCCGCCCTCGAGATAGTCGAGACCACGTCCGACGACGAAGTTCACGAACCAGACGACGATCGTCGCGCCGATGTACGACCAGAAGCCGTCGATCGAGAAGTCCGGCGCGATCCACTCGGCGAGCGCGAGCATCGCGACGTTGATCGCGAAATACGCAAGACCGAGCGTGACGATGATCAGCGGCAGCGTGAGGATCGCGAGGATGGGCTTGATGAATGCGTTGCCCACGGCGAGCACCGCAGCGCCGAGCAGCACCGACCCGGGCCACTCGATGTAGACGCTGTCGAACAGCCAGTCGACGACGATGAGCGCGAGGATGTTGACGCCCCACGCGATGAGCAGCCGGACAGCGATGAAGGCCCAGAGCCCCACTACGATCGTGCCTCTGGGGCGTCGCTGGCAAAGGAGACAAGCGAGCGGCGCGAAGGACAGTATCCGCCAATACGGCCAAGCGCCGCGAGCGCCGTATCCTGCCGCCAGCGGCGCGAGCCGTCGGCGGAGCCGGGCTTCGCCCGGCGAAAGTCGATGGCGACCAGGGGCACGAGCGTCAGAAAAGCTTCTGGAGCTTCATGGCCGCGCCCATGTCGCCCTGGATCTTCAGCTTCCCGGTCATGTAGGCGGTCGTCGCGTTCTGCTCGCCGGCGACGATCTTCGAGAACGTCTCGGCCGAGGCCTGGATCGTGCAGTCACCGCCCTGATCGCCCTCTGTCACCTGTGCGCCCTCGTCGTTGACGGCGACCGTCCACGTGCCCGCGCCGTCGATGTCGAAGACGTACGTGTTGTTCACGCCCGCCGTCCTGCCCTCTGCCCGGCTGGGGAGGTTCGCGAAGAAGTCACTGATTTCCTGAGTCACGAGCTACCTCCAGTCGTTTCCCGGCGAGACTATCTCACGCTGCCTCCCTAGCTATACGGCGACGCCACTTCTGGGGCAAGCAGCGCGCGAGATCGGCTCGGCGGCAGCAACAGCGTGAGCACGATCCCCACGATCGGTGCTACTGCGCATACCCAGAGTGCGCTCTCGAGATCCACTGAGTCGGCGATCGCCCCGAGAACCACGGCGGCGATACCGCCCAGCCCGATCGACAGGCCGATCACGAGGCCCGACGCCATGCCGATCTGCCGCGGCATGTACTCCTGGCTCATGACCATCGTCACGCCGAACGTGCCTACGACTGCCGCGCCGATGAGGACGAGCGAGACGGCGCCGGCGATGCCGCCGACGAGGATGAAGACCGCGATCGCCGGAGGGATGATGATGTTCGACAGGAGCAAGATCGGCCGCCTGCCGAACCGGTCCGCGGCAGGCCCGGCGGCGAGCGTCCCGCCCGCTCCGGCGAGCAGCATGATCGAGAGCAGGAGGTTCCCGTAGCCCTCGGAGTTCCCGATCGAGATCTCCCAGAGCGGCACGAACGTGATCAGCCCGAACCACGCGATGCTGCGCACGGTGACGACGCCGAGCAACAGGATCATCGCGCCCATCCGGTCTTCACCCTGCGTTGCGCGCGCACCGTCTTCCCGTTTCGGCACGAACGTCAGCAGAAACGGGACGAGCCACAGCAGCGCTACTGCCACCGCAAGACTCGGGAGGACGACGAGCGCGCCCCCCTCGATGCCGAGGGCGACGACGACCGGCGTTGTGACGATGACCCCGAGCGAATAGCCGAGGTTGCCGCCGATCGAGAAGAGCGACATGCCGCTGGCCCGTTTCGAGCCGCTCACGTAGGCCGCGAACTTCGAGCCCTCGGGGTGGTACGCAGCGGTGCCGAGGCCCGACACGATGACGAAGAGGACGACCCACCAGTAGCTCGGTGACAGGGCTGCGAGCCCCATGCCGATCGCGCCGATCGCCACGCCGGCCGGTAGCAGCCAGACGGCGCCCCTGCGGTCGGACCAGAACCCGAACAGCGGCTGGACGACCGAACCGGCGAGCGCTGAGGCGAGGATCAGGCCGCCCGCGTACGTGTATGAGAGATCCCACTCGGTGACGAGAAACGGCACGAGCGCCGGGAGCACGCCGCCGGCGAAGTCGACGGCCATGTGCCCGGACGAGAGCGCCGCCATCGCCCGCCGATCAATGTCCGCGCGAGCCATGCGGATGAGCGTATCGCCGCCGCCTCGCGCGAGGGCTTGGATAGCATCGCCCGCGACGTGGAGATTGCCGTCTCTTCTTCGCCGCCCGCGGACGCAACGCCGGCGCTCGTCGCCACGGAGCCGCCGTCCTCGGAGCTCGTAGGCCTCGTCGAGCGCGGCGAGGTGACGACCAAGCGCGGCACGGCGCGGACGGCTCACATCGAGGGCGTGCGGACGATCGTCGTCGGAGCCGGGCCGCGGGACGAGGTGGACGCGGACGCCGTTCGCGACGCGGCAGCGGGTGCAGTGGCCGAGCTCCGCGAAACGACCGGAGGCTCGCTCGCCTGGCCTATCGACGCGGATCTCCAGCTCTCAGCGGAGGAGCAGGCGGGTGCCGTGGTCGAGGGCGCGGTCCTTGCCGGTTACGACCCCGGCTCGTGGAAGACCGTGACGCGCGAAGGAGAAGACGTCTCGAAGCTCGTCCTCGTCACGGATGCGGACCTCTCGGGAATGGTCGCGCACGCGGAGACGGTCGCGAAGTGGGCGAACCGCACGCGCGACCTCGTAAACCGACCGGCGAACGACCTGACGCCGGCGACCCTGGCCGACTACGCGGACGAGCTCGCGAATGGTCACGAAGGCCTCAGCTTCGAGGCTCTCGGCCCCGGCGAGATGCGGAGCCTCGGCATGGGGGCGCTGCTGGCCGTCGGCGCGGGCAGCTACAACGAGCCGCGACTCATCGTGCTGCGCTGGGAGCCGCCCGACGCTGCAGGCGGCGACGTCGTGCTCGGGCTCGTGGGCAAGGGACTGACCTTCGACTCCGGCGGCATCTCGCTGAAGCCGGCGACGCACATGGAGGACATGAAGGGCGACATGGCAGGCGCAGCCGCCGTCGTCGGCGGCATGGGCGCGCTGGCGGAGCTCGGCGTCCCGGTACGCGCGATGGTGGTCGTCGCCGCCGCCGAGAACATGCCGAGCGGCCGCAGCATGCGGCCCGGGGACATTCTCACGGCCGCCAACGGCAAGACGATCGAGGTCACGAACACCGACGCCGAGGGCCGCCTCGTCCTCGCGGACGCGCTCTGGTACGCACGAGAGCAGGGCGCAACACACGTCGTCGACTTCGCGACCCTCACGGGAATCATGGCGCGAGCGCTCGGCGACCAGTACGCGGGCGTCCTCGCTAACGACGACGCCTGGCGTGACGAGATCGTCGCCGCCGGCAAGGCGAGCGGGGACTATGTCTGGCCTTTCCCGCTCCATCCTCGCTACCGCAAGCTCATCGACTCGGCCTTCGCCGACATGAAGAACTCGAGCCTGCGGGGGGTGGGCGGGCCGATCTATGCGACATCGTTCCTCGAGGAGTTCGCCGGCGAAGGCCCGTGGGCACACATCGACATGGCCGGGACCGGCCTCCTCACGTGGCCGCGCGGCGACTACCTCTCCCAGGTCGGTGGCACCGGCTGGGGCGTGCGGCTGATCGTCGCCCTCGCCGAGCGGCTAGCTGCGAAGTGAACTTCGAGCTCGCCGAAGAGCACGAGCTGATCCGCAGCACCGTTCGCGATTTCGCCGAACAGCGGGTGGCGCCGGTGGCCGAAGAGCTGGACCGCGAGCACCGTTTCCCCTACGAGCTCGTCGAGGAGCTCGCCGGGCTCGGGCTCATGGGTCTGGCCGTCCCTGAGCAGTGGGGCGGTGCGGGCGGCGACACGATCTCGTACGCGATCGCGATCGAGGAGCTGGCGCGCATCGATTCGTCGGTCTGCATCACCGTCGCGGCGCATACCTCCCTCGGGACGATGCCCATCCTCCTGTTCGGGACCGAGGCGCAGAAACAGGAGTGGCTTCCCGACCTCGCGAGCGGACGGCGGCTGGCCGCGTTCGGCCTGACCGAGCCGGGCGCGGGCTCGGACGCAGGGGCGACGCAGACGCGGGCCGAGCTGCGCGACGGCCGGTGGGTGATCGACGGCTCGAAGATCTTCATCACGAACGCCGGCACCGACATCTCCGCCTGCGTCACGATCACCGCGCTCACCGGCGAGGGCGAGGTGTCGAACATCATCGTCCCCAACGGCACCGAGGGTTATGTCATCTCCGAGCCGATGGCAAAGATGGGCTGGCGCGCGTCCGATACGCGCGAGCTCTCGTTCCAGGGCTGCGCAGTGCCCGAGGGGAATCTGCTCGGCCCACGGGGCGCCGGCTTCCAGCAATTCCTCGAGATCCTCGACGGCGGGCGGATATCGGTCGCCGCGATGGCCGTCGGGCTGGCTCAAGGCGCCTTCGACCTGGCCGTCGCGTACGCGAAGGAGCGTCACCAGTTCGGACGGCCGATCGCCGACTTCCAGGCCGTGCAGTTCAAGCTCGCTGACATGGCCGTCGAGATCGATGCGGGCCGCCTGCTCACGTACAAGGCGGCCTGGCTCAAGGACCAGGGCAAGCCGTTCGGGCAGGAGGCCGCTATCGCGAAGCTCTACACCGGCGAGGTCTCGAACCGGGTCGTGAACGCCTCGCTCCAGATCCACGGCGGGTATGGCTTCATGGACGAGTTCGCGATCTCCCGGCTGTACCGCGACCAGAAGATCCTCGAGATCGGCGAGGGCACGAACGAAGTGCAGCGCATGGTGATCGCTAGGCATCTCGGCCTCGTGTCTTGAGCGGTCGTTCTGCCGGCGGCAGGATCCCGCGCTCGCGGCGTGGCTGTACCCGGTACTGTCCTGCGCGCCGCTCGCTTGCCTCCTTGGCCAGCGACGCCTCAGAACACGAGGGCCGCACTCCGCTCGAACTTCAAGAAGTACAGCGGGAGCGGGTGGTACGTTGCCGCGCGATGTACATACGCCAGTTCGTCGACGACGACCTTGGCTGCGCGTCGTACCTGATCGGTGACGACGACGCGGGCGAGGCAGTGCTCGTCGACCCCGCGTACGCAGTCGAACCGTTCGTCGAGGGAGCCGAAGCGAAGGGGCTGCGCATCGCCCGCGTGCTCGAGACGCACACGCACGCGGATCACGTCTCCGGACACGGGCGGCTGGCACTCGAGCACGGGCTGCCGGTCTCGGTGCACGCAGACGCGGGCGCCGAATACCTGCACGAGCCGCTCACCGACGGTGACGAGATCTCCGTGGGCTCCGTCACCGTGAAGACGTTGCACACCCCCGGGCATCGTCCCGAGCACTGCTGTTTTCTCGCCGGCAACGCTCTGCTGACGGGCGACTCGCTCTTCGTCGGCGCGGTCGCGCGACCGGATCTCGCCGTCGAGGCCCGTGAGGGCGCCGCGGGGCTCTTCCAGAGCCTCCACCGCCTCCTCGAACTGCCCGACGACGTCCGCGTCATGCCCGGACACGTCGCAGGCTCGCTCTGCGGTACCGGCATGAGCACGGAGCTCTCCTCGACGATCGGCCAGGAGCGGAAGTTCAACCGGGCGCTCGCGCTCGCCACCGTCGAGGAGTTCGTCGCCGACTCGGCCGCAGTGCCGGTCCCGCGCCCTCCGAACATGGAGCACATCGTCGAGCTGAACCGCGGGCCGTTCGTGGGGTCGTCTCCGCCGCTCGAGCCCACAGACCTTGACGGTCACTTCGTCCTCGACGTGCGCGAGACCGACCTGCACGCGGCCGGTCACGTGCCCGGCGCTGTGAACGTTCCCGTCTCCGGGTCGTCCTTCGGCACGAGGGCCGCGTTCGTCATCCCGCCCGAGCGCACTATTGCCCTGCACGCCGAGTCGTCCGAGCAGGCGTCCGCGGCAGCGGCACGTCTGCGAGCTGTTGGCTTCTTCGAGCTGGCGGGCTACCTCGAGACGCCTGGCACGCCAGCCACGACGGACCCGATCACCATGGACGACCTCGAGCGGCTGCTCGAGGACTGCACGGTCAGCCTCGTCGACGTCCGCGAGCCGTACGAGCGCGACGCCGGCTACATCCCGGGAAGCCGCAGCATCCCGTTTCGCGTCGTCGGCCAGTTCGCCGACGATCTCGCGGGCGGCAAGCCCGTCGTCACGATCTGCGAGACCGGCGTGCGAGCAGCCATCGCGGCCAGCGTCCTGGCTGCGGCCGGAGTAAAAGCCCGGCCGATGCTGCACGGCGGGGTCGACGAGTGGCAGCGGCGCGGGCACCAGACCGTCGAGTTCCGCCGCTGCGGCTCCTGAGCCCACTGGACAGCCGCGGCCCCAGCGGGCTCAGAGCGCGGGTGGCTCAGCGTACGCGCTCGACGGCGTAGCCCCAGCCGCGCATCGTCTCCACGAGCGACGCCGCGTGCTCCTCGTCGCGCGTCTCGAGCGTCAGCCAGATCTCGGTCTCCCCCACCCCTATCTGCACGCCTTCGCGTCGATGCTCGACGTCGAGGACGTTCACGCGCTCCTGCGCGACGAGGTCGAGCAGCCGCAGCAGATGGCCGGGCCGGTCCGGGACGCTCGTACGGACGACGAGATGTCGCCCGGCGAGCGTCAGCCCGTGGCGCATGACGGAGACGAGCGTCGTTGCATCGATGTTCCCTCCCGACAGGATCACCGCGACGGGACCCTCGCCCGCGATCTGGCCGGCGAGCACCGCCGCGACACCGGCGGCGCCCGCGCCTTCGACGACGAGCTTCGTACGCTCGAGCAGCAGCACGATCGCCTTTGCGATCTCCGCAGCCGAGACTTGTACGACATCGGCCATGCGGTCGCCGAGAATCGTGCGCGGGAGCTCGCCAGGCTGCTTGACGGCGATGCCGTCCGCCACCGCAAAGCCCTCGGGCGACGTCCGCACCCCGACGATGCGTCGCTCGGGAACGGCAAGGGCGATCCCGGCCGCAAGCCCGCCACCACCGACGGGAACGACGACCGTCTCGACGTCGACGAGCTGCTCGGCGAGCTCGAGGCCCACTGTGCCCTGACCGGCCACGACGTCGACGTCCTCGTAGGGATGGACGTAGACGGCACCCGTCTCGTCGGCGTGGTGGCGGCCGGCTGCAATCGCCTCCTCGAACGTCGCACCGGTCATCTCGACGTGCGCGCCGTAGCTGCGCGTTGCGTCGACCTTGGCCATCGGGGCCTCGAGCGGGACGAAGATCGTCGCCGGGACGCCCGCCTCGCGAGCTGCCCAGGCGACCGCCTGTCCGTGGTTGCCGGCACTCGCGGCCACGACGCCTACGGCCCGCTCGTCATCGCCGAGAGCGGCGACCCGGTTGACCGCGCCGCGCACCTTGAACGACCCCGTCCGCTGGAGGTTCTCCGCCTTCAGCCACACGTCACGGCCGGCCAGGCCGCACAACGTCGCGGAGCGGAACACCGGCGTGATCCGCGCCATGCCGTCCAGCCGGCGGCGCGCGTGCTCGACGTCAGCGGCCGTCGGCGTCAATCCCGAACACCTGCTCGAGGATCTCGGACACCGCGCTCAACGGGTCGAGCTCGCGGCGCTGGACGGACTCGAGCACCTTCGTCAGCTCCGGATCGTCCTGCACCGCACGCTCAAGATGCGTCCTCGCACGTGCCGTCGAGACGGCAAACACCTCGGCGGCGAGGTGCTCACGTCGCAGCACGTCCAGCTTGTCCGACGACTCGAGAAACGTCCTGTGCTCCTCGAGCCGATCCCACAGCGCCTCGACGCCTTCCTCGCGCAGCGCCTCGGTCAACACGATGGGCGGCTTCCAGGCACGCTCGTGGTCGAGGGCAAGTATCGAGCGCACGTCTGCGACCATCGTCTTCGCGGCAGGGTGGTCGAGCTTGTTGACGGCGATCACGTCCGGGATCTCCATGATCCCTGCCTTAAGCGCCTGGATCGAGTCGCCCGATCCCGGCATCAGCACGAGCAAGACCGTGTCGGCCACGCGAGCGACCTCGACTTCGCTCTGCCCCGTCCCGACCGTCTCCACGAACACGACGTCCTTTCCGGCGGCGTCGAGCAGCAGCAGCGCCTGCAACGTCGCCTCGGCGAGGCCGCCCGTGTGTCCCCGCGTCCCCATCGAGCGGATGAAGACTCCTGGATCGAGGAAGTGGTCGCTCAGGCGGATGCGGTCGCCGAGCAGGGCGCCTTGCGAGAAGGGGCTCGACGGATCGACCGAGATCACACCTGCCGTGCGTCCGAGCCCTCTCGTGTGACGCACGAGGGCGGCAATGAGGGTCGACTTCCCAACCCCGGGCGGCCCGGTAACGCCGATCGTGCGTGCACGCCCCGTGTCCGGGTAGAGTTCGCGGACGATGCCGGCGGCGGCCGGGTCCCCGTTCTCGACGAGGCTGATTGCTCGGGCCAGCGCCCGGCGGTCGCCTTCGCGGATGCCTGCCAGGAGGCTCTCGCGGTTCCACTCGCGGCGAGGCATCTAGCCGGCCACGGAGATCGGCTCCGCCTCTCGGTCGGCGGCGACGGGACGCGCAGAGCGCAGGAGCAGGAAGCCGACGAGCGCACCGAGGCCGGCACAGGCCGCCGAGATCACGAACACCCACCTGGCGCCGACGGCGTCCGTCAGCGGACCGGCGACGATCATCCCTAGCCCGAGCAGGGCGAAGTTCGTGCTCATGATCACCGTGAACACGCGGCCGCGGAACTCGTCCGGGGCGCCCCGCTGGACGAGCAGGGAGTTGTAGACGACGGCAGCCCCGTTTCCCGCCCCGCCCAGCACCATGCACGGCAGCGCCACCCACACCGTCGGCGAGATAGCCGTCGACAAGGCGCCGAAGCCCATGAGCGCGAGCGCGCCCGTGTAGACGAGCAGGATGCCGCGCACCTCGAGCCACTTCGGCGCGTAGAGGCTCCCGAGCAGAAGGCCGAGACCGGAAGCCGCCCAGAGCAGTCCGAAGCCGACATCGCCGCTCGAGAAGTCCACCTTCGCCAGCACGACCTCCGCGACGTTGACGCCCGCGTTCCCGAGCATGACGAGGTTCCAGGCGCAGAAGACCGTCAGCAGGATGCGAGTCCGGAAGACCATGGCGAAGCCGTCGCCGAGGTCGCGCCAGTGACCTCGGGACTCGGCCGGCGCCTGCTGGAAAAGCGACGGAGCAATGCGGAGGATGAAGGCCGCGGAGACGAGGAACGTCGCGGCATTGATCCAGTACGCCAGGTCGGGCCCGGATGCGGCGACGATGAGGCCGCCGGCGGCGGTGCCGACCGTCCAGGATAGGTATTCGCCGGCCCGCAGGCGGGAGTTGGCATCGGGAAGATCGGCAGCCGTCACGAGATTCGGCAAGGCCGCGTACGAGGCCGGCCTGAAGAAGCCGGTTGCAAAGCCCGCCGCTGCCGCGAAGACGACGATCGCCTCCGCGCTGTCCGTGAAGGGCAAGGCGACGAAGATGCCGAAGCGGGCGAGATCGCCGACGACCATGATTCGCCGCCGGGACAGGCGGTCGATGAGCGGCCCGAAGAGCAGGCCGACCGCGACGGACGGCAGGAAGTCCGCTACGAGCAGCGCGCTCACCCACTTCGCCGAGCCGGTGCGGTCGTACACGTCGATGGTCAGCGCGACCACCGCGATCCAGGTCCCGAGTCCCGACGCGAACGTCGCAGCGAAGAGCGACCGGAAGTCCGGGTTGCGGCGCAGCAGGCCGGGCGAGCGGTGAGCCGGGGCGCTCGACACGTGTGAGAAGGACCTTACCGCCGTGCGGCGCCGCCGACGACGGCGGAAAGTGCCGTGTCGAGAACGGCGTGTTCCTCGGGAGTCCCCACGGTGACACGCACCGCCTCCGGTGCCCCGAATCCCGCCAGTGGCCGAACGATGACGCCCTTGTGCAGCAGGCGGTCGAACAACCCCGTCGCGTCATCGCCGACCTCGAAGTACAGGAAGTTCCCAACCGCCGGACCGACCGGCTCGAAGCCGTGGCTCACGAGGATGCGTGAGAGCTCGGCGCGTGCGTCGTTCGTCGCGCGCCGCCGGCGCTCGATCTCCGCATGATTGTCGAGGCTCGCGAGCGCGGCCTCCTGGCTCGCCGACGTCACGTCGAACGCCCGTCGCACCTTCTCGACCTCCCGCACCACGTTCTCGGGGCCGACGCCGTACCCGATGCGGAGACCGGCCAGCCCGTAGATCTTCGAGAACGTCCGCAGCACGACGACGTCGTGACCCTCCTTGAAGTACGCGTCGACGGTGTCACAGTGATCCGCGTCCTCGACGTACTCGAAGTACGCCTGGTCGACAACGGTGAACACGTGGGCGGGGACGGAGGCGAAGTACCGGTCCAGCTCCTCGCGGCTGTTCGCCGTCCCCGTGGGGTTGTTCGGGTAGCAGATGAAGACGAGCTTCGTGCGAGGGCCGATCGCCTCGAGCATCGCGTCGAGGTCGTAGCGGTGACCGCGCAGCGGCACGAGCCGCGGAACGGCGCCCATCTTCCGCGCGTCGATGACGTAGCTCGGAAACGACGGCCAGCCGCAGACGATCTCGTCCCCAGGGTCGAGCAGCACCTGCGAGAGCCAGTCGACGACCGCGTCCGCTCCCGCGGCGGGGACGATCTCTTCGGGGCGGACGCCGTGCCGTTCGGCCAGCGCGCAGCGCAGTCGGTACGCACCGCCGTCGGGGTAGCGGTTCAGCTCGCGCGCTGACCGCTGGATCGCCTCGAGCGCGCTAGGAAATGGTCCCCACGAGCCTTCGTTCGACGCGAGCTTGACGATCCGCTCGAGGCCGAGCTCCCGCTGGAGCTCCTCGACGGGCTTACCGGGCTCGTAGGCGACGAGATCGCGGATTGCGGGCCGAAAGCGGCTGGCGCCGGCGGGGCCCGTCGGACGAGGCACGGCGAGACTCTACCGCCCGAACCCCAGGCGCCCACTACCCTACGCGCGTGTTCGAGATCGGCCTGTTCCCGCTCGCCCTCGTGCTCGCGCCGACAGAGCGGGTGCCGCTACACATCTTCGAGCCACGGTACAAGGAGCTGATCGGCGAGTGCATAGCCGATGCGGAGCAGTTCGGCCTATTGCTCGAGGACGACGAGGGGCGCCGCGACATCGGCACGCTCGCCGCGGTGCGCGAGGTGGTGCACGTCTTCGACGACGGCCGGATGAACATCCTCGTCGAGGGTGGCGACCGCTTCCGGGTGACGGAGTGGACCGAGGGGCGCGCGTATCCGACGGCGCACGTCGAGCGGCTGGAGGACGAGGACACCTCGTCGCCCGATCCCCATGCCGCCGAGGAGGCCCTGACGCTCTTCCGCCAGCTGGCGGAGGTGGCAGAGGCGGACGTCGACGAGCCGGACGGCGCATCAGGGTCGCTGGCATTCGAGATCGCCGCGCACGTCGACTTCGGCACGCTGCCCAAGCAGGAGCTGCTCGAGCTCCTGTCCGAACGCGACCGCCTACGACGGCTGACCGAGCTGCTCGAGCACGCAGTGGCGGCGATGACGCGCGAGAAGGACATCCGCGAGCGCGCCGCAACGAACGGCCGCGTCACGCTCTCCTAGGAGACGACTATTCCGAATCCGCCGCGGCGCGGGTCTCCCGCCGCGGCCAAGGTGCCGTCGGGCAACCGCTCGACAGCCGCAACACCACCGAAGAACAGGTCGAGGTGCCGCCAGCGGAGGACGTCGTAGCCTGCGCGCTCGAGCGCGTCGAGCGCCGCCGGGTCGTGCCCACCTTCGGCATGCACCTCGTTCTCGTCCACGTGGACCCGCGGGCTGACGATCGCGTGTTCGACACCCATATCGTGCCCCAGGACGTTGACGACGACCTGCATAACGGCGCCGCGCAGACGAGCGGAGCCCGCGCTACCGAGCACGAGGCGCGGCTCGCCCGATCTCGACACGATGGAGGGGGCCATCATGCTCGTGAGGCGGGTGCCTGGAGCGGGCTGCGGTCCGCTCGGCTGGAGGTCGTACTCGCCGAGCATGTTGTTCATGTGGATGCCCGTGCCGGGAACGACGACGCCCGACCCGGCACCCGTCGACGACGAGAGAGCCGCGGCGTTGCCATGCGCATCCATTGCCGAGATGTGCGTCGTTCCCGCGGGCGACGCGACCTCCGCCGGCACGTGCGACGAGGCGCCGACTCGGCGGGCGCCCTCGGTCACGGTCGCGTTTGCCAGCAGGCGCCGCGCCAGGCCTCCGCGATAGAGCTCGCGGGAGAAGCGCGGATCGCGCACACGTGTCTGCTCGCGCAGGACCTCTACGAGCTTCGACAGCTCGGACGACGACCCGGGCTTGCCCGGGGAGCCGAGGCGATCGAGGATCGCGAGCCCGTAGCCGATCAGCACTCCGCCGGAGGAGGGCGGGGGGTTCGACTCGAAGCTATGCCCTGCGTAGCCAGCCTCGACGGGCCGGCGCCGGATGATGCGGTACGCCTCGAGGTCGCGGCGCGTGATCGTGCCGCCATGCTCCTGCACGTGCGCGACGATGGCCCGGGCAATGTCACCGCGGTAGAACGCGTCGGGTCCGTCGACGGCAAGCTGCTCGAGCGTGCCTGCGAGATCGCGCGCGACGAGCGTGTCACCTGCCACCAGCCGCGTGCGCTTGCCGTACACAGCCCTGCTCTCGGGCGTGTGGCGGAGAATCGAGTCGAGCACCATGTGCAGCAGTGCCTGGGCGTCGCTCATGACCACCCCGGCGCGCGCGAGCTCGATCGCCGGCGCCAGCAGCTCCGCCCAGGGGAGCGTGCCGTATACGCGGTGGGCCTCGGCCAGGCCCGCAACCGTTCCCGGGACGGCGCACGAGGCGTGACCGATGAGGAAGCGCTGCGTCGTGTCGCTGCCCTCGAACGGGATGTCGACCGTGTCCATCTCGGCGCGCTGCCGCCCGCGCAGTCCCTGGCCGGGCGTGGCGACGAAGAAGTCGAGCAGCCTGCTGGACCGGTCGTGCCCGCGGTGGACGAGCATGAAGCCCCCTGCTCCTGGGCCCGTGAGCGGGCTCTCGGCCACCCAGGACGCGAACGCGGCGGCGATGCACGCATCGACAGCGTTGCCGCCCTCCGCGAGCGCACGCGCCCCGGCTTGCGCCGTGATCTCGTGCCCGGCGGCGACCGCGCCTTTCATCCGCGGAGCCGAGAGCCGATCAGAGATCGGAGAGGAAGCTCGGCGGCGAGAGCTCCTCGCCGTTCCGCCGTCGCTGCCGGTCGCCGAACCCCGTCGCGACGATGGTCACCCACACCTGGCCGGTGAGCCGCTCGTCGATGGTGGCGCCGAAGATGATGTTCGTGTCATCGCCCGAGCGCTGCCGCACGATCTCGGCTGCCTCGTTCACCTCGTAGAGCGACAGGTCGTCGCCCCCGGCGATCGAGAGCAGGATGCCCTTGGCGCCAACCATGTCCGAATCGATGAGCGGCGAGCGGAGCGCGCGCTCCACGGCCTCGACGGCGCGGTTCTCGCCGCTCGAATAGCCGATGCCCATCAGGGCATTACCGGCGTCCTGCATGATCGTGCGCACGTCGGCGAAGTCGAGGTTGATGAGCCCGGGCAGCGTGATGAGGTCGCAGATGCCCTGCACGCCCTGGCGCAGGACGTCGTCGGCGATGCGAAACGCGTCGAGCATCGACGTCGACCTGTCGAGCACCTCGAGCAGGCGCTCGTTCGGCACGACGATGACCGTGTCGCACGCGGCACGGAGAGCCTGAACGCCCTCGTCGGCGGTTCGCCGGCGCTGCGTGCCTTCGAACTGAAACGGCATCGTGACGATGGCCACGGTGAGCGCGCCGAGCTCCTTCGCGATCTCGGCGACGATCGGCGCGGCCCCCGTACCGGTGCCACCGCCTTCGCCGGCGGTGACGAACACCATGTCCGAGCCTCGGAGCGCGCGCCTGATCGCATCCCGCGCCTCCTCAGCGGCCTGCCGTCCGACCTCCGCGTCGGCGCCCGATCCAAGACCTTCGGTGATGTCGCGGCCGATGTGGATCTTCGTTGGCGCATCCGCCACCTGGAGCGCCTGGATGTCGGTGTTCACCGCGACGAACTCGACCTGGTGGATGCCCGCGTCGATCATGCGGTTAAGCGCGTTCAGCCCGGCACCACCGACGCCGACCACTCTGATGACGGCGATGTAGGCGCCGGAGTCGGCGCGGGGCTGGGCGAAGAGCGGCGGCGGCTCGGGGAGAGCCTCGAGCCAGACATCGGCGCGCACGCGATCCTCCTCGGCGCGGCCGCGTTCGACCGGCTTCGGCTCGGCGACGGCGACCTCGGACGCGGGCTCGGCCTGCGGCTCCTCCTCGACCTCCGGCTCGGGCTCCGGCTCGACCGCCTTGGGCGCATCCGGCGCGGGCCCGGCGAAGTCAGGCGTGTACTCGACGGTCTCGTCGAGGACGAGTCGCTCCTGATCGGATGTCGGCGGCGGCTCGACCTGCTGCCGCTCTGCCTGCTTCTGGGCAGCCTCCGTCGCGCGGAAGAGCTCCGCGAGCGGGCCCTCACGCATGCTGGCGCGCTTGCGTGCCATTGAGGACCTCCTTCGCCAGGTCGCGGTACGCCTCGGCGGCCGTACCGGTGGGGTCGTACTTCAGGATGCTGGCGCCCTTCACGGGCGCCTCGGCGTACCGGATCGTCTTCCTGATGCGCGTCTTGAAGACGAGGTCGCCGAAGTTCTCCTCGAGGATCTCCACGGCCTCTCGCGCGTGGAGCGTCCGGCCGTCGAACATCGTCGCGAGGATGCCCTGGATCTCGACGTCGGGATTGAGGTTCTCGCGGATCATGCTCATGGTGTTCTCGAGCTGGACGAGGCCGCGCAGGGAGAGGTACTCGCACTGGACGGGCACGATCACGCCGTCGGACGCGACGAGCGCGTTGATTGTCAAGAGGCCGAGCGACGGCGGCGTGTCGATGAGGATCCAGTCGTACTCGTCCTTGATCGGCGCGAGGCCCTTCTCCAGGGCACGCTCACGGCCGATGAGGCTCGACAGGGCTAGCTCGGCGCCCGCCAGATCGATCGACGAGACGGCGAGGTCGACCTCGCCCTTGTTGTTCACCTGCTCCATCGGCAGCCGGTGGACGAGCACGTCGTACATCGAACGCTCGATCGTGTCAGGGTTGAGCCCCTGGCTCATCGTGAGGTTCCCCTGTGGATCGAGGTCGACGGTGAGCACGCGCAGCCCCTGCTCGGCGAACGCGACGGCGAGATTGAGGGTCGACGTCGTCTTCGCCACGCCGCCCTTCTGGTTGGCAAACGCAATGACCCTTGTCACACCTAGCCCCTCCGAGGTGTCGTCCGCGGCCACAGGCCGACGTAGCGCTTGCAGGAAGCCCATCCGAGCGTGCTTTCGGGTCAGGCTAGCAGAGTCCTTCTCCTCCCAGAGTGGGGCGCCGATCAGACCCGAGCGTGACCGGCGACCGCGTGACGGAGACGCTCGATCGCGTCCTCCGCGCCGGCGGTCGGACCCGGCTCGACGCGGACCCACGCCTCCGCCTCGGCGACGAGCGCGCGGAGCTCGGCGAGCATCAGCTCGGCCGGAGAACCGCGGCGCTCGAGCACCTCGATGCGCTCCAGCCGCCGTAGCACCGACCGCGCTTCGTCCATTTCTCGACCGTAGCCCGACAGCGCTCGCGCAGGCGTGTTAGATCTGTGCCGAGTTTGGAACTCGATGCGCGAGGAAGGCCTGTGCCGCCGGGAGATGCGCTGGAGCGCCGCGAGGCCGTGTCCTCGGTCGCCCACGTACGCTTCGCCTGCTGCGGTAAGCGGGCTCCCTGCGTCCTTGCCTCGCGCCCGCCCAGCCCGCCCCGGCGACGAAGCGTCCCCGCGCACCGAGTTCTACACTCGCGCGATGATCGTCTGCCCGAACTGCGGCGAGGGGAATCCCGAGCGCGCACGCTTCTGCCTCGCCTGCGGGACCGAGCTCACGGCGACGACGACTGCGGGCGAGGAGCGGAAGGTCGTGTCGGTCCTCTTCGTCGACCTCGTCGGGTTCACGGCCCGTTCGGACAAGGCTGATCCCGAGGACGTACGCGCAACCCTGCGGCCGTACCACACGCGGGTCTCGCGCGAGATCGAGCGGTTCGGGGGCACTGTCGAGAAGTTCGTCGGCGACGCTGTGATGGCCGTGTTCGGCGCTCCGCTCGCACACGAGGACGACGCCGAACGGGCAGTGCGGTCCGCGCTGCGGATCCTGGACGCGATTACCGCCCTGAACGAGGAGCACGGCCTCGACCTCGCCGCGCGGGCCGCGGTTGCCACCGGCGAGGCCGTCGTCTCGCTCGACGCCCAGCCGGGAACGGGTGAAGGGATCGCCACCGGCGACGTCGTCAACACTGCTGCTCGACTCCAGTCGGAGGCGCCCGTCGGCGGTCTCGTCGTGAACGAGCAGACGTTTCGCAGGACACGCGACACGATCGACTACGACAAGGCGTCACCGGTTGCGCTCAAGGGCAAGGCCGAGCCGGTGCCGCTGTGGCGGGCCATCGGGACCAGGAGCCGCTTCGGCGTGGATACGGACGAGCTCGCGGCCGGGCCATTCGTCGGACGGCAGCGCGAGCTCCAACTCCTCCATAGCACCTTCGAGCGGATGCTCGGCGAGTCGGAGATCCAGCTCGTCACGCTCACGGGTGAGCCGGGTGTGGGCAAGACACGGCTGCTGGCCGAGTTCCGGCAGTGGGTCGACGACCGTCCCGAGATCGTCTACTGGCGGCAGGGGCGGTGCCTTCCCTACGGGGACGGCATCACATTCTGGGCGCTCGGCGAGATCGTGAAGGCGCACGCGGGCATACTCGAGTCCGACCGTCCGGCCGATGCGGCCGCGAAGCTCGCGACGGCTGTCGCCGAGATGGATGACAGCGCGTGGCTCGAGCAGCGCCTAGGCCCGCTCGTCGGCATCGCCGCCCGCGGGGAGACGGAACGGGAGGAATCGTTCACCGCCTGGCAGAGGTTTCTGGAGTCGGTTGCCACGACGCGCTCGCTCGTCCTGCTCTTCGAGGATCTCCACTGGGCCGACCCAGCGCTGCTCTCCTTTATCGAGCACCTCGTCGACTGGTCCCGCGACCTGCCGATCCTCGTGCTCTGCACGGCCCGGCCGGAGCTGTACGAGCGCCATCCGACCTGGGGCGGCGGCACGCGCAACTCGACGACCGTTTCGCTGTCCCCGCTCTCCAGTAGCGAGACCGAGCAGCTCGTCTTCGGCCTGCTGCAGACGGCTGTGTTGCCCGCCGACGCGAGCGTCGCCTTGCTCGAGCGGTCGGGAGGCAATCCGCTTTACGCCGAGGAGTACGTGCGCCTGTTCCTCGAAGGGGACTCGGGCGAGCTGCTGCCCATGCCCGACTCGGTGCACGGCATCATCGCTGCCCGGCTCGACACGCTGTCGCCCGAGCGAAAGGCCTTGCTCCAGGACGCGTCGGTGCTGGGAAAGGTCTTCTGGGGCGGCGCGCTCGCGGCGATGGGCACGCGCGAGCCCGACGGCGTCCGCGCAGCCCTTCACCAGCTCGCACGCAAGGAGCTCGTTCGACCGGCGCGGACGTCCTCGGTCGAGGGGGAAGCCGAGTACGCGTTCTGGCATGCGCTGATCCGCGACGTCGCCTACGGGCAGATCCCGCGCACCGCGCGGGCCGTTAAGCATCTGGCCGCGGCCGACTGGATCGAGGAGATGGCCGGCGACCGCGCCGCCGATCACGCCGAACAGCTCGCCCACCATACGACGGAGGCGCTTGAGCTCAACCGAGCGGCTGGCACGGACGCCGATCCGGAGCTCGCGAAACGCGCCGGCCGCTATCTCGTGCTCGCGGGCGACCGCGCGCTCGAGCTCGACACGGCAGCCGCCCGCGCGCACTACCGCCGTGCGCTCGACCTCATTCCCGAGCCCTCGCTCGAGCATGGGCTCACGTTGCTCAGGTACGGCGAGTCGGCGCAGTTCGAGTCGAAGTTCGAGGAGGCCCGCAGCGTCGTCGCGCAGGCGGCGCAAGAGCTGGAGGAGATCGGCGAGCCGCGCGCCGCCGGCTCCGCCTACGCGCTGCTCGGAAACGTCTACTTCCAGCTCGGCGGAGCGGAGCGGATGGAGGACGCGCTGCGCAAGGCCATCGCGCTGCTCGAGCCGTTGCCGCCCGGCCCGGAGCTCATCGAGGCATATGCCCGGATGTCCCCGCTGGCGTCCTTCAAGGGACGGCCGCCGCAGGAGGGGCTCGAATGGGCGGAGCGCGCAATCGCGCTCGGCGAACAGCTCGGTCTGCGACGTGAGCTCATTCGTCCGCTCCAGTGGCGAGGACTCATGCGCTGCGAGCTCGGCGACCTCGCCGGGATCGAGGATCTCGAGCGATCGCTTGCCGAGGTACTCGAGCTCGGGGGGATCGCGATCCCGGCCTTCGTCAACCTCGCTGATCAGGTGTGGAGGCAACGAGGACCCGCCGACGCGCTCGAGCTCTTCAATGCGGCCATCGAGTACCGAGTGAACCGTGGAGGCTCGGTGCCGACGTGGCCTCAGGCCGAGTCCTGCTGGCCGCTCTACGACCTCGGCGAGTGGGGCGAGCTGCTGCGGGTGGTCGACGAGGTGGTGAGGTTCGAAGAGCAACACGGCGGTGCCCAGCCGGGCGGGATGGCGCTGCCGTACGCCGCTCTCGTCCTCTCGTGGCGCGGCCAGAGCGAGGAGAGCGCGGACTTCGCGGAACGTGCCCGATCTGTCGCCGAGAGGATCCAGGATCCACAGGTCCTCGGCCCGACCCTCGTCGCCACAGCGCTGGTCGATTCCGTCCAAGGTGACGACTGGTCCGCCGTCGCCCGCATTCAGGAGTGGTACGACGTCACGCGCGACCGGCCCTACTTCCGCTCTCAGAACCTCACCGACGCCGTCCGCATCGCATGCGGCGCGGGCGACATCGACCTAGCCGAGCGGCTGCTCGACAACGTCTTGACCGCCGCGGAACGCGACCGGCTGTCCACGGTCACAGCCAGGGCGGTGATCGGACGCGCGCGCGGTTCCGATACGGCGGGGATGTTTGCCGAGGCAGCCGCGGGCTGGGGAGCGTTCGGCTGCGTGTTCGAGCATGCCCTCGCGCTCCACGATGCGGGTGAGACAGCCGCGGCCGAGCCGATCCTGTCGGAGCTCGGCGTCCGGCTACCGCCCGCTCAGACGGCGGCGGGCTCGAGGGCGACGTAGGCGAGCCCGCGTTCCTGGGGCGCCGCTGGCCAAGGAGGCAAGCGAGCGGCGCGCCGGACAGTACTCGGTACGGCCAAGCGCCGCGAGCGTAGGATCCTGCCGCCAGCGGCGTCAGGCGGCGGCGCCGGGCCGCGCCCGGCGAACGGCGCCGACCAGGGACGCGGCGCTCAGACAGCCGCTCGTACGGCGAAGTAGCTCACCGGCCGCGGCGAGAGCCCCAGCAGCGACTCGTCGAGCCGCGAGAGCAGTCCCGCGCGATCGCCGTGCATGAGCACCTCCACGACAGCGCGCCGGACGACGTCGGAGACGCCGGTCTCAGCCCGCCCGCCCCCGGTCAGGCCGCGCAGCGACGCGAAGAGCTCGCCGCGATCCGAGCCGCGGTCGCCGACGAGCACGGCTGCCCGGGCCGCGGCGGCCCACAGCCCGTCGTCGCCGCCGAGCAGCGCCGCCAGCGACTCGCGGAGGAGCTCGGAGCGAAACGGCTCCTCGGCGAACAGCGAAAGCTCCCAGCGGTCGACGGCCTCGCCGAGCTCCGGATCAGCGTCGCACGATGGAAGGCGCTCGAGCAGATCGCGTGCCAGACGCCCGCGAAACTCGTCCAGGCGACTGGGTTCTCCGCCGGGCTCGGTGGCGGCGATCGGGAGCACGGGACGGATGCCGTACGGGCGCCAGTCGAGCCGTTCAAAGAGGATCGGCCCTGCGGCGACCGGCGCAGCCGTCGCTAGCCGCAGGGCAGTCACGGCGTCGGCGAACTCGGCCGGCGCGTCCGGCGCCTCCTCCTGGGAGGCGGGGAACACCGACGAGAGCTCGAGGACACACATGCGCTCCGGCTCCTCGCCAAACCCGCTGGGCAGCAGGCCGCGTGCCTCGGGCCAGTATGCTGCGAGCTCGCCGACGGCGGACATGCGCACGGCGATGTCCCGGCCCAGCTCGACCGCAAGCGGGGCAGAGAGACCGACGAGCGGGGCCGCCGCCCCGTACTCGTGGCGCTCTCCGAGCAGCGAGTGCTCGATCTCCTCGTAGACGCGGTTGAACACGCCGTCGTCCCAATCGAAGCCGCCGCACGCATCCGCGACAGCACCGAGCATGGGCAGCAGAATCGTGCGATAGAGGGCGCGTTCCTCGTCCTGCTTCCCAGTCTCGTGGGCCACCGCGAAGATCCGCGCGGCCGGTTCGCGCTCGAGCTCGTCGATGGCCGCCGCAGTGTCGAGAAGCCGGAAGAGGCGATCTGCGCGTGCGTCGACGTACGTGCGCGCCAGCGGTCGCAGCTCGTAGAACGCCGGATCGCCCGGTGTCGCGTGCTCCTCGAACGAGAACGAGAGCGGCACCTCGTTCTGGGACTCGCGATGGAGATACGCGAACGCGCCGAGACAGAACCGGCGCACGGCGGCATAGAGGTTCGGCGAGCGCACTCCCACGAGGTTGCTTACGCCCCGGTCGGCTCCTTTCCTTGTTGACACACGTGGCACCAGTAGACCGGGCGGGCGGCGTCGCCCTGCTTGGCCGACCTGATGAGAGAGCCGCAGCGCCGGCACGGCCGGCCGGTACGCCGGTACACCTCGCGTCGGAGCCGTCCGCCGTCACGCGCGTCCGCCATCAGCGTGGCTGCATGGGTCACGATCGCGACCAGCTCCTCCCGCTCCAGATCGACGGGCCTCGACCACGGCGAGACGCGGGCGTGCCAGAGCGCTTCACTGCGCCAGATGCTCCCGATGCCCGCGACGGCCCGCTGGTCGAGGAGGGCTTCGCCGATCGCGCACGCCGGGTCGACCCGTCGGAGATTGGCCACGATCGTCTCGCTGTCGAGCTTCGGCGCGAGGATGTCCGGCCCGAGCGCCGACACGCGGCGGGCACACAGCTCGAGCAACGCACCGCCCCGCAGCACCGCCTTCGTAGTCTCCCCAGTAAGCACGAGCCACGGCGAGCCGCGGACAGGTGCATGGGCAGGCATCGTTCGCCAGCTCCCTGACATGCCGAGGTGACTCCGCAAGACTCGTCCTCCTTCGAAGCGGAGGAGGAGGTTCTTCCCATGCGCCTCGACGGCTTCGAGACGCCGGCCGTCGACGCGCGAAGCGACGCCCGTCGCCCGCGCCCGCGGGTGCACGGCCTCCACCGTAAGCCGCTGGCCTGTGAGGGCTCGCAGCCGCTCCGCGGTGCGGTGGACGGTGTCGCCTTCGGGCAAGGTTCAGGTCCGCAGCACGGCCCGGCGCGGCCCTGCCACGAACCCCGCCTCGAGCAAGATTGGCATGACCGCCGACTCGCCGACCGGCTCGCCGTCGAACCGCTCGACCGCCAGGCGTCTGCCGCGGCCCGCTCGCCGCGTGTGCTCGACGAGCGCGTCGAGCGCCACGCCCAGCCACTCCTCCTCGGGCTCGCGCAGCGGCAGCAAGCTCTTCCCGCCTCGTTCGACGAAGAGCGCGGCCTCGCCGCCGAGCAGCACGACGGTGGCGCCGGCCACGCGCGCCGCACGGCCCGCAGCCCTCGTCGGCCAGGGAAGCGTTGCCCCATATGGTTGGGCTGGGTCGGCAGCCGCCAGGACGAGCGGCTGAGGCGCCTCTCCGTCTCGCGGACGCAGCTCTCGAAGCCGCTCCACGGCGCCGCCGAGAGCGAACTGCGCTCCGCCGAGACCCTCGACGAAGTAGCCGCGGCGGCAGAGGCCGAGCGTCTCGAGCGCCCGCAGCTCGCCGTACACCGCGCCGTAGCCGCCTGGGATCCCCTCGGCGCGTACGCCGTCGCGGGTGACGATGCCCTGGCGCTCCAGCAACAGCTCCGCCAGCGATCTTCGCGAGCCGGGCTCGGTAAACAGCCGCTCCACGGGCGACCAGCGTCCTTGAGTCGCCGTGGGCGCGATGGTCCGTCGTCGCGAGAATCGCCGGGGCCGGCGCTCCACCTTGGGCGTCCCGTAGCGCCTCGGCGCCCGCAGCGGCTGCCAGGCGTCGTTCGCCACCTCCCCAGCCCACACGAGCTCCCAGAGCGCCGGAAGTGCCTGCTCCGCCTCGAGCCCGGTCACGGCCAGCAGGTCCTGCCAGAACTCCGCCGACCGAGCGAGCGCTGTACGGATCGCGTCGTGCGCGGGGCCCTCGGGCCGCGGTGCAGCCGCGACGGGCCCGAGCACGGCAGCGTCCTCGCGGAAGTACACCGCCACTCGGTCGAGGCCGGCGCCGACCCAGACGATCTCGCCCGTAGCACAGAGCTGGTCCAGCTGCTCGGAGCGATAGTCGGGCACGCGCCGCGGAAGCAGCTCGGATTCCCACAAGGACACGGGTAGCGCGAGCGCCTGCAGCGGCACGAGGGCTTCTCGCAAGCTCGACCGTCGGTCGATGCCGTGCCAGGAGGCGAGGAACCTCGCGAACGCGGGCTGCTCGGCCGGCTCGACCTCCTTGCGCAGCGCCGCGAGCGATGCTCGCCTGAGGCGGCGGAGAATGTCGGGATCGCACCACTCGCGCTCGCTCCCTCCTGGCCGCAGCTCTCCGCGGACGAGCAGCTCCTCCGCCTCGAGCTCACGGAGGACGTGCTCGACGTCGACGCCGAAGCGCTGACCTGCCTCCGCCGTCGTGAAGGGCCCCCGTCCCTTCGCCCAGCGGAGGACGAGCTGACGCAGTGCGATCTCAGGCTCGGTCGTCCCCAGGAAGGCGTCGGGCAGACCCGACGGTGGCATGACGCCCAGGGCGTCGCGATAGCGCCCGGCGTCCTCGGCCGGAATGAGCCGCTCCTCGCCTGCGACCTGGACGAGCAGCGCACGACGGTCGGCGAGCAACGGCCCGGCCAGCGTTGCATCATACTCACCAGAACGCAAGTCCCCTCTAAGCAAAAGCAGATGATGCAAATCGTCTGAGGTACGCGGTTCTCCGCGCAACTGGCGCTCGATGTCCGCGACGGCGTCGGCGTCGAGCAGGTCGCGCAGCTCCTCCTGCCCCAGCAGCTCCCGCAGGAGGTCGCGATCGAGCGACAGCGCCTGGGCTCGACGCTCCGCGGGCGGCGTGTCGTCCTCGTACATGTACGTCGCGACGTAGTCGAAGAGCAGCGAGGCCGAGAAGGGGGAGGCGGATGCGGTCTCGACGTCGACGACGTCCACCTGACGCGACGCGATCTCCGCGAGCAGCTTGCGTAGCGCGTGAAGGTCGAAGACGTCCTGCAGGCACTCGCGGTACGTCTCGAGCACGATCGGGAACGCCGGGAAGCGCCGCGCGACCTGGAGCAGCGACTGAGCCTTCAGGCGCTGCTGCCAGAGCGGCGTCCGCTCCCCCGGCCGACGGCGCGGGATGAGCAGCGCCCGCGCGGCGTTCTCGCGGAACCGCGAGCCGAACAGCGCACTGTCGCCCACGGCCGCGAGCACGAGTTCCTCGACCGCGGCAGGATCGAGCATCAGCTCGTCCGTCGCCGGCGCCGCGTCGGCGTCCGGCAGGTGCAGGGCGATGCCGTCGTCCGACCAGATCGACTGCGCGTCGAGTCCCAGCGACTCGTGCAGGCGGGCAGAGAGGGCGAGCGCCCACGGCGCGTGCACCCGGCCGCCGAACGGCGTCAGTACGCAGACACGCCAGTCGCCGATCTCGTCGCGGAAGCGCTCGATGACGACCGTGCGGTCCGAGGGCACGACACCGGTGGCCGCCTCCTGCTCGCGCAGGAACGTCAGGAGGTTCCTCGCGGCGAGGGCGTCGAGGTGGTAGTCGCTTCCCAGCCTCCCAAGCGCCTCGGCGTCCGCGAGCGCCACGAGCTCGCGCGTCGCGCGGCCGATCGCCTGCCCCAGCTCGTACGGACGCCCGACACCTTCGCCCTTCCAGAAGGGCACCGCCCCAGGCACGCCGGGCGCGGGCGACACGAGCACGCGGTCTCTCGTGATCTCCTCGATGCGCCAGCTCGACGCTCCCAGCAGGAACGTCTGCCCCGCGCGTGCCTCGTACACCATCTCCTCGTCGAGCTCCCCGACCTTGCTGCCCGAATCCGCCAGCTGGACGGTGAAGAGGCCGCGGTCCGGGATCGTGCCCGCGTTCGTCACCGCCAGGCGGCGCGCCCCCTGGAGACCGCGGATCGTGCCGCCGGTGCGACCCCAGGTGATCCGCGGCCGGAGCTCGGCGAACTCGTCCGACGGATAGCGGCCCGCGAGCATGTCGAGGACGTTCTCCAGCTGCACACGGGAGAGGTCGGAGAACGGATACGCCTTCCGAACGAGCTCGTGGAGGTCGTCGACCGCGACCTCCTCGTCGGCGCAGATCGCGACGACCTGCTGGGCGAGTACGTCGAGCGGGTTCCGCGGGATGACGGTCTCCTCGATCGCACCGTCTCGCATCCGCCTCGCGACAACCGCGGACTCGAGGAGGTCTGCGCGGAACTTCGGGAAGATGCGGCCCCGCGAGACCGCGCCCAGCTCGTGGCCCGCCCGGCCGACGCGCTGCAGGCCCCGGGCGACCGACTTCGGCGACTCCACCTGGATCACGAGGTCGACGGCTCCCATGTCGATCCCGAGCTCGAGCGACGACGTCGCCACGAGGCACGGGATCTCGCCCTTCTTCAGCAGCTCCTCCACCTCGAGCCGCTGCTCGCGGGCGAGCGATCCGTGATGCGCTCGCGCGAGCTCGCGCTCGGCCAGCTCGTTCAGCCGCAGCGCCAGCCGCTCGGCCAACCGCCGGTTGTTGACGAAGACGATCGTCGAGCGGTGCTGCTCGACGAGGCGCAGGATCTCCGGGTAGATGGACGGCCAGATCGACCTACCCGCACCCTCGTTCCCGGTGCCGAGCAGATCGGCGACGTCCGAGCCCGTGCCCGGCTCGCGTATGTCCTCGAGCGGCACCACGACCTCGAGATCGAGCTCTTTTGCGCGCCCGGCGTCGACGAGCTCGATCGGACGGCCGCCCGAGACGAAGCGGCCGATCTCCTCGAGCGGCCGCTGCGTGGCCGAGAGGCCGATGCGCTGCACAGGCTGCGCCACGAGCCGATCGAGGCGCTCCACGCTCAGCGCGAGGTGGGCTCCCCGCTTCGTCCCGGCGACAGCGTGCACCTCGTCGAGGATCAGCGTCTCGACCGTCCGCAAGATCTCGCGCGCCTGTGACGTGAGGATGAGGAAGAGCGACTCGGGCGTCGTGATGAGGATGTCCGGCGGCTTGCGCGCCATCTGCTGACGCTCCTTCTGCGGCGTGTCCCCCGTGCGAACGGCCACCCGCAGGTCAGAGCGCAGGCCGGCCAGCGGGCCGCGGAGGTTGCGCTCGACGTCGTAGTTCAGCGCCTTGAGCGGCGACACGTAGAGCAGCCGGAGGCCCTCCCCCGGAGTCGCGTCGAGCCGGTCGATGCCGTACAGGAAGGCCGCGAGCGTCTTTCCCGACCCGGTCGGCGCCTGGATAAGGACGTTTCCGCCCTTCGCGATCGCGGGCCAGCCGAGCGTCTGCGCCGGCGTGGGCTCTGTGAACGCCCCCTCGAACCACGCCCTCGTCTTGTCTGCGAACAGGTCGAGGACGCTCATGTCGCTCAGACTACCGCCGCGCCTCGTGACGAACAAGTGTTCGCAGATAGACACGTAGAGTGGACACGCTCGCCCACGAGAACGAGCATGCGCAGGCTCTGGCGCTGGGACCGCGGCGCCTACCACCTCGTGAGCCAGAGTTGACCCTGGCGACGGCCCTGCCACTAGAGTGGCAGGTGCTCAACGAGAGGAGGCTGCCGTGGTTGTGACGACCCGACCCGACGCGCTGCACTTCACCGGCGACGACGAGGCGGATCGCCTTCTTGCCGAGGAGCCGCTCGCGCTCCTGATCGGATTCGCGCTCGACCAGCAGGTGCCGGTGCCCGTGGCGTTCTCCGGGCCGCTGAAGATGAAAGAGCGGCTGGGAACGCTCGATGCGGAGGCGATCGCCGGTCTCGATCCGGCGGAGCTCGAGGCGGCATTCCGCCAGAAGCCGGCGATTCATCGCTTCCCCGGCGCGATGGCGGGGCGGGTGCAGGAGCTCTGCCGCGCCGTCGTCTCCGACTACGGCGGCGACGCAGCGCGAGTGTGGACGGAGGCGAAGGACGCCGACGACCTTCGGAAGCGGATCGGCGACCTGCCGGGTTTCGGGCCGATGAAGATCACCGCCCTCGGCTCGGTGCTCGCCAAGCGCTTCCACGTGCCGCAGGCGCAGGGGCTCGTCCCCGGCCATCCCACGCTCGGCGACGTGGACTCCCCCGAGGCGCTCGAGCGCTTCCAGGCAGCGAAGCGCGCCTACAAGGCGTCGCTTCGAGCCGCCAAGGCCTAGTCCGGGGGTTGCACGGGCCGGGGCAGTCGTGGATGATCGCGCTACGCGGAAGGAGGTAGGGGAGTGCCATACACATGGTTGAGCTTCTCGACTGCAACGAGCCCGAATATCGAGGGAAAGTCACCTCAGGACATTCGGGACTTCATCGACCAGGTCAGCGGTGGCAAGGCCTTGTACGTGTTCTTCGACGTGGGCAAGGCCACGGGTTACGTCCTCTTCAAAGACCTCGGCGACTCGAGAGAGACGAAGCGCGTCAGCAGCGAGCTGGGCGGCACGGGGGCGACAAAGATGCTCGATGCCGACCAGGCTCAGGATGTCCTAGGGGGAGGCGCGGCGAGCGCATAGCCCACGGCGCCCACTCGCCGGACGAAGTCGTCCCCGCGGCCGTCGTCTGAGCGAAGCCGCGCGAATGCCTCGTCGGGGAGGCTGCCCATCGCCGCGTAGCGGTCGGCAGCATCGGCGGCGTCGCCCGAGGCGAAAGCACACGCAGCCTCGAGCCACGGCGTAGGCCTGGCGACGCGGCGGGCGACGTCGACGAGCTCGTTTCCACGGCCGAGCCCGGAGAGCGCGAACGTGAGGTCGGCAGTCCAGAAGCCCGCCGTCTCGACGGTGCTCTTTCCCCACGACTCGAGCAGCTCGCGTGTCAGCTCCCGAGCCGCGGACTCGTCTCCGGCCGCGCCGTTCGTCCGTGCGGCGAGCGCGAGCGCCGGGTAGAGCGTCTGCGGGTAACCGACCTCGCGCCCGAGCGCGACGTACCGCTCGGCGTCATCGAGAGCGCCTTCGAGATCACCACGTCCGAGGCGGATCCAGCCGCGTACCTGCCGCGCTCCGAGCTCCGTGTAGTAGTCCGTGTAGTAGTCCGCTGGACCTTCGACCGCTGCGAGCAGCACCTCGACGTCGGCGGCCGCGTCGTCCCACCGTCCGGTCCAGTAGCACTCGAACAGCCGCTCGATCTCGAACCAGCGGATACCGGTGGCGTCGCCCAGCCTCTCGGCGATACGCCGTCCCTCTGCGTGCACGGCGAACGCCCGATCGAGGTTGCCCAGGTGGTTGAGGATCGTGCCGAAGTTCAGGTACCCGCGCACGCTCTCGACGGAGCCGATGGCCGCCGAGATCTCGACGCTGCGTTCGAGGTCGGCGACACCGCCGGCGTCGCCGAGCGTCACACGCGCCACGCCGATGTTGTTGAGGGCATGCGCGCGAATCTCGTCCAGCTCGAGCTGCTCGGCCATCGCGAGCGCATCCTTGCCGAGCCGGATGGCCTCGTCGGACTGCGCCTCTGCAGCTCGGAAGCGCGAGAGGCTGCTGAGCACGAGCGCCTTCTGCCGCGACGGCGAATCGTCTTCGAGCAGGGCAGCGGCGGCCTCCAGCCGGGCGAAGGCGCCGTCGACATCGCCCTGGCGAAAGCGCAGCTCGGCGAGCATCACGTCGGCCGATGCCGCCCGCCTCACGTCGCCCGCTGCGAGCAGGAGCTCGTGTGCCTGCTCGAGGTCGTCGGCGCCGCCGGCCTCCGCGCGGAAACGGGCCCTCCCCAGCCTCAGCCGCAGCACCGCCTCGCCTGGATCGCCGGGCGGCATGAGCTCGAGCGCGTCCGCGTAGAACTTCTCGGCCGAACCGAACGCGGAGAGCTGGGCCGCATGATCGCCGGCAGTCTGGAGCGCGGCCCACGCATAACGAGCCAGCTCGTCGGAAGGCTGTCCCGACAGCTGCGCGTAGTCGAGCGCGCTCGTGTAGTGGTGCGCGGTCATCTCCGCGAGGCTCGACGCGCGATCCGGAGCGAGCGCAGCGATCCAGTCGCCGGCGATCCGGTGCTTCTCGGTGCGCCGCGAGCGCGGGATCTGCCCGTATGCGATGTCGCGGATGAGGACGTGCGAGAAGGCGTATTGGGGCTCGTCCGCCACCGCCGAATGAGGTTGCGCGCTGACAAAGCCCTTGCGCTCCAGCTCGGCGACCCGCTCCTCGACCACCTCGCGCGGCAGGCCCGCCAGCTGCTCGAGCGGGCTGACCCAGAACTCCTTGCCGACAACGGCTGCGTCCTGGAGCACGGCCTTCGCCTCACGGCCGAGCACGTCGAGCCTCGCCGCGATGAGAGCGTGGACCGACTCGGGAAGCGGCAGCTCGCCTTCCGGTGCGCCCTCGACGAGCATCCGCGCGTACTCCTCGGCATAGAGGGGATTGCCGCCTGTTTGCGAGAGCAGCCGCGGCCAGACATCTCCGGTCACCGGCATGTCCGTCAGCAATGCCCCGAGCAGCTGGATCGTCGCCTCCGCCGACAGCGGTTCCACACGCTGGACGCCGGGCCAGCTCGGGCGCCGTTCGAGGAACTCGGGCCGCGCAGTGCAGAGCAACGCGACGGGCGCGTCGCTGCCCCACTCGACGATGTGCTCGAGCAGGTCGAGCAGCCCATCGTCAGCCCACTGCAGATCCTCCACGGCGAGCACGAAGAGCCCGTAGAGGCCGGCAACCCCCTCCACAAAACGCCGCCACGCCGCAAACGACTCGCGGCGGTCGTCGGACTCGCCTTCCAGGCCGACGAGCGGTCCGAGGTGACGCTCGACCCAGCTCGCCTCCTTCGCGTCGCGAACGACGGACTGCACCGTCGCCTGCAGGCGCTCGGCGGCGACTTCTGCTCCGTCGGTTTCGAGGATGCCGGACTGCGCCTTGACGATCTCGGCAAATGCCCAGAACGTGAGCCCCGCGCCGTACGGGAGGCACCGGCCCCGCCTCCAGACGAGCGGGCCCCCCGCGCTCGTCAAGGAGCGCTGAAGCTCGTTCAGCAGCCGGGACTTGCCGACGCCGGGATCCCCGACGAGCGTCACCGACTGGAGCGCCCCGCTCGACCGTGCGCTCTCGATCCTCGTCCGCAGGTACTCCATCTCGCGCACGCGCCCGAAGAGCGGCGACTCGACGTGGGTGCGAAGCTCGCGCTCCGACGCCGGCACGAGCGACAACGCTTCCCATGCGTCGACGGGCTCGCTCTTCCCTTTCGCGACGACGGGGGCGAGCGCTGCGTACTCCACCGCGTGGGCCGTCGCGCGCCGGGTCGCCGCGCCGACGAGAATCGCCCCAGGCCGAGCAAGCTGCTGGAGCCGCGCTGCCGTGTTGACGACGTCGCCGGCTACCGCATTCTCGCCTCGCGCCGGATCGGCGGCGAGGTCGAGGAGCACCTCGCCGGTCGTGATGCCCACGCGTACTCCCAAGTCGATGCCGCGGTCGGGGTCGCTCATCTCCTCGACGACCCGACGCGCCGCGAACGCTGCGCGCAACGCCCGCTCCGCGTCGTCTTCGTGCGCGAGCGGGGCGCCAAAGACTCCGAGGATCGCGTCGCCTATGAACTTCTCCACCGTACCGCCGTATCGCTCCAGCTCGGCGCGAACGCTTCCGTAGTACGGCGTGAGCAGGCGGCTGACGTCTTCGGGGTCGAGCCGCTCGACCATGCCTGTGTACCCGACAAGGTCGACGAAGAGCACCGTGACGACCCTGCGCTCCGTCGCCGTGCCAGCTGGCGAGCCAGCGAGGCGTAGACCGCAGGACGAGCAGAACCGGCTCTGTGACGGGTTCTCCTCACCGCACCGGGGGCATATAGACATGGCTGTGCAAGGTATGGCATGGGCCAGGGCGATACGCAATACTCGAGCCCGCGCGTCGCTAGTCGGTCAGTCGCGCCGTGTGGACGTGGGTCTCCCAGACTCGCCGGTGCTCGCCCCTGTCGAGCCGCGACATCACGCCTTCGAGCAAGGGTGTGCGCTCGTCGTCCGGCAGGTCGCCGATCCAGCCCATGGAGGCGAGGAACGCGACGAGCCCATCGCGGTCGAGCGTCTGGACGTGCGACACGCTCGTCTCCTCGAACTCTCCGAACGGTGACCCTTCGAACGGGAGGCGCCACTCCCCGGACTCGTATCGAACGGTGTTCAGATCGAGGGGATCGTAACCGACGTCCGCGCGCGACGGGCAGCCGCGATCGTCGAGAAACTGCTCGACGGCCGCGATCGACGGCTCCCAGGGACCGGCCGGGAGATTCCACATGAGGACCAGCATTCCGTCGGGTCGCAGGACGCGTGCGATCTCGACAACGGCGAGCCGGCCCTCGAACCGGTGGAAGGCCTCGGCCGCGAAGACGCCGTCGACCGACGCATCCACGAGTGGAATCCCCTCTGCGGCGCCGTCGAGCGCCTCCGCGTCGGGGCAGTTGGCAGCCAGGAGGCGGCGCATCGCCTGCTCTGGCTCGAGGGCGATGACGCGCTCGAAGCTCGCCACGAGCAGGCGCGTGAGCTTCCCGGTACCCGCTCCGAGCTCGAGGACGGTGTCGCTCGATCGCAGTCCTGCGACGGCGACGGCCTCGGAAGGCCAGCCTGGCCGGCCGCGCTCGTAGTCCTCGGGCCACCTCTCGAGGCTGCCGATGGGCAGCGCCCAGCCGCTAGGAGGGTTTGGCGGCACGTCACTCGTCGTCGGGACGCGATGGTCGTTCCGAGGCAAGGACGCAGGGAGCCCGCGTACCCGCAGCAGGCGGAGCGTACGTGGGCGACCGAGGACACCGCCTCGGGGCGATCCAGCGCGTCATGGAGGACACAGTCGACGTGTCGTCAGACCCTCCTACGAAACACCAGCGAGGAGGAACGCTCGCGACTCGCGCGCCATCTCGCGGGCGATCACGAGTCGCTGGATCTCCTGCGTCCCCTCGTAGATCTGCGTGATCTTCGCGTCGCGCATGAAGCGCTCGACCGGGTACTCCTTGATGTAGCCGTAGCCGCCGAGGATCTGCACGGCCTCGGTCGTCACCGCCATAGCGACGTCGCCGCACTTGAGCTTCGCCATCGCAGACGCCTTCGTCAGCTCGGGGCCTTCGACTCCGGCGTCGGCCATCTGCCCGAAGCGGTAGAGCAGCCCGCGCGCGGCCTCGCACTCCGTCTCCATGTCGGCGAGCTTCGCCTGGATCAGCTGGTGCTCAGCGATCGGTTTGCCCATCGTCTCGCGCGACTTCGCGTACTCGAGCGCGTAGTCGGTCGCGCCCTGCGCGATGCCGAGCGCCTGCGCGGCCACTCCCGGTCGCGACCGGTCGAGGATGCGCATCGCGAGTCGGAAGCCTTCGCCCTCCCCACCGAGAATGTTCCCGGCGGGGATGCGGCAGCCGTCGAAGGCGAGCTCGCCGGTCGTCGAGCCCGAGATTCCCATCTTCGGCTCGAGCCGCGTGACCTCGAATCCCGGCGCGTCGGCTTCCACGAGGAAGGCGGAGATGCCACTGTGACCTGCCTCAGGATCGGTCTTCGCGAAGACGGTATAGAGCCCGGCGACGCCAGCGTTCGTGATGAAGCGCTTCGAGCCGTCGAGGACGTACTTGCCGTCGTCGAGCCGAGCCGTCGTCCGCATCGCGGCCGAGTCGGATCCGGAACCGGCCTCGGTGAGCGCGTACGCGCACAGGATCTCTCCGGAAGCGAGACGAGGGAGCCACTGCTCCTGCTGCTCCCGCGTCCCCTCGAGCTTGAGCCCGAGCGATCCGAGCTCCTGGACGGCGACGATGAGGCCGCTCGTCGCGCAGACCTTCGACAGCTCCTCGACGGCTACGAGCGCGAGCAGCGTCCCCGTCCCGGTTCCGCCCCACTCCTCGTCGAACAACAGGCCGAAGAGGTGGTGCTCTCGGAAGAGCTCGACCACATCCCACGGAAACTCGTGCGACTCGTCGATCTCGGCTGCGCGCGGCGCGACACGCTCGCGGGCGAGCGTCCGGACGAGCTCACGCAGCTCCTGTTGCTCGTCCTTCAGGACGTCGTAGGGCACGCGGAGCAGTCTACGCCGCGGGTAGTTAGCCACCCGGCGGGACAAAGCCTTGAGCCGCCGGAGAAGTCCTGGAGCGGCGCGAGGCGGCGTCCTCGATCGCGCACGTACGCTTCGGTGCTGCGGTACGCGCGCTCTCTGCGTCCTTGCCTCGCGCCGCCCAGCCCATTCCGGCGACGAAGCTCACCCCGTGGCTGGCTTGTGGCAGACCGCCTCGACGTTGTTGCCGTCGGGATCATGGACGAACGCGCCGTAGTAGTGCTCGTGATACTCGGAGCGGAGCCCGGGCGGGCCGTTGTCCGTCCCACCGGCCGCCAGTGCCGCCTCGTAGAACGCGTCGACCGTCTCCCGGTCGGGGCTCGCGAACGCGACGTGCGTGCCGGTGCCGAGCGGCTCCCGCTGGGCGATCCAGAACCGCGGCTCGCGCTCCGGCCCATAGCCGGCCGCGCCCTCGAACTCCATGACGATCCCGTAGCCGAGGGTTGCGAGCGTCGCGTCGTAGAAGCGCTTGCTCGTTGCGTAGTCCTTCACGTTGACGCCGACGTGGTCGAACATGGTCCCGCCTCCTCTCGATACTGTCGCCCAATGATCCTCGAGAACGGCGTCATCCGCACGATGGATGCAAGCGTGCCGGTGCAGCGTGCGCTCGCCATCGCCGGTGAGCGCGTCGCAGGCGGGATCGGCACGCACGAGACGGCGCTTGCCAGCCCTGATGTCGTCGACCTCGGCAGCCGGTGCGTGCTGCCGGGGTTCACGGACTCCCACGTCCACTTCCCGAGCTGGTCGCTCGCGCTGCACCAGGTACGACTCGAGGGCACCACCTCGCTCGAGGAGGCAGTCGAACGCGTGCGTCCCGCCGTCGCAGGAGTCCGCGAAGGAGGAGTCCTGCGCGGCTTCGGCTGGCGCGATGCCGAATGGCCGTCCACGCCGACGAGGGAGGCGCTCGACGCCGTCACGGGCAGCGTGCCGACCGCCCTCTTCGCCCACGACTACCACTCTCTCTGGCTCAACTCCGCGACGCTGGCGCTCGCCGACGGGCAGCTCGACGTGGAGGGCGGCGTCGTCGAGCGGGACGAGAACGGTGAGCCGACGGGCATCCTGCGCGAGGAGGCCGCGTGGCAGTTCCGCGCGCAGTACCTCACCGCCCCGGACGACGAGTACGTCGACGCGATGCGCGAAGGGCTGCGCGTCGCGGCCTCACGAGGGGTGACGGCCGTGCACGACAAGGATGGCTGGCTCGGCGCACCGCGCTTCTGGAAGCGGCTGCACGAGCAGGACGGGCTCACCCTCCGCGTGTGGCAGTCGCTCCCCCACGAGCACCTTGACCGGGTCGTCGAGGCAGGCGTGCCGCATGGCCTCGGCGACGCGCTGTTCCGGATCGGCTACCTGAAAGCATTCATGGACGGGACGCTCGGCTCCCAGACGGCGCGCATGCTGGACGGCTCCGGCGTGGAGATCACGAGCAGCGCGGAGCTCGCGGACATCGTCCGGCGGGCGGCGGCGGCGGGCTGGCCGGTCGCCGTACACGCCATCGGAGACCTCGCCAACCGCGAGGCGCTGGACGCGTTCGACGAGACGCAGGAGCACTGGCGCCCGCGCGGGCTGCGGCAGCGCATCGAGCACGCGCAGTGCGTCGACACGTCGGATCTCGGTCGCTTCGCAGACGTCGGTGTAGCGACGTCCGTCCAGTTCAGCCATGCGCCGTCCGACCGCGATCTCGCCGAGCGCTTCTGGGGCGATCGCCTGAACGGGACGTATGCGTTCCGAACGCTCGTCGAGTCGGGTGCGCTCGTCGCGAACGGCTCCGACGCGCCAATCGAGGAGCTCGATCCGTGGGCGGGCGTGTGTGCCGGCGTGCTCCGTACGCTCGACGAGCGGCCCGCGTGGCGTCCCGAGCAGGCGGTCACGCTCGAGCAGGCACTCGCGGCGACAATCGTCGCGCCGGCGTGGCTGTCCGGTGACGAACGGCGGCGCGGGAAGCTCCTGCCCGGCTACTTCGCCGACCTCGTCGTGCTCGACCGCGACCCTCTCGGCTGTGATCCCGGGGAGCTACCCGAGGTGCGGGTGGTGGCGACCATGGTCGGCGGGCGATGGATATACAACCCACCCCCCTGGAACTAGCCGTGCCTCGCATCACGCGCGAGGAGGGGCGGCGCCTGTTCGGTGCGGACATCGACGCGTACGATCGAGGGCGTCCCGGCCACCCTCCTCGCGTGTACGAGCTCCTCGTCCAGAGGTGCGGGCTCGTGACGGGTGCACGCGTCGTCGAGATCGGTCCGGGCACCGGCCAGGTCACCCGGCGCCTCCTGGAGCTCGGTGCCGAGATCGTCGCGGTCGAGCCCGACGACAGGCTGGCCGACCACATTCGCTCGGTCGGACCGGTCACGGTGCTGAATCAGCCGCTGGAGGACGTGGTACTTCCTCCGGAGTCGTTCGACCTCGCCGTCGCCGCCTCGTCGTTTCACTGGGTCGAAGAGCGCCCAGGGCTCGCGAAGCTGGCCGCCGCGCTGGCTCCGGGTGGCTGGCTCGCGCTCTGGTGGAGCCACTCCGGGGCGGAAGAAGACCCAAGTCCGTTTCACCGGACACTCCGGCCGATCGTGGACGAGCTGCTCGCCACCCGCGGAGTGGAGCTGGAGGAGAGCCCGGCGACGAGCCAAGGGGGCACTCGCCATGGCCTCCACGTCGAGGCGCGCCGCGAGGCGCTGGCGCGCGCAGGCTTCGAGCTGATCGAGCACGAGCTGATTCCCTGGAGCCACACGTGGGACAGCGCCGGAATCCGTGCGCTCTTCGCCTCGTTCTCGCCCATCATCCGGCTCGACGAAGCCACACGCGCCGATGTCCTCGACACCGTGGAAGCCGTCGCCGAGCGCGACTTCGGCGGCAGCGTCGAGCTGCCTGTGCTCACGTCGCTCTATACGGCTCGGCGTCCCACATAGCCTGTCTCTCCCGATCAGCCTCTACAATCGGCGTCGTGGCGATGCGCACGATGAAGGACATCCACGACGAGACGTGCGCTGTCGCGTGCTGTGCCGACATCATCGGCGCGAAGTGGACGGCACTTCTGCTCCACGACCTCTCTGAAGGGCCGCGCCGCTTCTCCGAGCTCGAACGTGCGTGTCCCGGCATCAGCCCGCGGACGCTCTCGGAGCGCCTGCGCCAGCTCGAGCAGGAGCAGATCGTCGAGCGGCGCAGCTACGCCGAGGTGCCGCCGCGTGTCGAGTACGAGCTGACAGCGAAGGGCGAGTCGCTACTCCCGATCATCGACGCGATGCGCGAGTTCGGCCACGCTTGGCTCGTCCCCGAGCACGACCACCACTAGCAAGGCCTCGCCGGCGGCCAGACGTGCCAGGGGAGTGCTAACGCAATCCGCCGAGAGCTACGAACAACGCGCGCACCGTGCGGATCCCCAGCGGGATGTACTCGGTCGGCAGCCTCTCGTTCGGTGCGTGGATGTTCGATTCCATGAGCCCGAACCCCGTCAGCAGCGTTGGCACGCCGCGATCGAGGAGCGTTGCGAGCACGGGCATCGTGCCGCCCACGCGGACGAGCAGCGGTCGGACGCCCATGGCCTGTTCGAAGGCGTCAAGCGCGATGCGGATCGGTGGGGCGTCGGGGTCGACGACCCCCGGCCGTGCACCTCTGCCCTCGGTCAACTCCACGACGGCGCCGTCGGGTGTCGCCTCCTCGATCAACTGCACGACCGCCGCCGCGATCACCTTTGGGTCCTGACCGGGGGCGAGCCGAAGCGTGAAATTGGCGTGGGCAGAGGAGATGAGCGTCGTGTTGAGGATCGGCTTTCCGGCATGAATGCCGTTGATCTCGGCGGACGGCTCGGCCCACGTGCGGCGGTAGAACTCGTCGGCCGCCCGATCGTCGTACGGAGCGATTCCGGCTTCCGCAAGGAGCTCGGCGCCCGGCTTGAGCTCCTTCCAGCTCGCAACCTCCTCGGCGGTCGGCTCGGCGATGCCCGCCCGCAAAACGTCGGGGAGCCTCCCGTCCCTCGGCAGAATCGCCTGGAGGCATTGGATCAACGCGTGGATGGCATTTAGCCCGGCGTTCCCGAACACGCCGGAGTGAAGGTCGCTGGAGCCCGTGCGGACGACGATGTCGAAGCCGATCAGCCCCCGCGTCGCAACGGTGAGCTCCGGTTTGTCCCGCTCGGTCATGCCGCCGTCGAGGATCAGGCATGCATCCGCGGGGCCCGTGTCCGCAGCGACCCACTCGCCGATCGCCGTGCCGCCCGACTCCTCTTCACCGTCGAACGCGATTCGGATGTTGATCGGAAGCTCGCCGGCCTCGACGAGCTCTCGCATCGCTGCGAGCACCATGTACAGCTGACCCTTGTCGTCAGTGACACCGCGCGCGTAGAGCCAGCCGTCACGCTCCACGAGGGTGAAGGGATCGGACTCCCAGAGCTCCAGCGGCGCGGGTGGCTGGACGTCGAAGTGGCAATAGCAGAGGACCGTCGGTGCCGTCTCGGGGCTTGTCGAAGCCTTCACTTCGCCGATGACGAGCGGCTGACTGGCCGTTTCGACGAGCGTCGCCTCGCCTCCGATCGCGACGATGCGATCGCGAACCCATTCGCCCGCCCGGCGGACGTCGCCGGCATGCGCCGGATCGGCGCTCACGCTCGGAATGGCGATCAGCTCAGACAGCTCGACGAACCAGGGCTCGGGCACGGGCGCGCAGTCTAGAGCAGCGACTAGGTGCGCACGGAGCTAAGCCGCGAGACGATGAGCGCGTCGGCCGCTTCCTCGCTTGCGGAATGCCCCGTGACCGTTGCGAGAAACACGTCGCGCTCGAGGGCGTAGAGCTTGACCGGCGTGCGGGCGGTGATCGTCGCTGTGCGCGGCACGTCGCGCAGGAGGGCGATCTCTCCGAAGCCATACCCCCGCCCGTAGGACGCGATGTGCCGGCCGTCCGCCATCACGTCGACCTCGCCCTCGTCGACCACGTAGAACCGGTCGCCCTCGTCTCCCTGCCTGATGATCTCGGTACCTGCGTCCGCCTCCACGGGCACGACCTGTCGCGCCAGCCGTTCGAGGGCGAGGCGCGGGAGCGGCGCGAACATCGGCAGCAGCGCGAGCAGTTCGACCTCGTACTCCGGGATCACCGCCTCGGCGTCGATGCTCATGATTCGCCGAGCGAGGATCACGACGACCACGGGGAGGAACAGGCCGACAAGGACGAGGGCGGCGCGAGTGCCTCCCGTCTCCACGATCAGCGGAGCAGCGAGCGAGCCGATGCCGATGGCGAGGTAGAACATCGTCTCGACGACACCGAATACGCGGGCCAGCACCTCGTCGGGTGCGATTCGCTGGAGCAGCGTGAAGCCCGCGACGTCGACCAGCGTGTTCCCGACTCCCACGAGCGCGAGCGCAGCGACAGCGACGCCGACGTTCGGCCACGCCGCGATGGCGACGAGCGGAAGGCCCCAGAGCATCGCCCCCACGACGAAGGGGGTAGTCAGCTTTGCCTTGGCCACGAGCGGGACGATCACCACAGCACCGAGCAGCGCGCCGACGCCGACGGCGGCGTCGAGCAGTCCCACTCCGCCCTCCCCCATCTCGAGCAAGCCGAGCGCCATGACGACGACGAGCACGTTGATGCACCCGGCGGTCAACGCCTGCCCGGACAGCACGCCGGTGAGGAGACGGAGGTCGGGTGTCTTCCACGTGACACCGAAGCCCGCGAAGAGAAACTCCGCGAACGATGGATGGCCTTCTGCTCCCGGCACGGGCGGCGTCTCCTTGATCGGGAGGATCAGCAGCGCCGACCAGAGCAGGGCGATCGCCATCACGACGAGCGTCGCCTCGACGCCGGAGATGGCGAGCACGAAGCCTGCAAGCGCCGGCCCCGCGAACATGCCGAGGCCTTCGATCGTCGTCGCGACGACGTTCGCCATCGTCAGCTCCTCCGGCGTCCGAGCGAGCTGGGGCAACACGGCCACTTGGGCGGGACGGAACGCGGTCCCGACCGCGGCGGCAAGGCCTGCGAACACGTACACGAACACGACCGACGCGTCGGCGACGATCACCGCCAGAGTCGCGAGCACGATCAGTGCCCGCAGGAGATCGCTTCCGGCCATCACCCAGATGCGCCGGTAGCGGTCACCCAGGGCGGCCGCAGGCGGCGTCGCGAGCGCGCCGAGCGTCCGCAGGACGAACATCACGCCGACCGCCGCGGGACCGCCTGCCTGGTAGGCGTAGACACCGAGCGCGATCTGGAATCCGTAGTGGCCGATGACAGACCCGGCCCAGGCGAGCTGCAGCAGCCGCAGCTCGCGGTTCCGGAAGACCATCGCGAGCTGTCCGAAACGGCGATGGCCGTCGCTCACCCAAGCCGCCCCAGTGCGCCGGCGAGGATCTCGCCGATGAGCTGCTCGAACGACAGTCCTGCCGCCTCCGCGATGAATGTCAGGTCGCCCACGCCCGGCGCGAGGCCTGGAAGCGGATTGCACTCGAGGAAGTACGGCGTGCCTTGTTCGTCCAGCCGGAAGTCGAGCCGTGCCACGTCGCGGCACCCTAAAGCCTCGAATGCGATCAGGCTTGCGCGTTCGATCGCTGACAGCTCCTCGGGCGTCAGCGGCGCGGGAACCTCGTAGCGAACGTACTCCTCCCACCGTCGCTTGACCTCGAACGAGTACAGGGGATGCTGCTCACCCCCGAGGAACACGACCTCCATCGGTGGTAGTACGCGCACGGGCGAACCGAGCAATCCGACGGTGATCTCGCGGCCGGCCACGTACTCCTCGCAGACAACCGACTGCTCGTAGCGCGCCGCAATCACGCTCGCCTGTTCCCGGAGTCCAACCTCGTCGAAGACGATCGACTCGTCCGAGATGCCTTTGGACGACCCCTCGTGGACGGGCTTCACGACAGCCGGGTACGTGAATCCCGGGGGCAAAGGATCGTCCGTCGAGTGCATCACGAAGCCGCGTGGCGTCACCACACCGCGAGCCCTCACGAGCGTGCTCGCCAACGACTTGTCGAGGGTGACTCCAAGCGTCACCGCGTCGCTGCCCGTGTAGGGGATGCACAGCAACTCGAGCAACGCCGGCACCTGCGCTTCGCGACTTCGCTGACCCCGTCCTTCTGCCATGTTGAACACGACGTCGACCTCGGCGGCGATCAGCGCTGTCGGCAACGTGCGATCGGCTTCCAGGCCGACTACGTCGTGGCCGTTGGCCGCGATCGCGTCAGCGATTGCTTTGATCGTCTCCGGCGAATCGAATTCAGCCTCGTCTTCGCCGGCGTCGGCCCTGCGCACGTTGTAGACGAACCCCACACGCATGTCCCGGCAACCCTACGACGAAGGCAGCCGTCGGAGAAATTCATCCGACTGCTTCGCCAGCAGTGATCCGGGTTCCGCCTCGCGCGCAAGCCGGAACTGCCGCCTCGCAGCGTCGACGCTTCCCATCCACACGAGCAGAAGACCGAGGTGGAATCGCACCGTCGCGGCGCCGGGGTAGCGGCGGCTGAGGGGCCCGAGTCGCGAGAACGCCCGTGCCGGTCGATCCTTGTCGAAGACGCCGACTGCGACCGCCGTCAGCGCCTCGGGATCCTTCGGGCTGGAGGCGGCAGCCCGTTCGAACTCTCTGCGCGCCGAGAGCGGCCTTCCCAACCGCTGGAGCGCGGCGCCGAACAGGAGGAGGTCGTGTGCGCCACCCCGCTGGGCACGCCGCCGGAGAAACGCGTATTGCTCGGGCGGGCTCATCCTCCGGAGCGTCTGCGGGGACGGGAACGACGGCACGAACGAGGGCAGCCCCGGCACGGGAAGCTCGGGATGAAGGAGGTCGCCTGCGCGAACGGCGTATAGCGAGTCCGGCTCGACGCTCTTCGCCCGTCGCCAAGAGCTCTGTGCGTCGCCTGTCTGCCCTCGCCAGAACTGCCCGAGGCCCATGGCGAGCTGCGCGGCTCCGCTTTGCGGCCGCTCTCCGGCGATCGCCTCCAGCCGGGCGTAGCCGTCGGGCCAGGTCGCAAGCGCCGACCCCACCTGAGCCTCGACGGAGTCGTAACGATCGAAAATCCGCGCGGCCTGCTTCCGGCGCATGCGCTGGTAGAGGGCAGCCGCACGCCTGAGCGCCTTGGCTTCGGGATCGGTTCGCACGCCGAGGTCGAGCACGAGCGGAGGGACGCCTGGACGAGGCTGCGCCACCGGCTCTTCCGGGGTGTCCGTGGTCGTCAGCGCCGTCGCGGCGATCGTGACGCCGGCGGCCGCCACGGCAGCGGAAGCGACGATGAGACTGACGCGTGTGCGGGGGCTCATCGCGCGCGGAAGATACCGGCGGGCGAAGCGCCGCTCGGAGGTACCGGAGCCCTCGACCCAGGGCCCCCTTGAATCAGGGTAGCCCGGAGTTGTCAACGTCACTGTGCCGACTTCGTGACGGAAGAGGCACGGGCCAAGCATGCGCTCTGCGACGCGGCACTCCGTCGCTATATTTTCGATACCTATGGCGACGTACCGCGAGCTCCTCCAGCAGGTCCGCGAGCAGATCGACGAGATCGGCATCTCCGAGGCAGCCGATCGCCTCGAAGGGGCCGACCCGCCGCTCGTGGTCGACGTGCGCGAGCGGCACGAGTGGGACGAGGGCCGACTACCAGAAGCAGTGCACATTCCCCGTGGCTCGCTCGAGTCCCGCATCGAGCGGGCGGCGCCGGACCGCTCCACGCCCATCCTCGTCTACTGCGGCTCGGGCACGCGGTCGGCGTTCGCGGCGAAGACGCTCGAGGACCTCGGCTACGACAGCGTGTCGAATCTCGACGGCGGGATCGCCGAGTGGAAGCGGAACGGCTTCCCGGTGATCGTCTCGGATTCGCTCTCGCCCGCGCAACGTACGCGCTACAGCCGCCACCTGCTGATTCCCGAGGTCGGCGAGGAAGGCCAACTACGGCTCCTCGAATCCCGCGTGTTACTCGTCGGCGCCGGCGGGCTTGGCTCGCCCGCCGCCCTCTATCTAGCTGCCGCCGGCGTCGGCACGCTCGGGATCGTCGATGACGACGCCGTCGACGCAACGAACCTCCAGCGCCAGATCGTCCACTCGACGGACAGGCTCGGCGAGCCGAAGGTCGAGTCCGCGAAGCGGACGATCGAGGCGCTGAACCCCGACGTGACCGTGCGTGCGTTCCGCGAGCGCCTCACGTCCGAGAACATCGACCGCATCCTCGAAGAGGGGTGGGACGTCATTGTCGACGGCGCGGACAACTTCCCGACGCGGTACCTCGTGAACGACGCGTCGGTCTGGCACGGCATTCCCGTGGTTCACGGCTCGATCTTCCGGTTCGAGGGCCAGGTGACGGTCTTCGAGCCGGGCGAAGGGCCGTGCTATCGCTGCCTCTTCCCTCAGCCTCCCCCACCCGAGCTTGCTCCCAGCTGCGCCGAGGGCGGCGTGCTCGGCGTGCTGCCGGGAATCATCGGATCGCTCCAGGCGAATGAGGCGTTGAAGACCGCGCTTGGCATCGGCGATCGGCTCGTCGGGCGACTGCTGCTGTTCGACGCGCTCGTGCCGTCGTTCACCGAAGTCGCGCTCCGGAAGGATCCCCAGTGCCCCGTCTGCGGCGAGTCGCCCACTATCACCGAGTACGTCGACTACGTCGAGTTCTGCCAGGGCGCGGGGGCGCACGCATGAGCACGGTGCGCATCCCGCCCCCACTCCGGGACGCAACCGGCGGCCTGCAGGTCGTCGACGCGGAGGGCGGTACCGTCGGCGACCTGCTCGAGGATCTCGTCGCGCGTTTCCCCGACCTCGACGGACAGCTGCGTCACGCCAACGTCTACGTCGACGGCGAGGACATCCGCGTGCTCGACGAGCTCGACACGCCCGTCCATGAGACATCGACCGTGATTCTCCTGCCCGCCATGGCCGGTGGGCTCTAGGGCGCTAGCCCCCTCCCTGCTCGACCTCGTCGGCTCGACGCCTCTGGTCGAGCTGTCCCGGCTCGCGCCGCCGGGCATCCGCATCTACGCGAAGCTCGAGGGCCAGAACCCGACCGGCTCGATCAAGGACCGCGTCGCGAAGGCGATGATCGAGGCGGCGGAGGGGTCCGGCGAGCTCGAGCCCGGCCGCGAGCTGCTCGAGCCGACGAGCGGCAACACCGGCATCTCGCTCGCGCTCGTGGCTCGACTGAAGGGCTATCGACTCACGTGCGTCATGCCCGAGAACGCGACGGAAGAGCGACGACGTCTGCTGCGCCTGTTCGGCGCCGACATCATCGACTCCCCGGGCGCCGAGGGGTCGAATGGCGCGGTCCGCGTCGCCCTCGAGCTCGCCCAGCGCGAGCCGCGGTACTACATGCCGTTCCAGTACGCGAACGAGGCCAATCCTCGTGCGCATTACGAAGGCACGGGCACCGAGATCGCGGAGGCGCTCGATCGCGTGGACTGTCTTGTTGCCGGCCTCGGGACGGGCGGCACGCTCATGGGGGTAGGAGAGCGACTGCGCGAGTCCTTCCCCGAGGTCACAATCGCCGCCGCCGAGCCGCTCCCCGGCGATCCGGTCATGGGGCTGCGTTCGCTGGAGGACGGCTACGTGCCGCCGATCCTCGACGTCTCGAAGCTCGACCGCAAGCTGCTCGTGTCCAACGCCGAAGCCGCCGCCGCCGTCAGGCAGCTCCTCGAGGAGGAGGGGATCTTCGCCGGCGTCTCCTCGGGCGCGGTGCTCCACGTCGCGCTACGCCTGGCGCGCGAGCTCGATGACGGCAGCATCGTCGTCTGCATCCTCGCCGACGGCGGCTGGAAGTACCTGTCAGCAGACTTTTGGGACGCCGACGACCCTGCGGCGACCATGGAGCGCAGCCACTGGTGGTAGTCCCGGAGGAGATCCGGCGCCGCCTCGAGCAGCATGCAGCCGAGGAGGCGCCGAACGAAGCCTGCGGGCTGCTCGTGTTCGAGAACGGCCGCGCGGTGCGCTACGAGCCGGGCCGCAACCTCGCGGCCTCGCCGTATCGCTTCGAGCTCGACGTCGACCCCGAGGTGTGGTTCCTCGAGGACGACGGCTACGAGCTCGCCGTCTTCCATTCGCATCCCACGGACTCGGCGCGCCCCTCGCGCACAGACCTCGCGAACATCGGCCTCTGGCAGGGCCGCCCGTACTTCGTCCTCTCCCGGGCGACCGGTGAGCTCGCCGCGTGGCGGATCCGTGATGGCGGCGCCGAGCCGCTGGCGTTCGACTAAGCCGTAACCCTGAAGGATCCCTTCATGTCGAGGGAGTGCGGGTCGCACACGTAGCGATAGCGCCCGACCTTGAGCTTGACGATGATCGACTTCGTGCCGGTGAAGGGAACGGTCGTGACGACCTTGTTGATGCCGGGACCGGTGAGGTGAAAGTCGTGAATGGCGGACTTGTCCTGGACGATGAGCTTGTACGTTCCGGCCTTCGTCGTCTTCACGAGCTTGCCGGCGGGTGTCTTCACGGTGATCGTGAAGCTGGGCCCGACGGTTCCCCTGAGCACCTTGGTGGCCGGGGTAGCGGAAGCGGCGGAGATCGCGGCGGCTGTGACGAGCGCCGCCACGGCAGCGAGCAGTCGCATGGGGCCTCCTGGTTCGTAGACGTTCGTGCCAGGATACGTCGGAAGTAGACGCATGGACGTCCACAGGATCGCACCGGGTCTCTGGCGCTGGACCGCGTATCACGAGGAGTGGCGGAAGGTCGTCGGCTGCCTGTACCTCGAGACCGACGACGCGACGGTGCTCTTCGACCCGCTCGTTCCCGGCGACCATGCGGAGCGTTTCCTCGACTACCTCGACGCGGACGTGGAGCGAGCCGGTAGCGACGTGCATATCGTGCTCACCGTCTACTGGCACGTCCGTAGCACGGCCGAGTTGGTGAAGCGCTACAAGGCGGCGGTCTGGGCGCCGGCGCGGAGCGCCAAGCCAGTCGAGCGACGGCTGAAGCTCGACCCGCACGCCGTCCGGCCCGGGGACGCATTGCCGGGCGGCGTCGAAGCGCATGCATCGGGACGGGCCTCGGAGCTCGTCTTTCTCCTTCCCCAGTACCGCGCCCTCGTCGCCGGCGACGTCCTGCTCGGAGATCCGCTGCGGATCTGCCCCGGCGGCTGGGTCGGGAAGGGCGGCCAGAAGGCCGTCCGGGAAGCACTCCGGCCGCTGCTCGACCGGCCGCTCGACCGCATACTCGTTTCCCACGGCGACCCCGTGCTGCGCGCCGGCCACGCAGCGCTCGCGGCAGCGCTCGCCTAGCGCCTACGTCGACACGGCGCTGCGCTCGAGCAGCTCGAGGAACGCCTTGAAGAAGTCGGCGAGATCCTCCCAGCCCCGCGCCGAGACCATCGCTCCGTCCACGACGTCCGGCCCATCGACGAACTCCCCGCCAGCGGCCTCGATGTCCGGCGCGAGCGGTGGATACGCCGACACCTTGCGGCCACGCACGTATCCCCCGACGGCCGGCACCTGCACGCCGTGGCACATGTGCCCGACCGGGAGCTCCGAGTCGAAGAAGTGCGCGACGATCCGTTGGACGTCGGGATCGTTCCGGATCACCTCGGGCGCCCGCCCTCCGGGGATGAGGACGCCGTCGTACCGCGCCGGATCGACCTCGGCGAACGCGAGGTCCGCCTCGAGCCCGCGGCCCGGCCGCTCGACGTACGTGTCCCACCCGGGCTCGAAGTCGTGGACGACGAGCTGGAGCCGTTTGCGCTCGGGCGCGGCCACGTCGACGTCGTGGCCGTCCTCGCGGAGCCGGTAGAGCATGTAGTACACCTCGAGCTCCTCACCCGCATCACCGGTGAGAATGAGCACGCGCACGCTACGCCCCCTCGGGCTCGGTCTCGCCGGCCGCCTCGACCGGCGTGAACTCGACCTCGATGCGCTCGATCCGCGAGCCCTCCACTTCCACGACCTTGAAGCGCGTGCCGTCGTGTGACACCTCGTCGCCGGGCTCGGGCGCGCGCCCGAGCAGGCCGAAGACGAAGCCGGCCATCGTGTGGTAGTCGTCGACCGGGAGCTGCCGTTGGAACTGCTCGTTGAAATCGTCGACGGAGAACGTCCCGGAGATACGGATGCGCCCATCGCCGAGCTCCTCGACGGACTCGTCCGGTAGGTCGAACTCGTCCTCGATCTCGCCGACGATCTCCTCGAGAACGTCCTCGAGCGTGACGATGCCCTCGGTCGCGCCGTACTCGTCCACGACGACGGCCATGTGCTCCTTCGCGCCCCGGAAGTCGTGCAGCAGCGCGGCGAGATCCTTCGTCTCCGGCACGACATGAGCTGGGCGCAGCAGCGCCTCTACGTCGACCTCCGAGAAGGTCCCGTTCTCGTTCACGGCGCGCATGAGATCGCGGATGTGGAGGATGCCGATGACGTGGTCGAGCGAGTCGCGGTAGACCGGATAGCGCGTGTAGGGAGCCTCCATCGCCGCGGCGAGACACTCGTCAGGCGGAAGGTCGATGGACAGCGCGACCACCTCGGGCCGCGGCACCATCACGTCGGAGACCTCCTTGTCGGCGAAGTCGAAGACCTTGTAGAGCATCTCGCGTTCCTCCTCCTCGATCTCGCCCGTCACCTCCGCATGCGCGACGATCATGCGGATCTCCTCTTCCGAGTGGGCGATGACGCCGGCCGGCGCAGGCTCGATGCCGACGACGCGCGTCATGGCGTTCGCCGAGGCCTGGAAGAACCAGACGACCGGGTACGAGACGACATAGACGCCCTCGATGGGCAGCGCCACCCAGAGCGCCGTCTCTTCTTTCTTGTCGAGCGCGATCGCCTTGGGCACCAGCTCGCCGAGCGTCACGTGGAGGTACGTGACGATGGCGTACGCGATGACGAAGGCGACGCCGTGGGAGAGCGGGCCGTCGATCCAGTTGGCGACGATCGGCTCGCCGACGACACCGAGGAGGATCGAGAAGGCGGTGATGCCGAGCTGGACGGTGCCGATGAAGCGCACCGGGCTGTCCATGATGCGGATGGCAATCTTCGCGCGGCGCATCCCCTGGTCGGCGAGCTCCTGGAGGCGCGTTCGGCGCGCCGTGACGAGCGCGTACTCGGCCGCGACGAAAAAGCCGTTCGCCAGCACGATCAGGAGGACCGCGGCGATCTCGAGAGGAATGCTCACGCCCCGGTCTCCGGGGCGCCAGTACTGGGCGGCAGCTCGTCGTCCAAGATGCTTCGATCGCAGTATAGGAGAGCAAGGCGGCTGCACGATCTCGCGGTGCCGTCTTGCACTAGACGAACATATGTTCTACTCTGGCTCGATGCGGGTGAAGTACCGGGAGGAGCCCTGCAAGACCGCCCTGAACCCGGTAAAGGGCATGCCGTTCGCCTGGTCGCTCAATCCTTACATGGGGTGTGTTCACCGCTGCACGTTCTGCTACGTGCGGGCCTTCGAGCAGCGCGCCGAGCGACCGGCCGGCGAGGAGTACGGCCTTTCCATCCGCGTGAAGGTGAACGTGGCCGAGGTGCTCCGCATGGAGCTCGCGCGGAAGTCCTGGAGCAGCGGCTCAGTGGCGGTCGGCGCGGCGACCGACCCGTATCAGCCGGCCGAGGGCCGCTACCGGCTGACCCGCGGCTGCCTCGAGGCACTCGCGGACGCCGCCAACCCATTTCACATCGTCACGCGAGGCCCCCTGATCGTCCGCGACGTCGACGTGCTCGCCGAGGCGGCGCGGCGCGCAGCGGTCAGCGTCAGCTTCTCGGTTCCGACGCTCGACGAGGACGTCTGGCGGCGAACGGAGCCGGGGACGGCGCCGCCACGCCAGCGGTTGCGCGCGCTCTCCGTGCTGCGCGAGGCCGGCATCGACGCCGGCGTTGCTGTCGCACCCGTCCTGCCCGGCCTCTCGGACCGCCCGGAGCAGTTGGCAGAGGTGGTTCGCGAGGCGCATGCTGCGGGCGCGACCAGCGTCTGGGCGAGCGTCGTCAATCTTCGCCCAGGGACGCGCGAGCACTTCCTGGCCCACCTCGAGAAAGACTGGCCGGAGCTCGCGCCGTTCTACGAGCGCCTGTACGGTTTTCGCGACTATCCGCCGCGCAAGGTCGAGCAGCGAGTGCGAGAGCTCGTCGCAACCGCGCGCAAGGAGCAGCGCGTTCGGCGCGGCCGGACGCTGCGCCCGAGGGAGCCCGCCGTGCAGCTGACGCTCGTCTAACCAGCCAACGATTCGGCAGCGACACAGCCGAGCACGAGGGCCGCGGCAAGGCCGCTCGAGTAGCCGCCCGTCGCGATGCCGCCGACGTCGACGCCGGCCGCGTACAGCCCGTCCACCGGCAATCCGTCATCGCGGAGCACGCGGGCGCCGCGGTCCACGACGAGCCCGCCGATCGTGTGCGTCACCGTGGCGATGACGTGGACGGCGTAGCGATAGCCATTCGGCACGGGGAAGGGCAGCTCGTCGGGTGCGAGCACCGTTCCTCCCGCCGCCCGCGCGGCCTCGATCCGCTCCTCGACAGTGCCGTAGCTCACAGGCAATCCGAGCGCCTCGTCGCCGACGAGGTACCACGCCCTGCCGCCGGGGCTGCGGGCGATGTCCTGGACGAGATCGTTTTCGTGCCACGCCCGATCGGCGCTCGGGATCGCCGTTCCGTCCTCGTCCAACACCAGCGCATGGCGGCCGTAGACCTGCGCCAGCGGCACGAAGCCGTCCGTCGGTATCCGTGCCGGCGGCGCGGGCAGCGCCCGACCGTAGAACTCGTCCATGCCCTGTGACGTGGCCGCGTCCTGTTCGCGTGCCAGCAGGAGACCGTCGCCTTCGCTCCAGGGCCCGGCTCGGAGTGGGAGCGAGAGCTGGCGGGCGAGCGTCGCGGCGAAGCCGCCCGTCGCCAGCAGGACGGGCTCGTCGTCAAGGTCTTCCAACCGCTCGTCGAGGCGGATCTCGCCGGCCCGACCGAGGAGTGCCTCCACGAGCTGAGGCGGGTCGAAGCGCCGGCCGACCGTGCGCGGATTGCCCGTGGACGGGTCCGTGACGGATGCCCCCAGCGATTCGAGCCAGTCGAGCCGGTCGTCGAGCTGCTCGAGGATCAGCCCCTGAAGCTCCGCGTCTCCGTCAGGGCACTCGGTGTGGAAGTCCTCCAGAGAGCGGTGGCGCCAGATCACGCCGCTCGACAGCACCATCGATCCCCCCGGCCTCGTGCCCTTCTCGAGCACGGTCCGCGCCACACCCAGCTCGCGGAGGCGGGCGGCGGCGACCAGGCCGGCCATCCCTGCCCCGGCGACGACCGTCACTCGAGCGAAAAGTCTGGCTTGTGCTCGACGTACTCGAGCTTCACGCGCTCGGGCCCCCACACGAACACGGCATACGTGTTCGGTGCATCGACGACATCGGCCACCTCGGCTCCGGCCTCCTCGGCCCGCTCCTTCCACGCGTCCGCAGACGCCACGAGCACGCCGAGGTGGTTGAGCAGCGGCCGGTCGGTGTCGGCGGGCTCTCCGGGCCACAGCTCGACGAACGCCCCGGCGATCTCCAGTCGCCCGTCGCCGGCACGCTTCATGCCGAGTGCCTCCCACGTCTCCTCGGCCCGCTCCGGATCTGAAGTGGTGAGAGCGACGTGGTGGAGGTCGTATTCCACCTCGGTCTCCGCCTCGACGAGACGGATCCAGAGCCCGTGGCAGATCTCGAACCGCTCCTCGCGACCGTCAGGCAGGGCCGACAGCGCCTGCCCGAGGCTGCTCACGCGAAGTCCGATCTCCGCGAGCGGCCCAGGCTCGCGGCCCGGTTCCTCGGCGAAGAGCGTGAGCTTCCCGTGACGTGCGTGTGGGCCGACGAGCGTGAAGCGATCGGTGTGCTCGATGACGTGCATGCCCAGGTGCGCGGTCGCGAATTCGGCGATCGCGTCGCGGTCTTCAACCCAGAGTGCTACATGGTCGAGCCGCTCGAGCTCCATTGGCCGCTCCTCTACGCGATCGGCTCGTTTTGGACGTTGTGCTCCGCCGCGTACTCGTTCGTGAGCTTGTTGATCTCCGCAGCGTCGGGATACGCATAGTTGATCTTCACGAACGGCTCCCACTTCTCGGGCAGGGCGTCCTCGGGGAAGATCGCCTCGACCGGGCATTCGGGCTCACACGCGCCGCAGTCGATGCACTCCTCGGGGTCGATGACGAGGATTCGCTCGTACTCGTGGATGCAGTCCACCGGGCAGACGTCGACGCACGAGAGGTCTTTGATGTCGATGCAGGGCTCAGCGATGATGTACGTCACGTCGACTCCTCGAAAGTCCTCGGACAGCGATTTACTCTACCGGCGAGAGCAGCTCGTCAATCAGGTGAGGAACGCGCTCCTCGAGCGCAGACTTCGCGAGCACCTGGTCGAATCCCGCCTCGTGTGCGCGGCGAAGACCGGCGGTGTCGGTGTGACTCGTGAAGCCTACGATGGGAATGTCCGGATAGGCATCCGCGACCTCGTCGGGCTCAACGCGAGAGATGTCGGCGATGACGAGCTCCGGCGTCTCTACCGTGTCCGTCGTCACCAGCTGGTGCGCCGACAGCAGCACGTCGAGCTTGCCCCGGAAGAAGAGATCGACCCCAGCCAGCAGGATCGTCGCCACGGCAGGAGCGTACCAGGAGGGCTTGCCGGGACATTGACTGGGTCGTCCTTGACGCACTGCTCGCACCGAGGCGGCGTCCTCGGTCGCCCACGTACTGTTCGCCTGCTGCGGTACGTGGGCTCCCTGTGTCCTTGCCTCGGCACGAGCATCGCGTCTCGACGACGAGCAACGTCCCACCAAGCCCTCCCAACCGAATGAACGAGAACGCGCTCGCCGAAGGGATCGAGTTGATCCGGCGCCGCGAGTACTTCGCCGCGCACGAGGAGCTCGAGATTGCGTGGCGATCGGCCGAGACGGACGAGCGCGACTTCTGCCAGGGGCTCGTCCACGTCGCGGTCGCGTGGTACCAGGCGGGGCGCGGCCGGCGACCGGGTTGCGAGCGCCAGCTCGAGAAGGCTGCTCGCCGGCTCGGCGCCTATACGCCGGCACACCGCGGCGTGGACGTCGCCTCGATTCTCGCGCAGGTCGAGCGTGCTGCCGAGCGCGTCGCGGCCGGCTCTCTCGACCTCGATCCCGTTCAGATCTGAACAGGAGGGCCTGGCGAAACGGTGACTGAGCCGCCGGAACACGCTGGAGCGCCGCGCCGCGGTGTCCTCGGTCACCCACGTACTTACACTAGTACGCGGGTTCCCTGCGTCCTGGCGGCGCGAGCCCAGCGCGCCCCGGCGACGAGCACCGTCCCGCCAAACCCTCCTAGATCTCGCCCAGGCCGACCGAATCGAGCAGGCGGTTGACCATCACGCGCAGCCACCAGTCGCGGTGGAAGAAGAGCAGCAGGCCGAGGGCCACAAGGAGGGCGCCGCTGACGATGCGGATCACCGTGTAGTGGTCGCGCAGCCAGCGGAACGCACCCATCGCCCGCGCGAACGCGATCCCGGCCAGCACGAACGCCGCCGCGATGCCCGCCGAGTAGGCGAACAGCAGGACCGAGCCGCGGACGACCGTGTCGGAGTCGCCGGCGAGCACGAGCACCGACGCGAGCACGGTGCCGATGCAAGGCGCAGCACAGACGGCGAACGCCGCACCCAGCAGCGCGTTCGAGCCCGAGCGCCTCGCGCCTTCGAGCATGCGGGGGGCAACGACCCTCTCGGGCCACGGCAGGAGGCCCATGAATGCGAGGCCGAGAACGACGAGCACGAAACCGGCGATCTCGTTTCGGCGGCCGGCGTCGACATAGCCGCCGATCGCGGCCGCTCCCGCGCCGAGCGCGACGAAGACGACCGTGAAGCCGACGAAGAACGGAATGCTCGCGACGACGATGCGCCTTGCGACGCCGCGCTCGCCGAGCCGGTTCGCCTCGACGGCCGAGACCGCCGAGAGATAGCCAGGGACGAGGGGCAGCACGCACGGTGTGATCACCGAGATCACGCCCGCGAGAAACGCAATCGGTATGCGCTCGACCATGGGCTCGTCCTAGGAGTCCAAGCGGGCGAGCTCGTCGTCGATGCGCCGTTCCATGGCGGGATCGGATGCGGGTTCGACGTCTCCACCGGTGCCGCGGCGGCGGCTCCAGCGCACGGCGAGGATGCCGACGAGGACCGCCGCGCCGATGGTGAGAACAGGTGGCAGCACCCACGCGAGGAGGTTGAAGCCGCGTTTCGGCGGCGAGGCGAGCACCTGCTCGCCGAAGTCGGCGACGAGCTTGTCCTTGATCTCCGACTTCGTGTCCCCAGCAGCGATCCGCGCACGGATGAAGTTCCGCATGCGATTGGCAACGGGCGACGAGGACTGGTCGAGCGTCGTATGACACGTGGGGCAGACGACCTCGGTCTCGAGCTCCGCGAGCGTGGGCTGCGACTCGCTCGCGGCCGCCGGCACCGCAAATGCGAGGACGGCGAGCGCCAGGACGACCGCCCACGCGCGGAGGATCATCCCGCGAGCGCCCCCTTGATGCCCGATTCGATCTCCTCCGCGCTCAGCTCGCCCTGGATCCACGAAGAGAGTCGTCCGTCGGGCCGGATGAAGAAGGTCTCCGGCAGTGCGGTCAGCCCGTAGTCGTCGAGCAACCGCCCTGGGCCGTCGTGGACGATCGGGTACGTGACGTCGTAGCGGCGAGCGAAGCGGCGCGCGTCCGACTTGAAGTCGTTCGCGTCCAGGCCCACCACGACGACGTCGTTCGGCGCCCACTTCTTCCATGCCGCCTCCAGCCTGGGCGCCTCCTGCTTGCAGGGGAGACACCATGACGCCCAGAAGTTCAGCACGACCGCCTTCCCGCGCAGCGACGCCAGCTCGAGGCGACCTTCCTTGTCGAGCCGCTCGAGGTCGAACGCCGGCGCAACGGGATGCTCGCCCCGCCGCAGCGCAGCCGCCGCGCCACCCTCCGAGTCGCGCACGACGTGCCAGATGAGCACGGCCAACAGTGCGAGCACGACGACGATCGCCAGCACCTGACCGGCTCGGCGTAGGCCTACCGCCATCGCACCCAGCTAGGAGGGTTTGGCGGAACGGTGCTCGTCGCTGGGGCGCACTGGTCGTCGTACTGCAATGACGCAGGGAGCCCGCGTACTGAACGAAGTACGTGGGCGACCGAGGACGCCGCAGGACGACGATCCAGTGCGTTCCAGCGGCACAGTCACTGTTTCGCCAGACCCTCCTTTAAGCGGAAACGATGAACACCGGCGTCCCGACCTTCACGTGGCCGAAGAGCCACTCCGCAGACGGAATCGCCATGCGGATGCAGCCGTGGGAGGCCGAGTAGCCCAGCGATGCAGCATCAGGCGTGCCGTGAATGCCCACGGCCGCGACGTTCAGGCCCATCCAGCGTGTCCCGAGCGGGTTGCCGGGTCCAGGCGGTACGGGATCGAGGCCCTGGGCCCAATCCGAGTCCGGCGGATACCACCACGGGTCTCGCCACATCTGCGCGATCTCGAAACTCCCCAGCGGCGTTGGATACGACGCCTGGCCGGTGGCGACGGTGAACGTCCGCGCGAGCTCGAGCGCTCCTGTCTTGTAATACATCAGGCGTTTCGAGTCGCGGCGGATGACGATGGCCGACGTGAAGAAGGCGCTCGTGCGCGTCGGACGCTCGACCTTCACGACGGCGGCCACCGGCCCGCGCCGATTCTCGCGCAACGCCTCGACGATGGCCGCCACGGTGCGCTCCTTCTGGATGACGAACCCTGTCCGCTCGTGCACGAGAGTCGGCCGGAGGCCATAGAGTACGAGGTGCGCGTCACGCATCGGGCGGTCGCGGTTCTCGGCCATCTGCGCGACCCAGGCCCGCACCGTATCACCGTGGATCGTGACGGGGATCTCGACCTTGGCGCCGGCCTTCGCGCGCCTCGCCTTCGCCACGGCCAGCTCGACGTAGGCCTTCACGCCCAGCCTCGTTGGCGACACCGGCACCCGTTCGCCGTCGACGGCGATGACGAGGGGCGAGCGCACTGCCATCCGCACGGCGGCGCGCGCTGCGGCAGGCGTCAGCCCACCAACCTGCACGCCGCCGATCGAGACGCGGCGGGCAAGGCGCGGCGGAAGCTTCGACTGCGGCTTGGCCTTGGGCTTCGGCTTCGGTGCGGGAGGAGGCGGCGTCGGTGTGGTCGTGGTCGTACCGGTCGTCGATGTCGTCTCGGTCGTCGAACCCGTGGAGTCGGTCGACACGGAGTTGGGCTGCGGCCCGGCGAGCACCGAGGCAGCCAGGAAACCGCCCACACCGAGGCTCAGCAAGAGGATGACTGCGGCGACCCTGCGCACGCGCGCAAGTGTAGCCCGCAAGGGAAACGGCGTAACGTCGGATCCGGCAGTCGGCAACGGTTTAGACTTCGCGCATGGCCCGTCCAGCACGGCAACCGGCCGAGCTCGACGACCCTCCGACTCACGATCCGGCGTCGTTCGCGCACGCGTACCGCTACCACCGGCAGCGGCGCAGCGCCCGCGACGCCCGGGACCGGGAGCACCGCCGCGCCCGCTGGCGGTTCTGGCTCGTCTCGGTCTGCCTCTTGCTCGCGAGCCTCGTGATCGCCGTCACGATCTGGGATCAGGTGCAGACGCTGTTTGGCCTTTGAGAGATGAGTGACGAAAGGCGTCGCAGCGGGGTGACCCCGGCCCTCGTGATCGCGGCAGGCACCGCATCGTGGGTGGCCGGCCTCACGCTCGCGCTCTCTGCATTCATGGGGTGGTACTCGGGCACGGCTGTCGAGGGCCCGACCGTCTCCGTGCTCGGCTGGAACACCGGCACGCTCGGGAAGTTCGTCTTCGTGCTCGGACTCGCGATCGTGCTGCTCGCCGTGCGGCGCGGCGCCGGGATCGAGCTGCCCAAGAGCCTGCCGGAAAGCCTGATCCTCATCGTCCTCGGCACGGCGGCCACCATCCTGCTGCTGATCCGGATCGTGTCCATCCCGGACGAGTTCGCCGGGACGGCAGATCGTGCTATCGGCCTGTGGGTAGGCCTCGTGTCCGCGGCGATCGTGATCGTCGCAGGCTTCGTACGAGCAGGAGAAGAGCTGTAGCGACGGCCGCGCCGAGCGCGGCGCCGGTCAACACGTCGAGCGGGAAGTGCACGCCGACGTAGAGCCGGGAGAAGCCCGCGAGCGCGGCGAGCACGACGAACGCTGGCGCCAGCACGGGCACCGCGACGGAAAGGACGACGGCCGCCGCGAAGCTCGTCGCGGCATGTCCCGATGGGAACGCGGGCGGACCCCGAGGCCGATCCACAGCAGCCCGTGCGTCCCCGCGTACGTGAGGCCGACGAACACCGGGTCGAGCCAGCCGATGCGATGGTCGACGATCCACTGCTCGAGCCGTTCGTCGAGCGAGATCACGAACGGTCTACGGAGACGTGACCGTCGTCGTCACGGTGACGGTCTCGCGCGTCGCCGCCACCGGGACGATCGTGCGGGTCGTCGTCGTGGCGCCCTCGGGCGCCGAATCGGTTGCGATCGCCTGCCCGAGGGCGACGCCGATCCCGAAGACGATTCCGAGAGCCACCGCCACGAGCAAGACCCGCACTAGGGGACGCTGCTTCCGGCGGGGGCGGGTCGGTCGAGGGGACGATGGGACCGTCATGGCTGGTAGTCGCGCGCTCCCCGCGCGTACAGGTGGAAGGCCGCATCCGCCGCGGACGACGCCGTCCGCACCCAGCCGGGACGGAAGCATCGCTCCTCGATCGCCGGCAGCGTCCAGCGCTCGGAGCCGTCGTATGCGGCCGCGAGCTCGGTAAGCGTGAAGGAGCCACCGACGCGGCGCCGCAGCTCGGCCGCGACCACCTCCATCTGCTCGCGGACGCGCGCGTCGATCCGGGGAGGCTCGCCCACGAGGCTCCTGTACGAGTCAGCCCACTGCTGACGCGCCAGCTCGATGTCCCGGCTCATGCCCGCAATTTAGAGAGAGCAGCAGCCGTCTTCGGGGAAGAGCTGTTCCAGCTCTGCGACGATTCGCTCGCCGAGCACGTACCCGGGCCGGGCGAGCGCGAACGCGACGTGCGCGTGCAGGCACTTGAGACGGACGGGGCTCGACGAGCCTCCGATGCCGAGCTCGAGCGAAGCACCGGCATCCTGACCCACGCGCCCCTCGGCGAGCGCCTGCCGCACCTCACGCTGCTCCCGGGTCGCTGCTTCGACGCTCGAGCGGAGATTGGGGTCCGCAGTCGCCGCGGCGCTCCAGCGCTCGACGCCGCCCGCCGCCTCGAGCCGTGAGACCGCGGCGACGGCGTGTGGGCACGTGAGGTAGTACGTCGTCGGGAAAGGGGACCCGTCGGCTGCGTACGGCTCCTGTTCCGTAACGGCGGGCAGGCCGAACGGGCATCGCAGCACGACGCGCCTGAACGCACGCACCGGCCGACCGAGCTGACGCTCTACAGCCTGACGGTCGGCGTCATTTGTCGCCCGCGCGCTCGGCGACCGCTCGCGCCCGGCGCCAGGCGTCGATGCCTTTGACGATGAAGAGCTGCTCACCTGGTCGAACGAGCCCGAGCCTGCGAGCTTCGCGCACGAGCGCTGGGCCGCTGTCTCCGAGCCTCAGCCGACGCCGGAGCTCTGTCCGCTCGGCAGTCAGGCGCCGTACTTCCGCCGCGCGGTCCTGCAGCGCGTCCTCGGCGTGCATGTACGCCTGCACCGGGCGGTAGTAGAGAAAGCCCACGAGCGCGAGCGCCGCCACGGCGATGATCGCGCGCCGCCGACGGCGCACGGTGCGCCGGTCCACGCGAGCTCCTCCCATACGGTCCGGTTCGCCCACCGGACCAGCGTTCCTTCACGACCCGCACCGTCAAGACGCGATATCGACCTTGATGACGTTCGTCGAGCCCGGGATGTTGACGTTCGTGCCCGCCGTGATCACGACTCGCTCGCCGGCCTCGAGCAGTCCAGCCTTGCACGCCGCCGCCATCGATCGGCCCCAGAGCTGCTCGACGTCGACGCACTCCTCGATCACGAGCGGCACCACCCCCCACTCCAGGGCGAGACGTCTCGCGACGCTGTCGCGGTGCGTGATCGCGACGATCGCACGGCGTGGCCGCAGGCGCGCCATTGCAGACGCGCTGCCACCGCTGTACGTCGGGACGATGAGGGCCTTTGCGTGCAGTGCCTCCGCGACGTCGCACGCGGCGTTCGAGATCGCCTCACCGACGGTCGGCTCGTCGCCCGCGCTCGGCAGCTCGTGGCGATGCCCGAGGCTCGGCTCCACGGCCCGGGCGATGAGATCCATCGTCGCCACGGCGTCCACCGGGTATTCACCGACAGCCGTCTCCTCCGACAGCATGAGCGCTGACGTTCCGTCGAGCACGGCATTCGCGACGTCGCTCGCCTCCGCCCTGGTCGGTTCGGGCGCGTGGAGCATCGACTCGAGCATCTGCGTGGCCGTGATCACCGGTCGGCCGCGCTCGAGCGCCCTCAAGATCATGCGCTTCTGGAGCAACGGCACCGCGGACGGTCCGATCTCGACGCCGAGATCGCCACGGGCCACCATGACGGCGTCCGACGCGTCCACGATCGGGCCGAGCGAGTGCACCGCCTCCGCCTTCTCGATCTTCGCGATGACGCGCGCCTGCGACCCCGCCTCGTCAATACGCCGCCGGAGATCGCGGACGTCGTCCGGCGAGCGCACGAACGACAGCGCCACGTAGTCGACCTCGAGGCCGAGAGCGAACTCGAGGTCGCGCAGATCCTTTTCCGTCAACGACGGGATAGGCAGCACGACACCGGGGAGGTTGACGCCCTTGTGACTCTCGACCGGCCCACCGACAGCGACGGAGCATACGGCCGCGCCGTTGTCGACCCGCTCGACGCGCAGGCGAACGTGTCCGTCGTCGATGAGGACGTCGTTGCCTTCGTCGAGCACCTGGCCCACGACTGCCGGCGCAATGGGGAGATCGACCGTCGCGCCCTCAGGGCCGACGCGGACCTCCTCGCCCTTCTTCAGCAGAATGGGCATCGCGAGATCCCCGATGCGGAGCTTCGGCCCCTGGAGATCGGCGACGAGTGCCAGCGGCCTGCCGCTATCTCGCTCGACACCGCGCACCGTCTCGGCCGCCTCGGCGTGCTGATCGTGCGTGCCATGGGAGAGATTGAGTCGGAAGACGTCCGCGCCCGCCTCGGCGAGCTCGTCCACGCGCCCCACCGACGCGGGACCGAGCGTCGCGACGATCTTCGTGCGGCGTGCGGCTTGGGCGGACAAGGTGCCAGCGTAGCGCTGGCGGGCGATTACCGCCGGAAGCGCGGGTAAGCGCCCCAGCCGGGATAGACGGCCCGCTCGCCCAGCTCCTCCTCGATCCTCAGCAGCTGGTTGTACTTCGCGACGCGATCGGAGCGTGACGGCGCTCCCGTCTTGATTTGCCCAGCGTTGGTCGCCACGGCGATGTCGGCGATGGTCGTGTCCTCGGTCTCTCCGGAGCGGTGGGAGATGATGGACGAGTAGCCGGCCTGCCGCGCGACCTCGATCGTCTCGAGCGTCTCCGTGAGCGTCCCGATCTGGTTGACCTTGACGAGCACGGCGTTTGCGACGCCTTCCTCGATACCTCGACGCACGCGCTCGTCGTTCGTCACGAAGAGGTCGTCGCCGACCAGCTGGAGCACGTCGCCGCAGCGCTTCGTCAGCTCCCGCCATGACGCCCATTCGTCCTCGGCGAGCCCGTCCTCGACCGACACGATCGGATACCGATCCGCCAGCTCGACCCAGAAGTCCACCATGGCCGACGGTTCCTTCGTGCGCCCTTCGAACCGGTAGGCGCCGTCGCTCCAGAACTCGGTCGCGGCGGGGTCGAGCGCGATCGCGACGCGGTCGGTGTGACCCGCTCGCTCGGCGGCCGAGAGGACGGCCTCGATCGCCTCCTCACACGAGCCGAGATCTGGCGCAAAGCCTCCCTCGTCGCCGACACCCGTCGCCAGCCCGCGCTCGTGCAAGAGGGCGCGCAGCTCGTGGAACACCTCCGCTCCAACCTGCAGCGCATCGGCGAACGTGTCCGCCCCGGCCGGCACGACCATGAACTCCTGGAAGTCGAGCGAGTTCTGCGCGTGCACGCCGCCGTTGACGACGTTCAGCATCGGCACCGGCAACGTGACCGCACCTTCACCGCCGAGCCTGCGGTAGAGCGACACGCCGGCTTCGGCACCAGCTGCCTTGGCGACAGCCAACGAGACGCCGAGCACGGCATTTGCCCCGAGGGCCGCCTTGTTCGGGGTGCCGTCAAGCTCTATGAGTCTCCCGTCGAGCGCGGCCTGGTCCGTCCCCTCGAGGCCCTTTACGGCCGGTGCGATGACGTCGCGAACGTTGGCGACGGCGCCGAGAACGCCCTTGCCGAGGTAGACGTCCTCATCGCCGTCGCGGAGCTCGACTGCCTCGTGCACTCCGGTCGAAGCGCCGGAAGGCACTGCTGCCCGTCCGAAGGCGCCCGACGAAAGCTCGACGTCCACCTCGACCGTCGGGTTGCCACGGGAGTCGAGGATCTGCCGCGCGTGGACGCGCTCGATCGCGCTCACGCGGCCGCCTCCTCCTTCGCCGACCCGTAGTAGCGCAGCTGCTCGTCGAGGGAGAGCGTCGACCACTCGGCACCGGCCGCGGCGGCGAGCTCGACGGCGCGCTCCACCCGGGTAACGAACTTCTTCGACGCGCCGCGCAGTGCGAGCTCGGGATCGACGTTCAGCTGCAGTGCGAGGTTGACGGCGAGAAAGAGCACGTCGCCGAGCTCGTCCACGACGCGCGCATCCGGCTCCGTCTCCGGCTCCGGAGCGCCGCTGCGGCTCAGCTCCGCCCGCAGCTCCTCGAGCTCCTCCTCGAGGCGCTCGACACGGGAGTCGAGGTCGGGAAACGCAAAGCCCGTCGACGCCGCCCGCCGCTGCACCTTGCGAGCATAGAGCAGCGCCGGCAACGTCTCCGGTACGTCGTGGAAGACGCCTGTGCGCCCCTCCTGGGCGGTCTTCAGCTCCTCCCAGCGATGCTTCACGGCACCCGGCGAGCCAGGCGAGCTCGCGTCCCCGAAGACGTGCGGATGACGGCGGACGAGTTTGTCGTGAGCGTTGCGCGCAACAGCTTCGAGGTCGCCCGCGCCGCGCTCCGCGAGTAGGAGGGAGAGGAAGAACGTCTGGTACAGGAGGTCGCCCAGCTCGTCGACGAGCTTTGCGTCGTCACCGGCCATGGCGGCGTCCGCCACCTCGTACGCCTCCTCAACCGTGTGCGGCACGATCGTCCGCGCCGTCTGCTCGGCATCCCACGGGCACTCGCGGCGCAGCAGGGCCGTCAGCTCCTGCAGTTCGCCGAGCGTTCGCTCGAGGCTCAACCCGTGGAGGTCGTCGTCGCCGGAGTCGTCTCGGTCGCTGGCGGCGCGAGGCCGGAGGCGTACGTGATCTTGTCCTCGTACTCCTTCTTCAGCTCCTCAAGCCACTTCGTAACCGCCTCCGACTCCTTCTGCCCGCGCAGCGTGTCGGAGATCTGCTGGCGAACCGACTTGAGCGGCGTCTTCGTGCCTGCCTTCTCGGTGGTGAGCCCCTCGATGATGTGCCAGCCGAACTGGGTCTTCACCGGCTTCGAGATCTCCCCCACCTTGAGCTTGAAGGCGACCTTCTCGAACGGCGGCACCGTCTGGCCCCGCTGGATGGTGAGCTTCCCACCGACCTCCTTCGTACCAGGGTCGGTGGAGTACTTCTTCGCGAGCGCGGCAAAGTTCGCGCCACCCTTCAGCTGCCGATAGAGGTCGTCGGCGACCGACTTGGAGGCCACGAGGATGTGTCGCACGTCCCGCGACGCTTTTTGCTCGTAGAGCTCGGGGTGAGAGTCGTAGTACGCCTGGATGTCCGCGTCGGTGACCTTCACGTTGGAGCCGACCTTCTTGAAGATCTTCTCGGAGAGGAGCGTGGAGCCGAGCTCGTCGCGCACCTGCTGGTCCGAGATCCCCTGCTTCTTCAGCGACTGCTCGTACTTCTTCTGGCTGCCGCCGAAGAACTGCGTGATTACGCGCTTCAGGCGCTCGTCGATCTCCTTGTCCGAGACGGAGACGCCGAGCTCTTCGGCCTTCTGCTCGAACTGCACCCGCTGCACGAGGAACTGCAGCGCGTTCTGCTGGAACGCCTGGTACTCCTGGGAGCCTGCCGCCGGGATCTTCTGCCCCTGAGACTCGAGCCTCGACTCCGCCTGGGCGATCACCTCGTCCAGCTGCGTCTGTGAGATCTCCTCGCCGGCGACGTTGGCCGCGACCCCGGAGCCCAGCGAACCGCCGCCGCCTCCGCCGCCGCCACATCCGGCGACGATGAATGACGCAGCCAGAACGGCCGCTAGTGCGGTTCGAGTGAGAGCCTTTCTCTGGGCGATCATGGAAAAAGCGCCATCAAGCCGCCTGGCGCACGTCGAGAATAGCAGCGAGTGCGGGCAGCCCACCGCGGAACCCGTCGCTCCGTAGCGACAGCTCTCGCTTGTCCGTCGTGTAGACAGCCGACGCGACGCTGTCGCGGATCTCGCGGACGTCTTCGGCTCCGAGCAGGAGCGGCCCGACCGTGAGCCGGCCGTTGCGGAAGACGGCATAGTCGGCGCCGATCTCGGCGAGCTTGAGCCGCGCCTCCTGGAGCGCGAAGAGGTTCTCGACGGGGTCGGGAGGCGGCCCGTAGCGGTCCTCGACGGATGCGCGGAGCTCCCTCAGCTCCTCGTCGCTTGCGGCGAGCGCGAGTCGCCGATGGAGGTCGATCTTCAATGCCTCGGACGAGACGTAGTCGGCCGGGACGTAGGCGTCGATGCGGATCGGCCGCGGCACGATGCGCCTGCCGCCGGCGAGCTCGGCCACCGCCTCGTTGAGGAGCTCGACGTAGAGCTCGAAGCCGACAGCTGCCACGTGGCCCGACTGTTCGCGCCCGAGCAGCTCTCCGGCACCACGAATCTCGAGATCGCGCATCGCGATCGCGAAGCCCGATCCGAGCTCCGTGTGATCGGCGAGCGTCGAGAGCCGTGCCTTCGCTTCGGGCGTGAGCTCCGTGGCGTCGGGATAGAGGAGATAGGCGTGCGCCGGCACGTCGGAACGGCCGACGCGACCCCGGATCTGGTAGAGCTGCGCGAGGCCGAGCATGTCGGCGCGCTCGACCACGAGCGTGTTCGCCTGAGGAATGTCGAGGCCGGACTCGATGATCGTCGTCGACACGAGGACGTCGGCGTCTCCCCGCAGGAACTTCATCATCTGCTCCTCGAGCTCCCGCTCGGGCATCTGCCCGTGAGCGACGAGCAACCGGAGATCGGGGCACATTTCCGCGAGCTTCTCCGCTGCCTCCTCGATCGTCTCCACCCGGTTGTGGAGGTAGAACGACTGGCCGCCGCGTTCCGTCTCGCGCTCGAGGGCGTGCTTGACGAGCTCCTCGTCGTACTCACCGACGTACGTCCGGATGGGGCGGCGCCCCTCGGGCGGCGTCTCGATCATGGAGATGTCGCGGAGGCCGGCGAGCGACATGTGCAGCGTGCGCGGAATCGGCGTCGCCGTGAGCGACAGCACGTCGATCTCCAGCCGCAGCTGGCGGAGGAGCTCCTTCTGTCCAACGCCGAAGCGCTGTTCCTCGTCGACGATCACGAGGCCGAGATTCGAAGGCACGACGTCACGTGACAGGACGCGGTGCGTACCGATGAGGACGTCGACCTTGCCATCGGCGAAGCCGGCGAGCGCGGCCTTGACGTCGGCGGGGCGGCGGAACCGCGAGACCATCTCTGTCGCGACGGGAAAGTCGGTGTAGCGCTCCCTGAACGTGTTCCAGTGCTGCTGCGCCAGCACCGTGGTGGGCGCCAGCACGAGCGTCTGCCTGCCGTTGAGCGCGACCGCGAAGGCCGCGCGCACGGCGATCTCGGTCTTCCCGAAGCCGACGTCTCCGCAGACGAGGCGGTCCATCGGCCGTGCGGACTCGAGATCTTCCTTCACCGCCTCGATCGCCTCCAGCTGATCGGGCGTCTCGCGGTACGGAAACGAGGCCTCGAGCCGCTCCAGCCAGTCGCTCGCGAGGTCGTAGCTGACGCCGGTCGCGTGCTCGCGCTGGGCGTAGAGCGCGAGCAGCTCACCTGCCAGCTCCCGCACCGCGTGGCTCGCGCGGCTCTTCAGCAGGTGCCAGGCGCGGGCGCCGAGCTTGGAGAGCGCAGGCGCACGTCCGTCGGCGCCGACGTATCGCGAGACCTTCCCCACCTGGTCATGGGGGACGTAGAGCCGGTCCTCTCCACGGAAGGCCAGCAGCAGGTAGTCGCGGGTGATCCCGCCAACTGTCTGCGTCTCGAAGCCGAGCAGCTGCCCGACGCCGTGGTCCTCGTGGACGACGTAGTCGCCCGTGCGGAGATCGGCGAACGAGCGTAGCGCTCGTGCGACCCTCGCTTGCCGCGGCGCGCGCCGCCGGAAGACCTGCGACTCGGGCACGAGGGCGATCCCGAGCTCGCGCCACACGAATCCCCTGCGGGCGGGAGAGACCGCGAACAGCAGGCCGCCGTCCGCCGGCAACGAGTCTCCCGCCTCCAGCAGGTCCGCGCGAGCCCGTCGCAGGAGTCGTTGGGTACGGAGCGCTTCGCCGCGGTGAGGGAACGACACAACGACACGGAGCCCCGAGCGGGCGAGCGAATTGAGCTCCCGCTCGGCCTCGGCGAGCCCCCGTGCTGCGAGCGCCGGGCGCTGCGCCTCAAACGACAGCGACTGACCGCTCGGCAGCGGATCGAGCTCCGCGCCGACAGGCTCCAGATCGACCCCGAGATCCTCGCGCCAGATCTCGCGCACGTCTGCCTGCCTCCAGACGACGTCGGTCTCGGCGGCCAGCGTGCGAGACGTTGCTCCATCGTCTCCGCGGGAGTCGAGCAGGTCCGTGCGGCGCTCGGCGGCTGGGAAGACGACCGTTCGCTCGAGCTCGTATAGCGCGCGCTGCGTAAACGGCGAGAAGGCGCGAATGCCTTCGACGACGTCGCCGAAGAGCTCGATCCGGATCGGCTCGCGACCGGTCGTCCCAAAAACGTCGACGATCCCACCCCGCACCGCGACCTGACCGCGCTCCTCCACACGCTCGACGCGCTCGTATCCCGCGAGCACGAGCTCTTCGGTCAGTGCCTCGAGACCGAGCTCCGCGCCGACGGCGACCTCCACCGAAGCCGGGCGCTCGTCCTCCGTGGGCAGAGGTTCGGCCGCGGCCGTCGCTGACATGCACACGAGCCCCCGGTCGGCCAGCACCGACAGCGCGCGCAGCCGCTCACCAACGAGGTGCGGCGGGGCTCGCAGGCCCGAATCGGCCGTGACTCCCCGTCCGGGCATGAACGCGACGGAGTCGGCGCCGAGGAACCACGAAGCGGCCTCGGCGGCGTCGCGCGCATCCTCATCGTCCGGCAAGAGGCAGAGGAGCGGGCGGTCTGCGCGAATGTGCAGCGCGGCGAGCACGAGCGGCAGCGCGGGCTCGGACACGCGCGCTCTTCGCTTCGGAAGTGCGGACGCGAGTGCGGCGATTTCGTCGCCCTCGGCGAGGACGTCGGCGAGTGGGCGAAGCGTCGGCTGGTCCATGACGAAAGCGGGAAACGCGTCCCGCGGGGTCAGTCTACTTCGCCCCGTCAGGCGAGCCGGCCCCGTCGATCGGCCCCGGGACGCTGATCACGGTGGCCGAAAGCGACATGCCATCGGGGCCACCAGCCTCCGCCCCGCTGCTGATGCTACTGAGGAAGGTTGGTCCGGAGAGTTACGCCTCTGTGCCGATTTCGTGTCAGTTGAACACGCGCTGCGCGGCTCCGAGCCCGTCGAGGAGCACGGCTTCCACCGCGTCCGCCGACCGCGTTACGAGCGCTCCCACGTCAGTCTCGGACGGGAACGGCGACAGCACGTAGTCGGCGACTGGTCGACGATCACCGCGCTCAGGTCTGCCGACGCCGATCCGCAGCCGAAGAAAATCCCTCGTACCGAGCGCGTCGGCGATCGAGCGCAACCCGTTGTGCCCTGCGAGGCCACCACCTGCTCGCGCCTGCAATCGCCCCTCCTCGAGGTCGACGTCGTCGTGCACGACAATCAGCGATTCCGCCGGCACCTTGAAGAAGGCCGCAGCCTTGGCAATCGAACGGCCCGACTCGTTCATGTACGTCTCGGGCTTGAGCAGCGCGACGCGGCGCTCGTCGACACGGACCTCCGAGAGCTGGCCGGAGAACTTCCCGCGATATGTCCCCCCGTAACGACCGGCGAGCTCGTCGACGACGAGCCAGCCGATGTTGTGGCGAGTTGCCGCGTACTGGCCCCCGGGGTTGCCGAGACCCGCGACAAGTAGGTCGAGCGACGACTCGGGCTCCCGGCGGCGCCGGAAGCGCATCAGCCCTCGTCGGACTCGCTTGCCTCATCGGTTGTCGGTGGCTCGCCCTCGGCTACCGGCTCCTCGCCGGGCTCGCCCTCGACAGCCTCCTCGCCCTCCTCGACCTCCTCGGCTTCCTCGGCCTCTGCCGCCGCCGCCTCGGCCTCCGCGGCCTCGAGCTCTGCAGCCAGGCGAGGTGCGGAGACGGTGACGAGCACGTTCTCCGGGTCGGCGAGCAAGGTGACGCTCTCGGGCAGGTCGAGGTCGGAGACGCGAAGCGCGTCGCCAATCTCCGTCTGGCCGATGTCGAGCGAGAGACGGTCGGGCATCTCGAGCGGTAGCGCCTCGACCGGCACTTCACGCACGAGCTGCGTCAGCACGCCGCCCACCTTCACGCCGGGCGATTCGCCGAGGAGCTCGACGACGACCTGTGCGGTGATCGGCTGATCGAGCCGGACTTCGTGAAGATCGATGTGCGTGAGGTGACCGCGAATCGGGTCCTGCTGGTAGTCCTTGACGACGGAGGCGTGCGACGTCTTCTGGTCGTCGAGGACGACGTCGAGGATCGCGTGCAGCCCGTGCGGGCCGCCGAGCGCGCTTCGCAGCGTACGCTCGGGCACCACGAACGGGTGGGGCTTCTTACCGTTCCCGTAGAGGACGCCTGGAATCAGGCCTGCTCGGCGCAGGCGTCGAGTCTCGCGCGATCCCAGCGCGTCTCGTTGCTGCACTTCCAGGCGGACTCGTTCCCCAGCCACGGCGGCCGATTGTAGCGACGCCGGGGACCCCGACGAGAGGTGTCCCGCCTATGAGACCTTTCCCGCCGAAGGTTCGACGCGTAAGCGACCCGGACTTTCGGCGGTCAAAAGAGCTGGTACTCGCCGCCGAAGATGGCCGACACGGACTCGTCGGCGAAGACGTTCATGATCGTCTCCGCCAGGAGGCCCGAGATCGGCAACACGGTGAGGTTCGACGGCCTGCTCACCGGGTCGATGGGAACAGTGTCGGTTACGACGATGCCGGCGAGATCGGCCTCCGCGAACCGGTCGAGCGCACCTTCCGAGAAGAGGCCGTGCGTCGTGAACACCCACACCGCCGTTGCACCGTGCTCGCGCAGCGCCGCGGCGCCGGCGAGCAGCGTGCCGCCGGTCATGATCACGTCGTCGCCGACGATTGCGACCTTGTCCTTCACACGACCTGTGATCTCCGTGACCGACGCCTTGTCGTGCTCGGGCCGCGTTTTGTGCATGACCGCGAAGTCGCCCTCGATCATCTCGGCGAACCTGATCGCGTGCTTCGCGCGCCCGGCGTCCGGCGCCACCGAGACGACGGCATCGCCCGAGAGGCCGAGGTCGCGGAAGTGCCGGGCAAAGAGCGGCAGCGACGTCATGTGGTCGACCGGGATCGTGAAGAACCCCTGGATCTGCCCGGCGTGCAGGTCCATCGTGAGGATGCGGTCTGCCCCGGCCAGCTGGATCATGTCTGCGACGAGGCGGCCCGAGATCGGCTCGCGCGGCAGTGCCTTCCGGTCTTGACGCGAGTACGGGAACCACGGCACGACCGCAGTGATCCGCTTGGCCGAAGCGAGCTTCGCCGCCTGGATCATGAAGAGCAGCTCCATGAGGTTGCGATCGACCGGAGCGCAACCGGTCTGCACGATGAATACGTCCGCACCCCGGATCGACTCGTTGTAGCGGCAGTACGTCTCGCCGTTCGAGAACGTCTTCAGCTCGACCTCGCCGAGCTCGACCCCGAGCTGCTCGGCGATACGCTGCGCCAGCTCGGGGTGGGAGCGGCCCGAGAACACCATGAGCCGCTTCAGTGGCCCCCGCTCGATCCAGTGTCCCGGCTTCGACTCCGGCCGTTCTGTGTTCACGGCGACGTCGAGCCCGGGGAGTCGGACAAGCTCAGTCGTGGCTGTCTCCACCGGCATACCCTTCCTTGTTCTCTTGCCGAGCGCGTGCGATTGCCAAGGCGCCGGGCGGAACATCCTCGGTGATCACCGATCCGGCCGCGACCCACGCATTATCTCCGATCGTGACGGGTGCAAGAAATGCATTGTCGACCCCGGTCCTGACGTTGCGACCGATCGTCGTGCGTTGCTTTCCGCGCCCCTTCTCGTGGGGGAAGTTCGCGGTGATGTTCCCGGCCGCGATGTTCGAGTCCTCTCCGATGTCGGCGTCACCGACGTACGACAGGTGCGGCACCTTCGTGCGCGCCCCGATTCGCGAGTTCTTCACCTCGACGAACGTCCCTGCCTTCGCTTCCTCGTCGAGCGTCGTGCCCGGCCGCAGGTAGCAGAACGGGCCGATTTCGACTCCGCGCGCGACGCGGACGTTTCCGCGGATGACCGTGAACGGATGAATCGTCACGTCCGCCTCGAGCGCCACGTCCGCGTCGATCCAGGTGGACGCGGGATCGACGATGGTCACGCCGGCGAGCATGTGCCGCTCGTTGATCCGGTCCCGGAGCAGCTCGGCCGCCTCCGCCAGCTCGACGCGCGTGTTGACACCGAGCGCCAACGCGGGATCGGATGCCTCGACCACGTGACCGGTGCCGTCGCCTTCGACGATGTGGCGGACACAGTCCGTGAGGTAGAGCTCACCCTGGGCGTTTCGGGAGTCGAGCCGGTCGACGGCGTCCCACAAGGCGGGCGCCTTGAAGACGTACAGCGAGCTGTTCACTTCGGAGATCTCGAGCTGATCCGGCGTCGCGTCCCCCTCCTCGACAATCGCGGTCAGCCGACCAGAGCTGTCGCGGATGACGCGACCGTAGTGCCCAGGCTCGGCGAGCGCGAGGGAGAGCACTGTGACGTCGGCCCCGGAGCTCCGATGGCCTTCGACGAGCGTCCTCAGGAGCTCGTCGGTGACGAGCGGCGTATCACCCGAGAGCACGAGGACATCGTCCTCGGCCCCGTCGAGCGCGCCGCGCGCCGCCGCGACGGCGTCGCCGGTACCCCGTGGCTCTTCCTGAATGGCGACGACGACTCCGTCGTTCGCCTCGTAGCCTTCCGCCGTCTCGGACGACGCCACGACGACGAGTGGCTCCGGGCCGAGCGGCTGGACTGCCGCGAGCACCCAGTCGACCATCCGCCGGCCGAGCAAGGGATGGAGATGCTTCGGCGTCGCCGAGCGCATGCGTGTGCCCAGGCCGGCCGCCATGACCACTGTTGAAAGTCCCGTGTCTACCACGAAGGCTGGGGCGCCAGGATTCGAACCTGGGGTCGCGGGACCAAAACCCGCTGCCTTACCACTTGGCTACGCCCCACCACCACCAGAAAGGCTAACCGAGTCCCGCCGCTATTTCGCGGAGCGGGTGGACTCGTCAGGCCGGTCGTGGTACAGCAGGTAGACGATCACAGCCCCGAAGATCCCCGCGATCACGAGTACAGCCAAAGGGATGACCCAGGCGATGACTGCGGCGCATATCGCTAGCGCCTGCGACATGGCGAGGATCCACGAGACGTCACGCCCCCACTCCGACTCGAGCGTCCGCCCTGCCAGCAGCCAGAACAAGATGACCGGGATGGCGATCACAATCACCGTGATTCGGGAGAAGTCCTCTTCCAACGCCACGAACAGCGCCTCGGCGACCGCGATACCCAGCGCGACCTTGAGCCGGTTCTCGCGCAACCAGCTCTGACGAGGCGCTGGGGCGGCGCGCTGTTGAGCCGCTTCGGGAGCCGGCGTCGGCGGTGGCTCAGGCGGCGGAGTCGTCGACGGACCCTCGGTCACCGGTCAACCGTACCACGCTGGAAATCCGACCCAGATGCGGCCCCTGGCCGCGAGGGCGGCCTCCGCTCGTCGTGCGCCATCCTCGTCCTCGAAGAGGGCATACACGGCCGGTCCCGCACCGCTGACGTCCGCTCGCACGGCGCCGAGGTGCTCGAGCTCGCCGGCGAGCGGAGAGTGCTGGAGGTCGTTCTTCGGCCAGTCGGCGAAGTCGTGGACCGTGCGCGTGCGGGCCACGTGGGCGAGCAGATCGGCGCGACGCTCGACGAAGCAGGCCTCACCGTCCCGGCCGTCGAAGGCGTCGTACACGGCCTTCGTCGATCGCTTCACTGCGCCGGCGGGCACGAGAACGAGCACGCAGTACGCGCGCGGCAGCGAGAGTGGGGACAGCACCGTGCCGTCGCCTTCCCCCAGCTGCGGCCCTGCCGTGAGGAAGAGCGGCACGTCAGAGCCCAACTTCGAAGCTATGCCGTGCAGCTGTTCCGGGGGGAGTGGGTCGGCAAGAGTCGCGTTCGCAAGCACGAGCGCAGCGGCAGCGTCCGAGCTTCCTCCACCCAGCCCTGCGCTCACCGGGATGTGCTTCTCGATCGCCATTCGCCACGAGGGTCGCACTCCCGCGGCCCGGGCAAGTGACGTCAGGGCAGCCCGGACGAGTGTGTCGCCTGGAAAGCCGTCGACCTCGAGGCCCGCAGAACGTTCGATCGTCAGCGTGTCGGAGAGCGCGAGCCGTTCGTAGACGGTGATCAGCTCATGTTTGCCGTCGTCGCGTCGTGGCCCGACGACGAGCGCGAGGTTGATCTTCGCCGGCGCAGCGAGGCTCTTCACGTGAGCAACGCCGGCAGCTGCGCGAACTCTTCGGGCGTGAGCGCCTCCGCCCTCGTGGCAGGGCCGTGGCCGAGCGCAGAGAGCGCGTCGACCGCACGCTCACGAGGGGCGAGCCCCGTGAGCTCGAGCGAGTTGGGCAGCGTCTTGCGGCGATGAGCGAAGGCTGCTTGCACGACCGCCTTGATCCTGTCGAGATCGGGCGGCGCGGGCAACCGGGCGAAGGCGACGAGCATCGAGTCCACCCGAGGCCGCGGCCGAAACACCGTCCGGGACACCGCATGCGTACCCGTCCGCCGGGCGGACAGCTGGACGACCACCGAGACGGCGCCATACGCCTTCGTTCCCGGTGACGCGAAGAGTCGCTCGCCGACCTCCTTCTGCACCATCACACACCACGACTCGATCGACGTCAGATGCGTGAGACTGTCCACGACGACGGTCGCGGCGACGTTGTAGGGGAGATTCGCGACGAGCTTGGTCGGGGCCGGGCGCAACGACGTGAGATCGAGGCTCGTCGCGTCTCCGAACACCAGATCGACGTTCGCCCGCGAGCCGACAGCTGCCGCCAGCCTCGGCTCGAGCTCGCGGTCGATTTCGACGGCGTGGACGTGCTGCGCGCGGTCGGCCAGGTATCTCGTCAGGACTCCCAGGCCTGGGCCGATCTCGAGCACGACGTCCTGCGAGTCGAGCTCGGCCAGCCGGCCGATGACACGCAGGATATTCGGATCGACAAGGAAGTGCTGGCCGAGCCCTCGCTTCGGCGGAGCCGCCCCGGTCATCCGAGGCCGAACAGCTGGTCGGCGTTCGCGTCGACGATCGCTTCCAGCTCCTCCCGACTCGTGTCGCGCGCGACGGCGAGCTCGTCGACAGTGTGGACGAGATACGCCGGCTCGTTGCGGCGGCCGCGCACCGGTTGCGGTGCAAGGTACGGGCAATCCGTCTCGGTGAGAATGCGCTTCTCGGGGACGGCTCGGGCCGCGTCACGAAGCTCCGGGGCTCTCGGATACGTGACGTTGCCGGCGAACGAGATGTAGTAACCGCGCTCCAGCGCGACGTCGAGCAGCTCCACCTCGGAGAAGCAGTGGAGGACCACGTCGCCGGAGAAGCCTGCCAGCATGTCCGCCGTCTCCTGTGCAGCAGCGCGCGAGTGGATCACGATGGGCAATCCGACTTCAGCTGCGAGTGCGAGGTGCCCCTCGAAAAGGCGCCGCTGAGCGTTACGCGGCGCATAGTCGCGATAGTGATCGAGCCCCGTCTCCCCCACCGCCACGGCCCGCTCGTGGGCAAGCAGCTCCCGGAGCTCGTCCAGCCGCCCTGCGTCAGCCGAGCCGGCATCGTGCGGGTGGATGCCGAGCGCCGCAAAGACGTCCTGCTGCTCGCCGGCAAGCTGGAGCGCCCTCCGGCACGAGTCGATGCCGGTGCCGACCGTGACGACGCGATCGACTCCCGCCTCCCGGGCACGCTCGAGAACGGCGGCAGAAGGCCCGTCGCACGCGTCGAGGTGCGCGTGCGTGTCGATCAAGCGGCGATACGCTCGACGCGCGGGAAGAGCGGCGGCGCGGGCTCGATGCCACGCGCCGGCGCCAGCCCTCCAGCCCGCACGCCATCCCAGGCCACTTCCGGGTCCTGACCGAGGGCACGAAGGATCGCGACGCTGATCACCGGCAGGTACGCGTGGAGCGCCACAGCGATGGACCGCAGGCCATCGGCAAGGTCGTAGAGCACCGTGTCCAGCTCGGCGCTGCGGGCGTCGTCCTTCGCCAGCTCCCAAGGCTTCGACCGCTCGACGAGCCGGTTGAGCTCACGGACGGTGTCCCAGATCGATTCGAGGACGCCGTTCAGCTCCCACGCGTCGAGCCTGCCCGGGATCTCTGCGTGCAACGAGTCGAGGCGGGCGGCGATCTCGGTCGAGCCCGGACCGGCGGGCAATTCGCCGTTTCGATAGTGGGCGACCATCGCCGTCGTCCGCGAGACGAGATTGCCGAGCTCGTTCGCGAGCTCTCGTTCGTAGCGCTCGTGCAGAATCGCCTCGGAAGCCGCGCCGTCGCGCCCGAACGTCGCGGACCGAATCGCCCAATAGCGAACGGCGTCGCTTCCGTAGACGTCGACGAGCGGAACGGGATCGATGACGTTCCCCGTGGACTTCGAGATCTTCTGGTCGTTCATCGTCAGGTAGCCGTGGACGAAGATCTGCTGCGGAACGTCGTAGCCCGCCGCGAGCAGCATCGCGGGCCAGTAGACGCAGTGGAAGCGCAGGATGTCCTTCCCGATCAGGTGTCGCGCGACCGGCCAGTACACCGGCACGAGGTCCTCACCCGGCCGTGCGTACGTGAGACCGCTCAGGTAGTTGACGAGCGCATCAGCCCAGACGTAGGCGACCTGGCTCTCGTCCCACGGCAGCGGAATGCCCCATGGTTGTCCCGCGCGGCTGATCGAGAAGTCCTGGAGCCCGCCCGCGATGAAGCTGCGGGCCTCGTTGTAGCGGAACGACGGCAGGACGAAGTCAGGACGCTCGTCGTACAGCGCGAGCAAGCGATCCTGGTACGCGGACAGGCGGAAGAAGTAGTTCTTCTCCTCGATGTATTCGACACGGTCGCCGTGCTCGGGGCACTCTCCGTCGACGAGCTCCTCCGGTGTCTTGAACGCTTCGCAGCCCACGCAGTACATGCCCGCATAGACGTCCTCATAGACATCGCCGTTGTCGTAGATCCGTTGGACGAACTCACGCACGAACTCCTTGTGGCCGTCGTCCGACGTACGGATGAAGAAGTCCGGCTCGGCGCCGATGACGGTCGACAGCTCCCGCCACACCTCGCTGATGCGATCGACGTACGTTTGCGCGTCGAGGCCTTCTTCTTCCGCGACTCGGTAGACCTTCGTCGCATGCTCGTCGACGCCGGTGAGGAAGAACGAGTCGTCCCCTCGCTGACGATGATGGCGCACGAGGATGTCCGCGGCGATGGTCGTGTACGCGTTCCCGATGTGCGGGGTCGCGTTCACGTAGTAGATCGGCGTTGTCAGGTAGTACCGCACTCGCATCAATCTTAGGTGTCGCCCGTAGCCCTCCCCGTCTCGCGCGGGCCAGCCCCAAACCGGCTCCGGCCGCGACGAACAGGCCCGCCATCAGCGCAAGGACGAACGGCGAGAGCGTGCGCTCGTTCACGGCACGCCGAGGCGTCGAAGTGGCAGGCGTCGCTTCGAGCAGCTGGCCGGTGCCGGCGACCACGTCCCGTGGACCGGGAGCGGGTGCGAACACGGGAGACGGCACGCGAGCGCCGACGCGCAAGATCGAGCCTGCAGCCCCGAACGCCCTTGCAGGCACCGAGGCGTGTGCGTTTCCGACCGGCTCGCCGCCGGATTCCTCGTCCGCCCTCATCCGCACGGCAGACGGACGCGAGACGACTGTGCGCCGGGCGGCTGGCGAGGAGGAGGTCCGCTCGCTTGCAGCGCCTGCAGAAGCCACCTCGGATTCGACTTTGGGTCGCCCGGGCGCCGCTACCTCGACGGCAGTCGTCGGCGCACTCTCAGGCGCCGTCGTCTCCTCGGCCGAGGCTTGCGAGGCAGCAACCTGCGCGCTCGGTTCTGTTGGAGGCTCTGATAGCTCAGGCTCTGGCGAGTGCGGAGTCGCCTCGTGCACGGGAGGTGGCGGCGCGGGCTCGACGGTGGGCGGGGGCGCAGGAGCAGGCTGAGGTGGGGGCGGCGGTGCCGGTGCTGGTGCAGGTGCTGGTGCAGGTGCTGGTGCAGGTGCTGGTGCTGGCGCCGGCGCC
>JBKPGF010000008.1:0-16160 GCA_046729255.1 Actinomycetota bacterium
GCCGAGAAGCGCGAGCGACTGGCGGACGCCGTGTACGAGCCGGGCAACGTCCGTGGGGCTACGCTCGTCGTCGCCATGGCGGGGACGCGGCCCTTCGACCTCGGCCGCTGCGCGCAGAACATGATGCTCGCGGCGTGGAACGAGGGCGTCTCCTCGACCCCGAACGGCGTCGAGGACGAGGACGCGGCCGCGGAGATCCTCGGACTGGAGGAGGCGCCGGTGACGGTGCTGACGTTCGGCTATCCGGCGAAGCATCCGGGCGCCGAGAGTCGCGCCGCAGAGGAATGGAGCGCGCGGGCCAACCGCCGTCCGGTCGCGGAGTCCGTCGAGCGGGTCTAGCGGGTTGCCGGGGCTCCGCCCGGCCTCCACGCGGGGCTGCCGTCGTTCGGCCCCTCGGTGAGCGCGTTCTCGACCCCGCCTGGGACGAGCGTGTAGACGAGCCCGTCGCGCTCGAAGAGCAGCACCTTCCCGTCGGCCGACCACGAGGGATCGAAGTACTCGCCGGGCTGGAACGTCAACCGGCGCAGGCCTTTCCCGCTCGTCCCGATCTCGTAGATCTGGTAGTGGTTGTCGTTCGCGTTGCTCGTGAACACGAGGCGCTTCCCATCGGGCGACCAGTCGGGCTCGTAGCTCGAGGCGTCGAGGTGGGTGATCTGCTCCCGGTCCGTCCCGTCTGCCCGCACCCGCCAGATCTCCCGGGAGGTGAAGCCGGACTGGCGTCGCACGAAAACGATCCACTCGCCGTCCGGCGACCACGCGGGCTCGCGCTCCTCTCCGCCGAGCGTGCTCGTGATCCGCTCGAGCTTCCCACCGCTCGGCGAGACCGTATACAGCGTGTTGTCGCGCGCGAACGCGATGCGGCGGCCATCCGGCGACCAGGCGGGGGTCGCGTCCTCGTGCTTCCCGGACGTGACCTGCTTCGTTCCCGTGCCGTCCGCGGACATGACGTAGATGTGTGAAGGGCCGTCGCGGCGGCTGGCGAAGGCGATCCGCTTTCCGTCGGGCGACCACGCCGGCGCGAGCTGGAAGAACGCCCCGGTCGGAGAGCCATCGGCGCCGCCGTCATCCGTCGTCAGACGCCCCTCCCCGCTGCCGTCGGTCCGCATGCCGTAGACCGCGTAGTCGCCGTCGCGGCTCGTCACGAACGCGATCTCGGTCTCCGGGCCGGCCGCAGACTCGCCGCCACAGCCGGGCGCGGCGAGCGCGAGCACGGCAACGAGCAGGGCAAAAACGACGGGCGGGCGACGCATAGATGCGAGAGCTTACGCAGCGACCACATCCTGCGGTCGTCTATACGGCCACGGGCTGAGCGTTCCTCGGGCGTCGCTGGCCAAGGAGGCAAGCGAGCGGCGCGCCGGGCGTATTCGGACATACGTTCACGGGCCGCGAGCGACGGATCCTGCCGCCAGCGGCGCCAGGCGGGCGCAGCCGGGCTTCGCCCGGCGACAGTCCGCCGCCGAGGGACGCTCAGTGTGCCAGCGGTTCCACGCCGAGGTATCGCCTCTGGAGCTCGACGTCGCGCTCGAGCACCTCGGCGGAGGTCTCGGTCGCGATCTCACCGCCGACCATCACGAGCTGCCGCTTGGCGATCGACACGGCGACGCCGAGGTTCTGCTCGACGAGGAGGATGGCTAGCCCCTCCTGCTCGAGGCTCTGGAAGGTGTCAACGAGCTGGTCCACGATGGCCGGCGCGAGCCCCTCCGAGGGCTCGTCCATGATCAGCAGCTTCGGATTCCCGAGGAGCGCCCGGCCGATGGCGAGCATCTGCTGCTCCCCGCCCGACAGTTGCGCGCCGCCGTTCTTGCGCCGCTCGGCCAGACGCGGGAAGAGCTCGTACACGCGCGGGACTGTCCAGCCGCCGTCACTGCCGTTCCGCGCAGCGATCTTGAGATGCTCGTCGACGGTCAGCGAGGGGAACAGCCGGCGTCCCTGCGGCACATAGCCGATGCCGGCGCGGGCAATCTTGTACGACGGGCGACCGAGCAGCTCGCTGCCCGCGAACCGCATCGAGCCCGACGTCCGCGGAGGCGATAGGCCCATGAGTGAGGCGCAGAGCGTCGTCTTGCCCATGCCGTTGCGGCCGATGATCGCGACCGACTCCTTGCCCATCTCGAAAGTCACATCGTGGAGGCACTGCGCGGTGCCGTAGAACGCGCAGAGGTCCTGCACCTGGAGCAACGGCTCGTTCATTCGTCCTCCGCGTAATGGTGCCGCCCGAGGTAGAGGTCGTGCACGACCTCGTTCGCGCGAATCTCGTCGGGCGTCCCTTCGACGATCACGCGGCCGTCGTGCATCATCGTCACCCGCTCGGCCACGTTGAGTGCGACGTCCATGTCGTGCTCGATGAGGACGAGCGTGATCGATCTGTCAAGCCCCCGCAGCAGCTCGGTCAGCAGCTGACGTTCACCACGGGAGAGCCCGGCCGCGGGCTCGTCCAGCATCATGATCTTCGGCTCCGCGGCCAGCGCCATCGCGATTGCGAGCTGGCGGTGCTCTCCGTGTGAGAGAGCCCCGACGGGCTCTGAGAGCTTGTTGTCGATGGCTACGCGCTTCGCGGCCGCGCGCGCCTGCTCTCGCAAGCGCCGATCCTTGCCCGGCAGCACGATCGGCCGAAAGTGGCCATTGCGGACGCCCAGGATGGCGAGGTAGATGGCGTTCTCCACCGTGACGCCCATGAGCATCCGCGACTGCTGATAGGTCCGAGCGAGCCCGAGCTTCGCCCGCTTCCGCGCAGGCAGATGTGTGACGTCCTGTCCGAAGAGCTCGACGGTTCCTGCCGACGGCGCCATGTCGCCGGAGATGACGTTGAAGAGCGTCGTCTTGCCGGCGCCGTTTGGCCCGAGGATCGCGCGACGCTCTCCGTCGGCTACGTCGAGCGTCACCTCTCGTACTGCGTGCAGCCCACCGAAGCGCCGGCCGACCCCCCGCAAGCGGAGGGTCGGCTCGGCCTGGTTCTTCAATGGTTCAGCGTTCACCCGCCTACTTGACGACCTGGTTCGTGACCTTGCCGTTCGAGACGACCTTGATCTTCCCCTGCCACGGCAGCTTCCTCTTCACGCAAGGCGGGAACGCCCTGCTCGGTGCGGGCTTGTTGGGCCCGAAGGTGCCGCCGAAGGTCTGGTCGACGTTCGGCACGTAGCCGTATGTCGAGACGGCGGGCTTGCCGCCCTTGGTGACGATCTGCATCGCGTACTGGTCCTGGATCGCCTGGCGACGGCTGTCCAACCGGACCTTACCGCCGGACGCCAGCTGGTACGGATCGTTGATCACGCGGGGCAGTGCCGCCTGCAGCCTCGCCCCGACGCGCCCCTTCGACTTCTGCAGGCCCACCACGAGCGCGTGCCCGCCTCGGTAGTAGTTGAGCGTGAAGGAGTCCTCCGCGGGGATCTTCGGGTAGTACTTCTTCATGACGGCGCGGTACTTCGTAGCGGCCGCGGTCTTCAGACCCGGGCCGATGCCGAAGCCGCCGATGTACGCACCGCTGAGCCGCGGCGCCACAGCGACTCCCGTGAGGAACCAGAGGAAGAGGTTCCCAGAGTGCTGCTTCGCCTTCAGGCGACCGTACGCCTGCTCGAACGCCTTGAAGGCCGGATCGGTACCCGTTCCTCCGACCACCCAGAAGTACCCGTCCACGTCGTCCGGCGCCGGAAGCTGTCGGACGTACGAGGAGTAGTCGGTCGTGTTCAGCGGCGGGAACACGCGCTTCGTGATCTTGCCGCCGCTCGCGCAGAAGTCGGCGATGAAGCCGGCCGCGGACGTCCACGCGAAGCTGTAGTCGTCCATGATCACCGCGGCGTTCCGCCAACCCCACTTCTTGTAGAGGATCTCGCCGATGCCGGCGTTCCACTGAGCGCCGTCCCCGTAGTAGCGGAAGACGTTCTTCGGAGCGATCTGCATGGTCGGGTCCTGGGACGCGGCCGTGCCGATGATGACGGTTGTCTGCGGGTGGCTCTTCGCCCAGTTCGCCGTGGCGACGGCCTCGTCGCCGGAGAGCGGACCGAGCATCACGTCGGCGTTTTGCTGGACCACCACACGCCGGATCTCCTTGAGGATGGTGGCGGGCGTGTCGTCACCGCAGCCGTAGTCGGTGAACGTCAGCTTTGCCCCACCGGCGCTGCCGCCGATGAGCCCGGCCGAGGGCTTGTTCTTGTTCTTCGGCCGTGCACCGGCGAACTGCGAGAACGCTGCGTTCGCGCCCCCGATGTCGAGCTCGTAACCGAACGCAAACGCCCCCTTGCAGTCGGTCACGATCGCAATCCTCACGGAGTGCCCCTGCTGAGGTGACGCCGATGACGCCTGCGTCAGGGCACCGAGGCCGACCGCAACCAGACCGACTGCAACGAGGAGGCGGATCCTTCGCCCTCCCACATGTCGCATACGTGCTCCTCCTTTTGCTCGTCGGAATCCAGCGAACCTTCTCACATTCTCCCGGGCGTCGTTCCTTGGTGCCTCCTTTCCGCGGCTAGCTGCCGCCGCTTGCCGTGCCTGCCGCTGGTGCCGCACCGGCGGGCGCGCCACGCGGGCGTCTGAGGCTCCACAGGCGCTCCCAGATGCCCATCAGCCCATCCGGCGACACGACGACGATGGCCAGGAAGATGAAGCCGACCACGGTGCTGAACGTGCCGCCGAGGCCGGGTACGGGCACGAGGAAGTCGAGGAACTCGCCTTCCCGCACCTTGTTCTCGATGAGGATGAACGCGAACGCGCCGAGGAACGCACCCTCGATACGCGAAAGCCCGCCGATGACGGCCATCACGAGCATGCTGATGGTCGCGCCCAGCCCGAGGTCGGACGGTGAGATCTGGCCGTTCCACCACGCCATGAGCACGCCGGCGACACCGGCGAGGAAGCCGGCGAACGTGAACGCGAGCATGCGGTGGAGCGGCACGGTGTAGCCGAGCGAGGCCATGCGCACCGGCTCGTCCCGGACGCCCTGGAGCGAGAGGCCGAACGGCGTGTGCACGAGATAACGGATGAGGACGTAGCCGACGGCGGCGCACCCGAGGGCGATGTAGTACAGGCGGTCGCGATCGTTGACGATGTCGCCGACCCAGTTCGGCGCGTTGCGGTCGATGCCAGCGATCGGCGAGAAGCCGCCGAGCTTCGTCACGGAGCCGAAGAAGAGGTTGGCGATGACGCCGAACGTCAGAGTGAGCATGAGGAAGTAGATGCCGTAGCTGCGTGAGGCGATCGCTCCGAAGACGAACGCCACGAAGACCGTGATCAGGAGTGCGACCACGAGCGAGACGGTGGGATCCCAGCCGAGCGCGATCCCCTTCGACTCGCCTCCGGCGCCGCCCTTCGACACCATGTTCCCGATCGCGTAGCCGGCGATGCCCATGAGCGCCGTCTGCGCCAGCGAGATCATCCCGCCGTAGGCGGACAGGAAGATGAGGCTCGCGGCGCCGAGGCCGAAGATGAGCGTCGGCGTGAGGATCGGGTCGATCCACGCGCCCGTCCCCACGAGCGCCGGTGCGAACACCGCGAAGACGACGACGGCGACGCCGATCGCGCGCTCGCACGTCCGCTTGGGGTCGAGCCTCCTCAACCGGGTCTCCCGAAGAGGCCCTGCGGTCTGAATGCGAGCACGAGCGCCAGCAGCACGAACGTGAACACGATCGAGTACTGCGTGCAGCAGTCGTTGCCGGTGGTCGGCAGGTAGGACGCCGAGAACGAGAACACGATCCCGTACAGCAGTGATCCCGCGACGGCGCCGAACAGCGAGCCCATCCCGCCGACGATCACGACCACGAGCGAGTAGAGCAGCCACTGGCCGTCCTGGAGCTGTGCGACGTTGCTCTGGGAGGTGCCGACAACGGCGCCGAGACCCGCCAGCGACGCTCCTACCACGAACGCGATCGCGAAGACCGTCTGGATGTTGATCCCGAGCGCCGCGGTCATCTGCCGGTCGTCGACGCCGGCTCTGATCACCATGCCCGTCTTCGTCTTGTAGAGCCAGAGGTAGAGCGCGAGGCCGACCAGGATGCCGAGGCCCAGCATGAGCAGGCGCGACAGCGAGTACTGGATGCCGAAGAGCTGGAGATCGATCCTCCGGTCGCTCCAGCCCGGCCACGCGATGCTAACGGCGTTTCCTCCGAACCTCGGCGCCCCCTCGGGCACGCTCCTCGGGAAGTGCGCGATCACCTGGTCGGCGACGATGACGGAGATCGCGATCGTGATCAGCGCCTGCCGGAGGTCCTGACCCTGGTTCCACCGCAGCAGCAGCTGCTGCATGCCGAGGCCGAAGAGCGCGATGCAGCCGACGGTCACCAGCAGGGGCAGTACCCATTCCCACGTCGACGTCTGGAACGGCTGGGCGGAGTAGCCCAGCGCCTCCGGGCTCATCTCCTGTTGGATCTCGTAGGCGATGTACCCACCGAGGAGGTAGAAGGAGCCGTGGGCCATGTTCACGACCCGCATGAGCCCGAAGATGAGCGAGAAGCCGCTGGCGACGATGAAGAGGAGGCCGGCGAACGTCAGCGCGTCGAGGAGCACCTCGAAGAACGCCTGTGGGTTGTGGATCGCCGACCCGAAGTTCGTCGCTCGCCAGTTGCCCTGGCCGAACTCGTCGGTGGTCGTCGAGATGAAGAGGATGTAGACGATTGCGAACGCGCCGGCTGCGGCGGCCCCGAGCAATGCGAGCCGGCGGGCGACGTGCTCGGCGCGAAAGCTCAACGCGTTCCGCCCGTATAGAGCGTCGCCTCGCTCGCGTCGCCCTCCTGCGGCACGTCCTCCTCGAGCCGGCCGAGCTCGGCGACGATCTCGGGGTCGAGAGTCGACACGTCGGGCCAGTCGATCTCGACGAGATTCCCCGACGGGTCTCGGATGTACATCTGCACCCAGCCTGCCGGGTGGTAGCGGGCCGGACGGTCCCAGGTGTCGGGGTCGAGGAGCCCGCGCTCCTTCGCCTGCCGGTAGAAGGCGTTGAAGTCGTCAACGTCGATCGCGAGATGGTGCGCCCTCGGCGCCTCCACGTCGTCGCGCTGGAAGAGGTGGAGCTGCTGGTCGCCCAGGGCGAGCCACAGCACCGGCTGTCGGAAGTTCGGCGTCGGCAGCCGGCGCATGCCGAAGAGCTCCTCGTAGAACCGCGCCGACTCCTCCATGTCCTCGGCATGAATGGACACATGGTTGAGCCGCAGCGCTCCCACCCCTGGAGGGCATCTTAGGAGCCGGAGGGCCGAGACTTCAACCGCTCTCGGGCTTATTGCACAATTGCCTGACACGCCCCACGCGGAGGAGACAGAGATGACGACGCTGACGATCCCCTACGAGTCGCTCGATCCGCTCACGATCGGCGCCTCGGGAGACGAGACGAAGGTTTCACGTGAGACGCTCGAGCTCGACGTCCCGGACGCGAACCTGCTGGCCGCGGTCTACCCCGACGAGCCCGATCCGGTCGCGGACGCGACCGACGCGGCGCGCGCCGCTCTCGCGTCTCCCGTCTCCGGGCCGCCCTTCTCGGACATCGTGGCGGGCGCCTCGAAAGTCGCCGTCATCATCGACAACCAGTTTCGGCCGACGCCGCAGTCGCGACTCCTGCCGGCCGTCTTCGATGCCATCGAAGCCGCCGGCAAGCCGGCCGTCGTCGTCTGCGCCAACGGCAAGGTCTTCCCGATGTCGGACTCCGATATCGAGCAGAAGATCGGCCGCGAGAACCTCGATCGGATGGAGCGCCTCGGCATCTCCTTCCACCAGAACGACCCTCGCAACGTCGAGGAGTACACGTATGTCGGCGTGTCCTCCCGTGGGACGCCCGTCTGGCTGCACAACGAGGTGGCCGCGTGCGACGTGAAGATCACGATCGGGCAGGCGCAGTCGAACCACTGGGGCGCCGGCGGCGGCGGGAAGCTCATCCTGCCGGGCGTCTGCTCGGACGAGACGATCGAGTCGAACCACTGCGCCTTCGTCCCTTCGCCGCAGACGCACTACGGCGCCTATGCCGGCCCGATGCGTTCCGACATCGACGAGGTGGCGACGATGTGCGGGCTCAGCTGCACGATGAACGTCATCCTCGACACGCGCGGCCGCGTACTCGAGTGCCTCTTCGGCTCACATCCGGAGGCGCACCGCGTGGCGATCGAGCGCTTCAACGAGATCTATGCCTACGAGCACCCGGGCGGCCGGGCCGACATCGCGGTCTGCGGCGTCTTCGCCCCGACCGACCACCTGTTCTTTCACACCGGCTGGGGCTGCATGTCCGCCGACTTCGTCGTCAAGGACGGCGGCACGATCGTCTACTGCTCTCCGTCGCCCGGCGTCTCGACGGCGATCGGCGACTTCCCTGGCCTGGCGCTGATGGACCTCATGGCGCCGTACATGCCCGCCACGCCCGAGAACTACCAGCGCGTGCTTAAGGACATCCACGCCCGCGCCATCCAGATGTGGGCGGGCTGCATCTGGGTACCCATCTACGAGGTGATGACCCGCAAGCACCTGACGATGGTCACGCTCGAGGAGAACCTCGAGATGGCGGCCGAAATCGGGATCGATGCGACGACCTCGCTCGACGAGGCCTTCGGGGCGGCCATGGAGCGACACGGCCCTGACGCGAAGGTGATCGTGCTGCCGTTTGCGCGCTACCAGTTGCCGGCGAACATGGTGCGGATGGACGCGGAGCCACTGCGCTATCCGGAGGAGGCGCTGGCCCACTGACTCAGCGGCTCGTTCCCGGGCTCAACGCTCGGGCGACGGCGCCCGAAGCGCCGCATACGCGCGGGATCAAGGGCTCGACGACGGTCGTAGAGCTGCTGCGGCTGTTTCCGGACGGCGAGGCGGCGACGCTCTTCGCACGCCTTTCGATGGCGTGCCCGCATTGCGGAGGCGCCTTCCACGAGCCGCTGACGATGGCGGCGAAGCGGCATCGACGTGATCCCCGCGCGGTGATCGAGGCCTTCAGGGCGCTCGAGGGCGGCGGACCGAGCGACCAGCAGCTCGACGCGGCGCGACGCCGCGTCTCGTAGGAGCGCGACGTGAGCGGGCCTCGGTTCGTGGCCGTCGGCGACCTCATGATCGATGTCGTCGTGACCGGGCGGGGGCACGACGCCCGGTCCGCTCTCCGGCCGGGCGGCTCGGCCGCGATCGCGTCCGCGTGGGCAGCCGCGGCCGGGGCGGACGCAGCCGTGATTGGTCGAGTGGGCGACGACTTCGCCGGCCGCGCGCTCCGCTCGGCGCTCGAGCAACACGGCGTCAACTGCCTCGTCCACGTCGACGGGGCGGCGCCGACGGGCACCTTCCTCCTCGTCGACGGCGTAATCCGAGCCGACCGTGGCGCGAACGTCAGGCTCTCACACGAGGATCTACCCGAGCGGATCGAGGCCGACGGCGTTCTCGTGTCGGGCTACGTGCCCCCCCGGACGGTCGCCGCCGCACTCGAGCGAGCTCATGCCGCGTGGATCGCGCTCTCGCCCGGCTCACTCGACGAGCTACCGCCGGGAGCGAATGCCATCTTCCTCAACGACGGCGAAGCACGGAGGCTGACCGGCAACGAGCCCGAAGAAGCTGCTCGAGCGCTCGGGGAGCTCTTTCGCCTCGCCTGTGTCACTCGCGGCTCCGACGGGGCGATTGCGGTACTCGGCGGAAGGCTGCGTGCCGCGGCCTCGACGCCCGTCGCGGACGCGGGTCTGGGCGCGGGCGACGCCTTCGCCGCAACGATGATCGTCGCGCTGAGCGGCGGCTCGGGCCTCGACGATGCACTGGCGGCAGCTTGCGATGCGGGTGCCAGGGCGGCGGCCTTGGGCCCGTGGCCAGCCGGTTAGGGTTGCGGCGTGGCGCTCGCGGTCGGCACAGAGACGTGGGTGGGGAGGGCGCTGCCACGTGCCGAGGACGACGTGCTCCTGCGCGGCCTCGGACGCTTCATGGACGACATCCAGCCGGTACCGCACGCCGGCCACGCCGCGATCCTCCGATCTCCACTCGCGCATGCGCGCATCGTGAGCCTGGACACCTCGAAAGCGCTCGAGCTGCCTGGTGTGCTCGGGGTGCTGACCGGCGCGGAGGTCGTCGGGCTTTCGCGTCCCTTCCCTGTCGGCGTCGAAGGCGCCCCTCCCTACTACGCCGCGGCGCACGAGGTCGCAAGGTACGTCGGCGAGCCTCTGGCGGTGGTCGTCGCCCGCGACCGCTACACCGCCGAGGACGCGCTCGAGCTGATCGAGCTCGACTACGAGCCGCTGGACGCGGTGATGGATCCCGAGCAGGGGGAAGTCGCGTCCGACCGCTCCTTCTCCTACGGTGACGTCGACGGCGCGTTCGCCCATGCGGACGTCGTCGTCGAGGGGACCTACGTATTCCCGCGCTGGACGGCGAACCCGCTGGAGACGTACGGCGTCATTGCCGACTGGAACGCCGCCGAGGGGACGCTTACCGCGTGGTCGAACTTCCAGGGGCCCTTCACGCTCCATTCGGTCGCCGCCTCGGCGCTCGGGCTCTCCGGCTCGCGGCTGCGGCTGATCACGCCACCCCACTCAGGCGGCAGCTTCGGCGTGAAAGCGACGGTCTACGTGTACGTCGTCCTACTCGGGCTCGCGTCGAGGAAGCTCGGCATCCCCGTCCGCTGGACTGAGGACCGGCTCGAGCATCTGACCGCCAGCTCCGCATCCACGGCGCGGCGCACGAGCGTGCAGGCCGCGCTCGCCTCTGACGGAGAGCTCCTCGCTCTGCGCTACGACGTGCTCGAGGACGTGGGCGCGTACGTCAGGGCGCCAGAGCCGGCGACGCTCTACAGAATGCACGGCTCGCTCGGGGGCGCCTACAAGGTGCCGAACATCGCCGCACGCAACCGCGTCGTGCTCACGAACCGCTGCCCCACCGGGTTGAACCGTGGCTTCGGCGGCCCGCAGCTCTACCTCGCCCTGGAGCGGACGATGGATGTCGCCGCGCGCCGTCTCGGACTCGATCCCGCGGACTTCCGGCGGCGCAACCTCATCCAGCCCGAGGACTTCCCTTACCGCACGGCGACAGGAGCGCTCTACGACTCGGGTAACTACGAGGCCTGTCTCGACCAGGCGCTCGAGCTGGCGCAGTACGACGAGCGGCGGGAGAAACAGCGTGCCGCGCGAGCGGACGGGCGGCTGGTCGGCGTCGGGCTCGCGTGCGTCGTCGAGCCGTCGATCTCGAACATGGGCTACATCACGCTGGCACAGACGGCCGAGGCGCGCGCCGAGACCCTGCCCAAGTCGGGCAACGTCGAGGGAGCCACGGTCTCCGTCTCGCCGCTCGGCGGAGTGACGGTGCGTGTCGCGACTACCCCACAGGGACAGGGCCACGAGACCGTGTGCGCGCAGATCGTCGCCGACGCGCTCGGCATCCCCCCCGAGGACGTCCAGGTCGTGACCGACATGGACACGTCAGCGAGCGCGTGGTCCGTGTCGTCAGGCAACTACTCGTCTCGCTTCTCGGGCGTCGCTGCTGGGGCTGTGCACCTTGCGGCTGAGAAGGTGGCCGCCAAGGCTGCGGCCATCGGCGAGCACCTGGGAGACGACTCCCTCTCGCTGCGGCGCGTCGCGGGCGTCGCGCACTGGCACCCCGCGGGCCTGCCGCCGGGGATGGAGCCGGGCCTGCACGAGACGGCCTTCTGCGCTATCCCCAATCTCGATCCGCCGGACGAGATCGACCAAGTCTCGCCCTCCGGTGCCCACGGCTTCATCGCCGACGTCGCCGTCGTCGAGGTCGACCGGCAGACGGGTGAGGTCCAGGTCCTCGACTATGTGACCGTCCACGACGCCGGTCGGCTGCTCAATCCCCTGCTCGCGGAGGGCCAGATCCGCGGCGGCTTCGCACACGGCGCGGGTGCCGCCCTCTTCGAGCGCGTCGTCTACGACGAGGACGGCGGGTTGCTCACGGGGACGTTCATGGACTACCTCTGCCCGACGGCGCCCGACCTGCCCGCGCCGAGAGTCGCGCACCGGGAGACGCCGTCGCCCTTCACCCCTCTCGGTGCCAAGGGGCTCGGTGAGGGAGACACGATGAGCGTCCCTGCGGCCATCGCCAACGCGGTGGCGGATGCGGTTGGCCGTGACGCGGTCGAGCTGCCGCTGACGCCCGGCCGTACCTGGGAGCTGTTGGCGCCGTGAAGCCGGCGCCCATTCGTTACGAGCGCGCCGAGAGCATCGAGCACGCCGTCGCGCTGCTCGCCGAGCACGGCGACGAGGCGAAGGTGCTGGCGGGAGGGCAGAGTCTCGTTCCTGCGCTGAACATGCGGCTGCTGCGTCCGGCGATGCTGATAGACATAGAGCGTGTTCTCGACATTGACAACGTCGCGAGCGACGACGGTGCTCTTCGTGTGGGCGCGATGGTGCGGCAGGCCGATCAGCGCCTGGCGAGCCACCCGCTGCTCGCGGAAGCCCTCCCCCATGTCGGCCACTTCGTCACCCGCAACCGCGGCACCGTGTGCGGGTCCGTCACACACGCCGACCCTGCCGGCGAGCTGCCGCTCTGCCTCGCCGTGCTCGAGGGCTCGGTTCGCGTTGCATCCGTTCGGGGCGAGCGGGAGATCGCCGCCGCGGACTTCTTCGCCGGCAGCTTCACGACGGCTCTCGAGCCGGACGAGCTCGTCGTCGAGACGCGCTGGCCGGCACCGGATGGTTGGAGCTACGGGTTCAAGGAGTTCACGCAACGCCGCGGCGACTACGGGCTCTGCATGGCCGCGGCGTCGGTCGGCGACGGGGAGCTGCACGTGGCGCTTGGGTCAGTCCTCGACCGCCCAACTCTTGTCGACGTCGATCCGGAGCGGCCGGGCGAGTCGGCGGCCGAGCAGGTCGAGCCCTGGGGCAACCTCCACGCGTCCCCGCGCTACCTCAAGCAGCTCGTCCGCGTGGTCGTCGACCGTGCAGTCGCGTCGGCAAAGGAGCAAGCCTCGTGATCAGCGTCGCGGTGACGGTGAACGGGATGCCTTACCGCGAGGAGGTGGCCGACCGTTTGCTCTTGTCCGACTTCCTGCGCCACACACTCGGGCTCACCGGGACGCACGTGGGGTGCGAGCACGGCGTGTGCGGCGCGTGCACGGTGCTGCTCGACGGAGTCGCGATTCGTTCGTGCCTCGTGCTCGCTGCGCAGGTGGACGGTCGCGAGCTGCGCACGGTCGAAGGCCTTGCCGACGGCGGCGGGCTCAATCCGCTTCAGCAGTCGTTCAAGAGCTGCCACGCCCTCCAGTGCGGGTTCTGCACGCCCGGGATCCTCATGGCCGCGACGGATCTGCTCTCGCGCAACGACAGCCCCGACCGCGCGGAGATCGAGGACATGCTCTCCGGCCACCTTTGCCGGTGCACCGGCTACACGCCGATCGTGGACGCGATCGAAAAGGTCGTCGCGCCATGAACCTCGCCCGAAGCCTGCTCGACGCTTCCGAGCGGCACCCGAACGCCGAGGCGCTGCCGGGCATCACCTATGCGGAGCTACGAGTGGCGGTCGCACGGATCGCCGGCGGTCTCCAGCTCGAGCCAAGAGAGCGGCTCGCCGTCGTGCTCGACAACCGCATCGAGACCGCGCTTCTCTACTGGGCGACGCAGTGGTGCGGAGGCGTCTTCGTGCCGCTCTCCTGGCGCTCCTCCGACGCCGAGCTCGAGTACTGTATCGACGACTGCGGGGCGAGAACGGTGATTCGCGAGGGCGATCCGATTCCGGAAGGAGCTGAGCACCCCGGCGCCCTCGATCGTGACGACGCCGAACCGAGCTTGCTCCTCTACACCTCCGGGACGACCGGCAAGCCGAAGGGCGTGCCACGGTCGCACCGGGCTGACCGGGCCGGCGCCCTGTCGCAGGCGCTCCAGCACGGTTACCGCTTCGGCGACCGTACGCTCGGCGTGATGCCGCTGTACCACACGATGGGCATCCATTCCCTGCTCGCGATGCACGTTGTGGGGGGCTGCTTCGCCTCGCAAGCCCGCTGGGACGCCGGCAAAGCGCTCGAGCTCATCGAGCGCGAGCGCATCACGAGCCTCTACCTGGCGCCGACGCTCTTCTACGACCTCGTCCACCACCCGCGCGTCGAGGAGGCCGACCTGTCCTCCGTCGAGACGCTCGCGTACGCCGGCGCTGCGATGACGAGCCCCCTGGTCGAGCGCTGCGCCGAGGTCTTCCACCCACGGCTCTTCGTGAACCACTACGGCTCGACGGAGATCTACACGTTCTCCGTTCACCGCGACCAGGAAGCGAAGCCCGGCTGCGCCGGCCGGGCATCCGTGAACGCCCGCCTGAGGCTCGACGCCAAAGGCGAGATCCTCTGCCACATGACCTCGGACGAGGCGTTCGCCCGCTACTGGAATCGCCCGGACGCCGACGCGAAGGCGATCGAGGACGGGTGGTACCGAACGGGCGACATCGGCGAGCTCGACGAGGACGGCGACCTATGGATCCTCGGTCGGGTCGACGACATGATCGTCTCGGGTGGCGAGAACGTGCACCCGCTCGAGGTGGAGGATGTGCTCTCCGGCCATCCGGCGATCGCCGAGGTGGCGGTCGTGGGCGCAGCCGACGAACGACTCGGCCAGCGGGTCGTGGCCGTCGTCGTGATTGACGGCGACGTCACTCAGGACGACCTCGACGCGTGGTGCCTCGCATCGGAGACGCTTGCGCGCTTCAAGCGGCCGCGCGAGTACCGATTCGTCGATGACCTGCCGAAGAGCCCGTCGGGCAAGATCCTGCGCCGGATGCTGCGGGAGCCCAACGTCGCATGACGGCGTACGAAGGCTTCCGGGTCGAGCGGGCCGCCCCTGTGGCGACGATCACCCTCGACGTCCCGGAGAAGATGAACCGCGTCGCGTACGCGACCCGCGCCCGGCTCGCAGACGCCTTCGACGAGCTGGGCGCTGACGACGCGGTGCGCGTCGTCGTCCTGACCGGCGCAGGCGGCAACTTCACGGCCGGCGGCGACATTGCCGGCTTCCTGGAGGTATCTCCCGAGGACCTCTCCGTCCTCCACGTCGACGTCGCTGCCCCCGAGCGTTGCCCGAAGCCGGTAATCGCGCGGATCGAGGGCTACTGTCTCGGCGTCGGCCTCGAGCTCGCTCTCGCCTGCGACTTCCGCGTGGCAACGGAGAGCGCGCAGCTCGGACTCCCTGAGCTCGGCCTGGGCATGATCCCCGGCTCGGGTGGCACCCAGCGCCTGGCGCGGCTGGCCGGGGTCGGCCGCGCGAAGGATGTCGTCATGCGCCGCAGGCGGATCTCCGCCGCAGACGCCCTCGCCTGGGGCCTCGTCTCCGAGGTCGTGCCGGAGCCGGAGCTCGACCAAGCGGTCGAGGCCATCGCGACCGAGCTCATGGAGCTGTCGCCGCTCGCACTCGCCGTCGCCAAGCGGGTGCTCAACGAGGCGTACGAGGTGCCGCTGCGGGACGGACTCGAGCTGGAGGGGCGAGAGTACGGCTACCTGCGCACGACGCACGACTTCCGTGAGGGCGTGGAGGCGTTCGTCGAGAAGCGCTCGCCGAAGTTCGAGGGCCGCTAGCCGCGCTCCCACGCGAGGCCGGCGGCCAGCACCGTCTCGTCCTTGGGAGCGATGAGCTGGAGATTGCCGATGGCGAGGCCTGCCCAGCCGACGAGATTGACCCAGCGCACGAACGCCGACAGCGGGAAGCGGACGTCTCGCTCGTCGACGTCCTCGTCCGGAAGGTCACCGGTCACGCACGGCGCGGCGTAGAGGTCGACCGTCGGCTTGTACTCCCGCCAGGCGTGCACGGCCGCATAGGCCGCTTCCACCTCGTCGGGCTTGACGTCCTGGGCACGCTCGAGCTTGGGGCGGATGGTGTAGCCGTACTCCTCGGCACGCGACGGGAAGGTCTCACGGTGCGACTGGACCGCCTCGTGCTCGAACATCGGCCACGTGTCGGCCTCCGGAGGAGGAATCTCCGCTTCGACGACACGCGCCCCGAGCCGCTCGAGGTCGGCCACCCACTGCTCGGCGAGGTCGGTGGGCTCGGGGACGTACGTCCCACCGACATACGGCGCCTTGCGCAAGAGGCCCACCGTCAGGCCGGCGAGCTTCGGCTCGGGCACGGGCCGCTCGACGAGCACCGACCATGTGAGGGCGACGTCCCTCACGGTGCGCGCCATGGGCCCCGCGGTGTCGAGCGTCGAGCACAGCGGGAACACGCCCTCAAGGGGTATCAGCCCCCACTCCGACTTCAGCCCCACCGTGTCGCAGCATGCGGAGGGGATGCGGATCGAGCCGC
>JBKPGF010000009.1:0-10499 GCA_046729255.1 Actinomycetota bacterium
TTGACGGTGATCAGACCGCGCAGTACGCCGTTCGCGTCGACGACCGGGAGCTTCTCGATCTTGTGCCGGTGGAGGATCACCTCCGCCTCCTCGAGCGTCGTGCCCTCCGCTGCTGTCACGAGCCCCTCCCTCGTCATCAGCTCGGACACGGGCCGAGCCGGATCACGGTGGAAGCGCAGGTCGCGGTTGGTGATGATGCCGACGAGGCGGCCGCCCTCGTCGGTGACGGGAATGCCCGAGATCCGGTAGTGCCCCATGAGCTCGAGCGCGTGCGCGACTGGGGCATCAGGGCCGAGTGTCACCGGCTCCACGATCATCCCGGACTCGGACCGCTTGACCTTGTCCACCTCGGCCGCCTGATCGGCGACGGACAGGTTGCGGTGGATGACGCCAATCCCTCCGATGCGGGCGAGCGCGATCGCCATTCCGGCTTCGGTGACGGTGTCCATGGCCGCCGAGACGACCGGTATGCGGAGCTCGACCGAGCGCGTGAAACGGGTCGCCGTCGAGACGTCGTTGGGGAGAACGTGCGACTCGGCCGGGAGCAGCAGGACGTCGTCGAACGTCAGGCCCTCGCGCGCAAACTTCTCTTCGAGGGCCAGCAGCCTCTCGATCCGGTCGAGGTCGAGATCCGTGTGCACTTGCTCCGTCAAGTGCCGATGAACGGTAGCAGCGTCGGCTGCCGGTAAAGCGGGGGTGTTAGGAGGGTTTGGCGGAACGGTGCTCGTCGCCAGCGCGCTCCGGGCGTCGCGCAGCAAGGACGCAGGGAGCCCGCGTACTGACTGAAGTACGTGGGCGACCGAGGACACCGCTGCGCGGCGATCCGGTGCGTTCTGGCGGCACAGTCACTGTTTCGCCAGACCCTCCTAGGCGCTGGCGACGGCCGAGAGCTCAGCCACCTGGACGTCCGGCAGCATCCTGCCGATGTCCTCCGGATCGAAGCGGCCGGCACCGACGGAGCGCGTCGATGCGGCACCGGCGGCCACAGCCCTGCGCAGCGCGTCCTCCGGACTCGCATGCTCGAGCCAGGCGGCGATGAACCCCGCCAATAGCACGGCGCCCGAGCCGACGCTCGAGATGGGCTCGGTCACCGGCGCCTCGGCGCGGAAGCGCTTCGGCTGGCCGCGCTCACCGCGCACAGAGGCGAAGCAGCCGCGCTCGTGCGTGATCAGCGCGTTCCGGGCGCCGAGGTCGGAAAGCCGCTCGAGGGCGTCGAGGAAGTCGCCGTCCTCCGAGAACTCCTGGCCGACGACGGCCTCGGCCTCGATCCGGTTGGGCGAGACGAGGAACGGCTCCGCCTCGAGCCCCTCGCGGAGTGGCTCGCCCTCGGAGTCGAGGATTGCGAGGACGCCGCGGCGGTTCAGCGAGCGGATGGCGTCCGCATAGAAGCGGTCTGCGACGCCTCTCGGAAGCGTCCCGGCGAACACGACTAGCTCGGCGCCTCGCGCAAGGTAGTCGATCTTCTCGAGCAGTACTTCGAGCTCTGCTTCCTGGACGAGCGGCCCCCACTCGAGCACTTCGGTGAACATCCCCGTGGTGGGATCCGCAACGGCCGTCGACGTCCGCGACTCGTCCTCGATGCGGACGAAGTCGTTGAGGATCGCCTCCTCCGACAGCTCCTCGAGAATCCGCCGGCCGTTGCGGCCGCCCGCGAGGCCCGTCGCCACCACCGGCACGCCGAGCGTCTTCAGCGCCCGGGCCACCGTGATCCCCTTGCCGCCCGCGAGCGTGAGCTTCTCGCTCGCGCGGTGCCGATGTCCGAGCTGGAAGTTCGGCACGGTGAGTACCCGGTCGAGCGCCGCGTTCATGGTGACGGTGACGATCACGAGACGACCCCCTGGCCTAGCTGACGAAGTCCCAGACGTTCTCCACTGTCTCACCCGCATACCACCCGACGCGGCCGAGCAGGCCCGGTGCGCCGACGGCACGTTGCGCGACGAGCGGCGAGGAGGCTATCAGCCGGCCCTCCCGGTAGACGCGAACGCGACCTAGAGCCTGCCCTTTCCGGACCGGCAGCGTCACGGAGCGCGGGGCGACAACCTCCTCGACGAGTCCCTTCCCGAGTCGGACGACGCGCATCTGGTCACGAGCGGCGACGAGCGGCAGCCGCCCCTCGTCGTACGGCAGCGCCACCGACGCGTACGTCTTCCCCTGCGTGACGATGGGCATCTTGCGGAAGCGGGAGATGCCCCAGGCGAGCAGGCGCGTGAGATCCTCGTTGCGCTGCGTCCGGGTCGGCTCGCCGAGCAGAGTCGCGTAGACGACATAACCGGGACCGCGAGCGGCCGCGACCTGCGACCAACCGGCGCCGCTCGTGTGGCCCGTCTTGACGCCGAGCAGGCCCGGGAACGTGTAGAGCAGGTCGTTCCACGTCTCGAGTCGCCGCCTACCCGAGATCGTCGTGCTCGGCGTCCGGACGATCGCGCGGACGGCCGGGTTGCGCATGGCGACACGCGCGAGCCTCGTCACGTCGCGCGCCGAGGAGTAGGCCCCGGCCGTGTCCAGCCCATCCGGGTTCGCGAACTCGGTGTCACGCAGGCCCAGCTCTCGCGCTTTCCGGTTCATCATCCCCACAAACCTCGCCCGGCTGCCCCGTCCGACGTGGTCGGCAAGCGCGACGGCCGCGTCGTTCGCACTCTGGATGAGCGCCGCCTTGACGAGGTCCCGCACGCTCAGCCGCTCGCCGGGCGAAAGGTAGATCGAGGACTCCCCTCGGGCGGCGGCGGAGCCGGTGACGGTGACCACATCGTCGAGCCGGGCGTGCTCGAGCGTAACGAGCACCGTCATGAGCTTCGTGATGCTTGCGATGGGCACGCGCTGACGAGCGTTCTTCGCGAGCACGACGTCGCTGGTGGTTGCGTTTTCCACGAGATATGCCCTACCACTCACCTGCGGTGCGGACGCAAACGCAGGCGCAGAAAGCGCGAGCAACGTCGCGAGAAGAGCGACCCGTCGCAGCACGGGCGCGGATGCTATCTCACGCGAATGCGCTGCCCGATACGGAGAGCGGTCGGCTCGATGCCGGGATTGAGCGCGAGCAGCTCGACCTCGGTCAGGCCGAAGCGCGGCGCGATCGCCGCCAGCGTGTCGCCGGGACGGATCCGGTAGAAGCGGCGCGACTGGCTGGAGGCCGGCGGCGCCGGCGCCGTGGCGACGGGCACCGTGTTCTCGCGGGTCGCGGCCTCGTCCAGACCCGAGCGGACGAGGAGCACGGCCACCGTCACGGCGGCCAGGAAGGCGAGTGGCGCGGCGATGCGAGCTGCCGAGCGCCGGTCTACCAGCCCGACGCGGCCCATACCTCGCCTCGCAGGCGTGCAGCCTCGGCACCGGCCGCAGCGCGCCAGTCGTCACCCTCGAAGCGGAAGGCGTAGATCACGGATCTCGATACGGTGACGAGGGCGCTTGCAGGTCCGCTCGTGAACGCCCGCGCGACGTCGGCCGGGGTCGCCCCCTGGGCGCCGATCCCGGGTAGCAGGAGGATTGACTGCGGCAGGAGCCGGCGCGCTTCGGAGACGGCGCGTGGATAGGTCGCGCCGACGACGGCCCCGATACTCGAGAGGCCACATTCGCCGACGACGTCCTCGCCGAGCTCCGCGACGAGCTTCGCGACGTGCTGCCACACGGGGCTCCCATCCGAGAGCGTGAGGTCCTGGACGTCCGTGCCGCCCGGATTCGACGTCTTCACGAGGCAGAAGAGACCGCCTCCCGACCGCCTGCATGACGTCACGAATGGCTCGAGCGAATCGCGGCCGAGGTACGTCGAGACCGTGAGCGCGTCAGCCAGCGGTCCGGAGCCGTTCCGGGGCTCGAGGTACGCCGACGCGTAGGCGCGGGCAGTGTGCCCGATGTCACCGCGCTTCCCGTCGAGCACGACGAGCAGACCCGCCGTCGCGGCGTACTCGCAGATCTCCTCGAGCGCGCGCATGCCGTCGGCGCCGAGCACCTCGAAGCACGCTGCCTGCGGCTTCACGGCGACCACGTACGGGCAGACGGCGTCGATCAGACCGCGGCAGAAACGCGTGAATGCGTCGGCCGCTGCCGCGCGGTTCTTCTGAGCATCGCCCGAGAGCTCGAGCGGGAGCAGCTCCAGACGCGGATCGAGGCCGACGACGAGCTGGCTGCGGCGTTCCTGGACGACGGTCGCCAGCCGGTCGGCGAACGGCGTTGCGGCGGCCGGCTCGGGCACGGCTCAAAAGGTAGATGAGGGGACTACGGGCGTAAACGAAAGGGGGCCGCCGTCGCGACCCCCTCGAAAGCTGCTATGCGGCTCGCGCTTAGTAGCCGCCGCCCTTGACCGACGCCTTGAGCTTGCTGCCTGCCGAGAACTTCGGCACCGTCGCTGCTGCGATGTGCACCTTCTCCCCGGTGCGCGGGTTCACTCCCATCCGCGCCGCGCGGTTCGACGTCGAGAACTTCCCGAAGCCGGTGAAGTTCACCGACTCGCGCTGCTTGAGGACCGCCTCGATCGAGTCCAGGAAGGCGTCGACCGCCTTTGCTGCATCGGCCTTGCTGAGACCAGAGCGGTTCGCCACCTGGTCCACGAACTCCTGCTTCGTCACCAGTTACTCCTCCCTTCGGGGTTGCTGCAGATCGGTCCAGCGTAACAGCCGGGTCGGATCCGCTCAACCATGCGGATTTTGCGGGGATTTTCGAATGTCGACAAAATCCGTCAACCGGAACAGAGACCACAGGCGAACGGCGACGCGGGCGAGCGCGTCCGCACCACCCGACTCACGATCGACGATACAAACCGCGGTCGCGCACTCGAGCCCCGCGTCGCGCAGGGCGTGCACCGCGTCGACCGCAGCCCCGCCGGTCGTGACGACGTCCTCGAGCAGGCAGACGCGCTCACCCGGCGAGAAGCCGCCCTCGAGGCGGTTCGCGGTGCCGTACTCCTTCGCCTCCTTCCGCACGATGAGGAACGGCAGCCTCGAGGAGATCGACGCCGCCGCCGCAAGTGGCACCGCGCCGATCTCGGGTGCCGCGAGGCGCACGGCCTCGGGATCCACGCGGGCGACCGTCTCCGCGAGGCGCGTCCCGAGCTGCTCGAGCATGGCCGGCTCGGTCGCAAAGCGATACTTGTCGATGTAGTGCTCCGCCCGCTGCCCGGAGCGGAGCATGAAATCTCCGGTCAGGACCGCGTGCTCGCGAATCGCCCGCTTCAGCTCCTCGTCGTGCATCGTCGCGTCAGGCTGCACGAGCGGCAGCGAGCGCATCGCGGGCGTGGCCGAGAAGCGCCTGGGCGTCGGCGTCACCGCGCTCGAGCGTCGCCATCGACCCGTCCTCGTAGTAGAGGTCGACGCGCTCGCGCGAGCCGGAGCGGCGGCGCATCACGACGACGGCGCCCACAGCCAGCGCCGTGAGCGTTGCGAAGCCGAAGAGCCTCCGCGCGAACGTCACTCGGTCGCTCCGTCCGTCACGCGCACGCCGGGGCGGGGGCGGGGTTTGCCGTCGCCGTGCTCGGCGGCGGCCGCCCGCAGGCAGCTCTTGAGATCGAAGAACACGAGCCCGGCAGTGGGTTCGGGCTTCGTGACGGCGGCCACCATCCGCTCGTCGTCCCGGACGATGAACAGGCTGCCGTCGGCCGTCGCCGCTTCCAGCTGCACGAGCCGGCTCTCGCCGTCCGATTGCGCCGTCGCCGCGTCCACGAGCGCGCTGGCAGCCCTGCACAACCGGTCGCTCCGTGCGCCGTCGCCGATCGTCGACGCGAGTGTCTTCCCATCCACCGTGAGGAGGACGGCGGCCTGGATCTGTGACGAGATCTCCGTCAGGTCCTTCAGCGCCTCGGCCGCGTCCACCGCGCTGACCCTACCACCGGAACCGTGTTTACTTCGAGACCTGATGCGAAATCCTCGATCGATCCTCTTCGCATCAGGTCTTTGAATGCGCGTGCGGAAGCGCGAGCTCTTCACGAAGTTCCAGGCCGACCGCGGGCCGCAGCTCGCCGCGATGATCGCGTACTACGCGCTCCTCTCGTTCGTCCCGCTCATGTTCCTCACCGTCTCGGTGCTCGGCCTCTTCGGCCGTGTCGACGAGTCCACGTATCTCGTCCGAGAGCTGTCGCAGATGTTTCCCGAAAGCTCGGTGTCGACCATCGTGCGAGCGGTCAACGAGATCAGAGCCAACGCGACGATCATCGGCCTCGTCGGTCTCGGGCTCCTGCTCTGGTCGTCGCTTGGCCTGTTCGGCGCGCTCGAGTCGGCGTTCAACATCGTGTACGGTCGCCCCAACCGCTCATTCCTCCGCGGCAAGGCGTTGGCCGCGGCGCTCATGATCGGGTTGCTCGTCGTGCTTTTCGCCGGACTCGTCGTCGGCTCTTTCGGGCAGACTCAGCTCTCGCGCCACGCTCCCGGGGTCACCGGAAACGGGACCGCAGCGTTGCTCCTTTCCGTGGCCGTCCAGGCCGCCGCGTCGTTCGCATTTCTCTTCGTCTCGTACTACCTGCTCACGAACGTCCCCCACACGCTGCGTGACGTCTTCCCGGGTGCACTCGCCGCCACGGCCGTGCTCACCGCGACCTTCCAGGTGCTGCCGCTGTACCTCGACCTCGCTCAGGACTCGCCCGCGCTGCAGGCGTTCGGCGGCCCGATCATCCTGCTCGTCTGGCTCTACCTCATGGCGAACGTCATCGTGCTCGGAGCGGAGCTGAACTGGTGGTTCGCGCGCCGGCGCGCGCGGCTGGCCGAAGGCCTACCCGGCCTGGCGTAGAGCCCCTGCCAGGGCCCGCGCCGCGCGAGCCCTGTGGGAGTGCTCGGACTTCCAGTCATCCCCGAGCTCCGCGATCGTTCGCTCCTCGCCGACTGGGACGAACACCGGGTCGAAGCCGAAGCCTTCGCCGCCGGCAGGCTCGAGAGCGATCGTGCCCTCTAGCGTGCCCGTGCCACGCGTCCGTCGGCCCCCGGGGGAGATGGCGACGAGCTCGCAGACGTAGCGCGCAGATCGGTCCGTGGCGGCCGCGACGGCATCCAATGCGCGCTCGACGTGCCGGCCGTCCGCCCAGCGCGCGGTCTGTACGCCGGGAAGCCCGCCGAGCGCGGCCAGCTCGAGCCCGGAGTCCTCGCCGAGCATCCATTCGTCGGCCGGGCCGACGCGCCGGCCGTGCTCGGCCTTGGCCCGCGCGTTCTCGACGAACGTCTCGCCCACCTCGGGCGGATAGCCGTCCGTCTCGAGCAGCTCGATCCGCCAGCCCGGCAGCGCCAGGGCCAGCTCAGCGCGCTTGTGCTCGTTCTGCGAGCACAGCCGCGCGGCTATTCGCGCGCCCATCGGACGCCCGACACCTCTTCGAGCTCGCTCAGGCGGACGAGCACATCCTCGGACGCTTCGGCGTGCGGGAGCTCGACAACGCATGTGACTCGGCGCCCGTCGCCGGACGCGGAGATCGAGAACGACGTCACGCCGGCGCCAAGCTCTTCGAGCGCTGCGAGCACCGTCGAGGCCGACCCCCTGGCCTCGAGGTCGACCTGGAGCTCGCGCCGGTGCGGGCGGTCAAGCATCCGTCTCGACACGAAGCGCAGCGGCCCGAGACCGACGAGCGCGATCGCCGTCGCAATGAGGGCCGCCCAGTAGAAACCGGCCCCGCACGCCATGCCGATCGCGGCCACCATCCACAGCGTCGCCGCCGTCGTCAGGCCGCGTACCGTCAGGCCCTGGCGGATGATGGCGCCCGCGCCGATGAAGCCGATGCCGGTGACGATCTGCGCCGCGATGCGCGTCGGGTCGAACGTGACGCCACTCGCCTGCGAGAAGGTGAAGTCGGTCCACGCATACGCGGAAACGAGCGTGAACAGCGCCGCCCCGACGGAGACGAGCATGTGCGTCCGGAAGCCCGCCTCGCGCTCACGCAGCTCCCGCTCGATGCCAATGACGCCGCCGAGGACTGCCGCAGCCGCGAGCCGCACGAGGATCTCCCAGGTCGCGAGGTCAGGCACGCTCGGTCTCGACCGCGCGATCCTGCTCGCGGCGGATGCGCGCGATCCCGTCCGCCGCCAGGGCCAGCAGCTCGTCGAGCTCCCCGCGCGAGAACGGCGCGCGCTCCGCCGTCGCCTGGACGTCGACGAACGCGCCCTCTCCGGTCATGACGACGTTGAGATCGACGTCGGCCTGCGAGTCCTCGGAGTAGTCGAGGTCGAGCAACGGCTCGCCGCCGACGATGCCGACCGACACCGCCGCCACCGAGCCGGGAAGCGCCTTCGACAGCCCGAAGCGGTCGAGCGCCCGGTGAGCCGCGACCCAGACGCCGCTGATGGCCGCACAGCGCGTCCCGCCGTCCGCCTGGAGCACGTCGCAGTCGAGCCACAACGTCCGCTCGCCGAGCGCCTCGAAGTCGGCGACGGCGCGGACGGCACGACCGATGAGCCGCTGGATCTCGACGGTGCGGCCCTGTTGGCGGCCCGCGCGTACCTCCCGCGCGGTGCGCTCGCCGGTCGAAGCCGGCAGCAGCGAGTACTCGGCGGTCATCCAGCCCTTGCCCTGACCCATGAGCCACCGCGGCACGCGGTCCTCGACGGACGCGGTGCAGAGCACCTTCGTCTTGCCCTGGACGACGAGCGCGCAGCCGTGCGGCTGCTCGAGGTAGTCAGGAACGATCTCGAACGGCCTGAGCTGGTCTACCGTGCGGCCGTCGTTACGTGCGCCGCTCATGCGGCGACACGCTCGAGGTCGGCGACGGCGACGTGCTGCACCACGTCGATCGGCAGCTGCAGGAAGCGCGCACCCATCGTTCGGAAGAGCGCCGTGTCGCCCGTGGTGAGGAAGCGGTAGACGCCCTCCCGCTGGCCGCCGTTCTCGATCCCTTTACGGGCGAGCGTCTCGGCCACCTCGCGCGCCGCCTCCTCGGCCGAGAAGACGAGCGTCACGCCGCGGCCGAGGATTCGTTGGAAGATCGGCCGGATGAGCGGGTAGTGCGTGCAGCCGAGGATGACCGTGTCGACCTCAGCTTCCTTCAGCGGCTGGGCGTAGCGTCGCACTGCCGCGACGGTCTCCTGGCCGAAGGGGTCGTCGCTCTCGATGAGCGGCACGAGCTCGGGACAGGCGACGGCGGTGACGATCGCCCCCGCGTCGAGCGTGTGGACAAGCTCTTCGTAGCGGCCACTCGCGACCGTGGCCTCGGTGGCGAGCAGCCCGATCCGCCGGTTCCGGGTGGTCTGGACGGCCGCGTGCGCCTCGGGGTTGATGACGCCGACGATCGGCACGGACAGCCGTTCCTGGAGCTCGGGCAGCGCGGCCGACGTCGCCGAGTTGCACGCAGCGACGATGAGCTTCACGCCCTGACCTTCGAGAAAGCCGGCGATCTCTCTGGCGAAGCGTCGAATCTCCGTGGCGGGTCGTGGCCCGTAGGGCAGCCGTGCGCCGTCGCCGACGTAGACGAAGTCCTCGTGCGGCAGCGTCACGAGGCATTCGTGGAGAACGGTCAGGCCTCCCATGCCCGAGTCGAAGACGCCGACCGGCCGCTCGTCCATCAGGCGATTGTACGAACGGGGCCGCTACCCTTCTCGCGCCGTGCGCCGCCTACTGCCTCTTCTCATCGCTGTTGTCGCGGTACCCGGTGCGCTCGCGGCAGATCCCGGCATCTCCTCGAGCGAGATCGTCATCGGCGGCACGGCGCCAATCTCCGGGCCGGAGTCGGCGTACGCCGTCGTCGCCCAGGGCGCAAAGGCGTACTTCGACTACGTGAACGCGAACGGCGGCGTCTTCGGCCGGAAGATCCGCTACGTCTACCTCGACGACGCGTACGACCCGGCGCAGACGATCAATCAGACGCGGCGGCTCGTCGAGCAGGAGCGGGTGTTCTCGATCTTCAACGTCGTGGGCACCGAGCACGTGCTCGCCACGCGCCCGTATCTCAACGAGCTCGGCGTGCCCCAGCTCTTCGTCGGCAGCGGCGCGTCGGCACTCGTTCGCGATGCCGGCAAGTACCCGTGGACGCTCGGCTATCTCCCGAGCTTCTTCGCCGAAGGCCGCGTCTACGGGCGGCATATCGCCAAGACACGCCCCAACGCCACGATCGCCGTCCTCTACGAGGACTCCGACTTCGGCAAGGACCTCCTGGCCGGGTTGCACGCCGGACTGCGGGGGAAGGGCAAGGTCGTCGCCCATCAGGGGTACGCCGTGACGGAGGCGGACGTCTCCTCCCAGATCGCCGCGCTCCGCGGCTCGAAGGCGAACACGCTCATGATCTTCGCGCTGCCCAAGCAGACGATCCAGTCCTTCATCGCCGCCGACAAGCTCGGCTGGAGGCCGAAGGTATTCGTCGCTGCGGTGTCGATCGATCCCTGGGTGATGAGCGTCGCCCGGCTGAACACGAACAACCGCGCGACCGAGGGCGCGACGTCGCTCGCCTTCCTCAAGGACTCGACGAACAAGCCCAAGTGGGGCAAGGACGCCGGCGTGAAGCTCTACCTCTCGATCATGAAGCGCTTCTCGAAGGGCGGCGATCCGAACGCCGTCGCGAACATGTACGGGATGGCCGTGGCGCACACGATGGTGGAGGCGCTGAGGAA
>JBKPGF010000010.1:0-3076 GCA_046729255.1 Actinomycetota bacterium
AGGAGGCCAGCGCGCGACGCGCAGGACAGTATCCGAATACGGCAAAGCGTCGCGAGCACAGGATCCTGCCGCCAGCGGCGTCAGGCGGCGGCGGAGCCGGGCTTCGCCCGGCGAGACGCGCCCCCGCCCCGTCGCGGTAACGCATGTAGGGCTCGCGTCGCGGCCCAACGAGCGTCCGAATCGAATAGAGCGAGGTCGAGCTCGGGATGAATAGCGTGTGCCAGTCCTCGCCGCCCCACGCGAGGTTCCCGGTGTTCTCGGGGACGAGGATCGTCCCGAGATGCTCACCGCCGGCCGAGATCACCCAGATCCCGCCCGGTCCGGTCACCCAGATGTTTCCGCGCTCGTCGCACTTCATACCGTCCGGGATGCCTTCCTCGATGACGCCGGAGCCGATGCCCTCGAAGAACATCCGGCCGTTCGAGATGTTCCCGTCCGCATCCGCATCCCAGACCTTGATGTGCGCGCGCGGCGTGTCGTTGATGTAGAGGAGCGACTCGTCCGGCGAGAAGCAGAGGCCGTTCGGCATATCGAACTCGTCCTTGGCGACGATCAGCTCGACGTCGCCGCCTCCGGGCGGGATCCGGTACACGCCCTGGAAGCCGAGCCGGCGCTGGCGCGGATGGCCGAACACCGGCATCCTGCCGTACCACGGGTCGGAGAAGTAGATGGCGCCGCTCGAGTGGACGATGACATCGTTTGGCGAGTTGAGCTCCTCGCCCTCGAACTCCTGGGCAGCGATCTCGCGGTCGCCGTCCGGGCTTTCTCGGATGAGGCAGCTCGTGACGTGCTCGCAGACGAGCAGGTTGAGGTCGGCGTCGTAGGTCATGCCGTTGCACCTGTTCGCGAAGCTCTTCACCTCGACGACCGTCCCGTCGAGCGTGTACTTGCGGCGCACGTCGCCCGGCATGTCCGAGAAGAGGAGGTACTGCTCTTTCGGATGCCAGATCGGGCCTTCGGTGAACGTGAAGCCGGTCGCCAGTTGCTCGACCTCGGCGTTCGGATCGACAAGCTCGGTCAGTTTGTCGGACTTGACGTCAACGGCCACGCCCGCTCCTTTCCACGTGTCAACCGGGAATGGCGCGAACCTAACAGACAGCACGGGTCTAAGATCGCTGATCCATGGCTGAGCGAAAGCCCGTGCTGCTCGCTGTCGACGACGATCCGGAGGTCGTCCGCGCCGTCGAGCGCGATCTCAACAGCCGCTACGCGCACGACTTCACCGTTGTCGCGGCCGGGGGCGGCGAGGAGGGACTGGAAGTGCTCAGGCGACTCTCCCTCCGCGGCGATCCGGTCGCACTCATCGTCACCGACCAGCGCATGCCGGGGATGACCGGCGTCGAGCTACTCGTCCACTCGGCCAGCCTCGCTCCGGACGCGAAACGAGTGCTGTTGACGGCCTATGCGGACACCGAGGTGGCGATGCGTGCCATCAACGAGATCCGCCTCGACCACTACCTCATGAAACCCTGGCATCCGCCCGAGGAGCACTTCTACCCGGTGCTCGACGATCTGCTCGAGGATTGGCGGGCGGGAAAGGCGCACGAAGCGGCCGCGGCCGATGGGGACGGCGATGTCGTGAGCGTCATCGGCCATCGCTTCTCCAGGGAGTCCCAGCTCATCCGCGAGTTGCTGACGAACAACCAGGTGGGCTTCAAGTGGTTCGAGGTCGACGAAGCTCGGGCCCAGCAGCTCCTGGAGGAGGCATCGCTCGGAACCGACAAGCTGCCCGTCGTGCTCACTCCCGGCGGGGAGCCGCTCGTCGCCCCCGATCCGGCAGCGGTCGCGGAGCGTGTCGGCCTGCAGACGGCGGAGGAGCTCGCGCTGTACGACATGGTCGTCGTCGGAGCCGGGCCGGCTGGGCTCGCCGCCGCCGTGTACGGCGCGTCCGAGGGGCTGCGGACGGTCGTCGTCGAGCGCAGGACGTTCGGAGGACAGGCGGGCATGAGCTCGCGCATCGAGAACTACCTCGGCTTCCCGGCGGGGCTGTCCGGCTCCGACCTCGCGCGCCGCGCGACCGCTCAGGCGCGCCGCTTCGGCGCAGAGCTGCTCACCGCCCAGGAGGCGGTCGCCGTGGACGTCGCCGGCCGCACTCGCATCGTTCGGCTCGCGGACGGCACGGACATCGCCTCGCATACGGTGCTGCTGGCGCCAGGCGTCTCGTACCGTCGGCTCGACGCTAAAGGCGCCGACGAGCTCACAGGGCGCGGCATCTGGTACGGCACGGCCTCGTCGGGCGATGCTGCACTGCTCGGCGGCCAGGAGGCGTTCATCGTCGGCGGGGCCAACTCGGCGGGACAGGCTGCCCTGCACCTCTCCTCGGGAACCCACGTCACCATCCTCTACCGGGGCGACAGCCTGCAGAAGTCGATGTCGCAGTACCTCGTCGACCGGATCGAAGAGATGCCCGAGGAGATCACCGTCCGCCTGAACACGCGGGTGGTCGAGGCACACGGCGACAACGCGCTGGAGGAGATCACCATCGACGAAGGCGGCACCGTACGCAAGATCCCCGCCACGGCGCTGTTCGTCTTCGTCGGCGCCGAACCGCATACGGACTGGCTCGGTACCGCGCCCGCCCGCTCCGAGCGCGGCTTCATCCTCACCGGCCCTCAGGTGCTGAATGTGCCCAAGGGTTGCGCGCCGTGGCCCTTACGGCGGCAACCTCTGGCTCTCGAGACGAGCATCCCCGGCGTGTTCGCTGCGGGCGACGTGCGCGAACAGTCGATCAAGCGCGTGGCCTCCGCGGTAGGCGAAGGCTCGATGGCCGTGCTGCTCGTCCACCAGTACCTCAAGGGCCATTAGGTGCCCCTTCAGGCAATGCAGACAATCACCCGCGGCGGCTGCAGAGCTTCGCGATGCGGCGTCCTCGGTCGCGGCAATATCTCATTCGATATGGCCGCTCCCTGCGTCCTTCCCTCGCTTGCTTTTCGCGCGCCGCGGGCCGTGCGGCATCACCTGAAGGGGCACTGATGGACCCCGGCAAGCTGCGCCGGATCGAGATCCTCGCCGACCTCCCGGAGGAGCAGCTCGAGGAGCTCGCTCGCCACGGGCAAGAGCGCTGGTACGACGTCGG
>JBKPGF010000011.1:0-92553 GCA_046729255.1 Actinomycetota bacterium
GGGGGGATTGGTGGGCGGCGGGGCGGGTGGTCGGGGGCGTTGGGCGCCAGACGCCCTTTTTTTGCGGGGGGGCAACCCTGGGTCCCCCCACGGACCCCCTCCTTCGGAGGCGTGTGGCGGATGGCTCTTGCGCTCCGGCGAGAGCCTGGTCTCGCCTCCGCGCGCGGGAGGCCGGTTGTCCATCCCGGCCGTGCTCACGGCGTAACTGCTCGCCGGCACGAGGGCGAGCTGCGCGGCGACCGTGCCACCCCTTCGCCACGGCGTCATTGTGCGGAGTACCCTGAGTCCCGCGCATGCAGGCCGAGTTCTCGAGGGCAAAGAGGAAGGCTCGCCTGCTGGCCCTTTTGGGGCTCACCGTCGCGCTGTGCGCGCTCGCGCTACTGAGCGGTCCGGCATCGGGCAGCGCAACCGATGAGGTGGTCGTGACGCGAGACGCTGTTCGCCTGCCCGTGGGCTGCGCATCCCGCGAGGTCGCGACGCACTTCGGCGAGTTCTTCTCGGCTCTGGACGCCGGAGAGACGACCAGCCTCCTGCAGTTCTTCGCTGAAGACGACCCGCCGGGCAAGGCGACCGAGCCGGCCGGGCGCGCCTTCCGCTGGTACTCCATGACCGAGGACGGGGGCGCAGGGCCCGAGACAGGTGGTAAGCCTTTACGCCACTTCGTTGCCTACGACGTGGCCGACCTCTTGCCGTACTTCGCCGAGCGTCACCGTCAGCGTGAGCGCATGCAACTCGTCGCGGTCGAACTGGGGACGTCGAATATCGTGGGCGCAGCGGGAGGGACGTTCGTCGTGCGCCGCGACGCCGACGATCTCGCGCCGGGTTTGGGTGGAAACGACCGGATCGCCTACGGCAAGTTCGAGCTCGATTGTGCCGAGCGGCGCTTCTTCGTCTGGAGCGGGGGGATGAATCTCGCGCCGGGCGAGGATCTCGCGCGCAGCCTGTCCGCCTGCCCACTGCCGCCAGGCTGGGCTCCCGCCGACCCGGCCGTCGCCTGTACACGCGGCCCGAACGCGCGAGCGCTCGCGACCGGCTTCCGCCTCGGGCGGACAGCGATCACTCTGCCCGCCAAGTGCCGCCCCGCCGCGGTCAAGCGCAGGGTCGTGACAGCCCTTGGGGACTTCAACACGGGGCTAGGTGAGAAGTTCGCAAGACAGTTCCTCCCGCGAGGGCAGTTCCACCCGTACACCGCCTCGATCGGCGGTGGCGGCTTCGTCGGAGCGAAGGCAATGCTCCGCTTCGTTCGCACGCGTTACAAGGCGGGAGACGGTTGGACGGCGACCGCGCTCCTCCCGACGAGAGGGTTGGCCGGGGTTCGCAAGGATGCGGTCTACCTGCTTCAGTTTCGAGTCACCTACCAGGGTGCTCCCGTCACAGACAGCGCCGCCGCGAAGCTGGTGGTCGACTGCCGAGGCGGCAAGTTGCGCAAATGGGTGGGCCCGGGTGTTGCGGCGCCCGGCTCCTGACGCACACAACATCCCCTGTGCGGCGACGTCGAAGCAGGTGACGAACTGAGCGGCGGCGCCGTAAAGAGGTCGACGGCATGAGGATCGCGGGGCTCACCATGGCTTTCCTTTCCCTCACGGGCGCGGCAACGCTTGCCGGGGCGTCCGTGACAGCCGAGGCCGCCGGAACGGGGCCCGTCCCCCGCCTGCAGCGGTTCGCGGGCTGCGCACCCTTCCTCGACTACGTGCGGACGCAGGGAAAGCGGATCGTCGGACCGTACGGCCTCGGCGGCATGCCCGTCGTGCTCGCAGCCGCCGGGCGGGAGGCCGCTCCCGCTCCGGGCGTCGACTACTCGACGACGAACGTCCAGGAGGTGGGAGTCGACGAGCCCGACATCGTGAAGACGGACGGCGAGAAGATCGTCGCGCTCGCGCAGGGCAAGCTCCATGTCGTCCTGGTCGGGGACGGCAAGCCACGGCTTGCCGCCTCGCTGTCGCTCGACCAGTCGCCGGGCGACCACCCCGTCGCTCTTGTGCTGTTTCGCGACCGCGCAGTGGTCGTGTCGCAGACCGCCGTCTTCGCCCGTGTGCCGTCCACCGAGAGGTTGATCGCGCCGTTCGCGCGGCAGACCGTGCTGACCGACGTGAACCTCCGCACCCCTGCGCGTCCCCGCATCGTTCGCACGCTGACACTCGATGCGATGTACGTCGGCGCGAGGCTGGCCGAGTCCGGCCTGCGCGTGGTGTTCACGTCGACTCCGTCCATCGAGCTCGAGCTGCCCGACGAGCCGGGCAAGGCAGTCGAGCAACAGGCGCTGGCGCGGAACCGCGAGGCGATCGCCCGTTCGCGGGCGCGTGACTGGCTCCCCTCCTATGCGCTCGTGAACCGCGCGACGGGCGTGCTGAAGCGCGGGCTCCTGCTTGGCTGCAGCCATGTCTCTCGCCCGCAGCGCTTCTCGGGCCTCGATGTGCTCAATGTCGTGACGTTCGACCTCGCCGACGGCCTCGTGCCCGTCGACACGGACGGCGTGATGAGCGACGGACAGACGGTCTATGCGTCACCGTCGAGCCTCTACGTGGCAACGCAGCGCTGGGCCGGTCCCGAAGACCTGACGAAGGCGCCGGTCTCCGGCCTCACGACGACCATCCACAAGTTCGACATCTCGAGCCCGCTCCGGTCGCGCTACCGCGCGAGTGGCTCGGTTGCCGGCTACGTCGAGAACCAGTTCTCGATGTCGGAGTGGCGCGGCGTGCTGCGCGTCGCGACGACGGAGATGCCGGCGTGGTGGGGAGACGGGGGCACCGAGAGCGAAAGCTTCGTGACGACGCTCGAGCAGCGCGGCGGCACGCTCCTTCGGCTGGGACGCGTCGGCGGTCTGGGCCGCGGCGAGCGGACGTACGGTGTCCGCTTCTTCGGCGACGTCGGCTACGTCGTCACCTTCCGACATGTCGACCCGCTGTACACGATCGACCTCTCGCGACCGTCGGCTCCGGCCGTGCGCGGCGAGCTGAAGATCCGCGGCTACTCGGCGTACCTCCATCCGCTCGGCGGGGATCTTCTCCTCGGCGTCGGGCAGGACGCGACGGAGGAAGGACGGGTGCTCGGAACACAGGTGTCGGTATTCGACGTCTCCGACTTGCGCCGGCCCACCCTGCTGACACGGCAGCGGCTCGACAAGTCGTGGTCCGAGGTCGAGTGGGATCACCACGCCTTCCTCTACTGGCCCCGGGCCTCCCTTGCCGTGCTGCCCGTGCAAGCCTCGGTCGAGTCGCCTGCTCGTGACCGACCCTTCTCCGGTGCGGTCGTTGCTCGCGTCGGCAGGTCGGCGATCGACGTGGTCGGCACCGTCTCCCACGGCGGCGACCAGCCCGTGCGCAGGTCGATCGTGGTCGGGACGACGTTGTACACGCTCTCGGAAGCAGGGCTCAAAGGCTCGAGCCTGGCGACGCTCGCGCCTCGCTCCTGGGTGCGCTTCGCCGGTTAGCCGGCGCGCTGCGCGAGCATCCGGGACTTGCCGGTGACGTGGACGGTGAAGATCGCCTCGATCGGACCGATTCGACGCACTGGGCCCTCGATGACTTCCGGCAGTTCACCTTCGGCCGGGTACTTCAGTTCCACGCTCGGGATCTCCAGTACGTAGGAGTTCGCCGGGCAGCGGAAGTGCTTGTAGCGCTTCCCGCTCAACGCCTTGCCCTGCCCGACACACTTCACCGAGTCGATCGACAGGCCGTTGTTCACCTTCTCCTGTGCCGGCAGGAACCGCTTCTTGATGTAGTTGTCGTACGTTTGCGCGTAGAGCCAGTCCTCGGGTCGTTCCTGTGCCTGAAGGAGCAGCAGCCGGAAGTTCGCAAGCTGCGCCTCGAGCTCAGCATTCAGCTCCTGCTTTTGCGCATCCGGCAGCGCGATGTTCGTTCCCTCCTGGAGCAGGACCCGCGCCTTCGCGACCGTCCACGAGTACGGCGTGTTGTGGGCGAGCGCTGCCGCCGACCCGGCCAGAGCCGCCGCAGCAACAAGAATGATCAACGCCCACTTTCCTATGGTGGCGGCAGCCTAGGGCAGATCGCGGCTGCTGTCTGTCGTCGCCGTCACGCAGAGAACAGCTCGCCGACGACGCTTCCGTTAACCGCCGCCCCGCGTTGCGACGGCCGGATCGGGTAGGGCGCCGGGCTCGGCCTGGCTTTCGACGGGAACCTCGAGGTAGTCGTCCGCGTGGCCGAGGGCGGTGAAGCGGAACGCGACCGCGATCACGAACGTGAGGGCACCGATCGCCGCGTAGACGAGGGCGACGTCGTCGGTTGCCTCGATCACCCAGCCGCCGATCAGCGCGCCCAGCGGGATCGCCGACCAGGCGACGACGCTCGCGATCGAGACGACCCGGCCGAGCATGTGCGAGGGCACGATCTGCTGGCGCAGGCTGACGCTGTTGATGTTGAAGAAGAGGCCGAGCCCCGACATCGCCGCCCACAGCACGAGCGCGACGGCGTACACGTCATTGAGGCCGAAGGCGATGCCGAGCACGCCTTCGAGCATCATCGCCCCGAGCGCAGCGACGCTGAACGAGAGCCTCCGCCGGAGTCGGCCGGCGACCAGTCCGAGGCAGACGACGCCTGTGGCTCCCGCCGCGTACAGCACCGCGATCTGCGTGGCGGAGGCGTCGAGCTCGACAGAGGCGAAGAGCACGAGCTGCGTGAACGTCGTCGCGGAGACGAAGTTGATGAGCGCCATCATCAGCGAGATGTTCCGCAGCACGGGGTGATGGAACACGTAGCGGAGCCCGTCCTGGACATCGCGCAGGATGTGCTTGCGCTCCCGCGGCTCATCCGGGTTGAAGCTCGTTCGCACGATGGCGAGCGAGACCCCCGAGAGGATGAAGGAGACTGCGTCGACGAGGAAGATCGTCTCCAGCGACACCACCGACAGCAGCACGCCGGCCAGGAGCGGGCCCGCGATCGTGGCTCCCGCGAAGCTCGCCTGGAGCCGGCCGTTCGCGGTCACGAGATCGTCCTTGTCCACGAGGTTCGGAACCGCGGCGAACTGGCCCGAATCGAAGGCGATGGTGAGCGTTGCGATGACGAACGCGCCGCCGTAGATCCAGCCGACGGTCAGTGCGTCCGCATACGCAAGGATCGGGATGACCGCGATCACCGCCGCTCGGCCGAGGTCAACGGCGATCATCATCCGCTTGCGGTCGACGCGGTCGACCCACGCACCGATGACGAGACCGAAGAGGAGGTAGGGGAGGAAGTACGCGGCGGTGCCGATGGCCAGGCTCACGGCCGAGCCGGTGAGCTCGTAGACGACCAGCGGTAGCGCGAAAGCAGTGAACGAGCTCCCGAGCTGGGAGATCGTCTGGCCTGCCCAGAACCTCCAGAAGTCCGTGCGCGACCCGCCGCTCACGCGACGACTACGCCCACGGCATCAGCTGCGCTCGAACTCGGCTCGTTCCCGCGCGGCCCGACGGTCATCCCACTTCTTGAGGATGAAGAGCCCGATCGCGAGCACGGCGGCGGCGGCAAAGAATCCCGCCCTGGCCCAGACCGCGTCGAAGATGAAGACCGCCAGCAGTACCGCCCCGATGATGGAGGCGCCGATGAGTGCGTACCTGAAGGCCACACCCCAGTCCACGCGCCTAGCTTAACGCCGGGCGCATGGCCCGCCGGAGCGGGGCCATGTGCGCGACGCCTCGCGTTAAGGCTGGAGCCAGCCCGGAGGCACAAAGCTCGTGTCGAACCCCAAGGCCGCCGGGAAGTCGGCTGCCATCGGCTTGACGCCGGTTGTCGCCCACCTGTCGAGCGCGGTGATGGCCGCGACGTTCTGGTCGGGACTGAAGGCGCAGTGCCCGATGCCGGTCGTGTACGCCTGGAAGAGGAGATCGCTCGCTCCCGCGTTCGCGACGGTCTCCGCGTACGCTGACTCGTGCGAGACGGGGACGAGCCGGTCGATCCTCGTGTGCATCGTCAGCACCGGCGACGTGATCTTCCCGCTGAACTGGGCGTAGTGCTTTGCGTAGTTCCGGGCGGAAGGGATGCCGACGATGTTGCGGCGAGCATTCATCGCCGTGACCAATGGCCCCGTGCTCACACCGAGCCCTGCCAGATACGCCTGCTCCGTCGGCGTGAGCGCGTACGTGTGATCGAGGTTCTGGACGAACGGGCCGCCCGCCCGACGCTGCAGCTCTCCCCCCGCCTCGGTGGCGAAGAAGAAGTCGTCGAAGATCCAGCCGGGGAAGATCGTCAAGGGCGATGTCGGCGGCACCAGACCTCGCCCCGGCGTTCCCGCCACGAGCCTGATGAACTCGAACTTGCCGAAGTTCGCCGTGTTGATGACCTGCGGGATCAGGACGGGCAGGACCTCGGTCTCGAAGTCGATGTCGTTGCGGACGTTGCCCGGGGTGCCCCACGAAGACGGCTCGCCGAACACGACGTCGTAGGCGAGCATGGTCGCCAACAGCCAGTCTCCTCCGCGCGGCGTGCCCGCTCCGACCGCGCAGGCGGGCAGATAGCCGTCGAACGCGCCCGCATTTCTCTCCGCGAGCTTGTACGTCGGTACCGAGCCCATCGAGAAGCCCCAGAGGTAGGCCCCGGTCCGGGTTGGCGACGTTGTCCTTGAAGTAGCTCGACAGCGCGACGAGGTCGTCGAGCGCTTCCTTCACGGCCCAACCGTTGTCCTTGTACGCCGTGCCGGCGATCGCCCAGCCCTGCGCGAGCAGTGCCGCGCGGGTCGCGGCGTCACCTTGGAAGGGGGATCGGTCGTCTACCTCACCGGGATGGTCGGCCTTGTCGCGATAGCCGTGGGCAAAGACGATCAGCTTGCCGTTCCATGTCGCCGGAACGGTGATGCGAAACGGCGCGCCGTCGATCTCGCCGGTGACGTCGAGCGGACCGACCTTGGTCGCGGCGATCGCGCTCGGCACGGCGACGAGCGTGCACGCAGCGACCAGCGCAGCCACTATCGGCAGTCCGCGCTTCATGTGCATCCCTCCTCGGTCGTGGAGTTCCCGCCAGACTCGTACCCGCACTCTCGGGTCGCGAACCTGCCGTCACTACGTCAGTTGGAGAGCCATGGGTCAACGAAGGCGACTGGGTGGTAGACGATGATCCCGTTCACGCCGAGGACTTCGAGGCTTACGACTGCCGGGCAGGCTTCCTCGGTTGAAGGTCGACGGCGACCGGGCGAACGCTGCCGTCTCCGGCGGCCGGAAGTCGAACGAACGGGCCATGCCGGGTCGAAGCTCAAACGTATCTGGAATGCCGTAGTTGCGGTTCTGGGCGTCGACGAAGCCGACCTGGAGCGAGCACACGCGGTCGGGTATCGGCGGGCCTTGGAGGCCGATGACGTGGGCAACCGCGACGCGCAGCGTCTGTCCTTCCACGAGGCTCACGAGACCGAGGGGCGCAGGCTTGTCGTTGACCTGGTCGATGGCGGTGCTCCCCGGACTCAGCCAGAGGGCGAGCCCGGCCGCTACGACTACGAGGGAGCCGGCGATTGCTTGGCTCTTCTTTTCGCGTTCATGTCTCTTCCTACGGGTTGTCGACGGCTGCTTTGGCTTCGGCGATCTCCTTACGGGCTTGCTCGACGGCCGCGATCGCGCGTTGAACCGCCTTGTCGAACTCATGCTGAGCCTTGTCGGATCACCGCCGCTCTGAGAGGCCTCGAGCAGAGCCTGCCGCGGGACTGAGTGAGCGGAGCTAGAGCTCGATCACGAGGCCGTCGTAGGCGAGCTCGTAGCCGTCCGGGCGGGGCAGCTCGGTCGGACGGTGGGTGAGCAGCAGGCGCTTCGCCCCCGAGGCCTCGAACGCCTTGACCGCTTCGTCGGCGGACAGGTGGCCGCGAGGGCTGCCGTCGAGCTCCCCGCGCAGGAGCGTTGCCTCGCAGACGAAGAGGTCGGCGTCCCGGGCAACCTGCGTCAGGCGGTCATCGGGACCGGAGTCGCCGGAGTAGGCGAGCGTGTGGTCGCCGTTCGACACTCGGAGGCCGTACGTGCGAAGCGTGTAGTGGGGGAGGCGTATGGCGAGCACCTCGAGGCCGGCCGCGGTCGTGAACGGCACCGCCTCCTCGTAGTCGCGAACGGTGAATGTCGTCTCGAACATGTCCTCCCAGCCAAGCCGGCTACCGAAGTCGCGTATCCGCGCCCGTCCCTGCGGCGGGAGCCAGAGCTCCGGACGAGCCGCTTCTTTGCCAGGGCCGACCATGTTCCCCCAGACCCACGGGACGAGGTCGCCCCAGTGGTCGAGGTGCCAGTGGGTGATGACGACCGAGTCGACCTGCGGCCAGCCGCCGCCGTTCATCTCGCGCAGCCGGCGCAGCACGCCAGGCCCGCAGTCGAGAAGCAGCCGTCCCGGGCCCTCGAGCAGGTACCCGGATTGTGCGGCGTCGGCGTTGTACCAGGCCGGGCTGCAGCCCACGACGGTCAATCTCACTCTCGGCCTCCTGAGGGGCAGCGAGACGCTGGGCCTTGCCCGGCGAGAGGCCGAGCCGACCAGGGGCGGCGAGAGTTCACCGGCATATACTGCCGCGCGGATGGCGAAGAAGATCCGGGTAGTGATCGCGAAGCCCGGTCTCGACGGGCACGACCGCGGCGCGAAGGTCATCGCCCGTGCGTTGCGAGACGCCGGCATGGAGGTCATCTACACCGGCCTCCATCAGACGCCCGAGCAGATCGTCGAGACCGCCATCCAGGAGGACGCCGACGCGATCGGCATCTCCGTGCTCTCCGGCGCGCACATGACGCTTGTACCACGGATCCTCGAGTTGCTGGCCGCGGACGAGGCTGAAGACATCCTCGTCGTCGTCGGCGGGACGATTCCGACGGACGACGCGAAGGAGCTCAAGGAGCGCGGTGTCGCAGAGGTATTCACCCCCGGCGCGACTACCAGCGCGATCGTCGATTTCCTCCGCGAACGGGTGCCAACGGCGTGATCGGCGTCGAGCGCGACGACGCCGTCGCGGTCGTTACCGTCGATCGCCATGAGGCACTGAACGCGCTCGATCCGCCGACGCTCGGCGAGCTGCGCGACCGGCTGGCGGGGCTGGCCGAGGATGCGGACGCGCGAGTGATCGTGCTCACCGGAGCCGGCGAGCGCGCCTTCGTCGCCGGTGCCGACATCAAGGCCATGTCCGAGATGGACATCGGCAGGGCGCAGGCGTGGGGTGAGCTCGGACACGAGACGGCGTTGCTGCTCGAGACGATGCCAAAGCCGACGATCGCGGCGGTGAACGGCTTTGCGCTCGGCGGCGGCTGCGAGCTCGCGCTCGCCTGCGACGTCCGCTACGCGTCGACTGCTGCGAAGCTCGGTCAACCCGAGGTGTCGATCGGGATCATCCCGGGGTGGGGCGGCACGCAGCGCCTCCCGCGCACCATCGGTATCGGCCTCGCGAAGGAGCTGATCATGACCGGGCGGCTCGTGGACGCCGACGAGGCGTTGCGCATCGGTCTCGTCAACGCCGTGTTTCCGCCCGACGAACTGCTCGAGAAGTCATTCGAGCTGGCCCGCTCGCTCGCGGCGAAGAGCCCGCTCGTGCTCGCCGCGGCAAAGCAGGCAATCAACCGGACGCTCTACGGCGATCTCGGCGCAGAGGCAGAAGCGTTCGCCGGCCTCTTCGGCAGCGAGGACCAGCGCGAGGGCATGGCCGCCTTCATCGAGAAGCGGGAGCCGGAGTTCCGCGGGCGCTAGCTAGCGCCCCTGCGCGGCCAGCACGACGCGGCCGGCGCTGTAGGCGCGAGGCCGGACGGCCGCGGCCGCGAGCGTGGCGAACGTCGGCTCGGTCAGCACGAGCACGTTCTTCGAGCGCAGCTGAGGCGCCTGCGCCGCGCCGACGACTCTCCCGCTCCCGAGGTCGATGGTGACAGTGGGCGCCACCGAGAGCAGAAGGGGTCGACGCATTCGGTCGAGCACTGTGCCCGAGGGGAAGGCGTGGAGGTCTGTCACCTTCAGTGTCATGTGGCCCGGGACGGCGAAGAGGACAGTTCCCTCGACCGTCAGCGTCACGGTGTTCCTCGGGTTCGTTGCGAAGATCAGACGCTCCGCCGTCTTGAGGTATGGGTACGGGTTCACGGCGCCACCATCGTTCGGGTGCACCTCGAAGTGGAGGTGCGGATCCGTGTGGTCGGCATCGCCCGAGTTGCCCACGTAGCCGATCGCCTGCCCCGCCTCCACAGAGTCGCCGTCCTTGAGGCCCTTCGCGTACGCCATGCCGGCGACGCACTTGCCGCGGTTGTCGTTGCCCTTCGTGACGTCGTTGTTGAGGTGGATGTAGAGGTACGTCGTGCCGCTCTTGCCGTAGAGGTAGAGCATGCAGCCGGCGGCCGCAGACGTCGTCCAGAACTTCACCTTGCCGGCCTCGGCGGCGACTGCGATCGTGCGGCGCGCCGCCATGAGGTCGTTGCCCTGGTGGCTGCCGCTGTAACGGGCGGCGCCGAAGTCGTTCGAGAACGCGACCGAGCCGGCGATCGGGAAGATGAGTCGCGGCACCGCCCCGTCGGGTGCAGCGGAGACGCCGCCGGCGAGTCCGACTGCTGAAGCCGCTACCGCAGCGACGACGAGTGCTCGGGCTGTGTTTCGGGGTAAGTGCACAAGTCCGAAGTTCGCGCTCGGCGGCCAAGACCCTAGCAAGGTCCGCCGCCAGTTGTCCTATCGGACGGGAAGGCACGCGCCGTTAGAGTCTTGGCGCGATGAAGATCGCCGTCTGTGTGAAGCAGGTGCCCGAGGGCGGGACGAAGCGCATCGATCCCGACACGAAGCGCCTCGACCGCTCCGGCGAGGCCGGTCTGAACCCGTTCGATGCAAATGCGATCGAGGAGGCGCTGAGGGTTCGCGATTCCTCGGGCGAGGGTGAAATCGTCCTCGTTTCCATGGGCCCGGAGCGAGCGACGGAGGCGCTGCGAAAGGGACTCGCGATGGGCGCCGACCGAGCCGTGCTCGTGTCCGACGAGGGCGCGGCAGGCTCGGACCTCGTGGCGACGAGCGCCGTGCTCGCGAAGGTGCTGGAGCGTGAAGGCGCCGACCTCGTGTTGTTCGGGCAGCAGGCGAGCGACTCGGACGGGGCCGTGCTCTGCGCGGCTGTCGCCGAGCGGTTGCGCCTGCCGCTCGTCTCGCAGGTCTCCGGTCTCGAGGTGAAAGACGGCTCCGTCGACGCCAAGCGGCAGACGGAGTTCGGCTACGACCACATCGCGGCTCCCTTGCCGGCAGTCGTCGCCGTCTCCGACGCGATCAACGAGCCCCGTTACCCCTCGCTCAAGGGGATCATGGGCGCGAAGTCGAAGCCGCAGGAGAGTTTGACCGCGGGCGACCTCGGCCTGGCGGAGGGCGACCTCGGCGACGCGGGCTCGCGCACCGAGGTGCGCGGCCTCGGTAGCCCGCCGCCGCGCGGCGACACGTTGAAGCTCGAGGACGACGGCTCGGCGGCGCAAAAGGTGGTCGACCTGCTCGCGGAGCGCAAGCTCATATGAAAACTCTGGTGTTCCTCGAACATCACGACGGACAGCTCCAGAAGGGCTCGCTCGGCGTGCTCTCGAAGGCGGCGTCGCTGGGCGAGGCGTCCGGCATCGTCATCGGCGAGGGAGTAAGGCAGGCCGCTGCGCAGGCAGGCGCCCACGGCGCGACGACCGTGTACGTCGCCGACTCTCCGCAGCTTGCGGCCCCGCTCGCCCAGCCGCGCGTGGACGTGCTGGCGAAGGTGGCTCGCGACGAAGGCTTCGGGGCCATATTCCTCGGGCAGTCGGTGCTCGCGGCTGACATCGCGGCGGCCCTGGCCGTCCGGCTGGACGCCGGCCTCAACTGGGATCTCGTCGACGTCCGCGCCGACGACGGCAGTCTCGTCGGCGTGCGCCCGGCGCTCGGCGACAGCGTGTACGTCGACACGGGCTGGCGCTCGGAGCCGGCCCTCGCGCTCTTCCGCGCCGGGAGCTTCGACCCGGTCGCCTCCGGCGGCGAGGCCGAAGTCGTGGAGGTGAGTGCCGAGCTCGAGGACTTCTCGACCGCAGCGACGTTGACGGGCCACGACCTCGAGGAGCAGGCCGGGCCGTCCATCGAGGAGGCGGACATCATCGTCGCCGGCGGACGAGGTCTCGGCGGCCCGGAAGGGTTCGCGCAGATCGAGGAGCTCGCGAAGGCGCTGGGCGGCGCGGTCGCGGCCACGCGCGCCGTCGTCGACGCCGGCTGGTACCCGTACTCCACGCAGGTCGGTCAGACCGGCAAGACGGTCGCGCCGAAGCTCTACATCGCCTGCGGCATATCCGGCGCGATCCAGCACAAGGTCGGGATGCAGAGCTCGGGGACGATCGTCGCCATCAACAAGGACCCGAACGCGCCGATCTTCGAGTTCTCCGACATCGGCATCGTCGGCGACCTGAACGAGGTCGTTCCCAAGCTCACGGAGCTGGTCAGAGCACGGAAGGCCTGATGGCCAGGCCTGCCGACTATCCGCCGCCGCACTCGCCGGCCGACGCGATCGCCGAGCCGACAGCGAAGCCGGACGAGCGGATCGACGTCGGCGCGCTGATCGTCGGCGCCGGGCCGGCCGGGCTCGCGTGCGCGATCAGGCTCGGCCAGCTGATCGAGGAGTCGCCGGCGCTCGCCGAACGGCTGGGCGAGGTTCCCGTGGCCGTCCTCGACAAGGGCGCGAAGCCCGGTGCCCATCTGCTCTCCGGGGCGGTCGTCAACCCGGTCTCCCTCCGCGCGCTGTTCGCCGGCCGCTGCGGGACGGACGACATGCCGTTCCTCGGCCGCGTGGAGGGCGAGTCCGTGTACCTGCTGACGGAGCGGCGAGCCTGGCGGGTCCCGGCGCCGCCGACGATGCGTAACCACGGCAACTACGTCGCGTCGATCTCGCAGCTCGGTCGCTGGCTGGCCGACGAGGCGGAGGCGCTCGGCGTGACGGTGCTGCCCGAGACGTCTGCCGACAAGCTCCTCGTGTCGCACGGCCGGGTCTCGGGCGTGCGCACCGGCGACCGCGGCCGCGGCCGCGACGGCGAGCCGCTCTCGCGCTTCGAGCCGGGCTCGGACATCGGGGCGCAGGTAACCGTGCTCGCCGAGGGCACGCAGGGCTACCTCACGAGCGCAGCCGTCGACCGCTTCGGCCTCCGCGGCCTCAACCCACAGGTCTATGCGCTCGGCGTGAAGGAGGTCTGGCGGGTGCCGAAGCCTTTGCGCAAGGTCATCCACACGATGGGCTGGCCACTGCGCTCGCGCAAGAAGTATCGCGAGTTCGGCGGCTCGTTCATCTACCCGATGGGTGAGGACATGGTGACTTTGGGCATGGTCGTCGGGCTCGACTACCGAGACGTCTCCGTGTCAGTGCACGACCTCCTGCAGGAGCTGAAGACACACAAGCTCGTGCGGAAGATCCTCGGCGGCGGCGAGCGCATCGCGTGGGGCGCGAAGACGATCCCCGAAGGAGGGTTCCATTCACTGCCGGCGCAGCTCCACGCTCCTGGGCTCGTGCTCTGCGGGGACGGCGCCGGGTTCGTGAACGTGCCCGCGCTCAAGGGGATCCACTACGCCGTCGAGTCTGGAGTGCTCGCCGCCGAGGCGATTGCCCGCGCACTGCGTCCCGGTGAGGCGATCGGGCGGACGGGCGCGCTCGCGAGCTACGACGACGCGGTGCGGCAGAGCTTCGTCTGGAAGGACCTGAAGCGCGTCCGCAACATGCGCCAGGCCTTTGCGAAGGGCTTCTGGAGCGGAGCGATGCGAGCGGGCATGATGACCTTGAGCGGCGGCAACTGGCCGCGGAAGGCGTTGAAGACCGAGCCGGACGCGGAGCACGACCTCATCCGCACGTCACGCGGCGCGAAGTTCCCGACGCCCGACGGCAAGCTCACGTTCGACAAGCTCTCGTCGGTCTTCCTCAGTGGGAACAAGACGCGCGACGATGCACCGAGCCACATCCGCGTCGCGGGGCGCGTTCCACGGGACGTCGGCGAGCTCTGGGTGAGCATGTGCCCCGCCCACGTGTACGAGCTGGGGCGCGAGGACGCTGGCAAGGTCGAGGTCGTCGTCACGCCGTCCAACTGCGTGCAGTGCGGAGCGATCACCGCCAAGGGCGGTCGCCTGTTGCCCGCCGAGGGCGGCGCCGGGCCGGAATACTCCCTGACATGAGCGCTGTGGACGACACGGTGCAGTCCGACGAAGGCGACGTACGGATCGCGGTGCCGCTCTGGGGGATCGGGGCGGGTCTCGCCGCATGGGGCTTGTTCCGCGGCAAGCCGCTGCTCTTCCTCGTCGGGGCGGGCGCGTTCTTCGCAGACCACGAGGCCGAGCCCGTGCGACGTGTCCGCGAGCTCGTCGGCCTGGACGCAAGCTGACGCGGCTCCAGGGAAGACGCGCGGCCTGCACGGGGTCCTGTAGGCATGGGACGTACTGAGCCCGCCATGCTCGATCCTGCGCGATCGCGGCGCGACGACGCCGTCGAGCCCGACTGGCGGCGGCTACCGGGATACCGCGACGTCACGAGGCAGGAGTGGGAGTCGAGCACGTGGCAGCTCGCCCACTCGGTAAAGAACGTGCGACAGCTCAAGGATGCTCTGGGTTCCTTGCTGCCGGACTCCCTCGCCGAAGACATCGAGCGCGACCAGCAGGCCTACGCGACGATGCCGCTGCTTGTCCCGCCGCAGATGCTCAACACGATGGACGAGCGCAACCTTCGCGACGACCCCGTCCGCCGGTACATGCTGCCCGCGCACTCCGATCGCGAGACGCAGTGGCCGAGCCATCCACGTGCCGAGCGCGACAGCCTGCACGAGCGGGACATGTGGACCGTCGAGGGCCTGACCCACCGGTATCCGACGAAGGTCCTCGTCGAGCTGCTCGCGACGTGCCCCCAGTACTGCGGGCACTGCACGCGCATGGATCTCGTAGGCCACTCGACAGCCCAGGTCGTGAAGTACCGCTTCGCGGTTCGTGAGCGAGAGCGGCGCGCGGCCATGCTCGAGTACCTCCGGTCGAACTCCGAGATACGCGACGTGCTGGTTTCGGGCGGCGATCTGGCGAACGTGCCCATCGCTCGGCTCGAGGAGTTCGTGTCAGAAGTACTGGACGTTCCTCACGTCCGTGAGGTCAGGCTCGCATCGAAGAGCCTCGTCGCGTTGCCGCAGCACTTCCTGCAGCGCGAGGTCCTGGACGCGCTCGGCCGACTGGCGCAGACGGCGAAAGAGCGCGGTATCAACATGGCGCTTCACACACACGCGAACCATGCACGTCAGATCACACCGCTCGTCGCGACCGCTGCGAGAGCGCTGCTCGAGCTCGGTTTTCGCGACGTGCGCAACCAGGCCGTACTGCTCCGCGGGGTGAACGCAACGCGAGACGACCAGCTCGAGCTGTGCCTCGCCTTGCTCCACGAAGCGTCGATCACGCCGTACTACGCGTACATGTGCGACATGGTCCCGAACGCGGAGCACTGGCGGGTCGCCCTCTGGGAGGCGCAGGAGATCCAGTCCGGGATCATGGGCTACCTTCCCGGCTATGCAACTCCGCGCATCGTCTGCGACGTTCCTCTCCTGGGAAAGAAGTGGGTGCACCAGACGGCGGAGTACGACCGAGTCACCGGCATCAGCCGGTGGCTCGCGAACGACTGGGCCGAAGACAGCACGGCCGACGGCTTTGCGGAGTACTACGACCCGATCTACACACTGCCCGAATCCGGGCAGGCCTGGTGGCGGGCCGAGGCTGCGGTCTAGAGACCGACCGTCCACGCTGTGATATCCCCGGACGCCGTCCTCGCCGCACGGGAAGCAATCGGCGGGCGCCTCCACCGCACGCCGATCTTCTCGTCACAGGCGCTCTCCGAGCGCATCGGCGCCCGCGCCTACCTCAAGGCCGAGCTCTTTCAGCGCACCGGCTCGTTCAAGCCGCGCGGCATGCTGACGCGGGTCGCGGCCCTCACCGACGATGAGAAGGCGCGCGGCATCGTCACGTGGTCAGCGGGTAATGCTGCTCAAGGCGCTGCCTATGCGGCGTTCCTCGACGGGGTCGCCTGCCGTGTGTTCATGTGGCGTACGGCGAATCCGCGGAAGGTGGAGGCCGCCAGGGCGTACGGCGCGGAGGTCGATCTCGACTCGGACGGTCCCGCCGAGGCGCACGATCGCCTGCTCGCGCACGCAGAAGAGACGGGGCGGACGTTCGTGCACCCCTTCGACGACCCGGTGCTGCAGGCCGGTCACGGCTCGCTCGGGCTCGAGGTCGAGGAAGACCTGCCGGACGTTCACACCATCGTCGTGCCCATCGGCGGCGGCGGGCTCGCAGCGGGCATCGCGTCCGCCGTCGGCTGCCGGGTGATCGGCGTCGAGCCGGAGACCGCGCCGACGCTCACCGCCGCGCTTGCCGCCGGGGAGCCCGCGCGCATTCAGCCCGCGTCGATCGCCGACGGCCTCAACGCACCCTTCACCGGCGAGCACACGCTCGGCGTCATCCGCGACCGCGTTTCCGAGATCGTCCTCGTTTCAGAGGACGAGATCGCAGACGCCATGCGCTTTCTCTACGGCCGCGCGAAGCTCGCCTGCGAGCCGGCCGGCGCGGCCTCGACTGCGGCGCTTCTGACGGGCAAACTGAAGGTCGAGCCGGGCTCGACGGTGGTCGCCGTCGTGTCAGGAGGCAACGCGGATCCGAAGGTCGCTGCTGCTATCCTCGCCGAGGCCTGACCTTTTCCTTTGGAGCTCCTGTGAAAGCTGACATCCACCCCGAGTACGTCGTCGCCACCGTTCGCTGCTCGTGCGGCAACGAGTTCACGACGCGATCGACGAAGCCCGATCTCCACGTGGAGATCTGCTCTGCGTGCCACCCGTTCTACACCGGCAAGCAGAAGCTCGTCGACACGGGCGGCCGAGTCGAGCGCTTCCAGCGCCGCCTCGAGCGCGCCAAGAAGTAGACCCGCCTTGAGCATGACAGTCGGCGGGCAGGCCGTCCTCGAAGGCGTGATGATGCGCACCCCGTCGAACTGGGCGGTGGCCGTGCGCAAGCCGGACGGCGAGATCGCCCAGGTCTGCAAAGTGATCACGTCGCCGATGGCGAAGCGGAAGATCTACCGCCTGCCGGTCCTTCGCGGCGTGATCGCGCTGGGCGAGTCGCTCGCCATCGGCTTCCGCGCGCTCGCCATCTCGGCGAACTACGCGGCGCAGGGCGAGGAAGGCGAGGAGGACCTCGAGCTCTCGCGCGGTCAGATCATCTTCGCGTTCGCGCTCGCGATCGGCTTCGCGCTCGCGATCTTCAAGGTCGGGCCGGCGCTCATCACGAGCCGCCTCGGCATCGAGACGACGCAGACGTTCGTCGTCATCGAGGGCGTGATCCGCGTCAGCATCTTCATCCTCTACCTCGTCGTCATCTCGCTGCTGCCTGACCTGCGGCGCCTCTTCCAGTACCACGCCGCCGAGCACAAGGCGATCAACGCCTACGAGGCGGGTGAGGAACTGACCCCGGAACGCGTCGACCGCTTCAGCCTCATTCACCCCCGCTGCGGTACGGCGTTCCTGCTGTGGGTGATGGTGATCGCGATCTTCGTCTTCGCGTTCTTCGGCCAGCCGGCCTGGTACTGGCTCATCGCGAGCCGGATCCTCATGCTGCCGGTGATCGCGGGGCTCGCCTACGAGCTGATCCGTTTCGCGGGCAAGCACCAGGGGAACCGCATCGTCATGACGCTGCTCGCGCCGGGGCTGTGGCTGCAGAGGCTGACGACGCGCAAGCCGTCCCTCGACCAGCTCGAGGTGTCCATCCGTGCGCTCCAGGAGGTGCTCGCGCGCGAGGGCGGTATCACGGTGTCGGAGAGCAAAGTCGAAGTGATGGCCTAGGAAGGAGGCGCTGTGGCGGCTGAACGAACGGCAGAGGTGAGCTGGCGCGGGAGCCTGCTCGAAGGCGAAGGCACGATCGAGTCCACCGGCAGCGGAGCGATCGGCGGCCTGGAGGTGACGTGGGCCGCTCGCTCGGAGCCCGAGCAGTCGGAACGCACCAGCCCAGAGGAGCTGATCGCCGCGGCACATGCAGCGTGTTTCTGCATGGCGCTCTCGCACGGCCTCGCGCAGGCGGGCACGCCGCCTCAGGAGTTGCGCGTCAGAGCGACTTCGACCTTCGTCCCGGGGGAGGGCATCACGCAGATGAAGCTCGACCTGACTGCACGCGTCGCGGGGATCGCCGAGGCGGCATTTCAGGAGGCTGCCGAAGCGGCGCGAGACAACTGCCCCGTTTCGAGCGCCTTCAAGGGCAACGTCGAGATCCTGCTCGACGCTCGCCTCGCGAGCTAGGCGGGGACAGCGACAGACGCTGCGGCGAGGCGCTCGAGCCACGGCGCCGCTTCCAGCCCCTCGAACGTCGCGCGGGCTTCGGCAAGGAGCGGCTCGGCCTCGCCACGCCGGCCCTGAGACACGAGCCACTCGGCGTGCTCGAGCTCGGTGACACCGAGGTAGAAGACCATGCCGAACTCGCGGAAGAGGGCGACGGCACTCACGAAGCCCTCTTCGATGCCGTTGGTCTCGCCTCGAGCCGCCTCCAGGCGGGCGCGGAAGCGAAGGGTGTTGGCCTGGAGGAAGGGAGTGAGCTCACCCGGGTCGAGCGACTCGGGCACCGCAAGGAGCTCGTCGACCCTTTCGAGATCGGAGAGGGCGAAGGCGGCCTCAATCCCCTCGACGAGCGCCCTCTTAACGCTGAGATCCGTGATCGCCAGCTCCGAGCGGAGGTCGAGCACGCGTGCCGCCGCCGCGAGAGCCTCGGCACCCCGTCCCTCAGCGCGCAGGACGCGTGCCTCCACACCGGCGTAGGAAGCCCGCAGTTGGACCTGGTCCGCGCTGGGGAGCCCGTCGTGGGCGGTGAGGAGAGCACGGGCGGTCTCCAAATTGCCCCGTTCGCTGTGAACCTGCGCGACCGTGACGAGGCTAGATCGCGCGCTCAAGGTCTTGGCCAGCGGCTCCTCCTCCGCTGCGACATCGAGCGCCTCTTCCCAGCGGCCGACTAGGAACAGAAGCTCGATGTCGCCGGTGCGGATGTTCGATTCCCAGCGGCGGTCACCACGCCGGCGCGCAAGAGGGAGCGCGTGGCCGCTGATCTCGAGTGCTTCCGCGTAACGGTCAGAGGATTGGTGACAGACCGCAAGGTTGTTCAAGGCGCGCAGGGCGCTCGCGAAGAGTTGCTCTTCGTGCGCCCGAGCGACGGCGGCCTCGAGCAGGATCCGCTCCTCCGCCAGCCGCCCCTGGAAGTCGAGGAAGAGCCCCTTACTGGTGAGGGCCTCGACGAAGACGTCCGGTAGCTGCAGCCGCTCCGCCAATGTGAGCGCTCGCTCGAGCGGGGCAGAGGCTGCCTCACTGTGGCCGGCGAGCACGCGCATCCGGCCGAGCTGCGCGAGCGCCACTGCGAGAGCGGCGTCGGGCTCACCTTGTTCGAGCGCGGCGACGGCCTGCTTCAGGCGGGCGGCCGCCTCATCCAGGCGGCCGTCAGCGGCGTCCACGTCCGCCAGCGCAGCGCTGGCGCGGGCCGCTGCACGTGTGTCGCCCGCTTGCTCGGACAGGGCGATCGCACCTTCGAGCCGCTCCCGTGCCTCGGCCGAGCGGTTCGCTTCGAGCGCGAGCCGCCCGCTGTGCTCGAGCAACCACGCCTGGTCGACCGGCTCGTCGGCCAGTGTGGCAGCCTGATCGAAGTACCGCTGGCCTTCCTCGGGAGCGCCGAGAGATCTCGCGCGCTCGCCCGCCCGCGCGAGCATCTCTCTGGCCTTGGCGCGAATCTCCCCGGCGTCTTCCGCCTCCGGAGCGGCTTCGACGGCCGCGAGGTAGTGGGAGGCGAGCACCTCGGCCACGTCGTCCTCGTCGGCGAACACGTTGTCCAGGTGGGCGGCAGCGGCCAGGTGCCGCGTCTTTCGCTCTCGCTTGGAGAGTGTCTCGTAGGCGACGTGGCGTACGAGGTCCTGAAGGAAGCCGTACTGCCCGTGCTCGGGCGAGCGCGGGTCGGACTGCACGCCGAGGACCTCCTTGCGGGCGAGCGAGGACAGCAGTGGCTCCAGATCGGCGTCCGAGAGCCCCGAGAGGGAGCTGAGCGCGGCCTTCGTGAAGGTCTTGCCGAGCACGGCCCCGTCCTGGAGCACGCGGCGCTCCTCCGATGACACGCCGTCCAGGCGCGCGGCGATGAGAGCATGGAGCGTCTCGGGCACCTCGAGCGTCTCGACCTCCCCCGTCGGCCGGTAGACGGCCCCGTCCCGCACCAGCAGGCTCCGGTCCAGGAGCATGCGGACCGTCTCCATGGCGTACAGCGGAACGCCTTCGGCGCGGGCGAGGATCTGCTCGCGCAGGCGCTCCGGCAGGCCCGGGGCGAGCCCGTCGAGCAGCGCCTCCATCGCGTCGTTCGGGAGGGCCTCGAGGTAGAGCGACGTGAAATTGCGCTGCCCGGCGCCCCAGCTCGGCCTGCGGTCCTGGAGCTCCGGTCGCGCGAGCGTGATCACGAACAGCGGGTAGTCGCGCGACCACTCAAGCAGGTATTCGACGAAGTCGAGCAGGCCGGCATCAGCCCAGTGCATGTCTTCGAACGCGAGCACCGTCGGGCCGGTGTCGGCCAGGCGCTCGAAGAGGAGCCGCCACGCGGCGAACAAGTCCTGGCGATCGCCTGTCGAGCCGTCTTCGAGCCCGAGCAGGTTCGCGAGCCGGGGCTCCACGAAGCTGCGCTCCTCAGGGTCGGGCAGATGCTCTTCGAGCGTCTCCCTCAGCTTCTCGCGCATCGACTCGGCGGTCTCGTCCTCGGTGATCCGGCAACGCATCCTGACCATGTCGGCGAGCGCCCAGTACGCAACACCCTCTCCGTATGCGAGGCAGCGCCCGCGGTGCCACCAGACCTGCTCGACGATGCCGTCCATGTACTTCTCGAACTCCCAGGCCAGGCGCGACTTGCCGTAGCCGGGGATGCCCGTGATCGAGACAAGGTGGGCTCGGCGGTCCTGGGCGGACGCGTGGAAGAGGTTCTTGATCAGCTTGAGCTCGCGGTCCCGTCCTACGAACGGCGCCTCCAGGCCGGTGGACTTGAGCTGTCCCCGGCGAGCGGAGACCACCCGTAAGGCCTCGTGGAGCTCCACGGGCTCCGCCTTGCCCTTGAGGTCGTGTACCCCCGCGGGCTCGTAGACGATCGCCTGCTCCGAGGCGCGCCGGGTCGTTTCGCCCACGAGCACCGTTCCCGGCTTCGCGGCCGACTGCACGCGCGAGGCGGTATTGACGAGGTCACCGGCAACCATCCCCTGCCCTTCGGCACCGATAGTCACCGCGGCCTCGCCGGTGAGAACGCCTGCGCGTGCCTGGAGCGCAGAGTCGAGCTCGGGTACGGCGTCGACGAACTCGAGGGCTGCGCGAACTGCACGCTCTGCGTCGTCCTCGGTCGCGGTCGGCGTGCCCCACACGGCCATGACCGCGTCACCGATGAACTTCTCGACCTGGCCGCCGTAGCGGCCGATGAGCGTTCGGGCGAGCTCGAAGTACGACGAGAGGAGCTCGCGGGTCTCCTCGGCGTCACGCTGCTCGGAAGCGGCCGTGAAGCCGACGAGGTCGGTGAACAGGACGGTGACGAGGCGGCGTTCGGCTGTCGGCGCCTCCCGCGTGGCGGGCGCCAGAGCGGGAGCTTCTCCGAGCTGCGCTCCGCATTCGGCGCAGAAGCGCTGGCCGGCCGCGTGCGGCGTGCCGCAGACAGCACATGCGTGCGCGAGCGCGGTTCCACACTCGACGCAGAACTTCGCGGTCGGCTGATTCTCCGTGCCGCAGTCCGGGCAGGTCATGCCGCAAGCGAGCGTAACGCCCGTGAGTGGGCTCGTCTAGAGCGCCGCTCGCGCCCTACGCGACTTCGCGCAGCCGGCCCGTCTCGACCTCGTAGACGAAGCCGTGCACCGATCCGCTGCAGATCGGCGACTGCCGCACGCGCTCGACGCTTGCGCGGACGCTTTCGTCGAGATCCGAGAAGGGGTGGAACTCGATGTCGGTGCCGAGCTGCTCCTGTAGCTCCTCGTTCGAGAATGTCAGCATCCCGCAGTCGGTGTGGGCGATCACCAAGACGTCCTGGGTGCAGAGGAGGTTGTGGGAGATGACAAGGGAGCGCAGGGCATCGTCGGTGACGAGCCCGCCGGCGTTCCGTATGACGTGCGCGTCGCCTTCCTCGAGGCCGAGAAACTTCGCAGGGTCGAGCCGCGCGTCCATGCACGTCACGACGGCGAACTTCCGACCCGGCGGCATCGGTAGATGCGCTTTGTCGAACTCGGTGGCGTACTCCTCGTTGGCCGACTGGACTTCCTCGAGCACCGGCATGCACTCCTCCTCGTCGTAGACTTCAGATTATGAAGCAACGGCACTATACCGCGTAAAGCGATAGCGTCCAGGACGGCGGGCTACGCTTCGGTCATGGCGGGGATCGACGCGCTCGTCGAAGAGCTCGAGCGCTCCTACCACGAGACGCAGGAGCGCATGTCCGACCCTGCCGTCTACAACGACCGCAAGCAGGCGGCCGAGGTCGGCCGCAGGCTGAAGGAGCTCGAGCGGCCGTTCCGGCTGGCGGCGGAGTGGCGTGGCGTGCGCGCAGATCTTCAGGCGGCGCGGGAGGACGGCGATCTCCGCGAGCTCGTTCCCGAGCTCGAGACGAGGGCCGCGCAGCTCGAGGAGGAGCTGAAGCTCGCGCTCGTAGAGACGGACCCCGCGGACTCGAAGGACGTCATCGTCGAGGTTCGCCAGGGAGTGGGGGGTGACGAGGCGGCGCTCTGGGCAGGCGACGTCCAGCGCATGCTCACGCGGTACGCCGAGCGGCGTGGTTTCAAATGGGAGCCGATCTCCGCCAGCCCGAACGACGGCGGAGGGGTCAAGGAGTCAGTCTTCGCCGTCAAGGGCGACGGCGCGTACTCGATCTTCAAGTGGGAGGCCGGCACGCATCGGGTGCAGCGCGTGCCGCAGACGGAGTCGCAGGGGCGCATCCATACGTCGACGGCGACAGTGGCCGTCATGCCGGAGGCGGAGGAGGTCGAGGTGGACATCGACCCGGCGGACCTGAAGATCGACGTCTACCGCTCGACGGGGCCCGGCGGCCAGAGCGTCAACACGACGGACTCGGCGGTGCGCATCACGCACCTGCCGTCCGGCATCGTCGTCGCCATGCAGGACGAGCGGTCGCAGCTCAAGAACCGCGACAAGGCAATGCGGGTGCTCCGCGCCCGCCTCTACGAGCACGAGCACCAGCGTCAGCGCGCCGCAGAGTCGGCCGCGCGCCGCGCACAGATCGGCGGCGGGGAGCGGGCGGAGAAGATCCGCACCTACAACTACGCCGAGAACCGGCTCACCGACCACCGGGTCAAGCTCACCCAGCATCGGTTGGACGCGATCCTCGAGGGGGACCTCGGAGACTTCACCGACGCGCTGACCGCCGAAGAGCGGCGCCGCGCGCTCGAAGCCGCGGAATGACCGTGCAGGAGGCCGTGGCGGCCTCGACGGACTTCCTCGCGCGCAAGGGCGTCCCGAGCCCCCGGGTCGACGCCGAGCACCTCGTCGCGCACGGGCTCGAGATCACACGCCTCGACCTGTACCTCCAGTACGACCGCCGGCTGACGGACGAGGAGCAGGCCGCGTGTCGCGAGCTCGTCCGTCGGCGCGGCACTCGGGAGCCGCTCGCGTACATCCTCGGCGAGTGGGGCTTTCGCCGGCTCACGCTGAAGGTCGACGAGCGCGCCCTCATCCCACGTCCCGAGACGGAAGTCGTGGTCGAGCGCTGCCTCCGTGCGCTCGAAGGAAAGGAGGCGCCCGCCGTGCTCGACGTCGGCACCGGCACCGGCGCGATCGCGCTCGCGATCGCCGACGAGCGGCCCGACGCCGTGGTCACGGCGATCGACGTCTCGGAGGACGCGCTCGGGCTCGCGTTCGAGAATGCCGCTCACACCGGTCTCGCCGACCGCGTTCGGATCCTGCAGCACGACGTCTCCGGGGGATTGCCCGGCGGGCCGTACGACCTCGTCGTCTCCAACCCGCCGTACGTGGAGCCGGCGGAGCTCGAGGCGCTTCAACCCGAGGTGCGCGACTGGGAGCCGCACGCCGCCCTCGTCGGGCACGGGCTCACCGAGGCGATCGCCGGGGCGGCGCAGGAGGCGCTCCTCCCCGGCGGCGCGCTGGTGCTCGAAGTGGCCGCGGGCTCTGCGGGGGACGTGACCGTCTTGCTCGAGAGGCTCGGCTACAACGACGTCGTCGCGACGGCCGACCTCGCCGGCCGCGACCGCGTCGTCGACGGACGATGGACCCCGTAGCCGCGCTGCGGGCGGGGCAGCCGGTCGTTCTGCCCACCGACACGGTCTACGGGCTCTGCGCCGACGCCGGATCGGAAGCCGCTTGCCGCCGCGCCCTCGCGCTCAAGGGTCGGCCCGTGGGTCAGCCCGCCGCCCTCCTTTGCGCCGAGGTCGACGTCTTGCTAGCACGCGTGCCGGAGCTGCCGGAAGCGATCATCCGAGAGCTGCTACCGGGGCCCTACACCCTGGTCTTCGCGAACCCCGCCCGCCGTTATCCCTGGCTCGCGGAGGAGACGATCGGTGTTCGTGTGCCGTGGCTGCCCGTGGAGGCTGCGCGCGTCGTCAGCGAGGTCGGTTCGGTGATGGCGACGAGCGCGAACGCGCACGGTGGGCCGGACCCGCGTGCTCTCGACGACGTGCCCGCGGAGATCCGCGCCGCCTGCGGGGCAATCGTCGACGAAGGCCCGCTGCCGGGCACGCCTTCGACGGTCCTCGATCTCAGCTGCGGGGAGCCGCGCGTGCTCCGTGAGGGGGCGGTGCCGGCCCCCGAGGCACTGGCTCGCGTCGCCGCCGTCAGACGCCCCTGAGTACGATCCCCCCGATGCTCCAGGCTGCGCTCTCCCTCGAGCAGCTGCGCTCTGCCGGGCTGGCCGAGGTCGACCCAGAGATTGCGGAGCTGCTCGGCCGCGAGCTCGAGCGGCAGCGGGCCGAGATCGAGCTCATCGCATCCGAGAACTTCACGTGGCCGTCGATGTTCGAGGCGGTCGGCTCGACCCCGACGAACAAGTACTCCGAGGGCTATCCGGGCCGCCGCTACTACGGTGGTTGCGAGGTCGTCGACGAGATCGAGCAGCTCGCCATCGACCGCGCGAAGGAGCTCTTCGGCGCCGAGCACGCGAACGTCCAGCCGCACGCCGGGGCGCAGACGAACATGGCCGTCTACTCCTCCTGCCTCGATCCGGGCGACACGATCCTCTCGCTCGAGCTCTCGCACGGCGGGCATCTCACGCACGGCCTCAAGGTGAACTTCTCCGGTCGCCTGTACACGATCGTCCACTACGGCGTCAGCCGGGAGACGAGCCTCGTCGACTACGACGAGGTGCGGCAGCTCGCGAGAGCCCACCGGCCAAAGCTCATCGTCTGCGGCGGCTCCGCGTACCCGAGGGCCGTCGAGGCGGAGCGCTTTCGCGAGATCGCCGACGAGGTGGGCGCCTTCCTGCTCTGCGACATGGCGCACTTCGCCGGGCTCGTCGCGGCCGGGCTGCACCCGAGCCCGGTGCCGCATTGCGACTTCGTCACGTCCACGACGCACAAGACGCTTGCCGGCCCGCGCTCGGGGTTCGTCCTGTGCCGCGAGGAGCACGCGGATGCGCTCGACCGAGCCGTCTTCCCGGGCATGCAGGGCGGGCCGCTGAATCACGTGATCGCTGCAAAGGCGACGTGCTTCGCGATCGCCGGCTCCGAAGGCTTCAAGCAGTACCAGCGACAAGTGCGCGCGAATGCGGACGCGCTCGCTGCGCAGCTCCAGGCGGGTGGCCTCGACGTGCTGACGGGAGGCACGGACACGCATCTCCTGCTCGTCGACCTGCGCGCGACGGACTGGACAGGAAAGGACGCCGAAGAGCGCCTGGCCGAGGTGGCAGTAACGGTCAACCGCAACACGATCCCCTTCGACGAGCGGCCGCCGACGGTCTCTTCGGGGCTCCGCGCCGGCACGCCTGCCCCGACGATGCGCGGCTTCGACGAGGACGACTTCCGCGAAGTGGGTGAGATCATCTGCGCGACCCTCACGCCGGATGCCGACCTCGCCGCCCTTCGCGAGCGGAGCCTCGCGCTGTGCGACGCACGGCCGCTCTACCCCGGCTTCCGCGGCTACACGCACTTCGCTTCGTGACGGTGACTGAGGTCACGCATCCGCTGGTGCAGCACAAGCTCGGCCTCCTCCGCGACGAGAGCACGTCGACTGCCGACTTCCGGCGCATCGTCAACGAGCTGACGTTGCTGCTCACGTACGAGGCGACGAAGAGCCTCGCCACCGAGCAGGTGGAGATCTCGACGCCGCTCGAGCGCACGTCGGTGCCACGCATTTCCGGCAAGAAGGTCGCGGTCTGTCCCATCCTGCGGGCGGGCGTGGGGATGCTCGACGGCGTGCTGTCGCTCGTCTCGGGCGCGCGCGTGGGCTTCATCGGCATGTACCGCGACGAGGAGACGCTCCAGCCACACGAGTACTACGTGAAGCTGCCCGCGGACGTCGCCGAGCGGGACGTGATCGTGCTCGACCCGATGCTCGCGACGGGCAACTCGACGACCGCGGCCATCGACGTCGTGAAGAGAGCGGGGGCGACGTCCGTCCGGCTGATTGCGATCATCGCCGCCCCTGAGGGAATCGAGCGCGTGGTGGAGGCGCATCCCGACGTCCACATCGTCGTGGCCGCTGTCGACCGCGGTCTGAACGAGCGCGGCTTCATCGTGCCCGGCCTCGGCGATGCCGGAGACCGGCTCTACGGGACGAAGTAGCCGATATGTGGGAAGAGCTTCGCGACAGCCCCGAGGTTCTCTACGGAGCCGGCCTCGCGCTCCTCATCGTCCTCCTGCTGACGCCGGTCGTCGGCAACGTCGCGCGCTTCCTCGGCATCGTCGACCGGCCGGGGGAGCGGCGCGTCCACGAGCGGATCGTCCCGAAGCTCGGCGGCCTCGCGCTCTTCTTCGGGATCATCATCCCGGCGCTCGCGTTCGTCGACTTCTCGGACGAGATGCGCGGCCTCCTGCTCGGCGCAACCGTTGCCACTGCAGTTGGGGCGGTCGACGACTTCCGCGGGCTCGTGTGGTGGCAGAAGCTCGCCGGACAGATCGGGGCGGCCGCCATCCCTGTTGCTTCCGGTATCTGGATCGACCGTTTCACGTTCCCGCTCGTCGGCGTCCACGAGCTGTCGCCGTGGGTGGGCAAGCCGCTGACCGTGGTCTGGATCGTCGCCGTCATGAACATGGTCAACTTCCTCGACGGGCTGGACGGGCTCGCCGCGGGCGTCTGCTCGATCGCGGGCGGCACGTTCGCCGTCATCGCCCTCTCGCTCGGCAAGCCGGACGCGGCCATCGTCTCGGCGATCGTCTTCGGTGCCTGCCTCGGCTTCCTGCGGCACAACTTCTATCCCGCGCGGATCTTCATGGGCGACTCGGGGGCGATGCTGCTCGGCTTCGTGCTCGCGACGGTGGCCGTGGAGGGCTTGCTGAAGACGGCGGCGACCGTTGCCCTGTTCTTCCCGCTGCTCGTGCTGGCCGTGCCGATCATGGACACGGGATTTGTCGTTGCGCGCCGGATGAAGTACCGGCAGCCGATCACGTCTCCCGACCAGGAGCACCTGCACCACCGCTTCTTGCGCATCGGCCTCTCCCAGCGGCGGACGACGATCGTCATCTGGCTCTGGTGCGCGACGCTCGCCGGCGCCGCGCTCGCGACGCGCTTCATCCCCTTCCGCGAGCAGGGCGATTGGCACCTGTGGCCGACGGTCGCCGTGGCCGCGATCGGACTGGTCGCGGTACTGTTCTCCGTCGTGATCGTCTACGCGCTCGAGATCGTGAAGCTCGCCAATCCACGGATCCGCCGCCGCGAGGCGCGAGAGCGCGAGATGGCCGAAGAGCGCAGATCCGCCTAGCGGCACAAACCACCGCCTTTCTCGCTCGATAGCAGGCGATCGGGTGTTACAAGCTAGGCCCTCCGGGCTGGTATGCTCGCGCCGATGGAGCCCTCACGCCCCGCGTTTCACCCTGCCGGGGCCGGAACCCTGCTCGCAGGCACGACTGCCGCCTGCATCGGCGGGGGAGCGCTCGTCGGCTGGGCCGCGGGCTCGATCGGCTACGGGATTCTCGCCGGAGCGATGATCGGCGTGCCCGCCGGCGTCGGAGCGGTCTATGTCAAGTACAAGGATGCGCTTTGAGTCGGAATAACGTGCTCATGACGCCGAGACCCGTGCCGAAGAAGCTGGCGCCGGCGCTCGCTGCCCTGCTCGTGCTCGGCGTCGCGCTCGCGGTCTTCCTCGTCGCCGGCTGGGACGTGCGCGGCTGGGCGCTCGGCGCTGTGCTCTGGGGCGGCCTGCGGGGCATCTCGCTCCTCATCGACCACGTCCGAAAGGACTCGAGCGAGGCCGCCGCCACCGGGCTGCAGGCGTTCGAGCTCGTCTTCAAGGGGCTGGCCGTGCTCGTCGTGCTGCTAGCGGTGGCGACGACCAACGAGGACCTCGCGCTGCCCGCGATTCTCGTCTTCGCTCTTGCGTACACCGCCGAGCTCGGGCTTTCGCTCGCGGCGTACTTCGGAGGCTCGAAGTGAGGCGCGCTCTTGCTCTGGCCACGACGCTCGCGCTCGTGCTGCCAGCCGTCGCTGCCGCCCAGGCCGAAGAGGACGAGTTCGACCCATCGGAAGAGTGGGAGCTGCACGACTGGATTCCCATCCACATCGGGCCACTCGACCTGTCCATCAACAAGGCGGTCGCATATCTCATGCTCGGTGGAGTCGTGTCCATCGTGCTGGGCATCGTCCTCATGCGGGTGCGTCTCAAGGAGCGCCCGGGGCGGCGGCAAACCATGGGTGAGATCGTCTACGAGGCGGCGCAGGTGCAGGTGGCAGAGCAAGGCCTGCCGACGAAGGCGATCGCGCGATGGTTTCCGTACGTCGCCTCGCTGCTCATCTTCGTCTGGGTTCTGAACTTCATCGGCTTCATCCCGCTGCCGCTCTCGGACGAGAACGTCGAGGTCGCCGGCGTGGAGGTACCGACACTCGCGATCTTCGCCGCGACGTCGACGCTGTCCGTGACGCTCGCACTGGCTCTGATGAGCTGGACGTTCACGCACATCGAGGGCATCCGCGAGAACGGGGTCAAGCGCTACCTCCAGAGCTGGATCCCGGACGTGCCGAAGGCGCTGCTGCCGATGATGATCCCGCTCGAGATCCTCAGCCAGTTCATGCGGCTGATCTCACTGAGCGTTCGGCTCTACGCGAACATGCTCGCCGGCCACATGCTGATCCTCGTTTCGATCGGCCTCATCTTCCTGATCAACTGGTACGTGTTCCCGGCGTCCGTCATCCTCGCGTTTCTCTTCTACGCCTTCGAACTGGTTATCGTCGTCACGATCCAGGCGTACATCTTCGCCGCCCTGTCCGCCATCTACATCGGCTCGGCCATCGAGCCCGAACACTAGGAGGAGCGCTTCATGTTCACTCTGCTCGCGCAAGCCGACACCGCGGTCGACGCCGGAAAGGCGATCGCGCTCGCGCTCGGCATCGGCCTCGGCTCGCTGGGGGCCGGAGTCGGCATCGGCAACATCTTCGGCTCGATGATCCAGGCGGTTGCTCGCCAGCCGGAGCTCCGCGGTGAGCTCCAGGGCATCCAGTGGATCGGCTTCGCCCTCACCGAGGCCTGTGTGTTCTACGGCCTCCTGGGCGGTCTGCTCGCCTTCGTGCTCGTCTGATGCCGAGCGCGCCACTGCTCGCAAGCTCGGGGATCATCGAGGTCGTCCCCGGCCTCATGATCTGGACGCTCGTCGTCTTCGCGATTGTGTTCCTCGTGCTCCGGCGGTTCGCGTTCGGGCCTATCCAACGAGGAATCGACAAGCGGCGGGACCGCATCCGCGAAGCGCTCGACGCCGCCGATCGGGCCCGGACGGAGTCCGAGCAGCTCGTCGCACAGCAGCGGGAGGCGCTGGCCGGTGCTCGCGTGCAGGCCGAGGAGATGCTCTCGGAAGCACGCCGCGTCGCGGAGGACCAGCAGCGTCGCCTGCGGGAGGAGCTCGACGCCGAACGCCAGCGTCGCATCGAGGAGACGCGCAAGGACGTCGAGGCCGAGACGGCGCGCGCGATCGGCCAGATCCGCTCCGAAGTGGCGACTCTCGCGCTCGAGGCCACAGAGAAGGTGGCCGGCAAGGTGTTGACCGACGCCGATCAGCGGCGGCTCATCGAGCAAGCGATCGACGAGCTCGACTTCTCTGCGCTGGAGAAGGAAACGGTCTAAGACGTGTCCGTCGCCGACCGCGTGTACGCCCGTGCGCTCTACGACGCCGCGCTCGAGCGCGGGAAAGTCAAGGACGTCCAGGCGCAGCTCGCCACCGTCGCCGAGACGATGGCCGAGGTGCCGCAGCTTCGCTCCGTCATCGGGAACCCGCAGGTGGATGCGGGTTCGAAGGCGGCAGTGCTCGAGGCGGCGGTGGACAGCCCGGACGAGCTCGTCTCGAACTTCCTTCGGCTGGTGGCCGAGAAGGGACGCGCGGGCTCGATCGAGGGCATCCGCGCCGCGTTCGACGAGATCGTCGCGCGGGCGGAGGGACAGCTCACGGTGACGCTGACGACCGCGTACGAGTTGTCCGAGACGGAAGCGACGGACATCGTCGGCCGCATCGAGCAGGCCTCGGGCCGTAAGGTCGAGGCCGTGCAGAAGGTCGACCCGGACCTGATCGGCGGCATCGTGCTCCAGGCCGGATCGCTGCGCGCCGATGCGAGCGTGCGCGGCCGGCTCGAACGAATGAGAGTAGAGCTACAGACGAGGAGATAAGACGTGAAGCTACACCCTCAAGAGATCACCACCATCCTCAAGCCCGGGTGGGGTAACCCTTGGTTCCCCCACGCGCCCCCTCCTTCACGCAGCGGCCGTCCGCGCATTGCTTGGGCTGCGCTCGGGCGAAGCCCGGCTCCGCCCACAGCTGACTCTCTCGTCCCTGCCGACCAAGCCCCGAAGGAGCCATCGTGAAGCTACGCCCTGAAGAGATCACCACCATCCTCAAGCAGCGCATCGAGGACTTCGCCGTCGAGACGGACCTCGCCGAGGTCGGCACCGTGCTCCAGGTCGGCGACGGCATCGCCCGTGTCTACGGCCTCGAGAGCGCCGCCTCGATGGAGATGCTCGAGTTCGAGCACGGGGTCACCGGCATCGCGCTCAACCTCGAGGAGGACAACGTCGGCGTGGCGCTCTTCGGCGAGTGGGAGCTCGTCAAAGAGGGCCAGTCGGTGCGGCGGACCGGGCGCATCGCGAGCGTTCCGGTCGGCGAGGCGCTGATCGGCCGCATCGTGAACCCGCTCGGCCAGCCCGTGGACGGCGGCCCCGCGATCACGGCCGCCGAGACGCGCCCGCTCGAGTTCAAGGCGCCCGGCGTCGTCGACCGGCAGCCCGTGAAGGAGCCGGTGCAGACCGGCATCAAGGCGATCGACTCGATGATCCCGATCGGCCGGGGCCAGCGCGAGCTGATCATCGGCGACCGCTCCATCGGCAAGACGGCCCTGCTCGTCGACACGATGCTCAACCAGCGCGGCGAGGACCTCATCTGCATCTACGTCGCGATCGGCCAGAAGTCGTCGACCGTGAAGCAGGTCTACGAACGGCTGAAGGACGCCGGTGCGATGGACTACACGATCATCGTCACGGCTCCCGCCAACGAGGCGGCTCCGATGAAGTGGATGGCGCCGTACGCAGGCGCGGCCATGGGCGAGTACTTCCTGTTCCAGGGCAAGCACGCGCTCTGCATGTACGACGACCTCTCGAAGCACGCCGACGCCTACCGGCAGATGTCGCTCCTGCTGCGCCGCCCGCCGGGACGTGAGGCCTTTCCCGGCGACGTCTTCTATCTCCACTCGCGGCTGCTGGAGCGCGCGTGCAAGCTCTCCGACGAGCTCGGGGCAGGCTCGCTCACGGCGCTGCCGGTGATCGAGACACAGGCCGGCGACGTCGCCGCCTACATCCCGACGAACGTCATCTCCATCACCGACGGGCAGATCTATCTCGAGTCGGACCTCTTCTTCTCGGGCGTCCGCCCGGCGATCAACGTCGGCGTCTCGGTGTCCCGGGTGGGCGGCAACGCCCAGGTGAAGGCGATGCGGCAGGTCGCAGGCCGGCTGAAGCTCGACCTCTCGCAGTACCGTGAGCTCGAGGCCTTCGCGCAATTCGGCTCGGAGCTCGACCAGGCGACACGCGACGCACTCGGCCGCGGTGAGCGCATGGTCGCGACGCTGAACCAGCCGCAGTACTCGCCGTGGGCGCTGGAGGAGCAGGTGGCGGCGATCTTCACCGGCATCAACGGCTACCTCGACGCGATCCCCGTCGAGGACGTCGAGCGCTTCCAGGGCGAGCTGCGCGAGTACCTGCGCTCGGAGGGCTCGATCTACGCGGAGATCCGTGACCAGAAGGAGCTCTCGGACGAGCTGCAGGAGAAGCTCCGCGCCGAGCTCAAGAAGGTGTCGGACCGATTTGCCCCGTCCGTGACGACCGAGGCGTAGTTGGCCACCGTCCAGGATCTCCGGCGGCGCATCCGCTCCGTCACGAACACCCGCAAGATCACGAAGGCGATGGAGCTCGTCGCGAGTGCTCGGCTGCGGCGCGCGCAGGCTCGCATCGAGGCGATGCGGCCGTTCGCCGACCGGATGATGGAGCTCATGGTCGGCACCGCTCGCGCCGCGTCCTCAGTGCATGGCCTGCCGCTGCTCCAGCGGCGCGACGTGAAGACCGTGGCCATCTTGCCGCTGACCGGCGACCGCGGCCTCGCCGGCTCCTTCAACACCCAGGTGCTCCGCCGCGCGTTCGCGCTCGACCGTAGCCTCACCCGGGACGGCGTCGATGTCCGCTGGCTCGTCGCAGGGCGCAAGGGCGCATCGACCCTGCGGTTCCGTCAATACCCGGTCCAGCAGGCCTGGACGGGATTCTCCGACCGGCCTGCGTACGCCGACGCTCAGGCGCTCGCCAACCGCCTGGCCGAGATGTACGTCGCCGAGGAGGTCGACCGCGCGGTCATCATCTACAACCACTACGTCTCGCCGCTCGTGCAGACGGTCGTTGAGCAGGACGTCCTGCCGATCCCCGAGGAGCTGCTCGGGCGCGAGGAGGAGGCGGCACGGGCCGCGCTGCTCGGGGACGTCATCTACGAGCCGGAGCCGGAGGAGATCCTCGCCCGGCTGCTGCCGTTCTATCTCGAGACCGAGCTCTACCGAGCCCTGCTCGAGTCGGCCGCGTCCGAGCAGGGCGCCCGCATGACGGCCATGCGCAACGCCTCGAAGAACGCCGGCGAGCTCATCGACTCGCTCACACTGCAGATGAACCGTGCGCGGCAGGCGGAGATTACGCAAGAGATCCTCGAGGTGGTCGCGGGCGCGGATGCCTTAACCCAGTAGTCACTGGGACGCAATCTGGCCGCAGCTACATTTCCGCGATGCGTCGCCCAGCACTTCTTGCCCTGCTCGCGCTCACGTCTGCGTTGCTGCTCGCCGGCTGCGGCGGCGACTCGACGGCGGCCGAGCCCGAGCCCCCGCCGCCGACGACGGCACCGCCGGCACCCCCGGCACCGCCACCTCCTCCTGCTAAGCACTCGCCCACCTTCAAGAAGGCCGATCTCGAGCGGATCGCGCTCGGGCCCGAGAATGCCCCGCCGGGCCTCGCCTACGTGAAGGACGAGTCGGGCGTCATGAGCCTCGACGAGGTCGGGCTCGTGCTCCCGAGCCAGACGCGACCGCTCGAGGACATCGGCTTCCAGGCGCTCCACGACAGCATCTTCGTCTCGAAGCAGCCGGGCACCGACCACCGTGTGTCCCAGAGGATCTGGCTCTTCCGCAATCGCGGCGGAGCGACCGTGTGGCTGCGAAAAACCCACGAGGACGCGCGCTCGCTGCAGTTCACCGACCTCAAGGGACCGCCGCTCGGCGACGAGTCCTGGGTCGCGAGCGGCCTTATCCAGGTGGGTGGAGGCCAGGCGATCACGTACGCGTTTCGGTATGGCAACACCGTGCACACCGTGTCGATGTACGGCGACGTGACCCCGCCGAGCCCGAAAGCGGCGCTGGCCGCCGCGAAGGCGGCGTTCACCAAGGCCCGCAAGTAGTGGGCCGCCTGCAAACTATTGGGCGGCCGGCGGAGTCGTACAAGCTACGCCCGGCGCACTGGCCCCTATGACTGACGAGCGATGGAATCGAAGATAGCGCCGCTGGACGAGCGGGCGACGTTCGACAGCGCGGTCGAGGTGGCCGAGCGCTTCCTCGCGAACGTCGAGACCGTCGTGCTCGGGAAGCGCGAGGAGATCAAGCTCGTCCTCTCGGCGATGACCTGCGGCGGCCACGTGCTCCTCGAGGACGTGCCCGGCACGGCGAAGACCGTCCTCGCCCGGTCGATCGCACGCTCGATCGACGGCGCGACGACAGCTCGCATCCAGTGCACTCCCGACTTGCAACCGACGGACGTCACGGGGCTCTCGGTGTTCGACCAGCGCACGCGGGACTTCGAGTTCCGGCCCGGGCCGATCTTCGCGAACGTCGTGCTCGTCGACGAGGTCAACCGGGCGACGCCGAAGACGCAATCGGCGCTGCTCGAAGCCATGGCCGAGCGGCAGGTGACGGTCGACGGCGTCACGCGCGAGCTACCCGACCCGTTTCTCCTCCTCGCCACCGAGAACCCCATCGAGTACGAAGGCACCTTCCCGCTGCCCGAGGCCCAGCTCGACCGCTTCTTCCTCAAGACCGCGCTCGGCTATCCGGAGGTCGACGACGAGCTGACGATCCTCGACGACCAGCGCGTCGTCCACCCGCTCGAAAGCCTCGAGCCCGCGGTGACCCTCTCCGACATCGCCGTACTCCGTGCCGCCGTCCAGGACGTCTACGTCGACGACGTCCTCAAGCGCTGGCTCGTCGAGCTCGTCCGCGCGACGAGGGTCCTCGACGATGTCGCCATGGGAGCCTCGGTGCGCGGGAGCCTCGCGTTGGAGCGCGCGGCACGCGCGTGGGCGCTGCTCCATGGGCGCGAGTACGTCGTGCCGCTCGACGTCGAGCAGCTGTTCGTCCCCGTGATCTCGCACCGGCTCGTGTTCCGCTCCGGCTTCCTCGCGCGTGCCCGCTCGAGCGGCTGGGCCGCAGCGATCGACGAGTTCAAGCAGCAGTGTCTCGAGTTGGCGCCCGTCCCCGGCTCCGAGGAGGACCCGTTGTTCGAGGGTCCGTCGCACGCAGCCACTGACGCTCCGTGACTTTCACGCTCGTTCCGCGGGGCCGCCTCATGGGGCTCTCGTTCGGGACGATGCGTAGCTATCGGCGGGGAGCGGGATCCGACGTCGCCGGCTCGCGGCCGTATCAGGAGGGCGACAACATCCACACGATCGACTGGGCGGCGTCGGCCCGCCTCTCGTCGGCCCGCCAGCGCGACGAGTTCATCGTTCGCGAGCGGTTCGCCGAGGAGGCGCCCCGCGTCGTCGTCGTGTGCGACCGCAGGCCCGAGATGGCGCACTTCAGGCCGCCGCTGCCCTGGCTCGACAAGGCGGACGCGATGCGTGAGACGATCGAGCTCATCATCCAGAGCGCCTCGCTCGTGGGCGGCTTCATCGGCTACGTCGACCTTGCCAAGGGCGAGCCGTACTGGCTGCCGCCGCAAGGGGGTCGCCGCCTCTGGGAGCTCCGCGAGGAGCGCCTGCCGTCGACGGTTTTCGACGCATCGCAGGGCAGCGTTGGCGAGGGCATCCTCTACCTCACCGAGCACGCGAAGGCGGTGACGCCCGGCAGCTTCGTGTTCGTGCTCTCCGACTTCATCGACCCGCCGACGCCCGATGTCTGGCTGACCGCGCTCGAGCGGCGGCTCGACATCGTGCCGGTCATCATCCAGGACCCGACCTGGGAGCAGAGCTTCCCCGACGTCAACGGCATGGTCGTGCCCGTGCGCGACGCGAGGTCGGGCCGCAAGGTCGACGTCCGGATGACGAAGCGCGAGGTCGCGAGACGGCGGGCTGCCAACGAGGAACGGCTAGCGGCGCTTCTGCGCGAGCTCGAGGCGCTCGGGCTCGATCCCGTGCTCGTGTCCTCGAGCGATCCCGTGGAGATCCTCGCGGCATTCCTCGACTGGGCTGACCTGCGCAACCTCCGGAGAGTGGCATGAACGGGCGCCCGTGACCGCGCGGCGCATCATCCCGGCAGCGCTGCTCGTGCTCGCTGCCGTCGCGGTCGTGCTCGTCCTCGTGCTGCGCGGAGGCAGCGACGAGCAGTCGCAACCTGATGAGGCGTCACCGCCGGTGGCCGTCGACCTCACGCTGTCGCCTCGCATTCCCGGCTTCGGGGACAAGCTCACTGCCACCGTGTCGGCGACCGTCGATCGTCGCCGGGCCGACCCCGACTCCGTGCGCATCCGCCAGCAGTTCTCGCCATGGGAGTCGATCGTCCCTCCACAGCAGACTCGGGAGAACTCCGACACCACGAGTCTCATCCGCACCACGTATGTGCTGCGTTGCGTGATCGGGCCGTGCGTTCCGCCCCGGGAGACGTATCAGCTCGAGTTCGATCCCGTCGTCGTCTCGTACCGGCGCACCGACGAGCATGCGGGCCGCGAGACGGTGGACGTGCGGTGGCCGGTCCTCGTCGTCCACTCGCAACTCGTCTCCGGAGACCTCGAGCGGCGCGAGGCTATCTCCACCCCGTGGAAAGCCGATCTCGTCTCCATGCCCGAGGCGTCCTACGCCATATCGCCCGGCATGGCTCGCGGCCTGCTCTTCGCGGGCGCAATTCTGTTGGCGCTCGTCGGCATCGCCCTCGCCCATCGGGCCGTGCCGCACCGCGAGCCCGAGCCGGAGCCCGAGCCCGAGCCCGAGCCGCTGCCGGTACTCCCGCCGCTCGAGTTGGCCCTGATCCTGCTGACGGAGGAGGCCCAGGAGAACGGGGAGGCCGACCGCAGGCGGGCGCTCGAGCTTGTGGCGGAGGAGATGGAAGCGCGGGATGAGCTGTCGCTCGCGCGCCGTGCCAGGGCGATGGCCTGGTCGGAGGTGACGCCGACGCTGGCGGAGACGAGCGGTCTTGCCGAGAACGTCCGGGACTACCTGGCGTCGCTCGAGCCCGACGAGGTCGAGGAAGAGGACGAGGAGGAGGCCGATGCGCCTGTTCCCACGCCGTAGCCGCCGGCAGGCAGTCGCCGCCTACGACGTTCGCGGTCTGCGCTGGGCGAGGCTGCGCGCAGGGGTGCTTCGTCTGGTACTCGCCGGAGGAGCCGTTGCGCTGCTCGCGGCAGCGGCAGCGTCGGCACGTGGGCTGGATGTGCGTGAGCGCAGCTTCCTGCCGCCTGGGTCGACCGGCGTCGTCGTGCTCGATCTCTCGCTCAGCATCGCCGAGTCGAACTACGTCGACGTACGCCGTGCGGTGAGCGAGCTCGTGAAGACGGACGCGCCGGTGGGGCTCGTGATCTTCTCGGACGTCCCGTACGAGCTGCTGCCACCGGGAACGCCCGCCTCAGAGCTCGAGCCGCTGCTGCGGGTGCTCCAGCCGTCGAAGTCGGCCGCTGCTCCGCCGATCAACCCCTGGTGGAACTCGTTCAGGGGGGGCACGCGCATCTCGCAGGCGCTCGAGCTCGCGAGTGACATGCTCGAGCGGGACAAGGTCGAGGACGGGTTCGTCGTGCTCGTGTCCGATCTCGAGACTGCGCCCGAGGACGTCCAGGCGATGTCGCGGGTCATCCAGGATCTCCAGGGGAAGTCGATCGACCTACGCGTCGTTCCGATCTCGGCCTCGAGCGACGGACTGCGCCTGTACCAAGGCTTGCTTGGACCGAAGGCGTTCTCGGCGTTGCCCGGCGGCGGAGGCGACGAGCGACGCTTCGAGAACACGATCGGCTCGGCGTTGCCGACCGGGCTGCTCGTGCTCGGCGCGCTCCTCTTCGCGGCGCTCGCCCTCCACGAGCGTTTCTCGGGACGGCTCGCCCTGCCGCGCGAGCGCGGAGGACGCGCATGAGCGTCAAACGCATTGCGATGGCCGCCGGCGCCGTCCTCTGTCTTGCGCTCGCGACGCTCTTCGTGCTCCTTGCGGTCGACATCGGTCGCTGGAGTGACGCGATGGCCGCGGACGACGTCCGCTACCGCGCCGGGCCCGAGAGCGAAGACCTGTGGCAGCCCGACACTGTCCTGCCGTTCGGCGTCGCAAAGCGCGTGCTCGGCACCGGTGACGACGTGGCCTTCCGCGAGGCCGTAAGAGCGCTACGCCTGAGCAGGCTCGACCTCGGCATCACATCGGATCCCGAGCTCGCGCTCAGGCGCGGCGAAGCGCGCGCGAGGCTGCAGCAGGTCGCCGGCGAGGACGGCGACCCTGTCCGCAGGTCGCGCGCCATGAACCTCATCGGTGTGATCGGCTTCGCCAGTTCCCTGACCGAGGCACGCGACCAGGCGGCGTTCGTCGCGGACGCGGTGGCAGCGTTCCAGACCGCGATCGAGCTGGACCCGGACAACCGTGAAGCGAAGGCGAATCTCGAGCTCGCGCTCCAGCGAGGCCGCACGATCCAGCCTACCGAGTCCGGCGGCGGGCCGAACCCCTCGCCCGGCGGCTCCGGCGCCAAGGGCGCGGGCGCGGGCGACCCCGGCTCCGGCTACTAGGAGTGTTGGGGTTCGACCTCATCTTCCTGACGCCGCAGGGCGCAGTGATCGCGCTCGGCGTCCTCGTGCCGCTCGCCGCGCTCGTGCTCGTCGCGCGGCGTGGCGACCGGCTGCGCTCCGGGCTGGCAGTTTCACGTCTGTCCCGCCGGAGGCTGGCGGCGCCGACGCTGGCTGCGGCGGCCGTGGCCGCGCTGTTCGGAGTGGCTGCCGCCCAGCCTGTGGTGGAAGACGAAACGGCGCTCGACGTCCGAACGGACGCCGAGGCCTACGTCGTGCTCGACATCTCACGCTCGATGCTGGCCCGCTCAGGCCTCGGCGGTGCGACCCGCCTGCAGCGGGCCAAGGACGCCGCCGTCGCGCTGCGCGGCCACCTGCCCGAGATCCCGGTTGGCGTAGCCTCGATGACCGATCGCGTGTTGCCGCATCTCTTCCCGAGTGCGGACGCCGACGCCTACCGGGCGACCGTCGATCTCGCCGTCGACATCGAGCGGCCGCCGCCGCGCTCGAGCTTCATCACGACGGCCACGAACTACGACTCCCTCGCCGCCGTCTCCTCGCAGCGCTTCTTCTCACCGCGGGCGCAGCGGCGGGCGCTCGTCGTGCTCACCGACGGCGAGAGCCAGGCGATCAACGCGGACCGCCTCGCGCGCTTCTTCAAGCGGCCGCCCGGCGTGAGCGTCGTCTTCGTCCAGTTCTGGGGACGGGACGAGCGCGTCTTCAACCGCGGCCTGCCCGAGCCGCAGTACCGGCCGAACCCGGCGGCGCGGGCGGATCTGGACGCGCTGGGGAAGGTAACGGGCGCGGCGGTGTTCGACGAGGACGAGCTCGACGCCGTTGCGAGCCGGGTTCGCTCGGCGCTCAAGAACGGACCGACCCTCACCGAAGGCGTCCGCAAGACGCGGCTCGCGCTCGCGCCGTACCTGCTCGCCGCCGCGATCGCGCCGTTGCTACTGCTGCTCTGGAAACGAGAGCGCTAGACGCGTCCTCTCGAGGTCTGCGGCGGGCGGGGAGCTCTCTTCTCCGCCGAAAGTCACGCGTAAGCGATCTGGACTTTTCGGCGGAGAAGAGCGCTAGCTCTCGAACCACAGTTCCACTGTGTCGGGAAAGCCCATCTCGTCCATGTACGAGATGGCGCGACTCGCGAGCCAGACGACGGCCGCCTGGTCGGCCTGGGCGAGCGCGGCGCGAACGGCCTCGTCCCCGGCTACGGGGCTCTGCAGCTGCCCGGCGCGTGCCCGCCGCAGCAGGCAGAGCGTGTAGGCAGCACGATCCACCTCGCTTCCGTGCTCGTGGTACCACTCGGACTCCGCCGCCGCATCCACCACTCCTGGAGCCGCATCGGCAAGCCGATTCGCGTCTTCTGTTGCGGCGATGTCGGCCGCCGGCCGGTGTTGCTGTCCCTTGCGTGGAAAGAGCGTCATCACGTTCTCCGAGCGATAAGAGCCACTAACCAGATTGTGCGAGGTACGTCATACACTACGATCCTGCACTTGACCAATGGAGAGGGGCGATGGGCGTCGACGGAACGTCTCGGCCGGGAACGGCTGCCTGGCCGCTGACGCGTCGCGCACATCCCTAGCTCCAGGTCTCGTGCGAGAACAGAAGTACCAACTCGGATGGAGGAGATAGATGCGTAAGCGCTCAATCGTGCTCCTCGCGGGAGCAGCGGCGATCGCTGCGACGCTTGTCGTTGGCCCGACGGCCAACGCGAGCTCGGATCGCGCTTCCGCGGGGACGGTCGTGTTTATTCACGACCAGGAGCCGCCGAACCTCCAGGGCCCGTGGGTGGGGAACAACCTCTATGCCACGTCCCTGGTGCTGAACAACATCTGGTACGGCGGCCAGATTCGTAACCAGAAGGCCGACTTCGAGACTCGCCTCTTCGCGTCGAAGCCGAAGGTCACGAAGAAGAAGCCGCTGACCGTCGCCGTCGAGTACTCGAGCAAGGCGAAGTGGTCGGACGGCAAGCCCGTCACCATGAAGGACCTCAGGGCGACGTGGCAGGTCTTCATCAACCCGAAGAACAACGTCATCAGCCGGACGGGTTGGGAAGACGTGAAGTCGATCACGCCTAGCGGCAAGAAGGGTGTTGTCGTCTTCAAGAAGACGTACGCCGACTGGGAGGCTCTCCTCTCCAGCGGTCCGTACGCCGCGCACGTCATCGCAGGCCAGGACATGAACCAGATGTTCCTGAACTCGATCAACGTGACGAGCGGCCCCTGGAAGTTCGGCAGCTGGCAGAAGGGCACCCAGCTCACTGTCCTGAAGAACAACGCCTTCACGGCGGGACCGAAGATGAAGCTCGACCGTGTCGTGTTCCGCTACATCCTCGACACGAACGCGCGTTTCCAGGCTCTGAAGGCCGGTGAGGGCCAGGTCATGGAGCCGCAGCCGCAGCTCCAGATCGCCGACTTCCTCAAGGACAAGAAGTTCGTCGTTGACCAGAGGATCGGCTACGCCTGGGAGCACGTCGACATCCAGTTCGGTCCGCAGGGCCACCCGGCTCTGAAGCAGCCGTACGTCCGGCAGGCGCTCATCACGGGCATCAACCGCAAGCAGATCGCGGGTGCCCTGTACGCGACGATCGCTCCGGGTCTGCCGCAGCTGCAGAGCCACATGTTCAAGCCCTTCGAGTCGAGCTACAAGCAGAACTGGGCCCAGTGGAAGTTCAGCCAGCAGAAGGTGATCGACATCCTGTCGAAGAAGGGCTGCACCGGTGGCCCGAGCAAGCCTTCTGCGAGCAACTCGGCCATCTTCAGCTGCCCGAACGTCGGCAAGCTGTCGTTCCGCTTCGGCACCACGACCGGTAACCAGCTCCGCGCGCTCGCCTTCGAGATCATGCAGAGGCAGCTCAAGAGCGTTGGAATCGAGCTCGTCGCTCGCTTCCAGGTCGCCGGAACGCTGTTCGGCACGACGCTGCCGTCAGGTGACTGGGACTTGGCGATGTTCACGTGGGTCGGCAGCCCGTCGACTCCGATCACCATCAAGGACCTGTACGCCTGCGGCGGTGACCAGAACTACATGAACTACTGCAACAAGAAGCTCACGGCCGTTCAGAACAGGGTCGCCACTGAGCTTGACGCTGCAAAGCGTGCACAGATGCTCAACTCGTCCGAGTTGAAGTACATGGTCAAGGACATTCCGTCCATCCCGCTGTTCGCACGGCCGATCTACGTCATCCGCGCGAACACGGTCAAGGGCCCGGCGGTCAACCCGACCACGGAAGGCAGCCCTTGGAACGTCGCAAACTGGGCAGCGTAAGCCAGCTTCCCAGGAGGTAGTACGGAGACGAATCCCGCTCCCGCTCCGGCGGGAGTGGGATTCCCTCCAAAATCGAACGACATAGGTCAGAATCACCAGATGGTCACGTACATCATCCGCCGGCTCCTCTACAGCGTCTTGGTGCTGATCGCGGCGAGCTTCCTCGTCTTCACGTTCGTGGCCAAGGGCGCCGGTGACCCGCTCGGCCCACTCCGCATCACCCCCAACATCGACCAGGAGGGTCTCGACCGGATCGCGGAGGAGAAGCACCTCAACGACTCCGTCTTCGTGCGCTACGGCTACTGGGTGCAAGACGCCGTTACGAACAACTTCGGCACGACGCTGCTGACGAACAAGCCGATCCTGCCCGACCTCTGGCGCGTGATGAAGAACACGCTCCAGCTCGTGGTGGCCGCCGAGCTGATCGCGATCCTCATCGCCATCGCCATCGGCGTGCTTTCTGCCTTACGGCAGTACTCGGTCTTCGACTACACGGCGACGACGTTCAGCTTCCTGGGGTTAGCCATGCCGCTGTTCTGGCTCGCGCTCATGCTGCAGGTACTGGTCGTCAACATCCAGGGCTGGACGGGCCATAAGATCTTTCCCATAGCCAACCTCAACTCGGTCGATTCGGGAGGCGGCTTCAGCTTCCTCGTCGACCGCGCGTGGCACCTCACACTGCCCGTCCTGGTGCTGATGGTCGCGAGCATCGCGCAGTACTCGCGCTTCATGCGCGCCTCGATGCTCGAGGTCGTGAACGCCGACTACGTCCGCACCGCGCGGGCCAAAGGCCTGCGCGAGCGGAACGTGACGATGGGGCACGCATTCCGCAATGCGCTCGTCCCGCTCGTCACCGTGATTGCGCTGAACTTCGGCGCGTTGATCGGCGGCGCCGTCGTCACCGAGACCGTCTTCTCCCTAGACGGCATGGGCCTCTACTTCATCAATGCCTTAGGCACCGCGGACCCCTACCCGGTGATGGCGTGGCTGATGATCACGGCAACGATGATCATCATCTTCAACCTCATCGCCGACATCCTCTACGGCGTGCTCGATCCACGAGTGCGCTATGACTGATACCCGGCCCCGGTCCGACATGCTTCCCGAGGAGCGCGAAGAACGCCACCTCTCGATGGCGAATGTGGGACGGCCCGAGAGCGCAGGTGCGGCGACGGGCGGTCTTGCAACGCCCGTCGACCCCCTGCAAGTGGCGGCGCCCGACCTCGAGCTGACCTACGAGAGCGGCGTCGAGCTCGAGGCGCGCAGCCAGTGGGCGTATGCCCGCATGCGATTCTTCCGCCACAAGCTCGCCGTCACCAGCTTGCTGATCCTCATCGGCTTCGGGCTGCTCGCCATCTTCGCCGGGCAGATCGCGCCGTACGGAGAGGACGAGATCCCGCTCGACGACCTCATCAACAGCCTGAACAGGGCGCCGACGTGGGACGGCTGGCACATCTTCGGTACCGACCAGCTTGGCCGCGACTACTTCAGCCGCGTCATCTACGGCGTGCAGACGTCGCTCGGCGTGGCGCTCGTCGTCGCGCTGCTCGCGACCGTCATCGGGACGATCATCGGCGCGGTGGCCGGCTTCTACGGAGGTGCGGTCGACAACGGGCTGATGCGCTTCACCGACCTCATCCTGACGCTCCCGGGTCTCGCCGTCCTGCTCGTCGCCGCCCAGTTCTTCGGCCAGGGCGACGTCAACCTCAACCTCGGCATCACGACCGTGACGATCCCCCAGCCGATGGTGATCGGCCTCATCCTCGCGTTCCTGTTCTGGACCGGCATTGCGCGCATCGTGCGCGGGCTCTTCCTCTCGCTACGTGAGAAGGAGTTCGTCGAGGCCGCGCGGGCCGCCGGCGCCGGCGACCGACGAATCATCATGCGCCACATTCTCCCGAACTGCGTCGGCCCGATCGTCGTCAACACGACGCTCATCATCGCGGCCGCGATCCTCGTCGAGGCGGCGCTTTCCTTCCTCGGCTTTGGCATCCAACCGCCCGAGTCCTCGATCGGCAAGCTCATCGCCGACGGCCAGCAGCAGGGCATCCAGACCTGGTGGCTCGTGACCTTCCCCGGTCTGGTCATCACCGCAATTGCGTTGTGCGTGAACTTCGTCGGCGACGGCCTGCGCGACGCGCTCGACCCGACGCAGCGGAGAATGCGCGCCTAGACGGGGCGCGGGGTCCCGTTCGCGCGCGACGATTACCTGTTCACGACGATTCGCGCTAGCCTCCTCGCACATGCCTGACCCGATCCTCACTATCGACGACCTCACGGTCGAGTTCGACACCGAGGACGGGGTCGTCCAGGCCGTCACCGACGTCAGCTACGAGCTGTTTCCGGGAGAGGTGCTGGGCATCGTCGGCGAGTCCGGATCGGGAAAGAGCGTCTCGATGCTTTCGGTCCTGGGCCTGATACCGCAGCCGCCCGGCCGCATCGCGAGCGGTCAGGCGATCTTCAAGGACCGTGATCTCCTGAAGATGTCGAAGGACGAGCTACGGAAGATCCGGGGCGGCGACATGGCGATGATCTTCCAGGACCCCATGACGTCGCTGAACCCCGTGCTCACGGTCGGCGGTCAGATCGCCGAGGCCATCCGCGCGCACAACCCTGGCGTCAAGGAGGAGGAGTCCGAGCGCCGCGTCATCGAGCTCCTCTCGCTCGTAGGCGTACCGCACCCCGAGCAGCGCTTCCACCAGTATCCGCACGAGTTCTCGGGAGGCATGCGACAGCGCGGGATGATCGCCATGGCGATCGCCAACTCACCGTCCGTGCTCGTCGCGGACGAGCCGACGACAGCTCTCGATGTGACGATCCAGGCGCAGATCATGGAGGTGATCAAGGCGGCCCAGCGCGAGACGCACGCCGCGATCATCCTCATCACCCACGACCTCGGCCTCATCGCCGAGCTCGCCGACCGGGTCGTCGTCATGTACGCGGGCCGCGTCGCAGAGCTGTGCGACGTGCACTCGCTCTTCGACGATCCGCGCCATCCGTACACACTCGGCCTCATGAACAGCCTCGCGCGGCTCGACTCAGACCAGGACCGGCTGGAGCCGATTCCCGGCCAGCCGCCGAGCATGATCAGCCCGCCGCCGGGTTGCGCGTTCCACCCCCGCTGTACGCTGTCGCAGGGGCGAGCGCGCTGTCGTACGGAGATCCCGGAGCTGCGGGACTTCGGCGACCACGTCTCGGCGTGTCACTTTGCGGAAGAGATCCCGGCGCAGCGCGTTCCCGCGCGTGCTGGGGGTAGCTCGTGAGCGAGACCATTCAGGAGCGGGTGGACAGCGCCGCGGCCGCTGCCGCCGAATCGGACCCGAACGAGATTCTCCGCGTCGAGAACCTCGTCAAGTGGTTCCCGATCAAGGCCGGCGTCTTCAAGCACACGATCGGCCAAGTGCGTGCCGTCGACGGCGTCGACCTCAGCGTCCGCCGGGGCGAGACGCTGGGGATCGTCGGCGAGTCGGGCTGCGGCAAGACGACACTCGGCCGGACGATCATCAAGCTCACCGAGCCCACCGACGGGAAGATCATCTTCAAGGGCACCGACATCACGTCGTTCAAGCGAAAGCAGATGCGGCCCGTGCGGCGGGACGTCCAGATCGTGTTCCAGGACCCGTACGCGTCCTTGAACCCGCGGATGACGGTGCGCGAGATCGTCGCCGAGCCGCTTCGCATCCACGGGCTCTACCGCGGGAAGGAAGGCCGCCGTAAGGTCGAGGGGCTGCTGCGCACGGTCGGCCTCAGCCCCGAGCACGCGAACCGCTTCCCCCACGAGTTCTCCGGGGGCCAGAGGCAGCGCATCGGCGTCGCCCGCTCGCTCGCGCTCAACCCCGAGCTGATGGTGCTCGACGAGCCGGTATCGGCGCTCGATGTCTCCATTCAGGCGCAGGTCGTGAATCTCCTCGCGCAGCTCCAGGACGAGTTCGGGCTCACGTACCTCTTCATCGCCCACGACCTCTCAGTCGTCCGGCACATCTCCGACCGGGTCGCGGTCATGTATCTCGGCAAGGTGGTGGAGGTCGGTTCGCGACAGCAGATCTACGAGACGCCGATGCACCCGTACACGCAGGCGCTGCTGTCGGCCGTCCCGATCGAGTCCCCAGATCAGCGGGGCAGGCGCCACCGGATCATGCTCGAAGGGGACGTGCCGAGCCCGGCGAACCCGCCCTCGGGCTGCCGCTTCCGCACACGTTGCTGGATGGCGCAGGAGATCTGCGCCCAGGAGGATCCGCCGCTCGTACCTCGCGGCGGCACGGGCCAGCCGGTCGCGTGCCACTTTGCCGAGGTGATGCGGCCGCTCGCGCTGGACGAGCAGCCCTCGGCCGACCGGGTGGGAGCACAACCAAAGCGCTCGACGAGCTGACGTTGTCGTCTAACTCTCTGCATCCGGGCTCGTCTGAATGGGCATGAGACCGGTTCGGCCTCTCGTTTGTGAACGGGTTCGCGGCCAGATCTCCGTCGGGCTGGACGGCGAGCTGTCGCAGCTCGAGCGGGCGATGACCGCCTCGCATCTCGAGCGCTGCCGTGCCTGCCGGGAGTTCGAGCGCGAGGTCAGCGGCTTCACGCTCGCGCTACGCGAGACGCCGTTCGAAATCATGGCCAGGCCGGTCACGATCCAGCGCCCGCGCCGCCAGGCGGGGGTACGGATCCAGATGGCCGCCGCCGCCGCGGTCGCCGTCGCCGTTCTCGTCGGCGCGAGCCAGGCGTTGCGCAGCCAGCCGATCGAGATCCAGCACAACTTCGTGCCCAAGACGCCCGAGAAGATGAACTACATGACGAGGAAGGACATGGAGCGCGAGCAGGCGATGCTCGCCCGCGCCCGCCCGGGCCACCCCGTCCAGCTCCTCGGCGCAGCTTTGTAATCAGCCCGAAAGTCTGACGACCTTCGGGCGGGGAGAGATGGCCTCCGAGAGCGGCCGTGAGCCGCGCGCGCACATGTCGCGCGCGGCGGCGATCTTCGCTAGTCCGCTCGTGGTGTGGCGGCGAGGAGCTCGCGAGCAGCGTCGAGATCATCTTCAAGCACCAATACTCCTCGCCAACCGCCCCAGCCGCCACCGCGGCCGATGGCACCCTCGAGTGAGCGCTCACTGCACTGGAGCCCGTGGGCGCGCAGAAGCGAGCAGATCACGTCGGCTTCGCCTTGGCTCCCAACCACGGTGAGACGAACTACGTCAGACACTTCCTCAGTCTCGCCAATAATCGACAGTCAGTGCGCCACCGCGCCCGACATGCGCGGGCGCGGTCCACCGTCACTTCTCGGAGAACGTCGCGCCAGGAAATCGTCAGATTTCCTGGCGATTTAGTGTGAGCTGATGGGCTCGACGGCGATGCCCTGCGCTTTGAGGCTCGCCAGCACGCGGTTGGCCTTGTTCCAGCCCGGGAACTGCAACGCCTGTGATCCGGTCAGCAGGCCCTCCATGCCGCTCTGACCGGCATCGTGAGCCGTCCCGGCCAGGCCCGCGGCCAACTGGTGGAAGGCGTCGACGAGGTCGTCCGTCTCGTCGTCGAACCCGTCGGCGATGCCAGCGTCGTCGAGGTCGCTTGCGGCCTCGTCGATCGAGTCCGCTGCGTCGTTCATGCGCCGAATCAACTCCTCCAACGAGCCCGTGCCGACGGTGATCTGGGCGAGGGCGTAGTCGACGCGGTCTCGGCTGTTTCCGACGACGTCCGCGTACTCATCCTTCGAGACCGAACCGGCGCCGCTGCAGGCAGCGAGCGTCACCGCGGCGAGCGCAGCACAGGCGGCGAGCATCAGCGCGCGAACCATGGCGGAAGCGTAGCCCGACGGCCGTTAGTAGTCGATGAGCGTCCAGTTAGGCTCCGATAGACTTGCGGCACCCGCGTGGCAGCGCCCAGTCGCGCCACGACTTCCTCGAGAGCACATCAGGAGACGCATGTCCGCCAAGGAGCAAGAGAACGTCGGCAAGATCGTCGAGATCAAGGGCGTCGTCATCGACGCCGTCTTCCCTGAGCGCCTGCCCGGGATCACGAGCGCGTTGCGCATAGCTATGACGGACGCGGACGGGGGCTCCGGCCGCGACCTCATCGCCGAGGTCCAGCAGCACCTGGGTGACGACCGCGTGCGTGCGGTCGCTATGGACTCGACGGACGGTCTGGCGCGTGGTGCCGACGCGGTCGACACCGGCGCTGCCATCAGCGTGCCCGTGGGGCCTGCGACTCTGGGTCGGCTCTGGAACGTCATCGGTGAGCAAATCGACAAGGGCGAGGCCGTGACCGACGCCGAGCGCTGGCCGATCCACCGGGACGCGCCGGAGTTCGCGGATCTCTCGCCGAAGCTCGAGGTGTTCGAGACGGGCATGAAGGTCGTCGACCTCGCGGCACCGTTCGTGCGCGGTGGCAAGATCGGCCTCTACGGTGGCGCGGGTCTCGGCAAGACCGTCCTCATCCAGGAGCTGATCCACAACGTCGCCACGCAGCACGCGGGAGTGTCGGTGTTCGCAGGCGTCGGGGAGAGGACTCGCGAGGGGAACGACCTGTGGCTCGAGATGCAGGAGTCAGGGGTCATCGACCGCGTTGCCCTCGTCTACGGCCAGATGAACGAGCCGCCCGGGGCGCGGCTGCGCGTCGGCCTGTCCGGCCTGACGATGGCTGAGTACTTCCGCGACCAGGGTCAGGATGTCCTCCTCTTCATCGACAACATCTTCCGCTTCGTCCAGGCGGGCTCCGAGGTGTCGGCGCTGCTCGGGCGCATGCCGAGCGCTGTCGGCTATCAGCCGACTCTGGCCAGCGAGATGGGGGAGCTCCAGGAGCGCATCACGTCGACCGCCACCGGCTCGGTGACATCCGTGCAGGCCATCTACGTCCCTGCGGACGACATGACCGACCCGGCCCCGGCAGGGACGTTCGCTCACCTCGATGCCTTCATCGTCCTCTCCCGTCCTATCTCCGAGAAGGGCATCTACCCAGCGATCGATCCGCTGCAGTCGTTCTCGCGCGCGCTGCAGCCGGGCGTCATCTCGGACGACCACTACGAGACGGCGACGCGGGTGCTCGAGATCCTCCAGCGCTACAAGGACCTCCAGGACATCATCGCCATCCTCGGTATGGACGAGCTCTCGGACGAGGACAAGCTCACGGTGTCGCGGGCGCGGAAGATCGAGCGCTTCCTCTCGCAGGCGATGAACGTCGCCGAGGCGTTCACCGCACGGCCGGGTGTGTACGTGAAGCTCGAGGACACCGTCAAGGGCTTCCGCGAGATCGTCGAGGGAAAGCACGACGAGGTGCCCGAGCAGGCGTTCTACATGGTCGGGACGATCGAGGATGCGCTGAAGGAAGCGCAGGGCTCGGTCACCGTCCCGGAGGCCGCCGAGGAGCTGGAGGCGGAAGAGGCCGAGGAAGCCGAAGCCGAGCCGGTCGCCGCCTCGTAGGGACAGTGGCGGACGGGCGCAAGCAGTTCGAGGTATCGCTCGTGACGCCGGAAGGCCCGGCGTACGAGGGCAACGCCGAGATGGTGGTCGTGCCGGGCGCGGCGGGCGAGATCGGCGTGCTCGCGCGCCACGCGCCGCTCGTCGCGATGCTGAAGGCGGGCTCGACGCGCATCCACGTCGATGACGCCAAGGTCCTCGAGTTCGCAACCGGCCCGGGCTTCTTCAAGGTCGAGCAGGACCGCGCCCTTGCGCTCGTCGACGACGCCGTCGACTCTCGCGAGATCGACACGGAGCGCGCGCAGCAGCAGCTCGAGGAGGCGAGGGCCGAGCTGGAGCGCGTCGAAGCGGGCGAATCGGACGCGGACCGTTGGCAGCTCGAGCAGCGCATGCGGCATGCCGAGAACCAGCTGTCGGTCTCGGGTCGGGCGTAAGGGAGATCCGGCAACGCGTGTCGCGGCTGGTATAGAGGCCGCATGAGCGCTGCCGACCGCCTGCAGACGCTCCTCGAGCAGGAGATCGTCGTCCTCGACGGCTCGTGGGGGGTCTTGATCCAGCGCGAGGTCCGCGGCGAGGAGGCGTACCGGGGCGAGCGCTTCCGCGATCACCCGCGCGACGTGGCGGGCGACCCCGACCTGCTCAATCTCACGAACCCGGAGATCATCCTCGACATCCATCGGGCGTACTTCGCCGCCGGCGCGCACATCGCGACGACGAACACGTTCACCGCCACCTCGATCGGACAGGCCGACTATGGCCTCGAGCCGTGGGTGGCCGAGATGAACGTCGCCGGGGCGCGGCTCGCGCGGCAGGCAGCCGACGAGGCAGGCGGGTTCGTTGCCGGCTCCGTCGGGCCGCTCAACGTCACGCTGTCGCTCTCGCCGAACGTCGACGACCCTGCGTACCGGGCTGTCACCTTCGACGAGGTGCAGGCTGCATACGCGGAGCAAATTGCCGCGCTCGTCGAGGGCGGCGTCGACCTCCTCCTGATCGAGACGGTGTTCGACACGCTGAATGCGAAGGCGGCGATCGCGGCCGCGCTCGACGTCGCGCCCGACACGCCGCGCTGGATCTCGTTCACCGCCATCGATGCGAGCGGCCGCAACCTGTCGGGTCAGACGGTCGAGGCGTTCTGGCTCTCCGTCGAGCACGCCGAGCCCTTGCTCGTCGGGGTCAACTGCTCGCTCGGCGCGACCGAGATGCGTCCGTACGTCGAGGGCCTCTCGGACGTCGCGTCGACCTTCGTCTCCTGCCACCCGAACGCTGGCCTCCCGAACGAGCTGGGGCTTCACGACGAGCAGCCCGGCGACACGAGCCGCTACCTGCGGGAGTTCGCGGAGGACGGGCTCGTGAACGTCGTCGGTGGCTGCTGCGGGACGACGCCCGAGCACGTGAGGGCGATCGCCGCCGTGGTCAGGGGTCTGACGCCCAGAAAGGTCCCGGAGCGACGGCGCCAACCGGTGTTCAGCGGCCTCGAGCCGTTCGCGATCGGGCCCGACACAGGATTTGTCGTCGTCGGCGAGCGGACGAACGTCACCGGCTCGGCCCGCTTCCGGAGCCTGATCGAGGGCGACGACTTCCAGGCCGCGCTCGACGTCGCACTCGATCAGGTTCGGGGCGGAGCGAACCTCCTCGACGTGAACATGGATGCGGACCTCCTCGACTCCGAGGCGGCAATGACGCGGTTCCTCAACCTCGTCGCGACAGAGCCGGAGGCGGCGCTCCTGCCGATCATGGTCGACAGCTCGCGCTTCTCGGTGCTCGAAGCCGGCCTCAAGTGCGTCCAGGGGAAGGGCGTCGCGAACTCGCTGAGCCTGAAGGAGGGGGAGGACGCGTTCCTCGACCAAGCGCGTCGCGTGCGGCGGCTCGGCGCGGCGGCGCTCGTGATGGCGTTCGACGAGCAGGGCCAGGCCGACACGGTCGAGCGGAAGGTCGAGATCTGCGAGCGCGCGTACCGGCTGCTGACGGAGCGTGCGGGGTTTGTGCCGGAGGACATCATCTTCGACCCGAACATCCTCGCCATCGGCACGGGCATCGAGGAGCATGCGGAGTTCGCGAAGGCGTTCATCGAGGCGACGAGGCTGATCAAGGAGCGCTGCCCGGGGGCGAGCGTATCGGGCGGAATCTCGAATCTCTCCTTTTCGTTCAGGGGCGCTGAGCACGTGCGCGAGGCGATCCACTCTGCCTTCCTGTTCCATGCGATCCAGGCGGGGCTCGACATGGGCATCGTCAACGCCGGGCAGCTGGCCGTCTACGAGGACATCCGCCCGGAGCTGCTCGAGCTCGTCGAGGATCTCATCTTCGACCGTCGCCCCGACGCGACCGAGCGGCTGCTCGACTACGCACAGCGCGTCGAAGGCGACGCGACGAAGCGGGAGGTCGATCTCTCCTGGCGAGAGCAGCCGGTCGAGAAGCGGCTCGAGCATGCCCTCGTCCACGGCATCGTCGACTACATCGAGGAGGACGTCGAGGAGGCACGCTGCACCCACGACCGGCCGCTCGATGTGATCGAAGGCCCGCTGATGGACGGCATGCAGGTCGTCGGCGATCTCTTCGGGTCCGGCCGGATGTTCCTGCCTCAGGTCGTGAAGAGCGCACGCGCGATGAAGCGCGCGGTCGGATATCTCGAGCCCTTCATGGAGGAAGAGCGCGGCGAGTCAGGGGCCGCTCGGTCGCGTGGCACGGTCGTCCTCGCCACCGTCAAGGGCGACGTCCACGACATCGGGAAGAACATCGTCGGGGTCGTGCTCGGATGCAACAACTACGACGTCGTCGACCTCGGAGTCATGGTGCCGGCGGACAAGGTGCTCGCGACGGCGAACGAGGTGGGCGCCGACATCGTCGGCCTCTCCGGCCTCATCACGCCCTCCCTCGACGAGATGGTGCACGCAGCACGTGAGATGGAGCGGCGCGGCGAGACGCGGCCGCTGCTGATCGGCGGCGCGACGACGTCGAAGCTGCATACGGCGGTGCGGATCGCCCCCGAGTACTCCTCGCCGACGGTGCACGTGCTCGATGCCTCGCGGGTCGTCAACGTCGTGTCTGCGCTCCTCGACCGAGAGCGGCGCCCGGCGTTCGAGCGGGAGAACGTCGCGCTCCAGGACACGCTGCGCGAGCAGCACGCCGAGCGCGGGCGAAGGCTCTTCCTGCCGCTCGCGGACGCCCGGGCACGGCGCCACCGTGTGGGATTCGACGAGCTGCCTTCCCCGCCGTTCACCGGCACGCGCGAGCTGGCGCCCGATCTCAAGAAGCTCGTCCAGTACGTGGACTGGACGTTCTTCTTCCACGCCTGGGGGTTGAAAGGCCGCTATCCGAAGATCCTCGAACAGCCGGCGGCGAAGGACCTGTTCGACGACGCCTTGGCCTTGCTCGACGAGCTCGCTCAGGGCGCCCTCTTACGGCCACGTGGCATCTACGGCTTCTGGCCCGCCGCTGCGGATGGGGACGACATCGTCGTCGACGGGTCGCGGCTCTGCTTCCTGCGCCAGCAGGCCGACCACGGCGACTCGCGCCCGAACCGCTGCCTTGCGGACTACGTCGCACCGGAGGGCGATGCGATCGGCGCCTTCGCCGTCTCGATCGACGGCGCGGAGGAGCTCTCCGCGCGCTATGCCGAGGAACAGGACGACTACCGGTCGATCATGGTCAAGGCGCTCGCCGATCGGTTGGCCGAGGCGTTTGCAGAGCATGCTCACGAACAGGCCCGGCACGAGTGGTACGCGCCGACGGAGACGTTGTCGGCGGGCGGCCTCATCGAGGAGCGCTACCGCGGGATCCGACCGGCGTTCGGCTATCCGGCCTGTCCCGACCACTCTGAGAAGCGGCCACTCTTCGCGCTGCTCGGCGCCGGGCAGGCCGGCATGTCGCTCACGGAGACGTGCGCGATGCTTCCCGCCTCGAGCGTCAGCGGCATCTTCATCCACCATCCGCAGTCGAGGTACTTCTCGGTAGGCCGGATCGGTCGAGACCAAGCCGAGGACTATGCAGTGCGCAAGGGCATGCCGCTGGCGGAAGTAGAGCGTTGGTTGAGCCCGAACCTCGGCTACGAGCCGGGTTGAGCGGAAAGCGGCTCCGCCGCGTCGGGTATCGTGGCGCGATGCGACGACCGTGCCACGTCGGTGCGATGAGTCGCTTCTGAGAACGTGCGGACTACGCTGAAACGAGGGCAGGGGCGCAGCGCGGGCGCCGACGGCAACGGCCGCGCGATGCTGCCCCCCGACGCGCTGTCGCCGGTGACGGTGTACGAGGTGCAGCCGCCTCGCCGGACCGGCATGGGAATGCTCGGCCGCGTCCTAGGCGTCGTCGCGGCCGGTGCGCTGATGCTCGTCGTGTCGCTCGTCGGCGGCGTCTACCTCTGGCTGCACGAGAGCGTCGCGGCTGTCAGCGCGCACTCGGCCGATGTCAAGGCGGCGCAGACGACGCTCGACGGCGTGCCGCCCGCGGACAAGGCCGCGATCGGCCTCATCATCGGCTATGACCGTCGCCACGGCGAGGCCGAGGGAACGCCGTCACGGTCGGACACCCTCATGCTGCTGCGCGCCGACCCGCAGACGGACACGATCTCGATGCTCTCGTTCCCGCGCGACCTCGTCGTCCCGATCCATTGCCCGGGCTCGGAATTCACCTCGAAGATCAACGCCGCCTACTCGACCTGCGGCGCGCGCGGGGCGCTCGACACCGTCCGCGACCTCACGGGGCTGCCCATCAACTACCTCATCACCGTCAACTTCCGCGGCTTCAAGAAGATCGTCAACACGCTGGGCGGTGTCTGGGTGGACGTCGACCGGCGCTACTACAACGACAACGCCGGCGTGAGCCCGGGCTTCGGCTTCGCGAAGATCAACCTCAAGCCCGGCTACCAGCGACTCACGGGCGGCGCCGCGCTCGACTTCGTGCGCTACCGGCATACGGACTCGGACTTCCATCGCGTTGCGCGCCAGCAGCTGTTCGTGACCGCGATGAAGGAGCAATTCGGCCGCGCGTTCTCGCTCACGAAGATCCCGAGCCTCGTCGGCGCGGTCACGAAAAACGTCGAGGTCGGTGTCGGCGGAGGCGGCGAGCTGACCGCACGCACGATCCTTCGCTACGCGCTCTTTGCGTACGGCCTCGAGGGCGGGCATTTCTTCCAGGAGAAGATCGAAGGCATCACGGGCTATTCCGAGCTGACGACGGACAGCGCGAACATCCAGGAGGCCGTCGCCGAGTTCTCGAACCCGGACGTCGAGGCGCCGAAGGTCGCGACGGCCGTCGCCCTCGAGCGCAAGCTGAGATCGTCGACGCCGAAGCCCGAGGACACGACCGTCACGCTCCTGAACGGCTATGTCGTCCCCGGCGCGGCCGCCGAAGCGCAGTACCTGCTCTCCCAGCGCGGCTACGCGACCGTCGAGCGGCCCTCGACCTCCACCGGGAATGCTCCCTGGGACGACCAGTTCCATACGAAGGTCTTCTACAACGGGAGCAAGCCGCGGGCGCGCGCTGCCGCAGTGGCGATGGCGAAGCTCTTCGGAGCCGCAGAAGCCGCCCCGTTCGCTCCGCGCCGGCAGTGCACCGGCCAGGCGCTGAAACAGCCCCGGAGCTGTCACCTGAAGCCACTCACGAACGGTGCGATGCTCACGGTCGTCGTCGGTCAGACTTTCCACAACACGCTCGCGCCCGTGCCGGCGAGGGTGGAGATCACGCGCGTGCCGCCCGACGTCCGCCGCGACCGCGCCGCCACCGTCTCCCTCGTCAGGGCGCAGAAGCCGAAGGTGGACTTCGATCTTATGGTGCCCTCCGTGCTCGACCGCTCGTCCTCCGTCGACTCCGAGATGCCGGTGCGCACGTATCGGATCAACGGGGACTACGACGCCGTGCGGCTCGTCTTCCAGCGCGGTCTCGAGTACTGGGGCGTTCAGCAGATGAACTGGCGCGACGCACCCGCCCTCGACAGCCGCAGCCTCCACCGCGTGATCAACGGCCGCGGCTACGACTTCTACTACCGCGGGCGGAAGCTGCACATGATCGTCCTGCGCAAGGGCGACGCGTCGTACTGGGTCGTCAACACGCTGCTCGATTCGCTCTCGAACGAGACGATGATCGCCATCGCCAAGGGCCTGCAGCCGCTCGATGCGCCGAAGAAGGCGAAGGGTAAGGCCGCCAAGGCGAAGGCCAGGGCGAAGGCGAAGCCGGGCCAATGAGCCGCATCGGCGTCTTCGGAGCCGGGTACGTCGGCCTCGTCACTGGTGCGTGCTTCGCCGAGCTCGGCCACGACGTCGTCGTCCGCGACGTTCTCCCGGAGCGGATCGATGCGCTCCTGGCCGGCGAGATCCCGATCCACGAGCCTGGCCTGCAGGAGGTCGTCGAGCGCGCCGGTGGCCGCCTCCGCTTTACGCTCGACGTCGCCGAGGCCCTCGAGGGCGCCGAGTTCGCGTTCGTCGCCGTCGGCACTCCTCCGCTCTACTCGGGCGATCCCGATCTCTCGGCGGTGTGGACCGTCGTCGACGAGCTTCCGGTGGGCGTGGAGGCGACCCTCGTCATGAAGAGCACCGTTCCACCGGGCACCGGCGAGAAGGTGCGAAGGGCTCTCGAGACGCGCGGGCTGAGCGACGTCGGCTACGTATCCAATCCGGAGTTCCTCGCCGAGGGCACCGCCGTCCACGACTTCACGAACCCCGACCGCGTCGTCGTCGGCGCGTTCGAGCCCGAGCACGCGGCGCGGGTCGCCGCCCTCTACGAGCCCTTGGACACGACGATCGTGCGTACCGATGTCGCCTCCGCGGAGATGATCAAGCTCGCGTCGAACGCGTTCCTCTCCACCCGCATCAGCTTCATCAACGAGATCGCGAGCGTCTGCGAGCTCGTCGGCGCGGACGTCGTCGACGTCGCCGCCGGTATCGGCCTCGACCACCGGTTGGGGCCGCACTTCCTGAAGGCGGGCCTCGGCTTCGGCGGCTCGTGCTTCCCGAAGGACGTCTCCTCCCTGAAACAGCTTGCGGGAAACTCGGGGTATCACTTCCAGCTGCTGGCCGCCGTCATCGAGGTCAACGAGCTCCAGCGGCGCCGCGTCATCCAGAAGCTCGAGAAGCATCTCGGTGACCTCCACGGCAAGGAGATCGCCCTGCTCGGGCTCGCGTTCAAACCGGGCACCGACGACCTGCGCGAGGCGCCGAGCCTCGTCATTGCCGCCCGCCTCCTCGCCGAGGGCGCGGAGCTGCGGACGTGGGACCCGGTCGCGGACGGGAGCGCGCTGCTGCCCGAGGCAACGGCTGCCTCGACGGTGCTCGACGCGATCCGGGACGCGGATGCGGCCGTGATCGTGACGGAGTGGCCCGAAGTGGCGACTCTCGCCACGCCGGAGGCGTACGCCGCGATGCGGCGCCCCATCGTCGTGGACGGGCGCAATACCCTCGACCCCGAGGCGATGCGCGCGCTCGGCTTCGTCTACGAGGGCGTCGGCCGGCCCGTGCCGGTCGAGGTCGAGAGCTAGACGGACCGTGGAGGCGATCATCCTCGCCGGCGGTAAGGCCGAGCGGCTCGGAGACACGGCCGCGGGCCGGCCAAAGTCGCTCGTCCCCGTCGCAGGCAGGCCACTTGCCGCCTACCAGGTGGCGGCGCTCGCGGCGGCGGGCGTCGATCACGTCATCCTCAGCTGCGCCGCAGGAGTGGGTGGGGAGTTCGAGCGGGAGCTGACCGGCCTCGGCGCCGACGTCACGATCGCCGAGGAGCCAGAGCCGCTCGGGCGTGGGGGAGGGCTGCGCTTCGCCGCCGCCTCTCGGCGTGAGAACGGGGACTTCTACGCGCTGAACGGCGACGAGCTGCTCGCGCTCGACCTCTCTGCCCTCCTCGACCGACACCACGAGGCCGGTGCGGCCGCGACGATCACCGTCACCCAGCCTGAGTCCTCGTTCGGCGTCGTCCAGGTCGACGGCGGCGACATGGTGACCGGCTTCGAGGAGGCGGCCCGCGTGCCGTACTGGGTGAGCTGCGGCGTGTACGTGCTCGGCGACGAGGCCGCTGAGGCGTTGCCCGAGCGCGGCGACCACGAGACGAGCACGTTCCCGCAGCTCGCCGAGGCAGGGCGGCTCGCGGCCTATCGCTACGACGGCATCTGGATCACCGTCAATACGCCGAAGGATCTCCGCCGCGCGGAGGAGTACGTGACCGCGAACCCGGACTGGCTGGCCGCATGACCACCGGCTGCACAGTCCAGCCGCGTCGTGTCGACAAGCCCTGGGGCTGGGAGCTCATCTGGGCCCTGACCGAGCACTACTGCGGGAAGCTCCTCTTCGTGCGCGCCGGCGAGGCGCTCTCGCTCCAGTACCACGAGCAGAAGGACGAATCGTGGTACGTGCAGGAGGGTCGCGCAGAGCTCGAGCTGTCGGCGGTGGGCGACGCCGAGCGCGAGATCGTCGAGATCGGACCGGGCGACTGCTTCCGCTTCGAGCCGCTCACCGTTCATCGGTTGCGTGCGATCGAAGACACCCTCGTGATCGAGGTGTCGACGCCCGACATCGACGACGTCGTGCGTCTCGAGGACGCCTACGGCCGAGAGGGCACCTCCCAACCTTGACGCAACTGTGTTAAGGTTCTCCGCGTGGAGCGACTGCCGATCGGTGAGGCTGCCCGCCGCACGGGTTGGTCTCCTCGCATGCTCCGCTACCTCGAGCAGGCGGGGCTCGTCGAGCCTCCGAGGTCGGCGAGCGGCTACCGCAGCTACGGGCTGACCGAGCTGAACCGGCTGCGCTCGCTCCGCGAGCTCCTCGTCCGCTTCGGCGTCGAGATCGGCGACGTGGCGTTCGCCGCCAGGCTGCGGGGGGATGCCGCCCTGCGGGCGGCCGTCGACGGCTGGCTCGCCGGCATGGAGCTCGAAGCTCTCGAATGGGAACAGCGCAAGCACGAGCGGCTACTGGCCGCATAGCGAACGACTGGAGAGGGAACATTGGCTGCTACGAAGCGATATGACGTAAAGGATCTGGGCCTCGCCCCCGAGGGCAAGAGGCGGATCGAGTGGGCCGACCGGCAGATGCCCGTGCTGGGGGCAATCCGCGACCGCTTCCAGCGCGAGAAGCCGCTCGCCGGCTACCGCGTCTCGGCATGCCTCCACGTGACGACCGAGACCGCGAATCTCATGCGCACCCTCACGGCGGGCGGTGCCGACGTCGTGCTCTGCGCCTCCAACCCGCTGTCGACGCAGGACGACACCGCCGCGGCGCTCGTGGAGGAATACGACGTCTCGGTCTTCGCGATCAAGGGCGAGGACAACGACACGTACTACTCACACATCGACGCGGCCGTCGACCACAAGCCGCATCTGACGATGGACGACGGCGCCGACGTGATCGGCGTCCTCCACTCCGCGCGGCGCGAGCAGCTCGGCGAGATCATCGCCGGCACGGAGGAGACGACGACCGGCGTCATCCGTCTAAAAGCGCTCGAGGCGGACGGCAAGCTCGGCTTCCCGATCATTGCCGTCAATGACGCGAAGACGAAGCACCTCTTCGACAACCGCTACGGCACGGGGCAGTCGACGATCGACGGGATCGTCCGCGCGACGAACATCCTGCTCGCCGGGCGGCGGTTCGTCGTCGCCGGCTACGGCTGGGTCGGCCGCGGTGTCGCCATGCGCGCTCGCGGCATGGGGGCGCACGTCATCGTCACCGAGGTCGAACCCGTCTGCGCGCTCGAGGCGGCCATGGACGGCTACGAGGTGCTCACGATGTCGCAGGCCGCTCGGGTCGGCGACATCTTCTGCACGGCCACCGGCGACAAGAACGTCATCTCCGCCGACCACCTGGCGAACATGAAGGACGGCGCCATCCTCGCCAACACCGGCCACTTCAACGTCGAGATCGAGATCCCGGCGCTGCGCGGGCTCGCCGCAGAGGTGCGCGCTGCTCGCGAGTTCGTCGAGGAGTTCCTGCTTGAGGACGGTCGCAGGATCTACCTCATCGCCGACGGGCGGCTCGTAAACCTCGCCGCGGCGGAGGGGCACCCCGCGTCTGTCATGGACATGTCGTTCGCGAACCAGGCGCTCGCGGCCGAGTACGCCGTCGAGAACGCGGCCCGGCTCGAGCGGCGTGTCTACCCGGTGCCGGAGGAGATCGACGCGGAGATCGCCCGTTTGAAGCTCGCGTCGATGGGCATCGAGATCGACACGCTGACCGAGGAGCAGGAGCGCTACCTCGCCTCGTGGGACGAGGGCACATAGGGGCTGATCCCGTCGTCGGGCTGCTGCACCCGGGGGAGATGGGTGCTGCGCTCGCGATGCAGCTGACAACCAAGCGGCGCACTGTCCTCTGGGCCTCGGCTGACCGTGGAGAGGACACCGCCCGGCGTGCCGAGGACGCCGGCCTACAAGAGGTCGAAAGCGTCGAGGAGCTAACGAGGTCGAGCGACCTCATCTTGAGCGTGTGCCCTCCGCACGCGGCTCTGGCAGTCGCGAGGTCTGTGTCGAGCTTCACGGGCATCTTCGTCGATGCGAACGCCGTCTCGCCGATGACGGCTCGCGAGATCGCGAAGGTGATCGAGGAGGGCGGCGGCCGGCTCGTGGACGGAGGCATCGTCGGGCCGCCGCCACGAGACGCCATCGCCACCCGGCTGTACCTGTCAGGGCTCGATGCGCCCCAGGTCGCCGACCTGTTCGACGACACACTCGTCCAGGCCCGCGTCGTCTCCGACGAGGCGGGGTCGGCCTCGGCCGTTAAGATGGCGTACGCGGCGTGGACGAAGGGTGCGGCGGCGCTCCTCCTAGCAATTCGCGCAGTCGCCCGCGAGGAGGGCGTCGAGGAGCCGCTCCTCGCCGAGTGGCGCGAGTCGATCCCCGACCTGCCGGAACGGTCGGTGCGCGCGGCGCGCGCCGCCGACACCAAGGGGTGGCGCTGGGTGGGGGAGATGGAGGAGATCGCCCGAACGTTCGAGGCCGCCGGCCTGCCCGGCGGATTCCACGAAGCGGCGGCCGAGATCTATCGCCGTACGCCCGAGCTCACGGAGGAGCTCGGGCGGTGACCGAGCTCGAGCCGGAGGCCATCGTCCGCCTGGAGGACGGTGCCGTCGTCCTCCTCGACCAGCGACGACTGCCGGACGAGGAGGTCGAGCTCGAGTGCTGCAACGCCGCCGAGGTGGCGGAAGCTATACGGGGGCTCGCCATCCGCGGCGCGCCGGCGATCGGGGTCGCCGCTGCGTACGGCTACGCACTGGCGGCGGAGCTGGGCCACGACCTCGACGAGGCGGATCATGTCTTACGTTCATCGCGGCCGACGGCCGTCAACCTCGCCTGGGCTCTCGACCGGATGCTGGATGATCCGACGCCCGACCGGGCACGGGAGATCCACGCCGAAGAGGTCGCGCGCTGCCGGCGCATGGCCGAGCACGCGCTCGAGCTATTCGGGCCGGGCACGCGCGCGCTGACGCATTGCAACACCGGAGGTCTGGCGACGGGGGGCTATGGCACCGCCCTCGGTGCGATCCGACTCGCCTGGGAGCGAGGGCTCGTTGAGCACGTGTGGGCCACGGAGACTCGTCCGCTGCTGCAAGGCTCGCGCCTCACGGCCTGGGAGCTCGACCGTCTCGGCATTCCGTTCTCGGTCGTCGTCGACAGCGCTTCCGGATCGCTGATCGCACGCGGGCTCGTCGACGTCGTGCTGACCGGCGCCGACCGCATCGCGGCGAACGGCGACACGGCCAACAAGATCGGCACGTACGGTCTGGCCGTGCTCGCGCAACGTCATGACGTGCCGTTCGTGGTCGTCGCGCCGACGTCGACGATCGACCACGAGGCCGCGGACGGCGACGCCATTCCGATCGAGGAGCGTGCCGCCGCCGAGGTCAGCGGCCGCTATCCCGCGACGAACCCTGCCTTCGATGTCACGCCGGCCGCGCTGATTGCCGCGATCGTGACCGAGGACGGCGTGAGGCGAGGCGCCCTCGTCGGATGAAGCTCCTGGTGCTCGCCGCCGGGTACGCGACGAGGCTGTACCCGCTCACGCGCGACCGCCCGAAGGCGCTGCTGCCCGTCGGCGGCAAGCCGATGGCAGACCGCGTGCTCGACGCCCTGGCGCCGGTCGGGTTCGACGGAAGGTACGTCGTCACGAATGCGAAGTTCGCCCCGCACTTCCGCGAGTGGGCCGAGGGTAAGGACGTGACCGTCGTCGACGACGGGACGACCAGCGACGACGACCGGCTGGGAGCGATCGGCGACATAGGCTTCGTCGTCGACCGTGAGGGCATCGACGATGACCTCGTCGTGGTGGCGGGAGACAATCTGTTCTCGGAGACGCTCGAGGACTTCGGCCGGCTCGCGCGCGAGCAGGGAACCGCGCTGCTCGCCGTCCATGACGTGGGAGACCTCGAGCTGATCCGCGGCCGCTACAACTCGATCGAGGTCGACGCGCACGGTCGCATCACGTACTTCGAGGAGAAGCCGAACGAGCCGCGCTCGACGCTCTCCGGCATCGCGCTCTACTTCTACCCGCGCGACACGCTGCGGCTCATCCGCGAGTACCTCGGCACCGGGAACAACCCGGACCAGCCGGGCCGGCTCGTGCAGTGGCTGTACCCGCGGGTGGACGTCTACACATGGCCGGTTCCGGGCGACTGGTACGACATCGGCTCGCGCGAGCAGCTCGAGGAGGCAGACCGGATCTTTTCGGCGCGAAGCTGACGCAGAGACGTGGCACGACCGGGCCTACGGTGGCCGGGTGCTCGATCTCCTCTTTCCACGGCGCTGCATCGTTTGTCGTAGCCCGGGATCCGAGCTCTGCACAGACTGCCTCGATGATCTGCGCCGTATCCCGCTGCCGCTCTGCGAGCGCTGCGGCGCGCCCACTGCCTGGCCGGTGCGACGGTGCGGCGAATGCGCGGGGCGGAGGCTGTCCTTCGCCTCGGCGCGAGCGGCGATCGTCTACGAAAAGACCGCGCGTGCCTTCGTACGCAGCTGGAAGGAGCGCGGGCTGCGCGGCCTCACGTCCATCGCTGCCGATCTGGTAGTCCAGACGATCGCCCGCCCCGACGGCGGTGCGCTCTGCGCGGTGCCACCCGATCCCGACCGTGTGCTCACGCGTGGCGAGCACCCCGCGACGGCGCTCACCCGGGCGCTCGGCGAGCGCTGGAGCCTGTCCGTCGTCGCGCCCATCGCTCGTTCGGGGACGCGCCGACGTCAAGCCGGCCTCCCGCTCGCCGCTCGTCGCGGCAACGCCCGCGGGCGTTCGTCGCCGCAGGTACCGCGCCCGCGAGCGTCTGTCTCGTCGACGACGTGTACACGACTGGCGCCACCGTGAACGCAGCGGCGGCGGCGCTGCGTAAGGCAGGTGCGCGCCGCGTCGACGTCGTGAGCCTAGCGCGGGCCGTGCGGTGAACTCGGTTCAGAGCGATTCTTCGTCGCCGGAATGGGCTGGGCGGCGCGAGGCAAGGACGCAGGGAGCGCGCGTACCGCAGCGGGCGAAGCGTACGTGCGTGACCGAGGACGCAGCCTCGCGAGCGCTCCAGCACTTCTCCGGCGGCTCAACGCTTCGCTCTGAATCGTGTTCGATACATTCATCTGGAGCGAGCAAGGAGGGACGCCATGCAGCTCCAGGTGAAGGGCAAGAATCTCCACCTCACCCCCGACCTCGTCAGCTACGCGGAGCGGAAGATCGGCAAGCTCCAGAAGCTCCTCGCCGACCCCACTCCCGTCGTCGTAGAGCTGGCCGTCGAGCGCAACCCGTCCATCTCCCGGAATCAGATCGCAGAGGCGACGATCTGGACGAAAGGCCCCGTCCTTCGTGCCCGCGAGGCGTCGACCGACATGAAGGCTTCCATCGACGAGCTCGCGGACAAGCTCGAGCGACAGGTCGAGCGCTACCGCGACAAGCGGACCGTCGAGCGCCGCCGCGAGGCTTCGCGCTCGAAGGGCACGGACTAGCCTGCCCGTCGATCCTGAGCAAGGCTGGCTCCCCCCCGGCATCACGGGGCTATCCCGGCAGCGCGAGTGGGATGCAGTGGCAACGGCCGACGCGCCGGGCAGGCCCGGCGATCAGGTGGAGTTCGTCGCGCTCGCGGACGGCCGGCTAGTCCTCGAGGAAGGCCACGCCGCCGACATCGAGGCGCTCGCTGCCGCGCTCGCGGGCTCGCTGACGGCTCCCTTCCGGGCGATGGCCGTCCGGCGGGACGATGTCTGGGCTGTCGGTGGCTCCTCGATCGAGGTGGTACAGCTCGCGCCGGATCCCCAAGGAGACGACCTCGAGCTGACCTGGGACGGCGAGACGCTCGCGCTGGCCGCGGACGGCATCCCCGTCGACGTCGAGCGCGCCGCGGCGCTCGAGCAGCTCGCTGCAGAGCGCCAGCGTGGCCCGTACGTCGCGCGGGCGCGCCGGCTCGAGGGTGACCTCTTCGAAGTCTCCGTCCTCCCGCTCTAGGCGGCGCGGCTCTGCCGGTACCCTAGTTCCGTGGCTCAGAACCTCGGCTCGTTCGAGAAGGTCCTGCGCGTCGGCGAAGGCCGGCGCCTCAAGCGGCTCGCCCAGCAGGCGGCCTACATCGGCACGCTCGAGCCCGAGTTCGAAGCGCTCACCGACGACGAGTTGCGCGGCAAGACGGTCGAGTTCAAGCAGCGCATCGAGAACGGCGAGACGCTCGAGGAGATCCTCTTCGAGGCGTACGCGTCGGTGCGCGAGGCCTTCAAGCGCACGATCGGCGTGCGGCCGTTCGACGTCCAGCTCATGGGCGCCACGGTCCTCCACGAGGGCGACATCGCCGAGATGAAGACCGGCGAGGGCAAGACGTTCGTCGCCGTGCACGCGCTCTACCTGAATGCGCTCAGCGGCAAGAACGTCCATCTCGTCACGGTCAACGACTACCTCGCGAAGCGCGACTCGGAGTGGACGCGGCCGGTCTACGAGGCGCTGGGTGCCACGGTCGGTGCGATCCAGAACCTCATGCCGTTCGACGCGCGCCATCACGCGTACGGCTGCGACGTCACGTACGGGACGAACTCCGAGTTCGGCTTCGACTACCTCCGAGACAACATGGCCGTTTCCCTCGAGGGCACCGTCCAGAAGGGCTACACGTACGCGATCGTGGACGAGGTCGACTCGATCCTCATCGACGAGGCACGGACGCCGCTCATCATCTCAGGTGAGCCGGAGACGGCGGCGAAGACGTATTACGACTTCGCCCGGGTCGTCCGGCAGCTCGAGGGCGTGCCCTACGAGCCGCCGTCGAAGATCGAGAAGCGCGCCGAGCCCGATGTGGACTACACGTTCGACGAGAAGTTCAAGACCGTGTCGCCGCTGCCGCGCGGCATCGAGAACGTCGAGCGGGCGCTCGGCATCGACAACCTCTACGACCCGCGCAACGTCCAGCTCGTCAACCACCTCACGCAGGCCCTCAAGGCGGAGGCGCTCTACCACCGCGACAAGGAATACGTGATCCAGGACGGCGAGGTGAAGATCGTCGACGAGTTCACCGGCCGCATCATGGAAGGCCGGCGCTGGTCGGAGGGGCTCCACCAGGCCGTGGAGGCGAAGGAAGGCGTCGCCATCCAGGAGGAGCACGTCACGATGGCGACGATCACGCTCCAGAACTACTTCCGCCTCTACGACAAGCTCGCCGGCATGACGGGTACGGCGAAGACGGAGGAGAAAGAGTTCACGGAGATCTACGGGCTGCACGTCGCCGAGATCCCGACGAACGAGCCGGTCGCCCGCGACGACCGCAACGACCTCATCTACCGGACGCAGGAGGCGAAGTTCGCCGCCGCGCTCGACGACATCGCCGAGCGCAACGAGGAAGGGCAGCCGGTGCTCGTCGGCACGATCGCCGTCGAGACCTCCGAGTACCTCTCGCAGCTCCTGACGCGGCGCGGCATCAAGCACAACGTTCTCAATGCGAAGCAGCACGAGCGCGAGGCGGAGATCATCGCCCAGGCCGGCCGCAAGGGCGCCGTCACGATCGCGACGAACATGGCCGGCCGAGGTGTCGACATCGTCCTCGGCGGCAACCGGCAGTACGAGATCCGCCGCGAGCTTCTCGGCGGGGGCCTCGAGGAGGGCACCGATGAGTTCGACGAGGAGCTCAAGCGGCGCTTCGAAGCCGGCCGCGAGGAGTGGGAGGTAGACCACGAGGAGGTGCTCGAGCTCGGCGGGCTCTACGTCGTCGGCACGGAGCGCCACGAAGCGCGCCGGATCGACAACCAGCTGCGCGGCCGCTCCGGCCGTCAGGGCGACCCGGGCGAGACGCGGTTCTTCCTCTCCGGCCAGGACGACCTCGTGCGGCTCTTCGCCGGCGACCGGATCCAGAACATCATGTCCCGCTTCAAGGTGCCCGAGGACCAGCCGATGGAAGCCGGGATCCTCACGAAGCAGATCGAGAACGCGCAGAAGAAGGTCGAGGAGCAGAACTTCGTCATGCGCAAGAACGTCCTCAAGTACGACGACGTCATGAACAAGCAGCGCTCAGTGATCTACGAGCAGCGCCGCGCCGTGCTCGAGGGACAGGACCTCTCCGACGAGGTGCACCAGTGGATCGGCGAGGTGGTGGAGGGAGCGGTCGACCAGTTCGCGACCGACGACGCCGAGGGCTGGGATCTCGACCAGCTCTGTGAAGCGATGACGAACCTCTACGGCTCTGACGTCACGGGAGAAGAGCTGCGCGAGGACTTCTCGGGCTCCATCGATCGGCAGACGCTCGTCGACGACTTCTCAGAGGACGCCCAGGATGCGTACGCGGAGAAGGAGCGACAGCTGGGGGAGGAGCTCCTTCGCGAGCTCGAGCGCTACGTGATCCTCCAGGTCGTCGACACGCGGTGGCGCGAGCACCTCGAGAACATGGACCACCTGCGCGAGGGCGTGCACCTACGGTCCATGGCCCAGAAGGACCCGCTCGTCGAGTACACGCAGGACGGGCACTTGATGTTCGAGGAGATGAGCCGCGGCATCCGCGAGGAGGTCGTCTTCACGCTCTTCCACGCCGAGCTCGCGCCCGAGGCGGCTGCCGACCTTGCTCCCCAGGAGGCCCCGGTTGCCGACGGCGGCCTCGCGTACTCGCACGAGTCGACGGCCGGCTCGGACGCGATCAGCGCGGCGTTCGGCGGCAACGGCCAGGACGGTGGCGAGCTTGTCGCAGTGCCGCGCACCGAGCAGCGCGTTGTCGCCGAGAAGGAAAAGATCGGCCGCAACGATCCCTGCTGGTGCGGCTCTGGCAAGAAGTACAAGAAGTGTCATGGAGCGTAGAAGCGCCTCCCTCCCTCGGAAATCCGACGCGTGAGCGAACCGGATTTCCGACGGCTGAAGAAGTGCCACGGCGCCTGACGAGCCTGGCCGGCCGCGGCTGTCGGGCGGCGAAGCCGCCCTTGGCCACGGCCTAGCGCCGCTCGCGGCACGGTGCTTTGGCCTCGCCGCGAGTCCGTATGTCCGGATACTGTCCTCGCGGCTTGGCCCTCGCCTCCTTGGCGAGCGACGCTCCAGACGCGCCAGGCGGCGCTGCCGCGCGGGCTACCATTGGCGCGTGGCGGAGACAGCTCCCATCGACGAGCAGGTGAAGGGGATCGGGGCCCAGCTCGACTGGGTCCGTGATTACCTTTGACCCTGACGGCCTGACGGCTCGTATCGCCGAGCTCGAGGAGGAGATGGGGGCGCCTGGGTTCTGGGACGACCAGCAGCACGCGGCCGCCGTCTCCACCGAGCACTCCCGGCTCACGAAGCGTCTCGACCGCTACGTGCGCCTGCGGAGCGACTACGACGACGCCCGCGAGCTCCTCGAGATGGACGGTGACCTCGGCGACGAGATCGGCGAGTCGCTCGCGCCGCTGCACCGCGAGCTCGAGCGACTCCAGGAGGAGGCGCTCTTCAACGGGGAGTACGACGCGGGCGATGCCGTCGTCACCATCGTCGGCGGCACGGGCGGCACCGACGCGCAGGATTGGGCGGAGATGGTGCTGCGGATGTACCTGCGCTGGGCGGCCGACCGCGGATTCCAGACCGAGCTGCTCGAGGCCAGCCCCGGCGAAGAGGCGGGGCTGAAATCGGCGACGTTCAGCGTGCGCGGCGAGAACGCCTACGGCACGCTCAAGGCCGAGCGCGGGGTGCACCGGCTCGTGCGGCTGTCGCCCTTCGACCAGGCACACCGTCGACACACGTCGTTCGCCCAGGTCATCGTCAGCCCGCTCCTCGGCGACGACGCCGCTGTCGAGATCGACGAGGCGGACATCCGCGTCGACACGTACCGGGCCTCGGGCGCGGGCGGCCAGCACGTCAACAAGACCGACTCCGCCGTTCGCATCACGCACCTGCCGACCGGCCTCGTCGTCCAGTGCCAGAACGAGCGCTCGCAGCTTTCCAACCGCCAGACGGCGCTCCGCATCCTCAAATCACGGCTCGCGGAGCTCGAGCAGGAGCGCCGTGAGGAGGAGCTCGCGCGCGAGCGCGGCGTCGTGCAGGACACGGGCTTCGGGAGTCAAATCCGCAGCTATGTCCTCCACCCGTACCAGCAGGTCAAGGATCACCGGACGAGCTACGAGAGCGGGAATGCACAAGGGGTCCTCGACGGCGATCTCGATCCCTTCATACATTCGTATCTCCTCGCCAGCGCGGCAGGACGTGTCGAGTAGGCTCGGGATTCGGCTAGACTTCCGGACTTCGCACCGGCCGGCGGACGTCGTATCGTCGGTTCTCTGAGGCGCCGTGCAGGAGCTCAACACCCCCACTGAAGTCGTCGCGCCCGCAGAGCGAGAGCCTGAGGCGACGCAAGTTGCGCCGACGGCTTCGTCTATGGTCGTCTTCGACGCCGTGACGAAGGTCTACGAGCCGGACGTCAGGGCGCTGCGCGACGTCTCATTCGTCATCGACAAGGGCGAGTTCGTCTTCATCGTCGGCGCGAGCGGCTCCGGCAAGTCGACGATCATCCGCCTGCTGATCAAGGAGCTCGAGCCGACCCGCGGCCGCATCATCGTCGGCGGGCGGGACCTGGGGCGCCTCAAGCGCTCGCGCGTGCCGATGCTGCGCCGCAACGTCGCCTGCGTCTTCCAGGACTTCAAGCTCCTGCCCAACCGCACCGCGTACGAGAACGTCGCGTATGCGCTCAACGTGCGCGGCAAGAGCCGCGACGAGATCCGGCGGACGGTTCCGGAGGTGCTCGCGCTCGTCGGCCTCTCGCACAAGGCGAGCTCGTATCCGGGTGAGCTCTCCGGCGGCGAGCAGCAACGCGTGTCGATCGCGCGCGCGGTCGCCAACCACCCCCCGCTGCTCGTGTGCGACGAGCCGACCGGAAACCTCGACCCCGACACGTCGGTCGGGATCATGCAGCTTCTGTACCGCATCAATCGCGCGGGCACGACCATCCTCATGGTCACGCACGACCGCGAGATGGTGGACAAGATGCGCAAGCGCGTGATCGCGCTCGACGAGGGACGACTTATGCGCGACGAGCGACGTGGAGGCTACGAATGAGGCTGCGGATCGTCGTCGGTGAGGCCCTGCGCTCGCTCGGCGCGAGCATGTCGACGACCGTCGCCGCGACGCTGACCGTGCTCATCGGCATGTTCGTCCTCGGCCTGTCGATCGCGCTCGGCACGTGGGTGCTCTCGTGGTCGGATCACGCGAAGAAGCAGCTGCTTGACAAGGTCTACCTCTGCCAGGCCGGACGTCCGGGCTGCGGTGGGGACGTGACCGGGAAGCAAGTCGAACGGGTCCGGGGCATGCTCGCCCGCGATGCACGCGTGAAGTCGTGGAAGTACGTCTCGGAGAACGACGCCCTCGGGCGTATGCGGAAGCGCTACCCAGAGCTCGTCGAGAACCTCACGTACAACCCACTTCCGGCGTCGTTCGAGGTGATTCCCGTGAAGGCGGAGTTCACCGACGACCTCAAGGCCGACCTGCTGACGGCCGGACCGGGCGGGACGAAGCCTGTGGGCATCGAGACGGTCAAGGACGGCGGCGAGAAGGCGAAGAGAGTCGTGAAGGTGGGCAGCATCATCGAGGCGGTCTTCCTCGTCGGGCTCGTGGTGCTGCTGATCGCATCGACGCTGCTGATCGCCAACACGATTCGTCTCTCGATCTTTGCCCGGCGGCGCGAGATCGAGGTCATGAAACTCGTCGGGGCTACGAACTGGTTCGTGCGTGGGCCATTCATGATCGAGGGCCTGCTTTGCGGGTTGATCGGATCGGTGGGGGCGATCCTGCTGCTGGTCGTCGGCAAGTCGGTCGTCTTGCCGGCCCTGCCGAACTGGGAGAGCGACAACTCGGACATCTCGGCGCTCGCGTTCGAGCTGACCGCCCTCGCGATCCTCGGCGCAGGGCTGCTGCTCGGCGCCGTTGGCTCGGCGCTGACGCTGCATCGGTTCCTCCGCGTCTGATCCGGACTCGGCCGCCCCGGGCACCGCGGCTGGGGCCTCCCCGCGCCTCCTCCCGATTTCAGCGTAGCGGGGGGATTTGCGGCTGTGGGTTACGGGAGTGCGGAAGATGAGTGACAAGTCGTCCACAGGTGGGCGGCTGGTCGTCGAGCTGAGCAAGCGTGGCAAGCTCGTCGTAGGCGAGCCGTACTTCCAGCCCGGCGTCCCGGTTGTGATCGACCGCGGCGGGCTTGCCGAGGCGGGCCCGGGGGACCTCGTCGTCGTCCATACGGGCCGCGGGCGCGCCCGCGTCGAGCGTGTGCTCGGGTCCGCCGACCGCATCGAGACGGTGCTCGCGGGGCTGCTCGAGGAGCGGGGCGAGCATGGTGCCGACGAGCCGCACTCGCCACCCGCGCCCTCACTGGAGGGACGTACTGACCTTCGGAGCCTCCCGACAGTGACCGTCGATCCGGACACGGCAAAGGACTTCGACGACGCGATCTCGATCGTCCGAGAGAGCGACGGCTTGCGCGCGTACGTGCACATCGCTGACGTGTCCTACTTCGTCCCCGCGGGGACGCCGCTCGACCGCGGCGCCTCCGGCCGCTCGTGCTCCGTGTACGTTCCAGGGCGTGTCGCCCCGATGCTCCCGAGCGAGCTCGCGGACGACCTCTGCAGCCTGCGCCCGAACCAGGACCGCCTCACCGTCACCGTCGAGATCCCGTTCGGCAGGGGCCTCGCGATGGGGACGCCGGCCTTCTACCGCTCGGTCATCCGCAGCGACGCGCGCCTTACGTATGCGCAGGCTGAGCGTGTGCTGTCCGGCGAGGAAAACGCCGACGCCGAGGTCAGAGAGACGCTTCGCCTGGCAGACGAGATCGCGAGCGAGCTCCGTCGCCGGCGCTTCGCCCGTGGCGCCCTGCGGATCGAAGCCGCCGAGGCGACGTTCGCCTTCGACGGCCAGGGCGGGGTCGACGACGCGTGCCTCGAGCACGAGCCGCACGCGCACATCCTCGTCGAGGAGTTGATGATCCTCGCCAACGAGGCCGTCGCGGAGCTGCTCGGCAGCCGCCGTCGCGAGGCGTTGTACCGCGTGCACGATCCTCCCGAAGCGCAGTCGATCTCGCGCCTCCTCGCGGTGCTCGCCGACCTCGGCGTGCCGACGCCGCCCGCGCCGGAGCCGGATCACCTGACCTCGCAGAGTGCCGCCGCCCTCGCGGCGGAGACCTCGGAGCGAGTCATGGAGTACGTGAGCCGGTCCGGTCGAGGCACCTTCGCCTTCCCGCCTCTCGTGCTCCGGTCGCTGAAACAAGCACGCTACGACCCCGCGAACCTCGGGCACTCGGGTCTTGCCAGCCCCGCTTACTGCCACTTCACCTCTCCGATCCGGCGCTATCCCGATCTCGTCTGCCATCGAGCGCTGCTGCGGGAGCTCGGCGTGTCGGACGAGCCGGTCGCCGACGATCTCGGTGCGCTCGCCGAGCATTCGTCGGAGCGCGAGCGCGAGGCTACCGATGTCGAGTACGAGGCGGACGCGATCTGCCTGGGCTGGCTTCTCGAGCGCCGTCTTTTCGATCTGGGCTGGGAGCACGCGTTCGACGGAGAGGTCACGGGTGCGATCGCGTCCGGCGTGTTCGTGCGCTTCGCCGAGGTGTTCGAGGGCTACGTGCCTGCGCGCTCGCTGGGCGGCGACTACTACGAGCTGAACGAGCTGGGGACCGCGCTCGAGGGACGGCGCTCCGGCCGCGCCCTCCGGCTCGGAGACCCGGTGCCCGTGCGCGTCGAGAAGATCGACCGGGCCGCGGGCAAGATCGAGTTGCGGGTCCCGTGATATGAAGTCCCTCGTGGCCGACGCGAGTCGCCTCAGACAGATACCGCTCTTCGCCGAGTTCTCGGACGAGGCGCTCGCCCGCGTGGCGGAGCTGGGGACAGACCTCGAGGTGCCGGCAGGTACGGTGTTGGCTCTTCCCGACGATCCCGGCTCGGGCATGTTCGTCGTCGAGGATGGTCGCGTGACCGTTGAGGGTCACGGCGGCTTCCAGAGCGAGCTGGGACCCGGAGAGTTCTTCGGCGAGCTGACACTGCTCGTGCCCGATGCACACCGTGTCGCGCGCGTCAGGGCTCAGACCGACGTCCGCTGTCTCGCCATCCGCCGGGACGACTTCACGGCATTGCTTCATGCCGAGCCGGCGCTGGCGGTCGCGATGCTGCCAACGCTCGCGCGGCGCCTGGCGGACGTTATGACGCCCGACTAGCGACGCTCGCCAACGCGCCCGCGGTAGAGCAGGGCCGGCGAGCGGTCGACGATTCCGTCGGGCCTCAGAAAGCCCGTGATCACCTCGATGCGCGTGAGGAGCCTGCCGTCGACTGAGAGTCCCGACGAGAGCCCGCGTGCGGCGCCGTCGACGAGGACGAGACCTTCCGTACCCGCCCGGAAGTCACGCACGGGCCGCTCCGGGAGCAGGAATCCGTACGCGTCCGGCGCGGCCGTCACGAGCACGCCCGCCGGCGCATGCTCGAGCACAGGCGCAAGCTCGCGGAAGCCGTCGGTTCCCACGGCCGGCTGACTGGAGACGAGGACGCCCGCAGCGACGAGCGCGACAGCTGCTGTCCCGATGGCGACGCGTCCGCGGTGGAGGGTCCCCAGACCGACCGCGGCCATGAGAACGAGCTCCGGGAGGAGCTGGGCGACGTATCGCGCCAGACCGGGGTTCTTCACCCAGTAGAGCGCCGCCAGCGGAAGCGAGAGTGCGAGGATGCGCAGTCCGATCGCTCGTGGCCCCGCAGCCCGCAGGCACAGGGCCAAACCGGTCAGAGCGAGGATGACGAGCGGCCAGTCCTGACGAGCGACGGACGTCCACGCCCCTCCATCGAGGAGCGCCAAAAGCGTTACGACAGCGATCGCGATGCAGGCTCCCCAGGCCGCGCCGATGCGCGCGGCGGCGAGCAGAAGGGAGGCGGAGAGCGCGGCGAGCGCGACTCCGCCCACGATCGCGTCCACCGGAGGCGTATCGATCGGCGGACGGGTGAGGCCGACCGTCACGGCAACGACGACCGCCGCCGATGTCGCCGCACGCAATGCCTCGCGCCGAAGCGACCTGACGACGAGCGCGGCCGCGAGAGCTGCCAACGCCACAACGGCGTAGTCGACGCGGGCCACCATGCAGAGGCCCGCCAGCGCACCACCGACGACCGGGCGTCGGTGCAACAGCGCCAGAGCGGCGCCGAGCGCGAGCGCCTGTGCCAGCGGGTCCGGCCCGGCGTAGCCCGACCAGTGGACGAGTGTAGGGCTCACGGCACAGACGACGACTGCCCCCGCGGCGGCTGCGCGACCGGTACCGAGACGTAGTGCCAGCAGCCCTGTCAGCAGCGGCACGGCCGCGCCGGCGAGCACGGTGATCGCGCGCGCAGCATCGAGCGGCGACGCGCCGAAGATACTCCCGAGCGCGACGAGCGCAGGGAACAGCGGCTTTGCGGCCGCGTCGGCATTCGGGGCAAAGAGATCACCGCCGGGCCCGAGTGTCGTCACGGGCTCGAGGTGCTCGGCGATGCCCCGCGCCATGAGCAGGTACTGGTAGCCGTCGGGATAGAGAAGTCCGTCGTGAAGTCCCGCAGCCCGAACGGCCACGAGCCCGGCAAACGTCGCGCAGGCGGCGATCGCGTACGCCGGCCAGGCCGCCCGCCGCGGGACGGCGACGTCACCCGTCACCGACGTCATCGCGCGGCTCCCGGCGAAGCGAGGTCGTGGACAAAGCCGGCCGTCTCGGCCAGCCGGTAGAGATGGACTCGATCCCGGGTGACGAGGTAGAGGCCGAAGCGCACTGGTGCCGCTGCGAGCAGCCGCGCGAGCGTCCGACCCCTCCGACCTTCACCGCGCGCGCGCGTTACGCCGGCCCACCAGAGCCGTCGCCAGTAGTAGCGGGACACGCAGCGCGACGTGGGCACGGCATGGTCGACCGCCGCGGCCGGCTGGAGCGCGATGCGCCAGCCGGCGTTGCTCACCGCGGCGATCGCGGCCGACTCCTCGCCCGAGAGCAACGTGGTGCCCGTCCGCCCGAGGTGATCGGGGAAGCCGCCGGCCGCCAAGAGGACATCGCGGCGGAAGGCGATGTTCGCACCGAAGGGCCACTCGGCGCTCGAGCGCGCCTCGCGCGCCGAGTCGAAACGCGTGATGCCCGCGAACTGAAGTAGGCGGTCAGACAACCAGCCCGGCCGGTCGCACTCGGGGAAGAACGCATGGCAGGCGCCTCCGACGCAACCAACGCCGGGATCGGCGAACGGCTCGACGATCATGCGCGCCCAGTCGCGGCGCGGCGCCGCATCGTCGTCGACGAACGCCACGACCTCGCCTGTCGCGCGCCGGAGTCCCTGGTTGCGAGCGCGGGAGAGCCCAGGCGCGTCCTCGCGGAGGTACGTGAGCTGCCGAATCGAGGACGCGTAGCCCTCGACGAGGTCACGGCACGGTGGCGTGGACGCCGAGTCGACGACGATCACCTCGACTGGGTCGTCGACCATCGCGAACGCATCGAGACAGCGCCGCAGGTCGTCGGGCCGGTCGTGCGTGCAGATGATCGCGGAGAGCCGTGGAGAGCTCATCTGCCCGGCTCCGTGGCGAGGACGGGGCTCTCCGGCTCGACGACGCCGGCGCGGGTCGTCCGGCGTACCGAGCGGCGGTGGACCATCGCCAGCAAGGGCAGCAACGCCTTCGCCCAGTCAGGCACGGCGCTGTCGTGCTTCGCCCGCTCGCGCAGCGCTCGGCTGCGCTCGAGGAGCGCAGTGGGCTCGTGAGGCCTGAACCAGAGCGACCCGTGGTGCACGCGACGCAGGAACGTCTCCCGCTCCGAGAAGAAGACCCGTCCGCGGAAGGTAAGCATCGCGCCGAGGATCCAGTCCTCGCCGACGCTGCCGTCCCCGAAGCCGCCCGCGGCGCGCACGGCCTCCGTTCGATGGACGCAGCCGACGACGGGAAACGTGTTCCACACGAGGTTGGCGAGAGCGAACGTGCGCCGGAAGCGGCTGACGGTGAGCACGACCGGCTTCGGCGAGCGCCTCACGACGGCGCGCTCGCCCGTCTCCGGGTTCCACGACACGAAGCGGCCGCCCGAGGTCACGAGCCTGGCGTCTGCATGGAGCGGTTCGCACAGAGCGGCGAGCGTTCCGGGCAGCAGGACGTCGTCGGAGTCGAGAAAGGTGACGTAGTCCGTCTCCACATGCTGAAGACCGACGTTGCGCGCGGCGCCGACGCCGAGCCTGCGGTCGGAGCGCACGACCGCGACACTGCGGTCGAGCTTCGGCAGCGGCATCTCGGACGCGTTGTCGACGACCACGACGCGCACGTCCACGCCTTGCTCGGACGTGCTCGCGGCGCACTCCGCGAGCTGCTCACAGTACGAGTCCCAGACCGGGATGACGACGGTGACGGCGGGCTTCGACATCAGCCTTCCGTCCGCCTCTCGGCGAACAGCCTGCCCTGGTCGAGCCGGTAGACGGCGTAGCTGTCGCTGTCGTAGACGATCCTCCCGACGCGGTTGTTCTCGTAGAAGTAGTTGCCGAGTTGTTCGCGCTGCGGACCTGGATGGACGAGCGGCGACGAGCCGGTCGAGAACTCTTCGAGCGTCGGTGCGGCGAGCAGCGTCGACTTCTCGATGACGATCCAGCGCACTCCCCGATCCCACATGCGCTGCGCCGCCTGCCACCACGTCGGCCCGCCCGCCCAGAACTCGTGCAGCACGGCGTACCCGGACGTCGCGGCGGCGAGCTCGCCCGGGGACCCGACGTGGGCTTTCGTGACCGTCAGCACGCGCCTGCCGGTGGCGCCCGGGATGTAGTACGCGGTGCGGGGATCGGTGGCGACGAGCGAGTCGCCCGGTGGAATCACGCGTCCCAGGCTGTACACCTCCTGGATCGCCGTGCCGAAGTACGTGTGGCTAGGGGGAAGACCGACGAGCGTGAGGGTCTTGAACACGATCGCGAAGCCGGCGGCGGCGGCCACATAACGCGTCGTCCGTCGAGGGAGGCCTCGGATAGCCGCGGCGATGCCGATCGCGAGCGGGATCTGCGTGGCGAGGAGGAAGCGGTACCAGATCGGGATCTGGATCTCCGCGAGGCTGCCGAGCGCGCCGATCGTTCCGACGGCGAAACAGCCGGCGAACCATACCGGCGGCACGATGCGACGGCGCCGCGCGAGCCGGGCAAGCCCGTAGATGCCGATCGCGCCGGCCGCGAGCATGAGCGGCCAGCGCCACCGATCCTCGACCCAGTATGTGGACAGGCGGTTGGTCGTGATGAGCGGGTCGCTCGGCGGCCTGTGGGCGAGGAAGGCAGTCCAGAACGCGAGAGCGACGACGGTCAGGAAGCCGCCGACGGCCAGCCAGTGCGCCCGGCTGCGGGACGAGAGATGCCGTGCGACGGCATGGCCGATCGCGATCGACCGACGGACGGGCCGCGAGCCTGCGGCAGCCTGGGCGACCAGCGGCGCCACCGCGGCGAGAGCGACGAAGAGCCCGCCGGGCAAGCCGGTCTCCGCCATCGCATGACTCAGGGAATAGGCGGGCCAGAACGAGCCCAGCGCGAAACCGCCGATCAGCGCGTACGAGGCGTGCCTCCACCGAGGGTCTCCCTGGACCGCGAGCTGGCAACCGCGTGCGGCGACGAGCAGCGTGAGCAGCACCCCGGTGAAGGGGTGGACGGTCATCGTCGTCGCGGCGAGCACGATGGTCACCGGCAGCGACGCACGCCGCCGCCAGTCGAGCGCGAGTAACGTGAAGAGCAGGAAGCCCAACGCGACGTTCTGTGGGAACCAGGCGGCGTACAGGAAGCCGTGCAGGCTGAGGTCGGAAGCCCAGATGACGTTCGCCGGGCCGAAGACGGCCAGCAGCGTGGGCACGGCGATCCAGGCCTCGTAGCGCCCGACGACGCTCCGTGTGTACGCGAAGACCGCGAAGAGCACGAAGAACATCACGGCGATCCCGACCAGGGCGAGCATTCGGCCGAGCTCAACGGGATCGCGCGTGGTGTCAGACGCACGGACGGACTTCCAGAGGAAGGCCAACGCCTGCGTGTAGGGCTCCGCGTGCGGTGTCGTGACGCTCGCGTCTGCGAGGAAGGGACTCTGCTGCTCGAGCGGCCGGTCGGCCATGTCCGGGATCAGCGCGAGGAACGTCGGCGTGTCCGACGTCACGCGTAGGCCGTAGTCGGTCGAGCGCGCCCAGAGCTGCAGGCCCACGAGGCAGGCGAGGAGGAGCGCGACCACACCGGGCAGAGCGTGGACGCGCCAGATGCGCCTCTGGTCGAACGGTTGTGAAGGCGGCCGATAGGCGACGGGAACGCTGGCCATCACGCGGTAGGGATGGCGGGACGGGGGACGATTACGCGGTTCGGCAGCCTCCTTGCGGAGGCGACCGTCAGCATCGCGGCCGCGACGATCTCGCAGATCAGCGTCGCGGTGGCGGCCCCGACGGCGCCGAGGGAAGGTGCGAGCACGGCGAGGGCGACGAGGTTGACGGCGAGCGAGCAGAGGACCTGGAGGACGATCACCCCGGCGTGCCCTGCGGCGAGCAGCGCCGTGCCGAGCACGCCGTTGTAGGCGATGACGACGACGGCGACGCAGAGGATGGCGAGCGGCGCCGCGGCGTCCGCGTACTCGGCGCCGAACACCGGCCCCATGAGCACGTAGCCGCCGAGCGCGAACACCAGCGCGATCGGCGTCGACAGTGCGAGCGACCAGCGCAGCGCACGGCGGGTCGAGACGGCGCATTCGTGCTCTTCCGCGGACGACAGGTGGGGGAGCAGTCCCGTCGTGATCGCGTTGGGGAGCATCAGTAGGCCGAAGCCGACCGCCGACGCGACCGTGAAGGCGGCTGTCTCCGCGGGCGTGGAGAGCACTGCCAGCGCCACGGTTCCCGAGCGGTAGTAGACGACGGTCGCGATCGCCATCAGGCCGAGCGGCAGCGCTCGCCGCAACGCGGCCATGCGTGCCACCGCCGTCGCATCCCGAAGGCCGCGGCCGACGGGAACCGCGAACACCATGAGGGCGAGGAAGTTCGTCGCGACGAGCGCGAGCAGCACCGCCCCCGCGGTCCCCCAGCCGGCCACGGCGCCGCCGGCGAGGCCGACTGCAAGGACTGCAAAGACGAGCTTCTGGACGGCTTCCGGCCGCATGTCTCGACCGGCGCGGAAGTAGCCGATCATGCTCACCGTGAGTGCGCCGAGCACCGCCATGACGGCCGCCGCGATCCATACGACCGCCGCGTCGACGGCGAATCCGATCGCGGTCGCCGCGACCACGACGACGATGGCGGCGGGGAGCCGTGCGACCAGGAGCGCCGAAAGTAGGCCGCCTCGAATCGCTTCTTTCCGCGCGCCGTCGCGTGTGATGAGAAGCCCGGCGCCCGCGTCCAGGCATACGGCAAGGATCCCCGAGACGGCGAGCGCCGTGCCGAGGATTGCGAGCTCGTCGGTGCTGAGCCCCCGTGCTGCGAGCACGACCACGAGCAGCAGCCCTATCTTCGACGCAAGGTCGCCCACGAGCGCGAGCACCGAGTTCATGGCAACACTGCGCCGCCTCACGCCGCCACCTCGAGCGCGCCGGCGAGCAGATCGGCGTAGCGGGCAAACGACGTCGCGTCACGCTCGCTGGCAATCGCCCCGTCGAATCGGTGCGGATCGACCGCGAGCTCTTCGAGCGCGGTGGCCAGCGCCTGCGGATCGTCCGGCGGAGAGAGCAAGCCTGTCCGTCCGTGGTCGACCGCAGCCGGCAGGCCGCCGACCTCGGTCGCGACCACCGGCTTGCCGTAGGCGAACGCGAGCTGGACGACGCCGGACTGGGTGGCCGACCGGTAGGGGAGGACGACCGCGTCGGCTGCGGAGAACGCGAGCGCTGCGCCCTCGTTCGAGGCGTAGCCGTCGCGAATCACGACCCGATCTCGTATTCCGAGCGATTCGACGATCGCGTCGTAGCGCTCGCGACCCTCCCAGAAGCGACCGGTGACGAGCAGCCGGACGTCCAGGTCGCGCGGCAGCCTGGCCACCGCCTCGAGCGCCGTGTCGAGCCCCTTGTACGGACGTACGGCGCCGAAGAAGAGCAGGAGCAGCCTCGGGTTGCCGAGTCGCTTGCGCTCGGCCTCCACCGCCATCGCCCCGGGAAGCTCCGCGAGATCCTTCGCCACGAAGCGTGGGTGGAAGGCCTCGAGCAGCGGGATGCGGCCCAGGCCGAGGTCGGCGAGCTCCGCCGCCTGTTGCGGTGCATGCGTGACGAGCAGGTCGGCGTTGCCGAGCACCGAGCGTGTGAGCGCCCGCGAGCCCGGGAAGGGCTCGTGCGGGACGACGTTGTGGCAGATGACGACCCGCCGCACTCGGGACGACGCATGGCGCAACAGCCAGCGGTACGGCGGGCTCATGACGGCGTGGATCCACGGCAGCACGAGCGCCGATGCGCGGAAGGCTTCGAGCCGTCCCATAGCAGCGCGCCACGTCAGCGGGTTGAGCCAATCGAGTAGGGGATCCGCATGCACCGACGCGGGCGGGCGTGAGCGGTCGTCGCGGTCCGACCCGCGGTAGAGGAACGGTGGATAGAGCCGGCGCCAGCCGACGACCTCGACGGGGCAGCGCTGCTCGAGAGCACCGACCATCGCCGTGTTGAAGGCTGCCGCCCCAACCGTCAACGGGTGCACCGGAGCGAGCACGCCGATGCGCGGCGTGATCACCCCTGCGGTCTGGTCTGCATAGCCCATGGCTCCTGGTCCTCCGTGGCGATGTCCGCCTCGATTCGCTTCAGGCGGTAGAGCGCGTCCTCGAGCAGCCGGCGATTTGTGTTCACACCGTCGGCGATGAGCCCGCTGAGGAACAGTGCTGCGCTGATTCCGAACGAGATGAGCGACGCGAGCAGCGCGGGCAGGTGCATGCCGCCGTCGCCGTACGAGAGGACGAACCACGCCGTGAAACCGGCCGCGAACAGCAACGCGACAGTCGCCGCGTGACCGAACACGGACAGCGGCGCGGTATGCAGCGTCGTACGAAGCGCCTGTCCTCCCGTCGTGCCGATGTAGCGCCGGATCGAGTGCGTCATCCGCGACTCCCCGACCTGCCGGCGCAGTGCGGGAATCTCCACCTCGGCGACCGCAAGCCGCTTGCGCGCGGCCTGGATCAGGCTGTCGAGCGTGTACGTGTAGTCGCCGACGACGTTGAGCTTCAGCAGCGACTCGCGCGAAAACGCTCGGTAGCCAGAGGTGACGTCCTGGACGGGCAGCTTGAACGCCCGCCGGAAGAACCACGAGGCGAGCCGGTTCCCGTAGCGGCGTACGGGCGTTCCTGAGGTCTTCTCCGTCAGGCGGCGAACGCCGACGACGATGTCGGCGTCGCCGGTGAGTATTGGTGCAACGATGCTCGGGATCAGTGCCGGGTCATGCTGGCCGTCAGCATCGAGATGAACGACGACGTCACAGCGCCGGGCGAGGGCCAGGCCGATGCCGTGGTTGAAGGAGGCGACGAGCCCACGGTTGCGACTGTGCGTGATGACTCGGTCGGCGCCGGCCGACATTGCGCGGTCGCTCGTCGCGTCCGTCGAGCCGTCGTCGACGACGATGACCTCGACCTGTGAGCAGCCGAGGATGTGACGCGGCACCCCGCTGACGACGGCGCCGACCGTCTCCTCTTCGTTCAGAGCCGGGATGACCACACCGAGCTTGCGGGAGGTGAGTCCCATCGGGGCCTCGCGGTGCGGCAGCTGGGCTGTTCTGAGCTCGACGGTCATGTGGGTCGCATGGCCGGCGCGTCAGGCGGACGGCTGTCGCCGCCCGCCTTTCAGTTACTTGCTTGACGCGCTCGGCACGTCGGAGTTCGGCACCACTCAGTCGTTCGCGACGCAGGAGCTGCCGATGAGCCGGTAGCCCGTGTCGCAAGCTCGGAGCTTGGCCTTCGCCAGTGCCCGCGCAAGGCGCTTCACGTTCGCCTGGGACTTGGCGATGGACTTCTTGAGCGCAGCCTTCTTGGCCGACGTCTTGGCGCTGGCAAGCTGACGCTTCTGCGCCTTGAGACTGGCCTTCGCCTTCGCGAGCTGCTTCTGAAGCGAGTACACCTGGGCCATGGCCGAGGCGTGCGGCTTCTGGACGCGAGGCTTCGGCGCCGGCTCGACCGTCGTGCGAGAGGCACTCCGGTACAGGTCGGTGCCACCCGCCGTCGCCACGGCTGCCGAGACGACGGCCAGGAGACCGGCAATCGCCAGAGCGGGAAGCCGATGGCGCTTGGTCATGTGTTGCTCCTCCTGGGTCGGGGGAAGCCGGCGGATCCCGGCTCCGGGTTCGTATCGGCAGTCGTTGTAGGGCTCATGACGGGTTCGAACCACCCAATTGAGGGTCATGCGACACGCGCAGTCATCGCGGAGACGGCACCCCGACCGGCTCGGCGGACGTCGGGCCAGACGGCGATCGTGCGCCCACGGAACCACGTAAGCCCTGACATCCAGCCGAGGAAGCGTCCGGCGAAGAAGCGGTCTGTCCGGGGGAGCGACGGCGCGCTCGAGATGATGCGCACCCGTCCCTGTCGCCACAGCAGGCGATTCATGCTGCCCGTGCTCGCGTCCGCTTGGCTGAAGGAGACGACGACGCCTCCGCCCGGATCGGCGACGACGGCCGGGAGCAGCTGGTCGCCCCCCGTGTCGCGCAGCGTTCGCACGCCCTTCGGCGTCCACAGGAAGATGCGTCCGCGACCGGAGTCCGCCGATGCCCAGACGACGTGTGGCATGCCTTTCGAGACGGCGATCGCCGGGACGGAGCTCGTGTCCACGCGGAAGCCCGGGAGTGGCTCGGGGAGATCGCGGAAGCCGGGCGGGCTGATGGTCTCCGGCTCGTCCCAGCCACCCCGAGGGCTCCAGTGCGCGATGCGGATCGCACCGGAGTTGGCAGCTGCGTCCGGATACTCCTCCCAGGCGAGCCAAAAGCCGCCACCGCCGTCGCCCGCCGGCGCCGCCCCCTGGGCGAAGCGCGTGCCGGGCACGTCGAGGACACGAGTCGGCGCGGTTGACCGCAGCCCGACAGGGAGCAGGGCCACCTTCAGCCGTGACATGACCTGACTTCCTTCGCACGAGTCGAAGACCGCCCACGCGTAAAAGACCCTGTTGCCATCGATCGCGAGGCCAGGCCGGTCCTGGAGCACGTCCTTGCCGTTGCTCGCGAGCTCCGTGCGGCTCCAGCGTCCGGTCGCAGGGTCGCGGCGCAGCAGCTCCACGCCGCCGACCTCGCAGCGCGTGTAGCTGAAGAACATGCCCGCGTAGTAGACGACGCCGCGCTCGTCGATCGCGATCAGCGGGTCCCCGCCGGCGTTCGTGTCGCCGTGCGGGAAAGAATCGAGCGGGCCGGCATCCGACCAGCGGCGGCCGTCGCGCGACCAGTAGAAGCCGAACTGCGGTTGGCCGTTGTAGGAGTTGTAATCGGCGGCCGCGGCGACGACGAGGCTCTTGTTGGCCGCCACGGTCGGCTCGACCGCGGGCAGCCCGTCGCTCTTGCAGTTAGCGACGGTGTTCGTCGGACCGGGCCGGAAGCAGGTCACGGTGCTGCTCCTGGCCCGTCGAGCTTTTTTTGGGGCCTGCCCGACGGCGAAAGGCTGGAGGATCGCGGACGCCCGCTCGGGGCGCTTCAGCAGCTCCCGCTTCGGCTCCGAGCCGCCGGGCTGAACCTGCGATGCGACCATCAGGAGCGCCGCCGCGAGGATGGCGACGACGAGCGCGGCGACATACCCGATGGGAATGTCGGCGGTGGCTGGGTTTCGCGGCGGAACCACGCTGCCTCGAAGGCTTCATCGGCAGGAGCTGGCTTCGCCTCAACCTAGACTTCTCCCGTGGCCAAGTCCCAAGGACAGAAGGTCGTCTCCGACAACCGGCGCGCGCGACACGACTACACACTCCTCGAGCGCTTCGAGGCCGGGATCCAGCTCCTCGGCACCGAGGTGAAGTCGCTGCGCGCCAACGGCGCGTCGCTCGCACAGGCCCACGCCGAGGAGCGTGGGGGAGAGCTGTGGCTCGTCGGCGCGCATATCGCGGCGTACGACAAGAGCGGTGCCTCTGGGCACGAGCCCGAACGCGATCGCAAGCTGCTCCTTCACCGGCGCGAGATCGACCGTCTCTCCGGCCGCGTGCGCGAGCGCGGGCTGACGCTCGTGCCGACGCGCCTCTACTTCAAGGACGGCCGCGCGAAGGTCGAGATCGCACTCGCGCGCGGGAAGGAACAGCGCGACAAGCGCCGCGACATCGCAAAGCGCGACGCCGACCGCCAGATCGAGCGTGCGCTTAGAGAACGCAATCGCTGATCAGCAGCGCCGCTTGGGGTTCAGCCAGTTCAGAGACGCCGTGGCCCTGAGGCCGCGTTTCGGCTCCGTGGTGTGAGTGACGAAGTTGTAGCGGGCGGGTTTCCAGGTCCCGTTGGGGCAGGCGAAGCCGAGCATGCGGGCAGTGAGCGTGAAGCCGACATTGGGGCCGCCTTCGGCGCAGTTCGCGCTCTTGAAGATGCCGCTCCTTGCAACCCGGCGAGGCATGCCGCTGGCCGGGATGAAGTCCACGGCGACGCGGATGCGTAGCCTGCGGTTGGCGTTGCAAGAGGCCTTGGGGTCGTTCCAGACGCCCATCAGCTCGGCCGACTCCGCGGACACGAGGGCCGAGCTCGTCACGGTCAGCGAGCCGAGACGGGCGACGCCGAGCGTCGACGGCGGCTCAATCGCTGCCGTCGCGGCCGAGACGAGAAGGAGCGCGGCGATGCTGACTGCGACCTTCATGCGGCTACACTTTGCACAAAGACATACGGGGGCGACCAGGTTTCGACGTGGTCGGTTCTCCGGCTGAGCTGCGAGTCGAGGTCCCCGGTCGGCCTCGTAAAACAACCGGGAACAACGTAAGTGCGGATCGTGATCTCGCACTCGCTGCCTAAGTAATTAGGTAGCGCGTCGCCCCGAGCTGGGCCCGTGGCCCGGGAAGCGGCGTCAGACAACGGGCTGGCCCCGAAGGAGAGCCAATCGCCGGAGGGGTGAGACGACAGGATGGCTGGCCCGGCGGTAGGTCGCCTGCGAACCGGCCGTCCGGGTGAGATCAAAGCGCAGGCTAGGCTCGTAGACGCTCTGCCCGGTGCGGCCGCGGACGCGGGTTCGATTCCCGCCGCCTCCATCCTCGCCTCGCTGGCCGGTGCGGCTCCCGGCCGGCGGAGCCGGCCTCCGCCGCGACCTCGACCCGCTCGCGGCAGGATGCTTCGCCCTCGCCGCGAGTCCGTACCCGACGTACTGTCCTCGCGGCTCGGCCTTCGCCTCCTTGGCGAGCGAGTCGCCAGCGAACCGAGGAGGCGGACGGGGTTCGATTCCCGCCGCCTCCATAGGAGGACGAAAGTCTGACGACGTTCGTCCGGCAAGGCGTGATCTCGGAGAGCCGTTGTGCGCCGCGGCCGCACATGTCGGGCGCGGCGGCGCGCGGCTCGGCGCTTCACGAGAGCTGTTTACCGCCGCGGGCCGAGGGGAACGGTTTGCGGGATGGGAAAACCCTGCGATCCCATCGTCCAGCCCCACCCGATCCCAGGGAGGTAGCGTGATGAGCAGCCGACTTCGGCGGTCCCTTGTTCTGACGACCCTGCTGGCCCTCTTTCTCGGGGTAGCCGGCGCCGCGGCACCGATCGGCCTCGCGGCCAAACCGCCGGACACCCGCGTCGCGGGCATCGACGTCGACGCGACGACGATCCCGGAGCTCCAGGAGTTGATGGATGCGAACCGGCTGAAATCCGTGCAGCTGACCCAGTTCTACCTGCACCGGATCAGCAAGCTGAACCCGATCCTCAACGCCGTCATCACCGTCAGCCCGACGGCACTCGCCGACGCGCGGGCAGCGGACAAAAAGCGCCGTGACGGAGACGACCGGCCGCTGCTCGGGATTCCGATAATCGTCAAGGACAACGTCAACACGACAGGCATGCCGACGACAGCCGGCTCCTGGGCACTCGCCCAGAGCACGCCCGACGACGCTTTCATCGCGCAGAAGCTGAAGGCCGCCGGCGCGATCATCATCGGCAAGGCCAACCTGTCCGAGTGGGCCAACTTCCGGTCCAACCCGTCGTCGAGCGGCTGGAGCGGCATCGGTGGCCAGACGAACATGCCGTACGTCCTCGATCGCAACCCGTGCGGCTCGAGTTCCGGCTCGGGCGTCGTCGCGGCTGCTGATCTCGCGGTCGCTGCCGTCGGCACGGAGACGGACGGTTCGATCGTCTGCCCGTCCGGCGCCAACAGCGTCGTCGGGATCAAGCCGACACTCGGGTTGTGGAGCCGGGCAGGCGTCGTCCCGATCAGCTCCAACCAGGACACCGCGGGTCCGATGACCCGCAACGTAACCGACGCGGCGGTTCTCCTCGGCGCAGCGACCGGCGTCGATCCGGACGACCCCGCAACTAGCGGTCAGGTCGCCCACACCGACTACACGCAGTTCCTCGACGATGAGGCGCTCGACGGCGCTCGAATCGGCGTCTGGCGCCAGGACACCTATAACAGCCTGACCGCGCCGGCCGTCGAGCCGATACTCGCCGACGTGATCGACGCCCTCGAGGACGAGGGCGCGACCGTCGTCGACCCGACCAACATCGACCTGTCGGCGACCGGAGGCTTCCCCGTGTCCGGCGAGTTGGTCGCGCTCCTGTGCGAGTTCAAGACGGACATCGCGACGTACCTCCAGACGTACGTCGACGGGACGAACCCCGTCACCGGCCAGGCATACCCACAGAACCTCGCCGAGCTGATCGAGTTCAACGAGGACCATACCGAGCTCGAGGGCCCCTGGAACAACGTCATCTTCGAGCTGGCTGAGGCCACCAACGGGCGTGATCAGGGCTGCGCCGACATTCGTGCTGACGTCACGCCGCCGGTACAGGCCGAGATTCAGCAGGTGATGGCTACTAACAACCTCGACGCGATCATCGCCTTGACGAACGGCCCGGCCTGGCCAACCAACGACAACCCGAACGAGGGCGACCTCGACGGCCACTTCGAGTACTTCGTCGGTTCCTCGACGGCGGCAGCGGTGTCGGGCTGGGCCGACATCACGGTGCCCGCCGGCTTCATCGAAGGGCTGCCGATGGGGATCACCTTCATCGGCGGCGGCCCATGGGTCGAACCTGACCTGATCGGCTTCGCCTTCGACTTCGAGCAGGCGACGCAGGTTCGTGTTCCGCCGCAGTTCATCCCGACGATCGGCGACGATCTGTTCCCCGGCGTCCCCAACCCGACGGCTCTGGCGCAGGCGCTGCGGCAGCAGGCGGCACAAGGTCTGCGCGATCTCGTCGTGCGCTTCCGGTAGAGGCATCTCGCGGAGACAACGAAGCCCGGCCATTCGGCCGGGCTTCGTGCTGTCGGCTTGAGCTCGCCTCAGGCCAGAGCGCGCTCGAGGGCGGCGCGGTCGGTGGGCTCGCCGTGCGTCGGCAGCACATGCTCGACCGGCCGCTCGAGGAGTGGGCGCAGGCCCTCCGCGACCTGCTCGCGCGTCACGCCTTCCCGTAGCCAGTTGGCCGGGATCTCGAGGCCGTCGCCCCGGTCGATGAGCGTGTCTCCGGCGATGACCGCGCCGCGGCTCTCCACGAGGAGCACGAGGTCGTTCGGCTCCATCCCAGGGAATGCCTCGACGCCGATCGGCAGCCGATCGCCGGCGGCGAACACCTGCCCTTCGAGTGGGCTCGGGTCGCCGTCGTCCGGCGGCGGCACGTGAAGTGGCGCGCCGAGCCGCTCCGAGATGCTCTCTGCGTCGCGCGCATGCCACGGGCAGGTCAACACGACGGCCGTCGCCCGGCCGTCCAGGAGCTCGTCGATCGCGCGCGGCACGGCGAGCGGGTCGAAGATCAGCACGCGCTCCCCGTCGTCGATCGCGTAGGAGGAGACCAGCTGGTCCCACTCCTCGCCCGGCTTCCAGGCCGGATGCGGCGCCTGCCAGTGCCAGACCCCTGACTGCACCTCGCGCACGAGCCGCATGCTAACCGCAGACCGCGTGAGAGCTCGACAGTCGCGGACGGGTGTCGTACGATCGGATTTCGTCGGCCGACACCTCTTGGGGGTTCAGGGTGAAGCTGAGGTTCACGTCGCGAGCAGCACGCTTCAGCGCGCTGACGTGTGTGACCTTCGGGCTGGCATTCGCGAGCTTCGCCGCGGCCGCGCCGACGGTCGCAGATCAGTATGTCGCGCTCGGTGACAGCTTCTCGTCGGGTGTCGGCACGGGCAGCTACACGCTGTCCGCATCATGCCGCCGCGGCGTGTACGCGTACCCGTGGCTCGTCGCCCAGCAGCGGCCGAACACATCGCTGACGTTCGTCGCCTGCTCGGGGGCGACGACGAATGACCTGATGGCCTCCCAGATCCAGTCCGTGACGACCGATACGGACATCGTCACCGTGACGATCGGCGGGAACGACATCGGCTTCGCTGATCTCATCCTGCAGTGCACGCTCGCGGACTGCTCGGCGGCGCTCGACAACACCCGCTCCACGCTCGCGAGCTTCCTGACCCCGCGGCTCGACACCGTGTACGCGGCGGTCGACGGCCGGTCACCGAGTGCGTCGGTCGTCGTCCTCGGCTACCCGCGATTGTTCTCGAGCAGCGGCTGTTTCGGGACGCTCGGCATCTCGTCGACCGAGCGGACGAAGGCGAACCAGCTCGCTGACGCGCTCGATCAACTGATCGGCGCGCGAGCTACGAGCTTCGGCTTCACGTACAAGAGCGCGATCATCCCGTTCACCGGGCACGCCGTGTGTTCGTTCAGCGCCTGGCTGAACGGCCTCAACATCTTCAACACGACCGAGAGCTATCACCCCAATCGCAACGGCAACAGCGTCGGGTACGCGCCCCTCGTGCGCTCGGTCGTAGGGTAGTCAGCGCCGAATCCGAGAGAATCTCGTCGTGGCGCGCTCGGCGGTCGTCTCGCTGACCGTTTCCGCTCTCCTCGCGGCGGCCGCCGGCTGCGGCGGAGGCGACAGTGGGTCGCGGGCCGACGTCGAGTTCACGCGCGCAAACGGCTCGGTCGCATACCTGCCGACCACGGTGCGAGCGTGGTGCGGGCCGTTCGACGAGGACAATGCGGACGACGAGGGAGTTCACGTGCTGGCCGGGGAGCGTCCCGGTGACGAATTACCTGGGCCGTACTGGATCGTCGACGCGGTTCGGGCGGACATCGAACGCGATCCCGTCACGAGCCTCCCGAACAGTTTCAGTTACGCGAAGCCGCGGGGCGCCGCACTGTTCGTGTTCGACGCGGAGGACCGCGAGAACGAGCTCTCCTCAGCCGACGAGGAGTCGAGCGGGACGATCAAGGTCGAGTCCGAGGGATGCGACGCCGGCGACTCGGTGATCGTCGAGTTCGACGACATCGAGCTCGGCAGCGAGTACCACGACCTGCCTCCGCTGTCGGTGTCCGGCGAGGTCGCCGCAGAGATCGGCGAGCGACCGTTCTGACGGCGATGCCGACGGTTCTCATCTACGGAACGTTCATGCGGGGCCAGCCCGGACACGCGAACCTCGAGGGCGCGGAGTACCTCGAAGCCGTGGAGACGGCTCCTCGCTATCGGCTGTGGGAGGTGGACGGCCGCTGGCCGGCGCTCGTCGAGGACGACGACGGTGTCGCGATCGCCGGGGAGCTCTACGAGCTCTCGCCCGCGCATCTCGCCAGGCTCACCGAGGTCGAACCGCCCGGCTGGCTGCGCTCTCCCGTCGAGCTGGCCGACGGCCGGACGGTCGAGGCGTTTGTGGGCGATCAGGCGATGAGGGCGGGCGGAGTCGATGTGTCCGGCCATGGCGGCTGGGCTGCGTATCGCGCCAGCGTCGGGTAGCCGTTATCGTTCGTTTAGGTCTCTCGGTTCCATTCGTTTCACCGAGGAGGATCGTTGGCAGTCGACTACTTCCTGAAGATCGACGGGGTGCCAGGCGAGTCGCCCGACGCGAAGCACAAGGGCGAGATCCAGCTGGAGTCGTTCAGCTGGGGCGAGACGAGCGCGGGCGGCGGCGGGCCTGGCGGAGGAGGCGGCGGCGCGGGCAAAGTGCAGATGCAGGATCTCGTCGTGAACATGATGACGAGCAAGGCATCGCCGAAGCTCATGCTTGCGTGCGCCACCGGCAAGCACTACAAGGATGCCGTGCTCACAGCACGGAAGGCGGGGAAGTCCCAGCAGGAGTTCCTCGTCATCAAGATGAAGCAAGTCATCATCACTTCGTACTTGATCGGCGGCTCCGACGTGGGCGACGCCCCGATGGATCAGGCGGCGCTCGGGTTCGAGCAGATCCAGATGGAGTACCGGCCGCAGAAGTCGGACGGGTCGCTCGACGCGGCAGTCACGGCCGGCTGGGACGTCGTCAAGAACAAGGCGATCTAGTCGTCGGCGCGGACGAGAAAGCCGAGCTGGAAAAGCCGCTTGACGACGGGTAGCGCAGCCGCGGCGTAGCGCTCGCGGTCGTCTTCGGGAACAGCGAGATCATCAGCCGCGGCGGCCAGCACGTCGGTGAGCCGGCGGCTCACGTCGAAGTGGGGGAGCAGCATCGCCGTCGACCGATCGAGGCCGGCACGGAAGGCGAGGCCGTCGGTCAGCGCGAGCGTCTGGCTCTCGACGTCGAAGCGTCCGTCCCGGCAGACGAGCGCCTGCTCGAGGCGGTGCGCGTCCACGAGGCGGAATCGTTGCTCGAGGAGCTCGCGCTCGTCGCCCAACGCGGCAAGGAAGTCCTCGGCGGCGAAGACCCGAAGCGTGTGCTCGGTCGCCGGCTCCAGCCGCTCGATCGGGATCTCGTCCAGCCGCACCCAGTTCGCCGCGCTGCTCCGTCGGCGAAGGACGATCGCGCCGTAGCCGACGGCCTCGATCCTCTGCTCGCGGAGGTATTCGAGCCAGCGCTCGAGCGCCGCCCCGTGCTCTTCGGGTGAAAAGCGCGCGAGCGGCCCCAGCCAGCCCGCCGCGTGGGCAAGGGGATCGTCCGTCCGATAGTGGAGCAGCCACGCGTCGCAGCCGGTCCCGCGCACCCACTCGCGAAGCGGCTCCGCCCACTCGTCACCTTCTCCTGGCTCGTGCACCCAGCTGGCGAGGATGTGCGCGAAAGCGCCCTCCTCGAGCACGTCGGGAACGTGCCCGACGACCTCGCGGCAGAGGGTGTCCCGAGGATGACCGCTGTCGCGATAGACGTACGTCGAGTCGGGGGAGATGACGTACGGCGGATTCGCGACGACGAGACCGAAACGCTCGCCCTCCACGGGCTCGAAGAGGTTGCCGTGGCGGAAGTCGATGACGTCGATCTCGTTCAGCGCAGCGTTGAACCGCGCGAAAGCGAGCGCCCGCTCGTTGACGTCAGTGGCGACTACCCGCGACGAATGCTTCGCGGCCAGAAGGGCCTGGATCCCGCAGCCGGTTCCGAGGTCGAGCGTCGCATCCACCGAGCTGCGCACCGCGAGCTTCGCGAGCGTGACCGAGGGAGCATGGATTCCCGCCACCCAGTCCGAGGAGTCACCGGGACGCGCGTGATCGGAGGCGAGGTAGTAGTCGCCGTGGGGGAGGAGTCGCGCGGTCGACCTGACTCGGTCGGCCTCACGCTCGAACAGGCCGAGTGCGGCAACCTGCTCGAGGGATGCAGGCGCAAGCGCCGCCTCGACCATGGAATTCTCGACCGCGTCGCCGAGCACGAAGAGCCGTCCGATCGTCGAGAACGCATCGTCGCCGGCGAGACGGTGCCGGTGGACCTCGGTCTCCCCTGGGGCCGACGACAGCTCCCCGACGCCCAGCGATGCCTCGATGCGGTCGGTCGTGAAGTCGGCGCGCTCGAGCGCCGCGCGCAGCTCGGCGAGCGACTGCCCGTCGGCGACCGGCGGTGCGGGAGACCGTGCCACCACGATCAACGCTAGCCGAGCCTTGTTACAACCCCTGCGTGACGGCTCTCCCGCAGCGGACCACACCGCACACCGGGCGGATGCTGCTCGTCTGGATGGCGGTCGTCTTCGTCGCCTTGCCGCTCGCGCTGCTCGCGCTCTTCCTCATCGTCTCCGGCGCCGACATCCAGTGGGAGAACCACGTCGCCCACTTCTGGCTCGTGCTCGCGGCCGCGCTCGTCACGCTCGGGCTCGGCTACGCCGTCAGCGAGACGGCACGGCGGCGTCGGGGCGCCAGGCTGTTCCTGATCTCGCTCGCCTTCATGGCGAGCTTCGGCTTCCTCGCCCTCCACGCCCTGGCGACGCCTGAAGTGCTGCTCGGCAAGAACGCCGGTTTCGAGCTGGCGACACCGATCGGCCTCGTCGTGGCGGCGATCCTCGCCGCCGCCTCCGCGCTCGAGCTGAGCGGCGAGCACTCTGCGGCCGTGATGAGCCGCTCGCAGCTCCTCGTGGTCGCGCTGATCGGCCTGCTCGTGCTCTGGGGCATCGTCTCGCTCACCGAGACGTGGCCGCTCGACCAGCCCATCGCGTCCGAGCAGCTCGACGGCTGGCAGGTGTCTCTCGCCGCAGCCGGGATTGCACTCTTCGCCGCGGCTGCGTTCGGCTACTTCCGGCTCTATCGCCGCCGTGGGACGACGTTCGTTCTCGCCGTCACGCTTGCCCTCGCCCTGCTGGCAGAGGCGATGGTCGTCATCGCGTGGGCCCGCAACTGGCATGTGTCCTGGTGGGAGTGGCACCTATTGATGCTGCTCGCGTTCGGCGCGATCGCGCTCGCCGCCCGCCGCGAGTGGCACGAGGAGCGCTTCAGCGCCCTCTATCTCGACCAGACCCTCGCCGGCGCGCGCGACGTGAGCATCCTCTTCGCCGACCTCGCCGGCTTCACGTCGTTCAGCGAGCGCCATTCGCCGGACGAGGTCACGCGCATGCTGAACGCGTACTTCGGCGCCATCATCCCGCTCATGGAGCGGCTCGGCGGCGAGGTGCACCAGGTCGTCGGCGACGAGGTGATGGTGATCTTCAACAAGGCCGGCGACCAGCCTGACCATGCCGCGACCGCCGCGCGCGCGGCGCAGGCGCTCCAGCAAGAGGCGGCGGCCGTTGCGGGCGACCACCCCGACTGGCCGAGGTTTCGCGCCGGTGTCAACAGCGGCGAGGTGCTCGCGGGTGTCGTGGGTGGCTCACGCGGCCATCGCAAGCACGGTGTCGTCGGAGATACCGTCAACCTCGCTGCGCGGCTGCAGGCGGAGGCGCCCGTAGGGGAGGTCGTGCTCGGTGGAGAGACGATCCGCCGGCTGCCGCCCGGCGCCGTCGTCGAACGAATGCCCGAGCTGTACGTGAAGGGGAAGGCGGAGACCGTCGAGGCGTACGTGCTCAGAAGCCTGTAGCCGACGCTTCCCCCGTAGCGCCGTTCTCAGCTCGCGGTAGGTTGACGCGATGAACACGAGCGTCGAAACGGCTACTGCAGCTGCCGCGTCCCCGCTGCCCATCCACGTGCGCCGGGCGACAGGCCCCGTGGTCGGTCGCCAGGTCGAGCTCGGTGCGATCCGCCAGGAGCTTGCGTCGGCCAAGAGCGGGCGCCTGACGGCGTTCACGCTCGAGGGCGAGCCCGGCATCGGCAAGACGCGGCTGCTCGTCGCAGCAGCCGAGCTGGCCGCTGCTGAAGGCTTCACGGCGCTCGCCGCGACCGCGGACGAGGAGATTCGCGGGCCGTTCCTCCTCGCGCGCGGCATCTTCACCACATCCGCCACCGAGAACGGGAGCAACGGCGCGCGTGAGCAGTTCCAGCGAGTGCTCGATGCGATGTCTGGCCAGGATGACCCGACGCTCGACGCGCTCACGCCGGACCACAAGCTCCTGCGCGTGTTCGATCTCGCCGCCGTCGCCATCCGCACGCTCGCCGCCTCGAAGCCCGTCGCGATCTTCGTCGACGATCTCCAGTGGGCCGACGAGGACAGCGTGCGGATGCTGCGCTACATCGTCCGCACCGACTCCGACCTGCCGATCTTCCTCGGGCTGACCACTCGGGCGGAGAAGCTCGTCGAGGTCAGCGAGGCCGTGACGCTCATCGCCGACATGGAGCGGATGGGGCTCGTCCGCCGCCTCAGGCTCGAGCGGTTCACCCAGCTGGAGACAACAGAATTCGTCGGGCACGTGCTCGGCGGCAAGGTCAACGTCTCGAGCGCGGCGACGATGCACGCCCAGGCCGAGGGAGTGGCCTTCATCGTCGAGGAGCTGGCGAGGAC
>JBKPGF010000012.1:0-6787 GCA_046729255.1 Actinomycetota bacterium
GCGCGGTTGACGTTCGCCACGCCGATGCGTCGCACGAGCCCTTCGTCCGCGAGTCGCGCCAGTGCCCGCACAGACGTCTTCCACGGCGTCCCCGGATCCGGTGTGTGCAGGAGGTAGAGATCGACGGCGAGACCGTCCAGGGCTTCGAGGCTCGCCTCGCAGTCGGCGCGGATCGTCTTTGCCCGTCCGTCCGGGATCCAGCGACCGCCCGCTCGCGCCATGCCGCCCTTCGTCACGATGCGCGCAGCCGTCTCCGCTCTGGCGCGGCGAAGGCCGCGGGCGAGCAGGCGCTCGTTATGACCGGGCTCAGCCTCGGGGCCATACGAGTGCCCGGTGTCGAAGACCGTGATGCCGGCTTCGGCTGCCGCGACGATCGTGTCGAGCGCGCGCTGTTCATCCTCGACCGGCAGGCGCATGCAGCCGAGGCCGACGCGGAGCTCCGATGCGCCAAGCCAGCCGGTTCGTTGCGAGCCCATGCCGCAGGGAGTGTGCGCGCTGGGTGAACTCGGCGCGTGCCGCTGGCACGATTCCGCGCAAGGACAATGGCGACTGAGGTCATCGGAAGGGAGCAGGAGCTCGCCCTGGTGAGCACGTTCCTCGACCGGCCGGTCGAGGGTCCGACTGCATTCGTGCTCGAGGGCGAGCCCGGTATCGGGAAGTCGACCATCTGGCTCGCCGCCGTCGAGGTCGCGCGCGAGCGGGGGTAGCTCGTCCGCTCGTCGCGACCCGCGGTCGTGCTCGCCATCGACGACGAGCAGTGGCTCGACACGTCGTCTGCGAGTGTTCTTCGGTTTACGATCCGACGGCTCGGCGAAGAGCGTGTGGTGCTGCTGCTGGCCCGGCGTCTCGACGAGCACGCTGACTCCCCGGCGCTGGAGGAGAGCATCGAAGCGGGCGCCGTCGAGCGGCTACAAGGACGCAGGGAGCCCGCGTACTGGACGAAGTACGTGGGCGACCGAGGACACACCGCAGGACGGCGATCCAGCGTGTCCCGGCGGCACAGTCACTGTTTCGCCAGACCCTCCTAGCTAGTTCGTAGATCACCGGGTGGGCGGACGCGTCCGCTCTCCCGGTCGCCGCCTCAATCCGTCTGACAGCTGGGGCAGCGGCCCGTGACCTCCACCACGTGCTCCTCGACCGCGAAGCCGTGCTGGGCGGCGAGATCCGCCAGCCACGGGTCGAGCTCGCAGTCGCCCAGCTCCACGACCCGGTGGCAGCCTGAGCACACGAGATGGTGGTGGTGCTCGCCGCCGCATAGCCGGTAGCAGGTCTCTCCGCGGTGATGCATGAGCGTGTCGACGACACCACTCTCGGTGAGGCTCGCGAGCGTGCGGTAGACGGTCGCGAGGCCGACGCGGGCTCCCGAGTCGGCGAGGAGCGCGTGGATCTGCTGGGCGGTGGCGTCGTCGCGCGACGCGAGGGCGCCGAGCACGGCGACCCGCTGGCGCGTGGGGCGGAGGCCATGCTCCGTCAGGACCGCCTCGTAGTCCGCTTGCCGCGCCTCGGCCACGGGCATACCATACAGGCGCGATGAGAATGAGAATCATTCTTATAGGAGCAGTGGCTGCGGGTGCGGTCGTGTGCGCCGGCTGCGGCGGCGGCAGCGGGTCGGAACGGGGCTCCGGGAAGCAGAGCGTCGTCGCGTCCTTCTATCCGCTCGCGTTCGCGGCTCAGGAGGTGGGCGGCGCGACGGTGCGCGTGCGCAACCTCACGCCTCCCGGCGCGGAGCCGCACGACATCGAGGCGACGCCCGGGGATGTCGAGGCGCTGCACGATGCCGATCTCGTGCTGCTGCTCGGCGAAGGCTTTCAGCCCCAGCTCGAGGACGCGGCGGGCGAAGGCGATCGTGTCGTCCGTGTCCTCGACACGCCCGGCGTCCGGCTCCACCGCGGCGACACGCACGTGTGGCTCGATCCGCTGCGCTACGCGCGGATCGTCGAGCGTGTCGGCCGAGCGTTGGGCCGGCCCGCCGAGGCCCGAAATCTCGCGCGGCGCCTGCGGGCGCTCGACCGCGAGTACCGCCAAGGGCTCGCCGACTGCGCGCGACGCGAGATCGTGACGAGCCACGAGGCGTTCGCGTACCTCGCCGACCGCTACGCCTTGAAGCAGATCCCGGTCACAGGGTCGAGCCCGGAGGGAGAGCTGTCACCGCGGGATCTCGAGCGGGTCGTGGACGCCGTGCGCGAGACGGGCGCGACGACGGTCTTCACGGAGCCGCTCGTTTCGGCGCGTATCGCCGAGACCGTCGCGCGGGAGGCGGGTGCGAAGACTGCGGTGCTCGACCCGATCGAGGGCCTCACACAGGACGAGCAGGAGCGCGAAGCGGACTACTTCACGCTCATGCGGGCGAACCTCGCGGCCCTGCGCAAGGCGCTCTCGTGCCGCTAGCGGCGCAGCTCGAGCGCGTGAGCTTCGCCTACCCGGGTGGGCCTCCGGTGCTCCGCGACGTGAACATCAGGGTAGGACAGGGAGAGTTCGTCGCGATCGCGGGGCCCAACGGCGGCGGGAAAACCACCTTGCTCCGCATCCTCCTCGGCCTCGAGCAGCCGCAGGAGGGGACGGCCTATCTCTTCGGCGAGCCCGCCACCCGTCTCCGACGGCGCTTCCGCGTCAGCTATCTCGCCCAGCGATCCGAGGTCGGCATCCAGTCCCCGGTGACGGTCGAGGAGGTCGTCTCCGCCGGTCGTGTCCCCCGCCGCGGGCTCTTCGGTCGTCTCGGTGCTTCCGACCGCGCGCTCGTCCGATCTGCCATCGAGCGTGTCGGGCTGGGAGAACGAGCCTCGGCGCCCGTGGCGACGCTCTCCGGTGGCCAGCAGCAGCGTGCGTTCATCGCGAAGGCGCTCGCGGGCGAGCCCGATCTGCTCGTGCTCGACGAGCCGACAGCCGGCGTCGACGTCGACGCGCAGGAGTCGCTGGCCACCCTACTGGCGGAGCTCCACGACGAGCTCGACACCTCGATCCTCTTCGTCTCGCACGAGTTCGGCGCCGTGGAGCGGTACGTCGAGCGGCTCGTGCTCGTGCGCGGCGGAATCGTCTTCGACGGGCCGCCGTCGGCCCTCCCCGGCCAGTGGCACGACCCTTCTCATGTCCATCCTTGAGTCGGACTTCATGCGTATGGCCTTCGCGGCCGGGTCGATCGTCGGCGTGCTCGCGCCTGCGGTCGGCTACTTCCTCGTGCAGCGGCGGATGAGCCTTATCGGCGACGGCATCGGCCACGTCGCGTTTGCCGGAGTCGCGCTCGGCTACCTCCTCGGCATCTCCCCGGTGGGGACGGCCCTCGTGGCGTCGGTGCTCGGAGCAGTCGCCATCGAGTGGTTGCGATCGAAGAGGCAGGCGGCCGGAGACCAGGCACTGGCGCTGCTCTTCTACACGGGGATCGCCGCCGGCGTGGTGCTCATCTCGGCCGCGGGCGCGCTGAACGCGAGCCTCTTTGCGTTCCTGTTCGGCTCCATCCTCACGGTGACGGACAGCGATCTGCTGCTCGTCGCAGTTCTCGGTGCCGTGGGGCTCGCCGCCGTCGCCGGTCTCTACCGTGGCCTCGTCGCGGTCGCCCTCGACGAGGAGGCAGCGCGCGTGAGCGGCGTGCCTGTGGGCGCGCTCAACGTCGCGTTCGCCGCGCTGGCGGCGGTCACGGTCGCGATCTCGATACGCATCGTCGGGGTGCTGCTCATCGCAGCGCTTATGGTCTTGCCCGTCATCGCCGCGAGCCGCGTCGCCTGGAGCGTGCGCTCGACGATCTTCATCGCCATGGGCATCGGGCTGGGCTCGGCCGTCGTCGGCCTGACGATCGCGTACTACGCAAACCTTGCGCCGGGCGGGACGATCGTCCTCACGGCTGCCGGCGCCACGGTTCTAGCCACCGCGGCTCGTCGGTGAGATCGCTTGGGCGGCAGGGCCCGCCCCTCCGCGGGCCCTGCTCGGCCCGTCGAGCTACGCGGCCAGCGGCGTCGCCGCGGTCTCGGTGGTCACGGCGCCGGTTACGACGGCCGGGCCGGACTCGATGAGGTCGAGTGCGCGCTCCTGTAACCCTTCAGCTGCGCGCGAGGTTGCCTCGTCCACGCCGCCCTTGTCGTCGCAGATCGTGATCGACGTCGCCAGACCGTCTCCCGGGTCGACGAGGTAGAAGGCGACGAAGCCGGGCACGCTCTCGACGATGGGCAGGAACTGCTCCTTCACGAGCTCCGACATGTCGTCGAAGTCGGTGACTCCGTAGGTGCTGATGGCTGCGAACATCAGCTCTCTCCTTTCTCGAGCAGCCGATCGAGCAACGACTGCTCGACGTCGTCGAGCCAGAAGTTGTCGTTGACGACGTAGAGCAGTCGCACGAGTGCCTCTCGTTCCGCCTCGCTGAGAACGAGCGCCACGAGCCTCTCCGTCTCCAATGGTTCAATCGTGGCCATCGCACGGAACGGTGCCGATCGCGGCGCGCGACGTGGGTAGCGGACCGGTTGCGAACCGGCAAACATGTAGCGCCCCGCCGTCACGTCTCCTCCACGGTGAGCACCGCGGCGCCGCGAATCCGGCCTGCTCGGAGGGCTGCGAGGGCGTCGTTCGCCTGGGACAGGGGGTACGCCCGCACTTCCGTCCGGACCGGGACCTGCGGCGCGAGTGCCATGAACTCCCTCGCGTCCTCGCGGGTCAGGTTGGCCACAGATCGCACTGTTCGCTCCTCCCAGAGGAGCTCGTACGGAAACGTCGGGATGTCGCTCATGTGGATGCCGGCGCACACGACGGTGGCGCCCTTTGCCGACGCTCGGAGGGCGGCGGGGACTAGCTCGCCGACGGGCGCGAACACGATCGCCGCGTCGAGCTCGTCTGGCGCTGGGCCGAGCGCGTCGCCGGCCCACTCCGCTCCGAGCTCGAGTGCGAAGGCCTGGGCCTCGCCGTCGGTCGCGCGGGTGAACGCGAACACCCTCCTCCCTTGGTGGCGAGCGACCTGACAGACGACATGCGCCGACGAGCCGAAGCCGTAGAGGCCGATCCGCTCGCCGTCACCGGCGAGCTTCAGCGCTCGGTAGCCGATGAGGCCGGCGCAGAGGAGCGGCGCGGCATGTGCTGCGTCGTACTCGGGGGGTACCGGCGTGCAGTAGCGCTCGTCGGCCGCCACGAGCTCGGCGTAGCCCCCGTCGAGGTGATAGCCGGTGAAGCGGGCCCGGTCGCAGAGGTTCTCGCGGTTGCTCGTGCAGTAGCGACATTCGCCGCAGGTCCAGCCGAGCCAGGGGACGCCGACGCGGTCCCCGGCACGGAATCGGTCTCCCGCGGCCACCACCTCGCCCACGACCTGATGGCCGGGAACGAGCGGGAGTGCCGGGTCGGGGAGCTCGCCGTCGACGATATGGAGGTCGGTGCGGCAGATGCCGCAGGCCGAGACCGTCACAAGGATCTGGCCCGGGCCCGGCTTTGGATCGGGGATCTCGGCCGCCCGTAGCGGCGTGCCAGGCGAGTCGAGGACCATCGCACGCATCGTTAGCATCGTTCCATGGCGATGGACGCTGCGGCGGTGGCCGCTCGCGCGCGAACGGAGAACTTCCCGGTCGCTTCCCTGCTCTTCCCCCGCGTCTACCGGCCGGCTCTGCGGGCCATCTACGGGTTCGCCCGGCTCGTGGACATTCTCGGCGACGAATGGGAAGGCGATCGGCTAGCCGTGCTGGACGAGCTCGAGGTGGAGCTCGACGCGTGCTACGGAGCGGGGGAGCCGCAGTGGCCGGTGATGCGTGAGCTCGACCCCGTCATCGAGACCTGCGACCTGCCGAGGGAGCCGTTCGCGCGGCTGATCGAGGCGAACCGCATGGACCAACGGATCTCGGAGTACGAGAGCTGGGAGGACCTCCGCGAATACTGCCGCCACTCGGCCGACCCCGTGGGCCGGCTCGTGTTGACCGTGATCGGGCGCGCCCTCGACTGGCAGCTCGTGGCGTGGTCGGACGACGTCTGCACGGGGCTTCAGCTCGTGAACTTCCTCCAGGACGTCCCACGAGACCTCGCCCTCGGACGCATCTACCTTCCGGCCGAGGACCGGCGCCGGTTCGACGTCACCGTCCTCGATCGGCCGAACGAGCCGCTCACCCGGCTACTCGAGTTCGAAGCTGAACGTGCGCGGGACTTGCTCGCGTCTGGAGAGCAGCTCCGGAAGGCGATCGACGGGCGAACGGGGAAGGCCGTCGGGCTGTTCCCGCGCGGCGGCCAGGCGGCCATCGATGCATTGCGCGACGCCCGCTGGGACATCTTCACCGGCCGGCCGCGACCCTCGCGCGCGCGTCTCGCGCGCACGGCCGTCTCCTCGCTCCTGCGATGACGACGGTTGGAGAGGCCTATGCCGAGGTCGAGCGGGTCACGAAGGCACGGGCCCGCAACTTCGCTTACGGGATCATGCTGCTGCCGAAGCCGAAACGGCAGGCCATCGCTGCGATCTATGCGTTCGCGCGCGAGGTGGACGACATCGCGGACGACCCGGAGCTCGGCAGCGATGCAAAGCGGGAGCGGCTGGGGAGGCTGCGGGAGGGGCTCGACGGGGCGGGGACGGCGCTGATGTTCGTCGCCCTCGCGGATGCGCGACGCAGGTATCCGATTCCGGACGCGTCTCTCCAGGACCTCATCGACGGCGGCCTCCAGGACACGGAGCAGACGCGGTATGCGACCTTCGAGGAGTTGGCCGGGTACTGCCGGCGCGTCGCGGGGGCGGTGGGCGTCGCATGCGTGGCCGTTTATGGCGCCGAAGGCGCTGTCCGCGAAGCGGACCAGGGGAGGGGGGTTCCGGGGGGAACCGGGTGGAGGTTCCCCCCGCAAA
>JBKPGF010000013.1:0-91200 GCA_046729255.1 Actinomycetota bacterium
AGTCGGTTAGCCCAGCGCCAGGATACGCTCCGCCGTCTCCGCGTTGATCGAGCTGCCCGGCTTCATGATCTTCGAGATGAGGGCCGGACTCACGCCCGCGCGTCTCGCAACCTCGGTCTTCTTCACACCGGCCGCCACGAGTTCCTCGACGCGAGCTCGTGCCTCGTCCGCGTAGACGAGACGCCGCGGCTTGATGAGCGCCAGCCGCGCGAGCTTGCGGCGGCGCCGCTGGCAGGCGTAACAAATGCAGGTCGGGCCGTGTCGCGGCCACGGTGCAGCATCGCTTGACGACACGGACTAGCTCACCCGCCTCGATCCGCACGCGAACGCGGCAACATCGCCCGACCCGTCCGCATCGTGCTTTTCACGCAGGACTCTTGCTGCGAACGATGAGAGCGGGTAAGCGCGTCTCGTTGCATCTAAAAAAACCACCCGGAGCGCGCCCCGCAGGCGGTGACCCCCGAGGCGCGGCCCCGAGTTCCGAGGCGCTCGCCGCACGAGCTGCCCCGAGCTTCATGACCCTCTTGCCTTCACCACCGCCGCGGCCGTATCCCCTTCGCCTCGAGCAGCCTGTCGGCTTCGCGTCGTCGCGCGTCGGCCGCGCTCGGCGGTGGCCCCCAGGCGAGCTTGGGGCCAGCCGCGGCCGCCTGCGTGAGCAGGCGCTCGGTCGGGTCGAGCGATGGCAGCTCCGGCGCCGCCTTCGCGGGCGTGATGACGCCGAGCCGCCGCGCTTCCGCCCAGTCCGCGGCCGTCCAGTACCGCCTAGGGTGCGTCTCCCACCATGGCCGCGTCATGCCGACGCCTTGACGATCTTGCCGTCGACAATTTGAGCGCCGTAAATCTCGCCGTGAACTACGTACGTCCCCTCGATCGCGTCCGCCCTCGCCAGGAAGACGAGCTTGCCGTCGGCGACAAGGAACAGGGAGATGTTGCGGGTCGCGTCAGTTCCAATGCTCAAGAGCGGAGCGCCGTGTACCTGGCGGTACTCGACGCCGGAAGCCTTGTCCCTCCAGCGCCTCCGGCCAAGGGGCTCGAAGTCTGCGAGTCGCCCCTGCGCCCACTGCTTGCGGGCCTCGGCAAGCCGCTCGGGCCAGGCGACGTTGCCGTCGTCGACCACGCCCGCCCTGGTCGTGTCCGCCGTGAGCTGCCCCCCGTGCGCGCCGGCCGGGATGGTACCGCGGCCAGTCGGCCAGTCCTCGCTGCTCATGATCGCTCGCCCTCCTTCTCTCCTTCTTCGTGGTCGGGTTGCTGCGTCAGGCCGAGTCGGATGCTGCGGCGAACTTCGGCAGACAGCGAGCGGTCGTTCTCGCGTGCGCGCTCGCGGAGCAGCTCCTTCATCTCGCGGCCGACGTTGACGACGACGACCGCTCCGGCTTCGTATTCACTCATGGCAACAGTTTATATGCCGGTGGTGACAGAATGGACAACCGTGTCGGCAAGTCGGGCAACGCCCCTTCGTGGAGCTCACCTGCGACGAGTGCGGCGTCGACTTCCAGATCTCCGTCCGTCAGGAGTACGAGCATCGCCGCCACGCGAAGCCCTGATGCGGCTTGGTCGACCTAGGTCGGTAAGGGCTGCGCTGCTGGCCCCTCGGCGGGGACGGGTCGGCGCCAGATGAGAACGGCGAAGGCGAGCAGCCAGACCGACCAGAGGATGTAGCCGACGAAGTTGGCGAAGTCGGTACCGGGCACGTCGAGCGGAACGAGAACTCCGACCGCGATCAGTACTGCCGCTGCCAGTCCGACGTACGTGAACCATCGCCCTGCAATGCGGTGTCCGAGCGCATACACGATGAGGACTGTCCAGATGGCGGTCAGGAGGTAGCCGAGCGTCTCACCGACCACCTCGCCGAGCACAGTGTGGACCGTCTCGAAAGCGTCTGTGTCGTCTCGGTCGGCAAGGAACGGGACGATGAGCGGCCAGCGTGAGAGACCGATCACTTGGACGATCGCAGCTGCGATCCCGACCCACATCGACCAGCGTCCGAGATCGTTCGCGGCGAGACGGCCGAGCAGGATCGCGATGGGAGCGAGCAACGCTGCGCCCAGGGCAAGCAAGACGAAGAGCGTGATGATCGTTCCTTCATCGGCGCGGAACTCCGTAAGGATCTCGTCGGCAGGCTCCTGGAGGATGTCCGGGTAGTCGAAGACTGAGCCCAGGCCCAGGAAGGCGACGTTGACCAGCACCACGGCGATCACCATGAGGACTGCGGCGGCACGCCGGGTCTTGCGAGCCATGAACAACCCTAGGCCGCCGAAGGGCACAGGGTCAAGTTACCGTGGTCGGTTTCGCCGAGCAGGCGATGACGTCCTAAAGAGCCATCTAGCGCTCGTGCTCTGATCCGATTACGCTCGCACCTCCGTGAGTGCATGCGAGCCCCCGACGACGCTCCGCTGCGGCGAGTGCGCCACCGAGTCTGAGAACGGCCTCGGCTGGCGGGCGGATGTCGTGGGCGTCGGTGACGAGGTCTACGCCGCCGAAGAGGTCGTGACGTACTGCCCGAAGTGCGCGGAGCGGGAGTTTGGCGAGCCCTAGCGGCCCGCCCAGGAGTCCCCAAACAGTCCACAAACGCCCGGAAACGACGCCGCTCAGCCAAGCCGGTCGATGCCCGGAAACCGTGGGGCCAAGCCACTTCCCGCCACCTCCGAGCACCCCCCGCCACCCGTCCTCCAACCCCCCATTCGTTGAGCACGTAGGGCGGTTCGTTGCCCGTCGCCTTTCTTGGTGTCTAGCGGCGAGGCTCAGGGCTTCTTCATTTCCGCCTCGAGTTCGGCCCTGAGCATGGGTAGGTTCCCCTTTCATGCGTCCGCCTCCGCGTCCAATCGGTTGCGCTCCCACAGCGGCAGCGGCTTGCCGTCTACTTCCGCCTGGAGCTCGGCGCGGACTTGTTCCACCTTGCCGGCGTCGATGAGTCGAACCCACCGCTCGGCCTCAACGACGCCGAACGCGGAGACCATGACGATCGTCTGCGGCTGCTCCTTCTGCTGCGTGTGTTCAGCCAGCAGTCGGCTGAAGAGGGCTTTGTCCTGGAGGGCCAAGTTGCCGAGAAGGCTGGGGTCCTTCTCCATCTCCTCGTAGATCCAATCGAGGCTGCGGTCCCAGGTCGCCTTGCGGCGGTCCTTGGTCCAGCCGCTGGCGCGCTCCTTCTGTTCCTTCTTGGCGCGCCGAGCCTCATGGCTCTTTCTGGCGAGCTTGCGGAAGCGCTCTGAGGTCTCGGGGTCCGGTTTTCGGTCGTCGGGTACGCGCTGGGCTGTAACTGGAGTCACCGAAGGAAGCGGTGCGTCATGGCTCTCGGCCGCCGCCTCCTCCTCGGTTCGCGGTGCGCCAGCATTTGCGGGCGCTTCTGCGCGGGCGTCCTCCGCACGGAGCTCCGCATCAGCCCAGCGTGACCAGCGTAGATCGTCGCTACTCATCGCAGTCCTCGCGTGTCACGACCGGCGGATTGAAAATCTGCGTGCACGTTGGAATGGTAGAGCAGGAGCCGGCGAGAACCACCCTGGAGCGGTCACGCGGCCTCGGCCTCTTCGAGCTCGATCGCCTCGTACAGCTCGAGCGCGAGCTCGTCGACGCGCTGGCGCACAGGCTTCGGCGCGCCCTCCTTCACGACCTTGAGCAGCTCGAGCATGATCGCTCGGAACCTCGGCTGGTCGAGGACATACCGGGGCGCTGTCACTGCGCACCCGCCTTCGGCCGAACGACTCGCCCGCCGTCCGCCAGGTCGACGTGCTCGAGCTCGGCGCCGTCGAGCCACGCCTCGAGCTCGTCGGGGATGAACAGGCAGCGACGCTGGCCGGCCAGCCGACGGTGCGGGATCGTGCCGGTGCGCGTCAGTTCGTGCACGGCACGCACGCTCCGGCGTAGGAGCTGGGCGACTTCCTCCGCGACGAGGTAGCGGGTCATGCCACCCCCCGGACCACGCTGACGCACCACCCGCCAGAGCGGGCGACGTGGGCTAAATGAGGATCGCCGCTGCTACTTCGACCGGGCGAGCGAGCGCGGCAGCGCGTGGTACGCCGAGTCCGTCTCGGCGTCGAGCAGGAACGACGAGGGGTGCGTGCCAATGTCCGCGCCTTCGGCACCCGCAGGATTTGCCGCAGAAGTACCGGCGGCGGCACTCTCCTCAACTTGGAGAGCGATGGCCGAGCGAGCAGGGCGGCGTCCATGAGCGGTGCCGGCGTGCCGTAGCGGCGGAGGTTCTGCTCGGTGGGAGAGTCCATCAGTGTCGCGGTACTCCAATGATCGGATGACGCAACCAAGGGTAACCGCAGCGGCGGACAGCACACCCGAAATGGAAAGCGCGCCGCCCCTACAGCGACGCGCTCTCACCCGACCTCGACCGCGACGACGAGGACTTGGAGCGGATGGTACACCCGGCGTCGGCTGTTACGGCGCATAAGACTCGCTTATGGGACTTGTGACTCGCTAGTAACAGGTTCGGCACATGCCGAAAGTGGGAGCCTCTCGGCCATTCTGTACGTCCCCTTGTACGCGCATCCCCTCCGCTGTTGCCGCTCTTGCGAACGAGTATTGGCGATTTCCAGGGAGTTTGTCTATGGCCCCGAGAGGAGTCGAACCTCTGCACGCGGATTCGAAGTCCGCCGCTCTATCCACTGAGCTACGGGGCCGTAGGCTCAGTGTACGCAGGGTGGTTGCCAATCCCCGACGGGCTGTGGGAGGGTAGGGCGGACCAGACAAAGGAGGCAGGATGGATCAGGCTTCTGCAACCGCGCGCGCGGCCACGGGCACGGGGTGGGCAACGTTCGCCGGCGTCTTCTTCCTCGTCGCCGGCACGTTTCAGGTCATCGAGGGCATCGCCGCGCTGTCGAAATCGAGATACCTCTTCGCGCAGGTGCTCTTCGCCAACCTCGAGTTCTGGGGCGTCGTGCTACTGATCGTCGGCGGGCTGGGCATCTTCGCCGGCTACGCGATCCTGTCGCGGCAGGAGATCGGTCGCGTGCTCGGCATCGCGCTCGCGAGCCTCGGCATCGTCGTGCAGCTGATGTTCGTCAACACGAACACGTCGTGGGGCCTCGTCATGATCGCCGTGTACATGGCGATCCTCTACGGCCTGATCGTGAAGGGCGAGGAGACGGGGGAGGTGCCGCGGGCCTAACGCCGCGTCGCGAGCACGAGCGCGTCGACGGCCTCCACCGTCGAGCCGTCCTCGAGCTCGACGGGCCGCCGCACCTGCTCCGCGCGGCCGACGGCGAGCCGCGGGAGCTCGGGCACGATGTCCGCGGCCGTGTAGAGGACCGAGGGGCTGGTGGGCCCCGGTGCGCCGGTGCCGATGTTCGTGAGGTCGTGCCCCACGAGCAACAGCGTCCCGCCTGGGCCGACGGCCGCTTCGGCCTTGGCCAGGATCGCCCGTCGCTCATGTGGGGGCACGTGGAGGTAGGCGAGGAGTACGAGCTCAAACGCGGCTTCGGGCGGCTCGTAGCCTACGAGGTCGGCCTCAACCCAGTCGACGTCGACTGCGTGCTCGGCCGCTCGCTCGCGCGACTGACGGAGCGCCTCCGGCGAGAAGTCGACCGCCGTCACTCGCCAGCCGCGCTCGGCGAGCCAGACCGCGTGCCGTCCGGAGCCGCAGCCGAGGTCGAGCGCGCGACCGGGTGCAAATCCCTCGAGGGCGGCCAGCACGACCGGGCTCGCTTCGCCGTGCGCATGCAAGCTCTTGTCGAGCCACCGCCGATCCCACTCGCGCGCGTCCACGCGAACGTCAGCTCTCGCGGACGGAGACGCGCTCGATCACGACCGGCTGGGTCGGCTGCTCCGTCTCGTCGCCGAGCGCCCCGATCCGCTCGACGGTGTCGAGACCGTTCGTCACCTCGCCGACGATCGCGTACTCGGCCGGGAGGCCCGCGTCCTCGGCGGTAACGACGAAGAACTGGCTGCCGCTCGTCCCGACTGGCTCGAGCTGCGTCTTCGCCATCGCCACCACGCCTCGGGTGTACGCGGCATCGGTAGGGGGCGGATCGACCGTCGAGTATCCCGGCCCGCCACTGCCCTTGCCGGTGGGGTCGCCACCCTGAATCACGAAGCCCGGCACGATGCGGTGGAAGGTCGTGCTGTCGAAGAAGCCGTTCTTCGCGAGCGCGACCAGCGAGGCCGACGTCTGCGGCGCGAGCTGCTGGTCGAGGGTGATCTCGAAGTCGCCGCAGCTCGTCTCGACCACGAGCACGTACGTCGTCCCCTCGTCGAGCTGCGCGGACGGCTTTGTCGCGCCGCCGTCGGCCTTCGCCTCCGGCGCCTCGACGTCGGTGCAGCCCTCGGCGGTCGATTCATCGCCGCCGCCGCCGTCCCCGCCGCAGCCTGCGAGGGCCAGCACGACCAGTGCGAGGACGGCGAGGCGCACGACTCGATCGTAGCGGCGCGGTTGGCAGCTCATGCCCAGTTAGGGCAAGCTCTCAGCATCAGAGAGGAGGGTGAACATGCCCGGAAAGACTGAGCCATTCAAGGCCCACCCTGGCGACGTCGTGACCGTCGAAGGCCACAAGGTCGGCGATGCTCGCCGCCAGGGCAAGATCCTCGAGGTGCTCGGCGAGCCTGAGCGCGAGCACTACCGCGTCCAGTGGGAAGACGGGCGCGAGACGGTCTTCTACCCGTCGAGTGACGCGACGATACGGCCAAAAGCCCGGGGCGCGAAGGAGGGCCGCTGATGGCTGCCGAAGCGCTGACGGCGTTCCTCGACGGCGAGGGTGTCTCGTTCGAGCTGCTCCCTCACGACCACACGGAGCGGGCGGCCGAGGAGGCCGCTGCGCTCGGGATCCCACCGGAGTCAGTGGCGAAGACGCTCGTCGTCACGGTGCCGGACGGATACGTCCGCGCCCTGCTCCCGGCAAACGACCGCCTCGACCTGCACAAGGTGCGCGAGGTCATCGGCGCGGGCTCGAAGAAGGCCGTGCATCTCGCGTCGGAGGACGACCTCGGGCGAGACTTCCCCGAGTTCGAGCTCGGGGCAGTCCCGCCCGTCGGTGGCCGCCGCGACCCCATCCTCGCCGACGAGAGGGTTGCGAACCGCGAGCAGATCGTGTTCGAGGCAGGTGACCACGACGAGTCCGTGCGTCTGCGCTGGGAGGACCTCCGTCGGGTTGCCGACGTTCGCGTGGTCGAGATCCGGGAGGATTGACGGGCCGGGCGCAGCCGCCTGGGTCATGATGGGCTGAGTATGCGGCTCTGCCTGATGATCGAAGGGCAGGAGGACGTCTCCTGGGACGAGTGGCTGGCCCTCGCCGACGTCTGTGAGCGGGCTGGGCTCGACGGCCTGTTCCGGTCTGACCACTACCTCTCGGTCGTCGGCAAGCGCGAGCGGTCGTCGCTCGACGCGTTGGCGACGCTCGCCGCGCTCTCGATGAGGACCGAGCGGATCCGGCTCGGAACGCTCGTCTCTCCGGTCACCTTCCGCCATCCGTCCGTGCTCGCGAAGTCCATTGCCACCATCGACCACGCGTCGGGCGGCCGCATCGAGCTCGGGCTCGGCGCAGGCTGGAACGAGGAGGAGCACGCGGCTTACGGCTTCGAGTTCCCTCAGCTCGGGACGCGGATGGAGCTGCTCGAAGAGCAGACGGAGATCGTCCATCGACAGTGGACCGAGGACACGGTGACGTTCGAGGGTCGTCACTACCGCCTGGACGAATGCCCGGCACTCCCCAAGCCGTTCCAGGAGCCGCACCCGCCGCTCATCCTCGGCGGCAGTGCGGGGCCGCGGTCTGTCGCCCTCGCCGCCCTCTTCGCGGACGAGTACAACACGCTGCTGGCGTCGATCGAGGATTGCCGCGACCGGCGGGCAACCCTGGCAGCGGCGTGCGAGGCGGTCGGCCGCGATCCGGCGACGCTGCCGCTCTCGCTCATGGCCACGTGCGTCGTCGGGGAGGACCGCGGCCAGGTGCTCGAGCGAGTGCGCGCGTTGCTGGGCGTCTGGGGCTCCGAGGACGACCCGGAGGTGGTGTTCTCGGACCGCGAGCACCGGTGGGTCGCGGGGACGCCTGAGGAGGTCGTCGAGCGGCTCCGGGCGCTCGCAGAGGCCGGCGTGGAGCGTGTCTACCTTCAGCACCTCGTCCCTGAGGACACAGCGATGGTCGAGCTCATCGGCGACGAGGTCCTGGCGGCGCTCGCGGAGTAGCGGCGTGCGGCGGTTCCGGGACCGCGCGGAGGCCGGCGTCGAGCTCGGCGAGCGGCTGGCGCCGGAGTACGCTGGACGCGACGACGTGCTCGTGCTGGCGCTGCCGCGCGGCGGTGTCGTCGTCGGGCGTGAGGTGGCGAGCCTGCTCGCCGCTCCGCTCGATGTCGTCGTCGTGAGGAAGCTCGGCTTTCCGGGCCAGGACGAGCTGGCCATGGGCGCGATCGCGAGCGGCGGCGCGCGCGTCCTGAACGAGGAGCTCCTCGCCCAGACGGGACTGCCGTACGACCGCGTGGAGGCCGTCGTCCAGCGTGAGCTCGCGGAGCTGGCGAGGCGCGAGGAGGCCTACCGCGGCACTCGCCCCGCGCCCGAGATCACGGGCAAGACCGCGATCGTCGTCGACGACGGACTCGCCACCGGGTCGACCATGCTCGCGGCTGTGCAGGCGCTGCGTTCACAGGGTCCTGCTCGCATCGTCGTCGCCGTGCCGACTGCCCCGCCGCAGACGTGCGAGGCGCTCGAGCGGGTCGCCGACGAGGTCGTCTGCCTCCGACAGCCGTATCCGTTCTACGCCGTCGGGCTCTCGTACGAGGACTTCTCTGAGGTCGACGACGACGAGGTGCGGCGGCTGCTCGACTCGCGGTCGGCATAGCCGGCCCACGGCCACGGCTGATCGGTGTGGATGCCGGCGCGCGCCGGGTTGTCGAGCACGTAGCGGCAAGCTGCTTCCAGGTGCGCCTCGTCTCGGATCACCCAGGCGGAGAAGCGGCTCTCGAACAGGTGCCCGCGGCGGTCGTGGCGACGGTTAAAACGCTGCGCGTAGGTCGTGTGCAGGGCATGCAGGCGGCTCGAGAGTGTCGCGATAGCCGTTTCGAGTACGAGGTGGTAGTGCGTGTCCATGAGGCACCACGCATGGCACGTCCAGTCGGCTTTCTTGCTCGCCGCCTCGAACAGCGACAGAAACTCGAGCCGGTCGATGTCATGAACGAACAGCGCTTGGCCGTGCACCCCGCGTGCCGTCACGTGGTAGATGCCCTCGGGGGGTAGTTCACAGCGGAGTGCTCGTACCATGGTCCGAGCCTACGAGTCGGACAGGCGAACGCAAGGGTCGGCGTCGATATCGGCACAGACATTGACCTCCAAGGGGTCAGTCTCAGTGTCTGACCCTGGGTCTGACCCTGGAGCTGTCTTAAAGAGGCAGGTCGCGGGCGGCGAAGGAGATCGCCTCGGAGAACGTCGGGAAGGGCTGGATAGTGTCGCGGAGCACGTCGATGGGCACCTCGGCGCGGATGGCGAGGGTCGCCTGCTGCAGCCACTCGCCCGCCTCGGGGCCGACGGCGACAGCGCCGACGACGACGCCGCGTGTGGGATCCGCGACGAGCCGCACGAAGCCGTTCCGCTTCGGCCGCTCGTACGTCGACGACCGCGACGTGCGATTCACCTCCCACGAGGCGCTGACGAGCCCGTCGCCCTCGACGGTGCCCACCTGGGCGACCTGGGGATCCGTGAAGACGACCGCCGGCACGGCGCGGTAGTCGGCGGCCCGACGCTCCCCGCCGACGTTCGCCGTCGCCACGCGAGCCTGGTACTTCGCAACGTGCGTGAAGAGCGAGACCCCAGTGACGTCGCCGATCGCCCAGACGTTTTCCGCCGCCGCGAGGTGCTCGTCGACGACGATTCCGTGGTCGGAGAGCTCGACTCCGAGGCGCTCGAGGCCGAGCCCGTGAACCGTCGGCGTGCGGCCGACGGCGAGCAGCAGTCGCTCGGCCGAGACCGAGCCGCCGTCGTCGAGCGACAGCGTCACACCGCCGTCGTCTGCGGCGACACGTGCCACACCCGCACCGCACCGCACCACCACGCCTTCTTGCTCGAGGCGCTCCTGTAGCAAGTTCGCGGCGTCCTCGGCCATCTTCGTCAGCAGCCTGCTGCGCTGGACGATCGTCACGCGAGCGCCCAAGCGGTGGTAGAGCTGTGCGAGCTCGACGCCGGATGCGCCGCCGCCGACGACGACGAGCGACCCCGGAACCTCCTTCGCCGCCGTCGCGTCGCTCGTGGTCCAGTGCGGCACGTCGCCGACTCCTTCGATCGGCGGCAGCGCTGGACGGGAGCCGGTCGCGACCACGAGCTTGTCGAACGGGAGCTCGCGGCCCTCGACGTCGAGGACGCCGGGTGCCTGCACGACCGCGTTACCGCGAACGAGCTCGGTGCCGCGGTCCGCGAGCCACGTGCCGTGCCCTTCGTCGTCGTAGCCCTCGACGACCTGGTCCCGCCACCAGAACACGCGATCGATGTCGAGCTCGCCGCTGACCGCCTCGCCAGCACCGGGCGCCTGCCGGGCGGCAGCGAGTAGCTCGGGCGCACGCAGCAGGGTCTTCGAGGGCATGCACGCCCAGAAGGTGCACTCGCCACCGACGAGCGCACGCTCCACGAGTGTCAGCTCGAGACCGGCGTCGAGACGGCTCGCCGCCCCGACGAATGCCTCTCCCGCGGAGCCTCCCCCGAGGACGACGACCCGCGTCACTCGCTCCCCGCCGAGAACGACAGGGAGAGGGCGAAGTCCCCGTCTGGGTCCTCCCACCAGTGTGCGAGCTCGAAGCCGGCGTTCCCGAGCTCCGTTTCCAGCCCGGTGCGCCGGAACTTGTCGGAGATTTCGGTGTGCAGCTCCTCGCCCGCAGCGAAGTCGACTTCGAGCTCGAGGTCGGCGACACGCACGCGCTGGTCGACATCCGAGCGCAGCAGCATCTCCATCCACTCGTTCTCGGAATCCCAACGTGCGACGTGCGTGAACCGCGCCGGGTCGAAGTCGCCCCCGAGCTCGCGGTTGATGACGTTCAAGACGTTCCGGTTGAACTCGGCGGTGACGCCTCTAGAGTCGTTGTACGCGAGCTCCATCCGCGCCGGATCTTTCACGAGATCGGCGCCGAGGAGCAGCGCCTCGCCGGTCCCGAGCAGGCCATGAAGTGCGTTGAGGAATCCCGCGCGCTGCTCGCCTGTCAGGTTGCCGATGGACGAGCCGAGAAAGGCGAACAACCGCCGTCGTCCCTCGGGCAGCCACACGAGGTGGTGCTCGAAGTCCCCTACGACGCCGTGCACCTCGATCCCCGGGTACTCATCGGCGATCGCGGCGGCCGCCTCGCGCAGCGCCTGCTCGGAGACGTCGAAGGGGACGAAGCGCTTGAGGTAGCCCGCCTCGACCATCGCGTCGAGCAGCAGGCGCGTCTTCTCGGAAGACCCGGAGCCCGGCTCGACGAGCGTGTTCGCGGCCGTCAGCAGCGCGACGTCGTGGGCGTGCTCGGCGAGGATGACGCGCTCCCGGTCGGTGAGGTAGTACTCGGGCAGCCGCGTGATCTCCTCGAAGAGTTCAGAGCCGCGCTCGTCGTAGAACCACTTCGGGGGGAGCTCCTTCGGCGTCGACGTGAGCCCGACGCGGACGTCCTCGCGCATCGCCTGGAGCCGGTCCTCCGGTGTGAGGTAGACGTCGACCTGAAGCGTTGCGGAAGGAGCGCCGTCCGTCATGCGGCCCTCACGCAACGGAAGCCGGCGAAGATCTGCCGCCGGATGGGGAGGTCCCAGTTGCGGAACGTCACGCGGGCGACGGTGGGGCTCGTGGCCCACGACGCGCCGCGGAGCACCTTGTACTGCGGGCCGAAGAACACCTCCGAGTATTCGGCGTACGGGAAGGGACGAAAGCCCGGGTACCCGTGGAAGTCAGAGGAGGTCCACTCCCAGACCGAGCCCACGCCCAGGAGCACGTCGAGCTTCGCCGCACGCTCCCACTCTGCCTCGGTGGGCAGCCGCTTGCCCGCCCACCGGGCGTAGGCTGCGGCCTCGTCCCAAGAGACGTGCTGCACGGGCTCGTCGGGCGGGACCGGCTCGACGGCGCCGAAGCGCCGTCGGTGCCACCCAGAAAGGCGCTCCTCCCAGAACTGCGGTGGCTCGGGCCAGCCGCCGTCGGCGAGAAACGCTGCGTACTCCGCGTTCGAGACGGGATTGGCATCGATCACGAAGCCGGCGGTCTCGGCCGCGTGCGCGGGACGTTCGTTGTCGTACGCCCACGGCTCGTCGTCGGTGCCCATGACGAACGAGCCCGCGTCGACCAGCACCTCGTCGGGGCCCTCCTGCAGGCGCCGACATCTGCCGCCGGCGTGCTCCACGCCGGACAGCTGGATCGTCTGGAGCATTGTCTCCACGTGCTGCTGCTCGTGCTGGACGACGAGACCGAAGGCGAAGCCGTCACGGAGCAACGGATCGTCGTCGTCCAGCTCCAGCTCCTCGAGCACCTCGAGCGTCCGGGCCCGCACGTCCTCGAGATAGCGGCGCGCGGCGCCGGGATCGAGCAGCTCGAGCGACGGACGCTCCTCCCGCTCGTGGGCGAACGCGTCGTACGTGTCGTCGCTGTCCGGGAAGATCGGCCGCGCGCCGCCGAGCCGCCGCGAGATCCAGAGCTCCTCGAAGTGGCCGATATGCGCGAGGTCCCAGACGAGCGGGGACATGAGCGGCGAGACCTGCCGAGCGAGTTCCTCGTCCGAGAACGGCGCGAGCAGTGCGGTCGTCCGTGTACGCGCTTCAGCCAGCTCGGCCGCGATGCGCTCTTTCAGCTGCACCGTCACTTCAGCAGTTCCCGGCATTGGAGCGCGAAGTCTAGGCATCGGGCGATGATGCACCGGGATGCGCGAGGTTCTCGTCGTCTGCCCGACCGATCGTGACCGTCACGCTGCACGTTCGACCGACTTCGCCGTTCGGTTCGCCGGGCCCGACCTCGATCTGGGCGGGATCGACGCCCGCGCGCTGCTCGACGAGCTCGCGTCGGTGCCGGCCGACGGCGTCGTCGCCACGAAGGATCGTTCGGCACTGCTCGCCGCGCTCGTCGCCGAGCGGCGAGGTCTGCCCGGGCCCAGCCCTCGGGCGATCGTGTCCTGCCAGCACAAGCCCACCTCGCGGGCGATCCAGCAACGTGTCGCACCCGACGCGACGCCGCGCTTCGCGCTGCTCGACGGCGAGCCGCCTTTCCCCCCGCCCTGGTGGGTGAAGCCGGTCGTGGGGCGGCTCTCGCAGGAGGCTCGTCGCGCAGACTCGGTTCCCGATCTCGCCGTCCTCCACGAGGACAGCGAGTACCGGGACGAGTACGCCGCCCTCGCCGGGCTGACCGCGAACGACGTGCGCGGCTTCCTCGTCGAGGAGCTCGTCACGGGGGATGAGGTCACTCTGGAGGGCTACGTGCACGACGACGGCGTGACCGTGATCGGTGTCACTGATTCAGTGAAGTACCCGGGCACGAGCTCGTTCGAACGCTTCGAGTACCCCTCGGCGCTGCCTGACGAGCGCCTCCGACAGCTCGGCCGGCTGGCGGAGGTGCTCGTTCGGGCGCACGGCCTCGACGCCTGCTTCTTCAACATCGAGTTCTTCGTGCCCGCCGAAGGTCCCTCGAAGATCGTCGAGCTGAACGCGCGCATCGCGTCGCAGTTCTCTCCGCTCGTCGAGGCGGTGCACGGCCGCTCGACCTACGACGTGCTCTTCGCCCTCGCCTGTGGCGAGGACCCCCGATGGGACGGCAATCCGCCCAAGGGCGTCGCCATCTCGTATGTCATGCGGGTGTTCGAAGACGCGGTCGTCCAGTCTGTCCCGGAGGGCGACGACGGGCTCGAGCTCCTCGTCCGGCCGGGCGCCCTGCTCTCCGAGCAGGGAACGAACGACACCGCAAGCTATCGCCTGGCGATCTTCACCGAGTGGGCGGAGACGCGGGAGGCGGCACGTCGACAGTGCCTGGAGCGGGCGCAGTCGCTGCACTTCGAGCTCGCAGCCCCAACCCGCTGACAAGGGCGCCGGCGATCGCCAGGCCGGCGGCGACCCACATAGCCGCCTGGAACGCACCCGCAGCCTCCGCAAGCTGCTCAGCGCTCCGCCTACCGAGCTCGAACGGGTCGCCGGCCGCCGCGTAGACGAGGGAGACGACGACGCCGAGCCCGGCCACGGCCACCAGCTGACCGAGGCGCGACACCGTCGTGTTGATGCCGGAGGCGACGCCTGTCAGCTCGTTAGGCGCGGGCTTCAATGCGGTCGACGTGATGGCGGGAACGGTTGCGGCGAGCCCGATGGAGAAAACGAGCAGTGCGGGGAACATGTCGAGCCAGTAGTTCGCGCCGGGCTCCAGCAGGCCGAGCCAGGCGAGCCCGAAGGCGATGAGCGCGGGGCCGGCGACGAGAAACGGCCTCGGGCCGATCCGGTCGGCCGCCTTGCCGAACCGGCCGGCGAGCAACCAGAGCACGATGCTGATCGGCGCCACCACGAGCCCGGCCTCCGGCGGCGAGTAGCCGAGCACCGACTGCGCGAAGAGCACGAGGAAGAAGAGCGCGCTGCCCAGCGCGGCGTAGACGAAGAACGTCGCGAGGTTCGCCACCGAGAGGTCGCGGATGCGGAAGAGCGACAGCGGCATCATCGGCTCCTTGACCCGCGACTCGACCCAGATGAAGGCGACGATCGACGCGCCGGCCAGGCAGAACCCGGCGATGACGGCCGGGCTGGCAAAACCCTGCTCGGGCCCCTCGACGAGGGCCCAGACGAGTGCGCCGACACCGATCGCTCCCAGCACGATCCCGGGAATGTCGAGATGACGGTGGCGAAGCTGCGTGCGGCACGTATCGCGGGAAACGAGCGTCGCGATCACGGTGACGACGGCGACCGGGATGTTGAGGAGGAAGATCCCCCGCCAGGAGACAGCCTCGACGATCGCGCCGCCGACGACGGGCCCGGCGACGGTCGCCGCGCTCGTCCAGGCCGTCCAGGCGCCGATGGCGCGGCCCGCCTCGTCCTTGTACGTCGCGCGGAGCAGCGCGAGGCTGCCGGGCGTCAGCAACGCGCCGAAGATGCCCTGGATTGCCCGCGCTGCGATCAGCACCTCGCTCGTCGGGGCAGCGCCGGCGAGCACCGAGGCGACGGCGAAGCCGCTTACGCCGATGACGAACGTGTTCGCGTAGCCGTAGCGGTCGCCGAGGGCGCCCGCAGGCAGGTAGAGCGCGGCCAGCGCGAGCGAGTAGCTGAGGAACATCCACTGCTCGCCCGTCAGCCCCAGGCCGAGCTCCTCGTCGATCGTTGGCAGCGCGACGTTGACCACGAAGGCGTCGAGGAACGCCATCGACGAGCCGAGAACCGTGGCCACGAGGACGAGGCGCTTGCGCGACTCCTCGGTCATGTCCCCGCAACCCTACGACGAGGAGGTCTGTCCTAGCGAACCGACTGCGGCACCGTGACGTTGTGCCCGACGAGCCTCGGCGATCCCGTCTTGCCCTGCTTGCGCACGTGGATGACGACGCAGCCGTTCTCGCGGTCTATCGCGTGTACGCGCCACGGCCTGCCGTCGACGCTCGACAGCTCGAGCTCGTCGCCCTCCTCGGGCACCTGGCCGTGCCACACCCCGCGCCAGAGCTCGAGGCCGCCGCTCGACTCCTTGATCCAGATCGTGTCCACCTCGAGACCCGCGTCGGCGGGCGCGGCGCCCTGTTCGCGCCACAGCCGCTGCGGCTCGAAGCTCGGCTGTTCGCGCCGCGTGATCTCCCTGAGCGCGAGGCGCAGCTCGTCCGGCGTCGGATTCCCCCAGTACCAGAACCCGCACCACGCGGCGTGGATGCGCAGCAGCGAGTCGAGCACGTACGTCATTGGCAGGTACGGGCGATGCCACTCGTCGGTCAGCTCGATGAGGCCGAGCTCTTCGGCCACGGCGCGGTCCTCGTCGGAGAGAAACGGGAACGACGCACCGATGCCGGCGCGCAGCGCACCGTTGACGTACGGCTCGTCGACCGTCACGGCGGCCAGCCGGCCGTACTCGCGTTGGATCTCTTCCTGCATCTCGACGAGCCCGCGGAGCCGCACCTGCTCCTTGGGGCACCACCACCCGCGCACGAAGCAGAGCACGAGCGGGTGCTCGCTCGCGATGTCGCTCAGCGACAGTTCGGCGCCCGTGTGATCGGGGAGTGAGATGTCGGGGAACGGCTGCCCCGGATCGAGGTCGGCCATCGTCGCTCCTTTCATTCGGCGGTCTCGTGACATTCTTCCCCCACCTCGAAATCGGGAGGCATGCATGGCAGACCAGGGCGAGGGATGGAAGACGGCGCTGATCGACGAGATCCCGCCCGCGAACGAGGACTGGCCGGCGACATGGAAGTCGATCCGGCACCACTTCGGCATCACCGCCTTCGGCATCAACGCCGTCACGAAGGACGCTGGGAACGTCCTGATTCCCGAGCACCGCCACGCGGCGACCGGGGAGCAGGAGATCTACATCGTCCAGCGGGGCGCTGCGAGCGCGACGCTCGACGGCACGCAGGTCGACGTCCCCGAGGGTTGCGCCGTGGCGGTCGAGGGATTCGTGGCGCGGAAGTTCGAGGCGACCGCGTCGCCGACGACGCTGATCGTCGTCGGCGCGGTGCCCGGGAAGCCTTTCGAGATCGGCGACTGGGAGAAGTGAATGACACTGAGCTTCCTCCTCCGTCGAAAGTCCAAGGCGTAAGCCAACTGGACTTTTGACGGCAACGATGCGGGCGAGAGGACTCGAACCTCTAAGGGCCTTGCGGCCCAACGGGACCTAAACCCGCCGCGTCTTCCAGTTCCGCCACGCCCGCTCCTGCACGAAGGATAGGCCGCCGCCCTAGACTCGCGCGATGTCCTCTGCGTTCTTTGCCGGCTTCGGCCTGGGGTTCCTTGTCGCGATGCAGGTCGGGCCGATTTGGGTCCTGTGTGCGCGCTCGGTGCTGCGCGGCACGGCCGTCGTCGGGATCGCCATCGGCGCAGGGGCTGCCGTCATCGACGCGCTCTATGCGGGCCTCGGCGTGGCAGGCGCGAGCGCGCTGCTCGAGATCGATGCGCTCCGCATCACGCTGGGTCTGCTCGGCGCCGCGTTTCTTGCCTTTCTCGGCGCCCGCACCTTCTGGAGCGCGTTCCGCGTGCGCCTGGGCGGTGAGTCGGACGAGGAGGTCGCCTCGCTGCGGCGCGCGTTCCTGACGTCGCTCGCCGCCACGGCGTCCAACCCGATGACGATCGCGTCGTGGGCTGCGATCTTCACCGCGGCGTCGACTGCCGACCTCGTCGGCTCCGGCTTCACCGCCTCTGCGCTCATCGTCGGCGTCGCCCTGGGGACGTTCAGCTGGTTCCTTGCGCTGTCCGTGGGCCTCGCGCTTGCGCGGCGTCGCGTCGGACCCCGGCTGCTCGTCGTCGTGGATGCGATCTCCGGCGCGATCCTCGTCGGGTTCGCGGCGCTACTCGCCTGGCGCACCGTCGCGGACGCCTGATGTCGTGAGCGCCTCGAGCTCGCTGAGGCGGCGGCTGACAACGGCGTCCGCCTCCGCCGAGGTCCGCGCATCCCCGCTCACCGCCGCGACGAAGACTTCACGCGTCAGGGAGTAGATCTCCGCGTCCGTCCGCGCCGAGCAGGTCGCCGTGCGCGGGACATCGTGGAGCAGCGCGATCTCCCCGAAGTACTCGCCCGCACCGAGGGTGTTCACAGTCGTCCCCCCGCGCATGACGTCGATCTCTCCTGAGGCGATGAGGTAGAAGCGGTCGCCGGCGGCACCCTCTTCGAGGACGCAGGCTCCCGCCCCCACGTCGAGTGGCTCGAGTCGGTGGGCGAGCCGCTCCAACGTCGTCGCAGGGAGCGGCGAGAAGAGCGGCACGGCCGACACGAGCTGGAGCTCGCGCTCGGGCACTTCGGCTGCTGCATCGATTCGCCGGAGGCCCTGGTACGAGAGGAGCGCGAGCGTCGGGAGGATGGCTCCCGAGACAACGAGCGCGGTGCGGATTCCCAGCTGCTCGACGAGGATCGAGCCGAGCAGCGAGCCGATCGCCACGGCCAGCGCGCAGCCGATCTCGAAGACGCCGAAGACCCGCCCGAGCACGTGCTCGTCGACTGTCCGCTGGAGCAGTGTGAAGCCCGAGATGTCGAGCAACGCGTTGCCGATGCCGACGATGCCGAGGAACATGAGCGCCCAGCCGGCTCGCGGCCAGGCGCCGATGAGGGCAATGGGAGCGCCCCAGAGCACGAGGGCGACGCCAAACACTCCCGCCAGTCGGCGACGGGCGACGAGGCCGACCGCCGCGAGCCCTCCGGCGAGCGCCCCCGCGCCGAGCGCAGCGTTGAGCCAGCCGACGCCCGCTTCGCCCATGCCCAGCAGCTCGATCGACGCGACGACCAGCAGTACGTTGAGTAGTCCGCGCACCATGGTCTGCGAGTTGAAGAGCAACACGATCAATCGAGGATGCGGCTCGCCGGCCAGCGTGCGCACGCCCCCGAGCAGTTCGTGCGCGACGTTCCGTTCGACGCGCCGACGAGCGCCTGCAACGTCACCCTCGCGGCGGATGCGCGCGACGAGCAGCGCGCAGGCGGCGTTCACGAGAGCAGCGACGGCGACTGCGACGTCTACTCCCGCCGTTGCCGCCAGGACGCCGCCGATCACCGGGCCTGCGAGGGTCCCGAGCCCCTCCAGCGTGCTCGACGAGACATTTGTCGCCACGAGCTCGCGTGGCGTACGCGCCAGCATCGGCACGAGCGAGAGCGTCGCCGGACGCACGGGTGCGCCGGCGACGGCTGTGAGCGCTGCGAGAGCGAAGACGAGCGCGCGCGAGCCGTCCGCGGTCAGCGCACCTGCGATCGCGACCATGAGCAGGGTACGAACGACATAGATCCCGAGTAGGACCCGCTGCCGCGGGTAGCGGTCGGCCAGGAGGCCGCCGAACGGTAGCGCGATCGCCGCCGGAATCATCCGGACGAGCCCGAGCGCCCCGAGCGCGGCTGCCCCGCCCACCTGGAACGCATAGACCGACAGCGCCACGAAGTGCGTCCACTCGCCGAGGTAGTACCCGGCCCAGGACAGCTCGAGCCGTCGCAGCTGCGCGTTGCGGAACACGTCCGCGAGAGTCGACAGACGCTCCCGGGCCCGGTTCCAGGCACGGCGCACGGGGTGAGCATCCCACAGGCAAGCTGCCACGAAAAGGTGTTCTGGTTGAATGGCCCGCGTGCAGGCAACGCTCGAACGGCTCCCCGAAGACAAGGTTCGCCTCTCTGTCGAGGTGCCTCAGCACGACCTCGAGCACGCGGTCGATCACGCCGCGTCGGACCTCGCAGGATCGGCGAAGATCCCCGGCTTCCGCCAGGGAAAGGTGCCGCTCCCCGTGCTCATTGCGCGCGTCGGCAAGGAGCGGCTGATGGGCGAGGCGATCTCCAGCCACATCGGCGGCTGGTTCCGCTCAGCAGCGACGAGCGCGCGCATTCATCCCGTCGCCCAGCCGGAGTACGAGTACGAGCTTCCCGATTCGCCCGAAGCACCGTTCTCGTTTACGGCCACGGTGGCCGTGCAGCCCAAGGTCGAGCTGCCCGACTGGTCGACGCTCGAGGTGCCACGGCCGGACACGGAAGTGCCTCCGGAGCTCGTGGACGCCCAGATCGACGCGCTGCGGGACGCGGTCGCGGAGCTCGCACCGGTCGAAGGCCGTTCGGCACGCGAAGGGGATGTGCTCGTCGTCGACGTCGTCAGCCCATCCGGCGAGGCTCGCCGCGACATGGTCGTGGAGCTCGGCGCCGGCCGGATGGTCGACGAGCTCGAGGAGGCGCTCACGGGCATGTCGGTCAGCGAAACGAAAGACGTCGAGCACGAGCTCGCCGGTGAGTCGACTGCGGGCCTCACGGTCACGCTCAACGAGATCAAGGAGAAGGTGCTGCCGCCCGTCGACGACGATCTCGCGCGCGCTGCGAGCGAGTTCGACACGCTTGCCGAGCTGCGCGCGGACATCGAAGGTCGCCTGCAGGAGCAGATCGACGCCGAGATCGAATCTGGCTTCCGCGCCGCGACCGCCGACATTCTCGTTCAGGCGTCAGGCGTCCAGCCTTCGGGCCCGCTCGTCGACGCCCGCGCGAACGAGCTGCTCGCCGGCTTCCTGCGCACGCTCGAGAACCGTGGCATCTCGCCGGAGACCTATCTCACGGCTTCCAACCAGACGCCCGAGCAGCTTCGCGACCAGCTGCGGGCGGAGGCCGCGCTGTCCGTCGCCCGCGAGCTCGTGCTCGACGCGGTCGCGGAGCAGCTGGGCATCGAGGTCTCGGACGAGGAGATCGAGGCAGCGCTGCGGGAGCAGGGGGAGTCGGACGAGACGGTGGCCGAGGTGATGAGCTCACCCCTCCGCGACTCCATCCGCGAAGACTTGAGGCTCCGGTACGCCCTCGATCGCGTCGCCGCAGAGGTGAAGCCGATCCCACTCGACCTCGCCGCCGCGCGTGAGAAGCTCTGGACGCCGGAGCAGGAGAAGACGTCCCAAGAGACAACGATATGGACCCCGGGCAGGAAGGACCCCCCATGAGACGCCACGCACACACTGCAAATGCTTGCGCGTTCCTCGGGCGCCGCTGGCCAAGGAGGCAAGCGAGCGGCGCGCAGGGCGTATCTAGACATACGTCCAAGCGCCGCGAGCGCAGGATCCTGCCGCCAGCGGCGACAGGCGGCGGCGTAGCCGGGCTTCGCCCGGCGGAAGCCTTCGCCGGCGAGGGGCGCGCATGAGTCCACTGATACCGATGGTCATCGAACAAACCTCGCGGGGCGAGCGCGCGTTCGACATCTACTCGCGCCTGCTCAACGAGCGGATCATCTTCCTCGGGACGCCGATCGACGACCAGATCGCGAACCTCATCGTCGCCCAGCTCCTTCACCTCGAGTCGGAGGACCCCGACAAGGACATCTCGATCTACATCAACTCGCCGGGCGGGATCGTCTACGCCGGCCTCGCGATCTACGACACGATGCAGTTCATCAAGCCCGACGTGTCGACGATCTGCGTCGGCATGGCGATGTCGATGGGCGCGGTCGTGCTCGCCGGCGGCGCGCCGGGCAAGCGCCTCGCGCTGCCGCACTCGAAGATCCTCATCCACCAGGGGTCCGCCGGATTCTCCGGCCAGCCGACGGAGATCGAGATCCAGGCCAGGGAGGTAATCAGCCTCAAGAGGCTAATGGAGGAGATCATGTCGAAGCACACCGGCCAGGACCTCGAGAAGATCTCCAAGGACATGGACCGGGACTACTACATGACCGCGGAGGAGTCGAAGGAGTACGGGATCATCGACGCGGTCATCGAACATCGCTAGATCGAGCGCTGGCGCAAACGGACGATCCGAGGTAAAAGGAGACAGGGATGGCGCGGGCGACGGACGGCAACGAACAGCTTCTCTGCTCCTTCTGCGGGAAGAGCCAGCGGCAGGTCAAGAAGCTCATCGCGGGGCCGGGCGTCTACATCTGCGACGAGTGCATCGACCTCTGTAACGAGATCATCGACGAGGAGCTGACCGCTCCCGCGCATCTCGACCTCGACTCGCTGCCGCGCCCGAAGGAGATCTACGCGAGCCTCAACGACTACGTCGTCTCCCAGGACGAGGCGAAGCGGACGCTCTCCGTCGCGGTCTACAACCACTACAAGCGTGTCCAGATGGGGCAGCAGGGAGAAGACGACGTCGAGCTCCAGAAGTCGAACATCCTTCTGCTCGGCCCGACGGGCTGCGGCAAGACGCACCTCGCACAGACGCTCGCGCGGATCCTCAACGTCCCCTTCGCGATCGCCGACGCGACGGCGCTGACAGAGGCCGGCTACGTCGGCGAGGACGTCGAGAACATCCTCCTGAAGCTCATCCAGGCGGCCGACTTCGACATCAAGAAGGCGGAGACCGGGATCATCTACATCGACGAGGTGGACAAGATCGCCCGCAAGGCGGACAACCCGTCGATCACGCGGGACGTCTCGGGCGAGGGCGTGCAGCAGGCGCTCCTCAAGATCCTCGAGGGTACGGTGGCGTCGGTGCCGCCCCAGGGCGGCCGCAAGCACCCGCACCAGGAGTTCCTTTCGATCGACACGACGAACGTCCTCTTCATCTGCGGCGGCTCGTTCGGCGGCCTCGAGAAGATCATCGCGCGGCGCGCCGGGAAGAACGCCGTCGGCTTCGGCGCGAAGATCCACTCGAAGCACTCGCCGGAGTCGGCAGAGCTCCTGTCGGACGTCATGCCGGAGGATCTGCTCGCCTACGGCCTGATCCCCGAGTTCATCGGCCGGCTGCCCGTTGTCTCGCACGTCCACCAGCTGAAGCGCGAGGACCTCGTCCAGATCCTCACCGAGCCGAAGAACGCACTCGTCAAGCAGTACCAGCGCTTCTTCAACTACGACTCGATCGAGCTCGTGTTCACCGAGGACGCCCTGTGGGAGATCTCAGACCACGCGCTCGAGCGCGAGACCGGCGCGCGCGGCCTGCGCTCGATCATCGAGGGCGCGCTGCTCGACGTGATGTTTGAGCTACCGAGCCGCAAGGACGTCTCGAAGTGCGTGATCACGAAGGAGACGATCTCCAAGGGCATCCGTCCGACGCTCGTCACCTCCGGCGTCGACGAGTACGAAGAGCTCGCCGAGGAATCTGCGTAGGCACGAAGTCGACGTCGGCTTGCCGCTCGTCGTGCGCGAGTGGGGTGGAGGTAATCGGCCGCTCGTCTACTGGCCCGGTCTGACGCCGTTCGGTGCCCTCCACCTCAACGAGGCGGGTCCGGTGTGGGCGGAGACATATGGCCTTCGCGTGATCTCCATCTCCCCGCCCGGCATAGAGACGGAGGCGTTGCCGGCGGCGGACTATCGCCTGCCGCGGCTCGCGGAGCTCGTCATTTCGCTCCTCGACGCGCTCGGTCTCGAGCGCGCGGCGTACGTGGGCTACTCCTGGGGCGCGTCGATCGGTTGCCATCTCGGTGCTCGTCACCCGGAGCGGCTCTCGGCGCTCATACTCCTCGATGCGGGCTACCAGGACGTGCCGGCGGACGGGAAGAGCCTCGAGCAGCGAGTCGAGGAAGCGCGAACCATGCAGGCCGGCTACTGCTTCAAGGACTGGGACACGCTCTTCGCTGCGGCCCGCGAGGGCGCCAAGCGCTGGGGCCCAGAGCACGAGGAGCGCCTGCGAGCAGGCATGCGTGAGGAGGAGGGACGGCTCGTCCCGGCCGCCTCACCGGAGGCGGGTGCCGCTGCCCTCCACGGCGTGATCACGGAGCCGCCGACGGAGCAGCTGACTGCGCTTGGTGGCACGCGCCTGCCAGTGCTGCTCGTCACCTCGGGTGAACGGGCGGGCGGCGAGGAGGGGCAGGCCGCGGTGGAGCGGTTCCGCGACGCTGTGCCGCAGGCCGAGGTCGTGCACGTCGCCGACTCCGGGCACGACCTGCTCGCCGATGCGCCGGAGCCCACGATCCGCGCCGTGGGCAAGTTCCTGGCTAGACCTGCTGCGGTATGAGCACGAGGCGCAGGGTCCCGCGGCGCGCGCCGCGCGGCTCGTAGCGGGTGAACAGCGGCTCGTAGCCCTTGGCGACGACGCGAATGTGGATGTGCGCCGGGCGGCCTTCGTACGACACCGGGCGCGGCCCTTCGAAGCGGAAGCGCCCGACGGCGTTCGTCAGCACCGAGCCGCTCCCCGCGCGGGTGTAAATGCCCCGCTTGTTCGCCTGCATGAACTCCACACGTGCTCCGCGGATCGGCTTGCAGTCGAGCACCGACAGCACGACCCCGGTCAGGACGTGACCGGTACCGATCTTCGCCCGCAGCGGGGGCGACACGCGGCCGAAGGGCCCGAACGCGTCCTCGGGCGTCGGCTTGCACGCCTGGGCCGGCGCGGTGCCCGCGGCACCGGCGAAGAGCGCCAGGGCGGCCAGGAAGACGCTCGAGATGAGCGCAGTCCTCACGTCTGGAGTGTACGAGCTTGACGGTGCTCCGGTTTGCCGCTAGGGCACGTCCATGCGCTTGAGTCGACGCACCGCGAGGACCGCGAAGCCGGCGACGACGAGGATGACACCGGCGATGCCCGCGGCAGCGCTCAGGGTGACATCGACGGTCGCCAGCCGATCCGCGTCGAGCGCCTGCACGACGGCGAGTGCGTAGCGGCGAACGCTGAGGAACCGCACTCCCTCGAGATAGGCGGCGAGCGTCGCCTCCCATATGAACACGTAGACGAGCCCGAGGACGAGCGCGTGTCGGGTCGCGAGTCCGGCCCACGTGAAGATCGCTGCGTAGGCGGCGGCTCCCGCCAGCAGGCCGAGACCGGTGGCGACGGCCCCGTGCACGTCGCCCTCCTCGATGATGGCCACCGCCAGCGCGCCGCTCAGAGCCACCGGCACACCGCCCACGAGCAGCGCCGCCACGAGCTTCGGCAGCGCGATCCGCCAGCGTGGCAGCGGCTTCGTCGTGAGGTAGACAAGCGTGCGGTCGCCCACCTCGTTGCCAAACGCCGCCGTGCCCAGGAGCAGGACGACGAGGGGGAGGATCGCGGAGGCGACGAGCACCGACGTGATGTCGTCGGCGTACTCCGCAGCGGACGTCGTGCTCTCCGCGACGTGGAAGAGCGCGGCTGCGAGCAAGGGGAGACCCACGAGCCCGAGCACGAGCCACCAGCGCCGGCTGCCGGCGAGCTGGCGGAGGGTGAGTGTGAAGATCGCGGCCATGCTAACCCTGGGCGAGGTATTCGAAGACACTCTCGAGCGAGTCGTCGAGCGGCTCGACGCGCAGCAGGCGGATGTCGAGCTGCTGCGCGACGTGTGGCACCGACCGCTGAAGGAGAGAGACGTCGCGGCTGCGCACGCGGAGTCGTCCTTCACCGTCGATCTCGACCGACTCCACCGCCGCCGCGCCCAGCAGCCCGGAGGCGAGGCGACGCGGGTCGGTGGCGTCGATGCGCACGACGAACGGCCTGTCGTTCAGCTGCTGCCGGATGACCCGGAAGTCGCCGCTCGCGGCGAGTTTCCCGCCCACCATGAGGTGAATGCGGTCGGCGAGCAGCTCGACCTCTTCGAGGATGTGGGAGGAGACGAGAATGGTGCGGCCTTCCGCTGCAAGCCGACGGATCACGTCACCGAGGTGGAGGCGCTGCACCGGGTCGGTGCCGGAGAGCGGCTCGTCGAGGAGCAGCAGCGGCGGGTCGTGCGCGAGCGTCGCGGCGAGGCGCATCCGCTGCCGCATGCCGCGCGAGTACCCGCGCAACTTCCTGTCGGCCGCCTCCTCGAGCTCGACTGTCGCGATCGCACGTCCCGCGGCAGCACGAGGATCGTCGACACCCTGGAGGCGTGCGGCGAGCTCGACGAACTGGCGTCCGGTGAGGAAGTCGTAGACCGACTCGTGCTCGGGCATGTAGCCCATGCGGCGGTAGAGCGGAGGGTTGTCGCGGGCCGGCTCGCCGAAGACGCTGACCGTCCCCTCAGACGGGGCGATCAGGCCCGCGATCGTGCGGAGGAGGGTCGTCTTGCCGGCGCCGTTCGGGCCCAAAAGCGCGGTGACGCCCGGCTCCACCACGAGCGACAGGTCGCTGACCGCGACCACGCCGCCGAACCACTTGGAGACGCCGTCCACCGCGATCGTCGCGTCGGCCACGCTCGCGTCGGTCATCCGCGCATCACCGGCGTCGTGCGTCGCAGGAGCCACGCGCCGAGCACGAGCGTCAGTCCGACGAGCCAGACCGTCGAGACCCAGCCGGCGACCGGCCGATCGTCGAGCGTGTCCCCGAGGATCCAGTGCGCGGTATCGGTCATCACCTGCGGGAGCGATGCGAGCGAGAGCACGTCGGCGACGCCGCCTTCGAAGCTGTCCTCGGCGATGCCGCCGATCGCCGAGCCGATGAAGAGCACGGCGAGCGTCGCGATCGCCGCGTAGGCCCTGCGCGCCGTGAACGACGCCGTGAACAGCGTGAGCGTCGTGAAGGCAGCGGCCACTAGTGTGCCGGCGAGCAGGAAGCGGGGTGGGAGGTCCCAGTTGTCCTCGAAGAAGGGTCCAGTCTCGCTGGCGTCGAGCACGTTCCAGACGTAGAGCACCGCCTCGGGCACGCAGATGACGGCGGCCGACACGGTGAAGAACGCGGCCCACCGTGAGCCCATGTAGTCGCGCGGCGTGATCGGTCGTGCTGCGTAGAGCGACAGCACGCCGTCGCGGCGGTCGGGGCACACGAGGAGCGGCGCGACGACGGCTGCGAACAGCCCGAGGGGGATGATCGCGTAGTCGAAGTACTCGGCGTACGACGGCAGCTCGAAGTCCTCCGGATCGGTCGGCACCGATCCGAGGAACGCGGCCAACACGACGAGCACTGCCATCGGCACGAGCGCGAGCGCGATCAGCAGCCATGGCGCGATCTTCGCCGCGGCACCCCGTCCGAGGCCGAGCGAGATGCGCAGACCGTCCCGCCAGATGGCCCGCCGCCGTGCCCAGCGGCCGGTGCGTTCGCCTTCGTATCGCTGGTAGCCGAGGTCGAAGATCTCCGCGGAGCTCACGCGGGCTCCTTGTCGCCGTCGGTGCTCCGGACCGGCGAGAACACGTCGGCGAGGGTGTGCCGCTCCGGCGCGAGCCGATAGAGGAGCACGTTCGTCTCGACGATCGCGTCGCGGAGCATGTCGTAGTCGTCGCCGGAGACCTGTGCCAGCGTCAACCGGTTGCCGTCTACCTCGGCCTCGAGTCCCCGGCGCGCGAGCGCGCCGGCGAGCTCCGCGGAGCCCTCGACGACGTCGATCAGGACCGTTTCGGTCTCCTCCGTCAACCTAGCCACGGCCCCGGTGCGCAGTACTTTGCCCGCGTCGAGAACGACGACGGCGTCGCACGTCCGCTCGACGTCGCCCATCAGGTGCGTGGAGATGACGATGCTGATGCCGAACTCGCGCCCGACGTGGCCGATCAGCTCGAGCATGTCACGCCGGCCCATCGGGTCGAGACCGGCGGTGGGCTCGTCGAGAAACGCGACGATCGGGTCGTGCACGAGCGCCTGCGCGAGCTTGACCCGCTGCTTCATCCCGGTCGAGTACGTGCCGATCGCGCGGTACCGCTCCTCGAAGAGCCCGACGTGCCGGAGCACGTCCGAGGCTCGTAACCGCGCCGCCGTTCGAGGCAGCCCGCTTATCTCGCCGAGGTACGCGAGCAGCTCCGCCGCGGAGACCGCGCGCGGCAGGCAATCGTGCTCGGGCGAGTATCCGATCCGCGTGCGGTAATCGGGCGACCCGCCTGGATCGACGCCGAGCACCTCGACCGATCCACCGTCCGGTCTCAGCATGCCCAGAAAGAGCTTCAGAGAGGTCGTCTTGCCCGCGCCGTTCGAACCGAGCAGCCCGGTGACGCCCTCGCCGATCTCGAATGACGCGCCGTCGAGTGCGCGCACCGATCCGAACGACTTCGACAGGACGTCCGCTCTGATCAGGGCCACGGCGACGAGCCTAGATGAGCAGCCTCCCTACCAGGGCGGAGGTGTGTCAGGCCGACCGGAGCGCCGGCTCGCGTCCGCGGACGTGGTCGAGGATCGCGTCCAGCAGCTCCCACGAGTGAAGCACGTGCTCGCGCGCGAGCATCCGCGCGCCGCTCGCGGAGCCGGCGGCGATCGCCTCCCTGATCGCCCGGTGCTCACGGTCGTTCCGCCCGTACAGCTCGTCCAACTCGGCTCGCGCCACCCACGTGATCTGGCCGACGAACGTCCGTCGCGCGCTTTTCGCAAGACGCTCGAGGTACGGCGACTCGGCGGCCGCGTAGATGACGTCGTGGAACCCGTAGTTCGCGTGCATCCAGTTGACGGCGAGGGCGTTGTCCTCGACTCCGCTTCGCGCCTTCTTGCGCAGCGCTACTGTCAGCTCGGAGAAGCGAGCCTCGGCTTCGTCAAGCTTGGCCAGCCGCTCGGGCGTCATCCGCGGGACGGCGAGCTCGGTGGCGAGGCTTTCCAGCTCGGCGCGCACGAGGAACGCCTCGCGGAGCTCGTCCCGCGAAAGCGTGCGAACGCGCACGCCGCGGTTCGGTGTGAACGAGACGAGCCCGAGCGCCGACAGCCGCCGCAGCGCCTCCCGGATCGGCGTGCGACTGACACCGAAGCGCTCGGAGAGCTGCTCCTGCCGCAGAACGCTGCCCGCCTCGATGCGGCCCGAGACGATGTCGTCCTCGAGCGCGAGCGCGATCTCGTCGGCCTTCGTGCCCTCCGCTTCCATGTGCTGCTACGAGCCCGGCGGCGAGACCACGACGCGCTTGTCGTCCACGTGCATTGGCACGAACGGCAACCCGCGCTCCACCGTCCACGCCTCGACGGCGTGCTCGACGAGCGCGAAGTCCTCGGCCTTCGCGGTGACGCAGGCGGCGCCAGTGACCTTTGCCTCGATGCCCTTGGCGGACAGCGACTGCGCGAGATCCTCCGCGTCCGCGCTTCTCGTCAGCTCGATGTCGAACTTCATGCCGCCACCTCCTTGGCGAACTGCCCTTCCTCGGTGGAGCCCTTCAACGCGAGGGTCGACGCCTTGCCGCCGGTCACCGCCTCCACCACCGCATCGAAGTAGCCGGCGCCGACCTCGCGCTGGTGCCGGGCCGCCGTGTAGCCGCGCTCCTCGAGCGCGAACTCGTGCTCCTGAAGCTTCACGTAGGCAGCCATACCCGCTTCCCGGTAGCCGGAAGCGAGCTCGAACATCGACGCGTTCAGCGAGTGGAATCCGGCGAGCGTGACGAACTGGTACGTGTAGCCCATCCCTGCCAACTGCTCCTGGAAGCTTGCGATGTCCGACTCGTCCAGGTGGCGGCGCCAGTTGAAGGACGGCGAGCAGTTGTACGTGAGCCACTTGCCCGGGAAGTGCTCGTTGATGGCCTGGGCGAACTCGCGGGCCTCGCCGAGGTCGGGCGTCGAGGTCTCGAACCACAGCATGTCGGCGTAGGGCGCATACGCGAGCGAGCGCGCGATCGCGGCATCGAGGCCCTCGCGAATGTGGAAGAAGCCCTCGGCCGTCCGCTCACTGGTGATGAAGGGGGCGTCGCGCTCGTCGACGTCGCTCGTGAGCAGCGATGCGGACAGCGAGTCGGTGCGCGCCACGACGACGGTCGGGACGTCGAGCACATCGGCCGCGAGCCGCGCGGCGACGAGCGTGCGAATGAACTGGCTCGTCGGGACGAGCACCTTGCCGCCCAGGTGGCCGCACTTCTTCTCGGACGCGAGCTGGTCCTCGTAGTGCACGGCTGCCGCGCCTGCCTCGATCATTGCCTTCATGAGCTCGAACGCATTGAGCGGGCCGCCGAAGCCGGCCTCGGCGTCGGCGAGCACCGGGACGAGCCAGTGCGTCGACATGTCGCCCTCGGCGGTCGCGATCTGGTCGGCGCGGAGAAGCGCGTTGTTGATGCGCTTGACGAGGGCCGGCGCCGAGTCGGCGGGGTAGAGGCTCTGGTCCGGGTATGTCTGACCGGCGAGGTTCGCGTCTGCCGCCACCTGCCAGCCGGACACGTAGATGGACTGCAGGCCTGCCTTCACCATCTGCACGGCCTGGCCGCCGGAGAGCGCGCCCAGCGCGCGCACAAAGTCGTCGCCCGCGAGCAACTCTCGGAGCCGCTCGGCCCCGAGGCGAGCGAGCGTGTGCTCGACGTGGATCGAGCCGCGTAGCCGCTCGACATCCTCCGTCGTGTAGGGCCTCGTCACGCCGTCGACCCGGCCGTTCATCTCCATCCTCGTCCTCCTTAGGTCCCGTGTCGCTCATTTCGGATCCAACATGCGCGATTATACCCCGTCCATCGGGCAATGACACGTGTTTTGGATCCAAATCGAACATTTTCGGATCCGAAACGGGAGCTACTCGGCGCGGCGGTAGTCCACGGAGGCGATCGGTACCGCCTCGGTGAAGCCCTTGAGCTCAGCGGTACGCGGCTCCGACAGCGCGTACGGAATCGATGCCCCGTCGAGGGACTCGGTGGAGACGAGGATCTCGCCGGTGCCTGCCAGGGCACCGATCCGTGCCGCCACGTTCACTCCGCGGCCCGTGTAGTCGCTTCCCCGCTCGAGTGCCTCGCCGCTGTGGATGCCGATGCGGACCGCGAAGACCTCGTCGTCGGATGCGCGCTGGATGTTCACTGCCGCTTCGACCGCAGCGTCGGCGGTGTCGAAGGCGGCGAAGAAGCCATCGCCGGTCTGCTTGATCACGTCCCCGCCCTGTGAGCGGATCGCGTTGCTGAGCAGATCGTCGTGCTGGTCGAGGACCTTCTTCCACTTGTCGGGACCCAGGGCGTCGAGGAGCTTCGTGGAGTCGACGATGTCCGTGAAGACGAACGTCCGGTGCGTCGCGGCCGTTTCACCGAGCAGCTCCATCGTCCGCTGAGCGTCGAGCACGGCCCCGAGGCGCTCGAACGTGGTCTTGGCCGACTCGTACTCCGCGTAGGCGCCCTTGCGATCGCCCTTGTGCTCGTAGGCCATCCCGAGCGCGACGCGCGCCTCGGCGGCTTCGTATGGAGCCCCGACTCGTGTCCAGACTGCGAGCGCGCGGCGGGCGGCCACCTCGGCGGCCGGCCAGTCTTCTTCAGCCGCTGCGATGCGGGCGAGAGAGACCTGGAGCGGACCGTCGAGCAACGGTGTCCGTTCCCCGCCCACGCGGAACCGGTCGGTCAGCTTCTCGAGCTCGGAGGCTGCTGCCTTCGCCCTCTCGACGTCGCCGACCGCAAGCGATACCGCCACCTGCGCCGGCAGCCGCCGTGCACGCGCGAGCGGGTCCTTGCCGTCGTCCCCGAGCGAACGGCCGAGCGCAGCCGCCGCTTCGGCAGCTTGTCCCTGGGCGAGTCGCAGGAGCGCCTGGCCCGGCTGGGGCTCCCGACCGAGGTCATGGGCTTTGCGGTACGCCTCCTCGGCAGCGTAGAAGTCCCCGCGTCGCCGCCGGATCTCGCCGATCTGGTAGTAGCCGGCGGCGGTGGTGAACGCGTTGTAGGCCTCGAGCTCGGAGCACGCATCGACAGCCTCGCGCTCCGCCTCGTCCCATTCGCCGCCCAGCCAGAGAATCTCGGACCGGTGCACCCGACACGCTCCGGGGAAGCCACGGGTCTGCTCGACATCGCACCAACGGTTCGCGGCCTCGGTCCACTGCCGGGCGCGGTCGAAGTCGCCCACTCCCTGGGCGCCGGTGATCGTCATGCAGTAGACGAGCGTCGAGGAGAACGCATCGAGCTCACCGGTCAACGCCGAGGTGGACGCCTCGTCGAGCAGCGCCAAGCCCGCGTCCAGCTGTCCCTGGTAGACGAGACTTCTGCCCTCGAGAACCAAGGCCAACGCCTGGAGGTTGGCGTCGCCGAAGCGCTTGCCCATCTCGAAGGCGCGCTGGGCGTGGGCGATCGCCTCGTCGAATTTGCCCATGATCTCGCCGGCCTGGACCGCCCGGGCCAGTGCCGCCCTCCCGTGCTCGAGCGACTCCGGCTCGTCCTCGAGGAGGCGCTCGCCTTTCGCGAGCCAACCGCCGAAGAGGGGAAGGTTGCCTTTCGGGAAGTAGTCGAGCGCGAGCTGTAGCGCGACGTCGGCCGCCTGCGGACGGTTGCCTTCGTCGAGATAGGCCTTGTAGGCACGTTCGCGGGCGGCGAGCGCCTCGGGGTGACGACCGCTCCAGAATGCCGCCTCGGCGAGCGCCCGCAGGTCGTCCGCAGCGAGCGTGCCGTCCACGTTCGAGAGCAGCTGGTACGCGTCTTCCCAGGCCCTTCGGCGGACCGCATCGCGACCCGCTTCGATGGGATCGCCTACGGCACGCACCATCTGGGCGCCATTGTGGCAGAAGCCCCCGGTTACCATCGCAGGGGCATGGAGACTCGGTACGAACCGCGGCAGGTCGAGGAGCGCTGGCAGGAGACGTGGGAGGACGAGGGTCTCTACGCCGCCGAGGTCGACGACCCGCGGCCGACGTTCGTCATCGCGTTCCCGCCGCCCAATGTCACGGGCGGGCTGCACATGGGGCATGCGCTCCAGCTCGCGCTCGCCGACGCGCTCGTCCGGTGGCGGCGGATGCAGGGGTTCAACTGCCTCTTCCAACCGGGGTACGACCACGCCGGCATCGCCACGCAGAGCGTCGTCGAGAAGGAGCTCGAGAAAGAGGGGAAGAGCCGCCACGACCTGGGCCGTGATGCGTTCGAGGCGCGGGTATGGGAGTGGCTGCGCCTCTACGGACGGACGATCATGACGCAGTTCCGGCGCATGGGCGCGTCGATGGACTACCGGCGCGAGCGCTTCACGATGGACGAGGGCTACGTCCGCGCCGTGCTGAAGTTCTTCGTCCACCTCTGGGAGCGCGGGTGGCTCTACCGCGACTACCGCATCGTCAACTGGTGCCCCTTTCACCTAAGCGCGCTGTCGGACCTCGAGCTCGACCACGTCGAGGTCGACGACGAGCTCCTCTTCATCCGCTATCCGCTCGCCGACGGCTCGGGCCACATCCCGATCGCGACCGTGCGCCCCGCGACGATCCTCGCGGACGTCGCCGTTGCCGTGCACCCCGACGACGAGCGGTACCAGGACCTCGTCGGCAAGGAGGTCGTCGTCCCCTTCGTCGAGCGGCGTGTGCCGGTGATCGCCGACGAGCGCGTCGAGCCCGAGTTCGGCACCGGGGCGCTCAAAGTGACGCCGGGTCACGACCCGACGGACTTCGAGATCGGCCGCGCGCACGACCTGCCCGAGCCGATGGTCATCGGCCCCGACGGGCTCATGAACGACGAGGCCGGTGAGCTGGCCGGGCTCACGCAAGACGAGGCCGGCGCGCGCGTGCTCGCCTGGTGCGAGGAGCGAGGCCAGCTCGAGAGCCGAGAGCCGTACCGCCACACGATCGCCGTCTGCGAGCGCTGCGAGAGCCGGATCGAGCCGCTCATCTCGCTCCAGTGGTGGTGCCGCATGGAGGAGCTCGGTGCGCCGGCGATCGAGGCGCTGCAGACGCGCCGCGTTCGCTACCACCCGGAGTCGCAGCACCGGTTCGCGATCAACTCGCTCGAGCACGCACCCGACTGGAACATCTCGCGCCAGCTCTGGTGGGGGCATCAGCTTCCCGTCTGGTACTGCCCGGACGGGCACGTCACGGTCGCCGAGACCGAGCCCGAGGCGTGCGCCGAGTGTGGGAAGACCGAGCTCGAGCGCGACCCCGACGTACTCGACACGTGGTTCTCGTCGGCGCTGTGGCCGTTCGCCACGCTCGGCTGGCCCGACGACACGCCGGAGCTGCGACGCTTCTACCCCGGTGATCTCAACATCACCGCGCGAGAGATCATCCGTCTCTGGGAGAACCGGATGATCTTCTCCGGCCTGGACCTCTGCGAGCAGATCCCGTTCTCCGAGGTGATCATCCACTCGACGGTGCTCGCTCCGGACGGCCGGCGCATGTCGAAGTCGCTCGGCAACGGCGTCGACCCGCTCGAGGTAATCGACGAGTACGGCTCGGACGCGACGCGCTACGGCCTGATGAAGATGTCGTCGCAGCAGGACACGCGGCTGTCGTATGCGGCGATGGACGAGGGCCGCCGGCTCGCGAACAAGCTCTGGAACGTGTCCCGGCTCATCCTGTCGGCGACCGAAGGCGCGACGCCCGACGTCCGGCCGCGCGATGTCGAAGAGCGCTGGATCCTTGCCCGCCTCGATCGCGCGCGCGCCGTCGTCGAGGAGAGCCTCCCGCGCTTCGACTTCTCAGAAGTGGCCAACAGCCTGTACCACCTGACCTTCGACGACTTCTGCGACTGGTACGCGGAGGCGGTCAAGCCGCGGCTCTACGACGGGGACGCCGACGCGCAGGCGACGGCGCTCGCGGCGCTCGAGCGGCTGCTGGCGGTTCTCCATCCCGTCATGCCGCACGTGACCGAGGAGATCTGGACGCACCTACCCGCGCGCGGGTCACGGCTCATCGCCTGTCCTTGGCCCGCAGCGGACACGCGCTTCGAGAAGGACGCGGACGCGCTCGAACGCGTGCAGACCGCGGCGACGCTCTACCGGCGGAGCCAGGTGCAGATCGAGCTCTCGGACGACGAACGGCGCATCTTCGAGGCGGTCGTCAAGCCCGGCCAAGTGACGCGCGACGGCGGCGCCGAGCGCGAGGTCGAACGGCTACGGAACGAGATCGCCCGCGCCGAAGGCATGCTCGCGAACGAGCACTTCACGGAGAACGCGCCGGCGGAGGTCGTCGAAGCCGAGCGGGAGAAGCTCGAGCGCTACCGGCGCGAGCTCGCCGCTCTCGAAGCCTAGGTAGGAAGGCGATATGGAGCCCTCGACGGTCACCGGACGCAGTTCCCTGACCAGGTGTACAAGCCGTCCAAAGGGCTGTTCCGTCTGCGGATGTACGAGTCAAGCGACAGCTAATCGACGCGCTGGAGGAAGCCGAGCACGAGCTTCTTCACGGACGGGATCGCCAGCAGATCGACGCCGTGCCAGGAGCTCGCGACGAGGCGGAGCTGCTTGTTTTTCGTCGCCGCGGCCTGGTAGAGCGCACGCGTCGCCGCTGCGAAGTCGCCGTCGTCGCGACCCGCGACGAAGAGCGCCGGAGCCTTGAGCCTCTTCGCTGCTCCGAGCGCGTCGGCGCTCCCGAAGCCCGTCGGCGCCGACAGCTCGACGACACCCTTGACCGCCGGTCGGATGCGCGGCGCGGCAGCGACCACGCCCGTGCCGCCCATCGAGGCTCCCATGAGCACGATCTTCTTCGCTCCCCGCCGGTGCAGTTCGCCGGCGGCAGCGACCACGTCTACGTCGGGGCTCGTGTTCGTGATTCCTGACGACGCGCCGTAGCCACGCATGTCGAACACGAGCGCGCGGTACCCCTTCTTCGCGAGCTCTCTCGCGAACGGCAGCCACTGACAGCGGTCAGCGCTCGTCGTGTGGGCGAGGACCACACCCGTAGGCCCACGGCCGAGGATATTGCCGGCCAGCCGAACCCCGTCGGCGGTACGGAAGGTCACAGGCGTCGAGCGATCGGCCGGCCGCACGCACCCGGCACCCTGGGACGGTTGCCCAGAGGCAGTCGTCGCAAGGGCTCCGAGCACGAGAGCGAGGGCGAGCGCTCCCCGAACCATGCTCGCCATTGTCACAGACGCTTGCCGTACCGCCGCTCCTGTCGTGTCTCGCGTGCTCGGGTCTTCCACCGCCGCTTGAGCTCTCGGGCCACGCGCTTGTTCGTGCGCGCCTCGACAGCGCGGAGCTCACGCTCGAGCTTGCGGTAGTTCTGCATTCGCTCCGACGACAGCTCGCCCGTCGCCAGCGCCCCCGTCACCGCGCAACCCGGCTCGGTTTGATGTGCGCAGTCGTTGAACCGGCACTGAGCTGCGAGCGCGGCGATGTCGGCGAACGCACTGTCGACGTCTCCCTCCCAGAGCTGAAGCTCGCGCAGTCCCGGTGTGTCGACGAGGATGGCGCCGCCGCGCAGCACGTGCAGCTGGCGGTGGCGGGTGACGTGCCGGCCACGACCGTCGCGCCGCAGCTCGCCCGTCCGCATGAGCTCGCGACCTGCGAGCGTGTTGACGAGCGTCGACTTGCCCACGCCCGAGGAGCCGAGCAGCGCGACCGTTCGTGCCGGCGCCAGGTGCTCCCGCACGACGTCGAGGCCCTCGCCGGTGACGTTGCTCATCGCAACGACGGGGACACCGATGCCGACGGCCTCGGCCTCGGCAATCTGCTCGTCGTCCAAGCAGACGTCGAGCTTCGTGAGGACGATTACCGGGTCGGCACCCGAGTCCCAGGCGGTGACGAGATAGCGCTCGAGACGACGTGCGTTGAAGTCGCCGTCAAGGCCTGCCACGAGGAAGACCGCGTCGACGTTCGCGACGAGCGTGTGCTCCTCGGCCTTCAGCCAGGGGGTCTTGCGCGAGATCTTCGTGCGTCGTGGCAGCACGGCCTCGATCGAGGCGCCGCCGCCGGGGGCGTCACAGACGGCCACCCAGTCGCCCACCGCGGGCATGCCGCCGACGATCTCGTGGTCACGGAGCTTGCCGCGGGCATGCGCGAGCCGGTCGTCGCGCTCGCCGCGGACGTAGTAGCCGCCGCGGTGCTCCGCGACGACGCGGGCGGGCTCGAAGCCCCGCTCCGCATGGGTTGTCATCGCCGCCTCGAGCTCGTCGGTCCAGCCGAGCGCGGCCAGGTCGTTCACAGTCAACTGAACTCCTTTGTGTCGAAGGAGCGCAGCCGAAGAGCTAGCTGTCGAGCCCCGCGGCTACGCGGGTGAAGGCGGTGCTGGCAAGCTCAAGCATTCGGCCACCTCCTTCGCTCGACGACCCGCACACGGTACGGCCTCGGGTGCCCGTCGTCAACATTCCGGTCATGGGTGCCCATACGGACTGGATCGCGTCGCTCTCCCCGTGGCCCGAGGAGTTCGGGCTCGAGCGCATGCACGCCCTGCTCGCGGAGCTCGGCCATCCCGAGCGCGCATACCCGTCCATCCACGTCGTGGGAACGAACGGCAAGTCGACGGCGACGCGGACGATCGCGGCCCTGCTCCGGGCGGAGGGGCTGCGGGCCGGCGCGTACACGTCCCCTCACGTGTCCGGCTGGGAGGAGCGACTCGACACAGACGCCGAGAGCTTCGAGCGAGCCGTCCGCCGTATCCGCCCAGCGGCGGAGGCGGTCGGCGCGACGCAGTTCGAAGCTCTGACGGCCGCGGCGCTCGCCGAGCTCGCCGAGCAGCGCGTGGACGTTGCCGTCGTCGAGGCCGGGCTCGGCGGCAGGCTGGACGCGACGAACGTCCTCGACGCGCAGGTCGTCTACCTGACGAACGTCGGTCTCGAGCACACGGACGTCCTCGGCGAAACGCGTGAGGCGATCGCTCGCGAGAAGCTCGCCGTCGCTCGGCCGGGAGCGATCGTCGTCCTCGGGGAGCCGGAGTGGGCGTACCTTCTTCCCGAGCAGGAGGTGCGCGCCGGAGGGCCGCAAGAGGCGGCGGAGGCATTCCTCGGCCGGCCTATCGAGCGGGATGTCGATGTCGAGCTCCCCGGCCGCCTCGAGTGGCGGTCGCAGGGCGAGCTGTGGGACGGCGCCCATACGGCGGAGGGCATCGACTGGCTCTTCGAGCGCATCCCCGACGGCACCTGGGTCGTCGTCGCGTCCGTCCTCGGCGACAAGGATGCAGACGCGATTCTCGAGCGGCTGGCGCTCCTCGGCGACACGCTCGTCGCGACGCAGTCCTCGAGCGCGCGGGCGCTCCCGGCGGACGAGCTCGCCGACCGGGCGCGTCGATACGTTTCGAACGTTGTGGCTGTCGCGGACCCCGTGGCCGCGGTCGAGCGGGCACGCGAGCTCGGCCCTCGTGTGCTCGTGACCGGATCGCTCTACCTGCTCGCCGACCTCCACGCGGCGGAGCGGTGAGCGTGTCGGTCTCTGGCCCGGCTCCGCCCCCCGCTCGTCGCCGCCGGCCGCCGCGCCGACGCTCCGGGGTGGCCGGAGTGATCCTCTTCGCGATCCTCACGCTCGTCCTGTTCGTGGTCGCCGCGTTTGCAACTGGCTACCTTGTCGGCAAACTGCTGATCTAACTCCGCCCATGCTGTCGCCTCGCACGCGACGTGACTGAACATGTCAGTTCGGCCAGGGCGGCCGGCGGCTAGGGCTGCCGGAGGCTTAATGGGAGAGTCAAGCTGCGCCGCCGCTAGATCCTGAACCCGACTTACAGCCGCTTCTCCATGTGCACGTCCTCGGGTTCGAGTTCGTAGAGCTCCGGCAGCGGCTCTGCCATCGGCTCGAAGCCTCGCCGACGGTAGAAGCGAACTGTGTTGAGGGAGGGCGTGGCCGAGACGACCATCGTCGTGTCACCGTGGTCGCGGGCCAGGCATTCGAGCTCCTCGCTGAGGTGTCCGCCGACGCCGCGAGCGCGGTAGGCGTTGCTCACGTGGAGGAACGCGAGCTGCGCGATACCGGGCCGGATGTGCGGGGTCATAACCCCGATGCCGACGAGCTGCCCGTCGGCGAAGGCTCCCAGCGCGATCCCACCTCGGGCGAGATGCCGCTCGCACTCGGCGCGCTGGAGGGCGACCGAGTGCTCGCCTTCTCCCTCGCTAAACCACGCTGGGGCGCTCCAGTCGCCGGCCTTCTTCTCGAGCCGGGAGCCGCGTTGCACGTACAAGGTCTCGATCCGCTCGCTGCGGTCGATCTCGCCGATCCGCACGAGATCCGCCGCGACGAGTCGCCGGTAAGCGATCGCGGGTCTCACCTCAGCGGGCATCGTGCCACGACACTCGTTCTGGAGCCGCGAATTTCATATCAAGCACGAGAACCTTCGACTAGCAGGAGGTTCGTTGTTCAGGTTCGCAGGACTCGCTGACGGGATACCTAAACTGCTGATATGAGCATCGCCCTGCTCGCCGATTTCTTCGATTCCGAGGCGTGGCTCGTCACGCGCAACCTCCTGTTCTTGTTCCTCGTCGTCTTCTGGCTCGCGGTCGGCTACTGGACGTACAAAGACGCGCGCCGCCGCATCCAAGACCGGTGGCTCGTGGCCATGGCGACTGTGCTGGGGCTCGTGCCGCCGTTCATCGGGGCGGTGATCTACATGCTGTTCCGCCCGCCCGAGTACCTGGACGAGGTGCGGGAGCGTGAGCTGGAGATGAAGGCGCTCCAGTCCCTGCGGCCCTCAGAGGAACGGTGCCCGGTCTGTCGGTCGCCCGTCGAAACAGGATTTCTCGTCTGTCCCGTCTGTACGACGCGGCTCCGCGAGTCGTGCACGGGCTGTAAGGCGCCCCTCGACCCGCTCTGGCAGGTGTGCCCGTTCTGCGAGACGCCCGTCGTCCCCGCTCAGCCCGTCGAGTTGCCGGAGCCCATGTCCGAGGCTTCCGAACGGTCGAAGGCACGGCGGCGGCGACGAGCAGCCGAGTAGATTTCCGCTCCGTGACAACGGAGCAAACGCTCATCCTCGTCAAGCCCGACGCGATGGAGCGCGGACTCGCCGGCGAGATCCTCGCCCGCTTCGAGCGACGGGGCCTCACGGTCCAGGCCGCACGGCTGCTCACTGTGAGCAGAGATCTCGCCGAACAGCATTACGCCGAGCACTCCGAGAAGCCGTTCTTCGGGGAGCTCGTCGGCTTCATCACCAGCGGGTCGACGCTCGCGCTCGTGCTCGAGGGTGAGGACGCGGTACGCGTGTCGCGGTTGACGATCGGCGCTACGAATCCGGTCGACGCGGCTCCGGGCACGATCCGCGGTGATCTCGCCCTGGCGATGCCGAACAACCTCGTCCACGGCTCGGACTCGACCGAGACGGCCGCCCGCGAGATCGCGCTCTGGTTCGGCGATGAGTCCGTCTGAGTATCCCGACTACGTCGCGCAGAACGTCGCGGTCTGGACGAGGAACAACGCGAAGTACACCGGGCCGAACGCGCGAGTGGCCTGGGCAACCGAGGAGATGGTGTGGGGCGTGTTCTCCGTTCCCGAATCCGAGCTCGGCGTCTACGGCGACGTCTCCGGGCTCGACGTGCTCGACCTGGGCTGCGGGACGGCGTACCTCAGCGCGTGGCTCGCGAGGCAGGGGGCACGTCCCGTCGCGGTCGATCCGACGCCCGCACAGCTCGAGACAGCGCGGGAGATGCAGCGCGAGTTCGGGCTCGAGTTTCCGCTGATCAAGGCGGTCGCCGAAGACGTGCCCCTGCCCGACGAGTCGTTCGATCTCGTCGCGTCCGAGTTCGGTGCCTCGACGTGGGCTGATCCCTATCGCTGGATCCCGGAGGCGGCGCGGTTGCTGCGCCCGGGCGGCCGCCTCGTCTTGCTCCGTAACTCGACGGTCTCCCTCCTCTGCATGGACCTGGACGGCGTCACCGGGAGCTTGCAGCGCCCTCAGCGTGGTCTGAACCGCGTCGAGTGGCCGGACACCGGCGAGGTCGAGTTCCACCTTCCGCACGGCGAGCTGATCGGCGTGCTGCGCGACAGCGGCTTCGAGGTCGAGCGGCTGATCGAGCTCTACGCACCCGAGGGTGCCGAGACGCATGAATTCTACGACTACGTGACGCCGGAGTGGGGTCGGCAGTGGCCGGCGGAGGAGATCTGGGTCGCACGCAAGTCCTCCTAGCCGCCGCTCGGCTCGTCAGTAGATGACCGCGCCGCTCGACGTCGTCACGGGTGCCTTCTCGTTCACCGGTCGCTACGTCGCGGAGCAGCTGCTCGACAGCGGCCGTCGCGTCCGCAGCCTCACGCGCCGACCGGCGGGCGGCTCGCATCCGCTGGCCGGGAGGGTCGAGGCGGCGCCGGTCGTCTTCGACGATTCCCTGGTCGAGACCTTGCGCGGGGCGGACACGTTCTACAACACGTACTGGGTCCGGTTCGAGCGCGGGCCGCAGACGTTCGCGCGGGCGGTCGAGAACACGCGGCGGCTCGTCGACGCGGCACGGCTGGCCGGCGTGCGTCGCATCGTTCACATTAGCGTCGCCAATCCCAGTCTCGAGTCCCCGTTCCCCTACTTCCGCGGGAAGGCGCAGACGGAGGAGCTCGTTCGTCGTTCGGGGCTGTCCTACGCGATCGTCCGCCCAACGCTCGTCTACGGCCCGGACGACGTCCTCATCAACAACATCGCGTGGGGTCTCCGCCACGTGCCGCTCTTTCTCGTGCCCGGCGACGGCTCGTACGAGGTGCAGCCCGTGTCCGTGCGGGATACTGCGTCGATCTGCGTCGAGGCGGGTGGGCACGAGGAGGACGTCGAGCTCGACGCCGCGGGGCCGTCACGCTGGACGTTCGAGGAGCTCGTGCGGCTCATTGCACGGGCCGTGCGGAGTCGGGCCTGGATCACGCGTGCGCCGGAGTGGATGGGGCTGCGCGCGGCGCAGCTGGCCGGATGGGCTCTCCGCGACGTCCTCGTCACGCGTGACGAGCTCGGGGCGCTCGCGGCGGGCCTGCTCGTGTCCGGCGAAGAGCCGCGCGGCTGCGACCGCTTCGACGACTGGCTGGCCGAGAACGGTAATCGCGTCGGCCGGCGATACACCTCCGAGCTCGCACGCAATTTCGGCGGATGATCGTCCTCGCGTCGACCTCGCCGCAACGGCGGGCGATCCTCGAGCAGCTGCGCATCCCGTTCCGCGTGGTGGCGCCGAGCTACGAGGAGGCCGGGTACGACCCGGTCGAGCACGCGGTGGGGAAGGCCCGCTCCGTGGACGGCGGCAGCGAGCCGGTGCTCGGCGTCGACACGGTGGTCGTGCTCGACGGCGCAGCTCTCGGCAAGCCGACCGACGCCAGGGAGGCGCGGTCGATGCTCCAGCGGCTTTCCGGGCGAACGCACGAGGTCGTCTCCGGGCTCTGCCTACGGACGGCGGACTGGGAGGAGAGCGGGCTGGCCGTGACGGCCGTGACGTTCCGCGACCTGACGCCCGACGAGGTCGCCGCCTACGTCGACGCGGAAGAGTGGCAGGGCCGTGCCGGCGCCTATGCGATCCAGGGTCTCGGCGCAGCCCTCGTCGAGCGAATCGAGGGCGACTATCTCAACGTCGTCGGGTTGCCCGTCGCCCTGCTTCTGGAAGTCCTCCGCAAGCGTGACGTGGTGCACGGCTAGACTCGGCACCTCCCGATGGGCATCTTCGACAATCTCACCGGCTTCGGCAGCCGCGACATGGCGGTGGACCTGGGCACGGCGAACACGCTCGTGTACGTCCGCGGGCGCGGCATCGTCCTCTCCGAGCCCTCGGTCGTGGCCATCGACACCCGCTCGGGCGAGGTGCATGCCGTCGGCGTCGAGGCGAAGCGCATGCTAGGCCGCACGCCCGGCTCGATCTCCGCCATCCGCCCGCTGAAGGACGGCGTCATCGCCGACTTCGACGTGACAGAGCAGATGCTGCGTCACTTCATCCAGAAGGTGCACCAACACCGGTTCGCGCATCCGCGCGTCGTCGTGTGTGTCCCCTCGGGCGTCACCGGCGTGGAGCGCCGGGCCGTCGAGGAGGCGACTCTCTCGGCGGGTGCGCGCCAGGCCTACCTCATCGAGGAGCCGATGGCCGCTGCGATCGGCGCGGGGCTGCCTATCGCCGAGCCTGCCGGGAACATGATCGTCGACGTCGGCGGCGGCACGAGCGAGGTGGCTGTCATCTCACTCGGCGGCATCGTCGTGTCGCAGAGCCTTCGGGTGGGCGGCGACGAGATGGACGAGTCGATCGTCAACCACGTGAAGAAGGAGTACAAGCTCCTCATCGGCCAGCAGACGGCGGAGGAGATCAAGCTCGAGATCGGCTCCGCCTATGCGATGAAGGACGAGCTGAAGGCGGAGGTGCGTGGCCGTGACATGCTCACCGGCCTGCCGAAGACCGTGATCATGTCCTCGGACGAGGTGCGCCACGCTCTCGAGGACCCAGTCGGCCAGATCCTCGATGCGATCAGGCAGACGCTCGACAAGACGCCTCCAGAGCTCGCGGCCGACATCATGGACCGCGGCGTCATGCTCGCCGGCGGCGGCGCTCTCCTGACCGGCCTCGACGAGCGGCTCCGTCACGAGACCCACATGCCGGTCCACGTGGCCGACTCGCCGCTTACCTGTGTCGCGGTGGGGTCGGGCAAGAGCCTCGAGGAGTTCGAGGTAATCCACCGCAGCCAGAGGAACCGCAGCCGCAACCGGAGCCGGGCGAACTCCCGCGTCTAGCGGACCGGCGTTCCGCGACCTTCCCTACACTTACTATCCCTCGTGCCTCGCCACCGCTCAGCACGGGTCGGGACGCTCGTACCGACCGGACGGCGGCCTGTGGCTCCCGCGGGAGGTCCCCCGAAGCCGGGCCGGCCCCTCTTTCGTCGAGCGACGGTCATCGGCCTTGTCGTCCTCTCCCTCGCGCTGCTCAGCGTGTACTTTCGCGAGTCCTCCAGCGGCACCCTGCACGGCCTCCAGAACACCGGCTCGTCGATCATCCATCCCTTCCAGGTCGCCGCCGAGCGCATCGCGCAGCCCTTCGAGGACTTCTTCGGCTGGGCCGGTGACGTGCTCGGTGCCGAGTCCGAGAACGAGAAGCTCCGCGCCGAGGTCGTGCGCCTGCGCCAGCAGCTCGTCCAGAGCCAGGCAGCGCTCATCCAGAACGCACGCCTGCGTCGGCTCCTCCACTACCGGGCGGGACCCGCCTTCCCGCGCGACTACAACGGTGTCGCCACAAGCATCATCGGCCGCACGCCCGGCCAGTTCGAGCAGCAGGTGCTGATCGCCGCCGGCTCGAACGCCCGCGTGCACGTGAACGATCCGGTCGTCACGGCCGCCGGCCTCGTCGGCCGCGTGACGAAGGTGGCGAGAAGGAGCGCGCGCGTCACGCTCTTGACGGACGAGACGAGCGCGGTCTCGGCACTCGACGTAAAGTCGAACGCCGCGGGCATCGTCCGCCACGGCGTCGCGGGCGGCGAGGCGCTCATCCTCGACCGCGTTGCGAAGGAGGACGTCGTGGAGGCCGGAGACGTCGTCATCACGGCGGGCTGGCGCTCGGGCCGGCTGGCGTCGATCTACCCCCGGGGCATCCCGATCGGGATCGTCACGAGCGTAGGTCAGCTCGACACCGATATCTACAAGCGGATCGAGGCCAACCCGTTCGTCGACTTCTCCGAGCTCGACTCCGTGATCGTGCTCGTCGAGAAGCCCGTCGTTGCATCGAGGTCGCGGCGATGATCGACGCGGTCAAGATCGGCGTGCTCGTTTTCTTCGCCGCCGTGCTGCAGTCGTCCGTCTTCTCCAGTGCCTCGGTGCTCGGCGGGGCGCCCGACGTGCTGCTCGTGACGATCGTCGCCGTTGCACTCATGCGCGGTGCGACGACTGGCGCTGTCGCCGGCTTCTTCGGCGGGCTCGTGATCGACATCGCGCTGCTCGACACGCTCGGCATGACGTCGCTGCTGCTGACGCTCGCCGGGTACTGGGCGGGGCGATACGGCGAGAACAGCGCGTCGAGGCGCCGCTACGCGCCGTACCTCGCTGTCGGCGTGATGACGGTGCTCTACCTCGTCGGTGCACTCGCACTGCGCTTCATGCTCGCCGAGCCAGCCCCTGCCCGCGAGGTGCTCGTGGACACGCTCGTCCAGACGGTCGCGCTCAACCTCCTGCTCACGTGGCCGGTCTTCGCGCTCGTCCGGCGGCTGCTGCCGCGTCGCATCGCCGTGAGGCTCGGCCCTGAGGCGGGTGCTCTTGGCTAGCACTACGAACCAGCCGCTTCCGAGCTTCCTGCCGCCGGACCCGAAGGTCGAGGAGCCCTATCTCCTGACCCCGCGAGTGGCGATGCGTGTCGCCATCCTCGGCGGTGTCGCGCTGATCGCGTTCGCCGTGCTCTTCCTGCGGCTGTGGTCCCTCCAGATCCTCTCCCCGGACAAGTACCGGGCGGCCGCGCTGAACAATCAGCTGCGCCTCGACCGGATCGAGGCGCCGCGGGGGACGATCGTCGACCGCTCGGGGCGCGTCCTCGTGCGCAACGTCGCCTCGACGGCCGTCGTCGTCTGGCCGGCGAGCCTGCCGAAGGCCTCCGGTCGCGACACGGAGGTGCGCGAGCTCTCGAAGATCCTCGACGTGCCATTCTGGAAGCTCCGACAGCAGATCCGGTCGCACCAGGAGGATCCGCTGACGCCGGTGACGCTGAAGGTCGCAGTCTCGCCGGAGGTGATCGCCTACCTCGAGGAGCATCAGAGCGAGTTCCCAGGAGTCGATCTCAAGCAAACCTATATCCGGTCGTATCCCGCCGAGGAGCTGTTCGCACAGGGTCTCGGCCACGTGAGCGAGATCTCGGCGGAGCAGCTCAAGCGCATGCGAAAGGACGGGTACGTGCTCGGCGACCGGATAGGCCAGTCGGGCATCGAGGCCGCGTTCGACTCGTATCTGCGAGGGTCGGCGGGCATCGCCGAGCTCCGTGTCGACTCCCTCGGGCGCCCGAAGAGCGACCTGACGCTGACGCAGGCGCCGAAGCCCGGCGACAGCGTCCGTCTCACCATCGACATCTCGCTGCAACGCGCTGCCGAGCAGGCGATCAAGCACGGCATAGCGCTCGCGCACGCCGACGGCGAGTGGGCGGCGGACGCGGGCGCGATCGTCGCTCTCGACCCGAACACCGGTGACGTGCTCGCGATGGCCTCGTACCCGACGTTCCGTCCTAGCGTCTACACGAAGGGAGACGAGAAGCAGCTGAAGCCGCTGCTCGACGCGGACACGGCACGACGCGACAACTACCCCGGCCTGAACCGGGCGACGGCCGCCATCTATCCGCCCGGCTCGACCTTCAAGCCGGTCACCGCCCTCGCGGCGCTGCAGGAGCATCTCGTCAGCCAGTACACGCTGCTGCCGTGCACCGGCTCGTACACCGTGGAGGGCGTCACGGGAGCCGACCAGGTGTTCCGCAACTGGGACCCGGGCGTCAACAGGGCCATGGGCCTGCCGGAGGCGATCGCCGCCTCCTGCGACACGTACTTCTATCGCCTGGGGAGGATGTTCTACGACCTGCCGCCAGAGCGCGGCCACCCGCTTCAGGCATGGGCGAGCCGCTTCGGCATCGGCGCGCTCACAGGGGTCGACATCGATCCCGAGACGAAGGGGATCCTGCCGACCCCCGAGTGGCGCGAGGCCACGTACACGAACGAGATCGACAAGCTCTGGAAGCCAGGTGACTCGATCCAGCTTACGATCGGGCAGAAGGACGTCGCCGTCACGCCGCTCCAGCTGGCCCGCTTCTACGCGCTGATCGCAAACGGCGGCAAGCTCGTCACGCCGCATGTCGTCTCGGCGATCGAGAGGACGGGCGGGCAGAACGCGGCGCCTACGGTCGTGAAGTCGTTCCAGCCGGAACCGCCGGCGGACAGCGGCGCATCCCCGAGCGCGATCGAGGTGATCCAGGGCGCCCTCTACGACGCCACGCACGCCTCGTACGGCACCGCGACCTCGGTCTTCGGCAACTTCCCGATCCCCGTCGCCGGCAAGACGGGGACGGCCGAGAAGGTCGTGACGCTGCCCGGCTACAGCTATCCGCTCCTCCTCGACCAGTCGCAGTGGTGCGGCTACGCGCCGGCGGACAACCCGACCATCGCACTGTGCGCCGTGATCGAGAACGGCGGCCACGGCGGCACGGCCGCCGCACCCGCGGCGCTGAAGGTCTTCGAGCACTTCTTCCATACGAAGTCGCCCGCCATCGGCGCGATCAGCCCCTCGAGCACCGACTGACATGGCCGAGTACGTCGACACCGTCCAGACCACCCGCCGCCGGCGCAGGCCGACGCAGTTCGCGCGCTCCGAGGAGCGCTCGCTCGTCGCGCGGCTCGACGGGGTCCTGCTCGCGGCCGCGGCGGGGCTCGTCGCGTTCGGGATGTGGGCGATCTCGGGGATCACGACGCATGACGTGCCAGGCGATCCGGACTACTTCGTCACGCGGCAGGTCGTCTTCGCGAGCGTCGGCGTCGTGCTGATGATCGGCACGATCTTCGTCGACCCAGCGCACTACCAGCGCTGGAAGCCGGCGCTGTACGGTCTGATGATCGGGCTGATGGTGCTCGTCGCGCTCGTCGGCACCGTCGCCCGAGGCTCCCGCCGCTGGATCGACGTGTCGTTCTTCCGCTTCCAGCCGTCGGAGTTCGGGAAGCTGATCTTCGTTCTCTTCATCGCCGCGTTCCTCGCGGATCGCATCAGGCGGATCGAGGACGTACGGACGCCGCTGCTCGCGGTCGGGCTCGCGGTGCCGCCGGTGCTGCTCGTGTTCCTCCAGCCCGACCTCGGCAGCGGGCTCGTGTACGTCGCCGCACTCGGGGCCTGCCTGTTCGTCGCCGGCGCGCGCTGGCTGCACTTCGGCCTGCTCGTGGCCTTCACCATCGTCGCAGTGACGGCGGTGCTGTGGCTCCTGCCTGCGGCGGGCGTCCAGGTGCTGAAGGAGTACCAGGCCGACCGTCTCACCGGGTTCCTCGACCCCGAGGAGGATCCGCAGGGCACGACGTGGAACCAGCGCCAGTCCATCACGGCCGTCGGGTCGGGCGGCTTCTCGGGGCGCGGCGTGGACGAGGCCACTCAGACGAGGCTCGACTACCTACCGGAGCACGCGACCGACTTCGCGTTCGCATCGCTCGCGGAGCAGCGCGGCTTCGTGGGCGCCGCCGTTCTTCTCCTGCTCTACCTGCTCGTCGTCTGGCGGGGCTTGAAGATCGTCACCGTCGCGAGAGACGCGTTCTCCGCCATCGCGGCGACAGGCATCGTATTCGCGCTGCTCTTCCAGATCTTCGTCAACATCGGCATGGCGACCGGCGTCGCACCGGTCACCGGCATCACCCTGCCGTTCGTGAGCGTCGGCGGGTCGTCGCTCGTGGCGAACCTCGTCGCCATCGGCGTGCTCGAGGCGATCGCCGTCCGCGGTCGGCGCCGGCCCTAGCCCGACTTCAGCAGGCCCCGCGACGCGAACACGCGCTTCACGGAGCGCACGGCGTTCAGGGTCCGGGCAAAGCCGATGAACGGTGAGAGGAAGACGACCGTCTCCACGATCTGCCCGGGCGGCACGCCGATGTCGAGAGCAATTCCGAGGTGATACTCGAGCTGCGGCTCGGCACCGCCCATGGCGGAGAGCGCCGAGATCGCAGCCAGCTGCCGCGAGTGATCGTCGAGCGTGGGACGGGAGTAGATGTCGCCGTAGCCGAACTCGATGACGTACCGGGCGAGGTCGGGCGACACCTCCTCGAGTGCGGCCATCACCGACTCGCCGCGCTCGCCGGCGAGCTCGCGCAGCCGCTCCCGGCCTCGCTCGTACCTCTCGTTGCTCATGGCTGGCTCTCCGTCAGATTGCGTGGTGTCACCTGCCCTCGTGCTCCGGGGCGCCGCTGGCAAAGGAGGCAAGCGAGCGGCGCGCAGGACAGTACCGGGTACGGCCAAGCGCCGCGAGCGCAGGATCCTGCTGCCAGCGGCGTCAGGCGGGCGGAGCCGGGCTCCGCCCGGCGAGAGCGCGCCGTCCGGGGCACGAGTCCGTCCGGATCAGGTCCTACCATCCCGTGGCGTGGCGCAGGTCGAGAAGGTTCCGCCGCCGAAATCCGAGGCCGAGGAGCTCCTCGAGATCGAAGAGGCGGACGCGTGGTTCGAGTACCTCGACAGCATCCGCAATCTCGCGAGCCACGAACCGCGCTACGCCGAGGTGGAGCCGTGGGCCTGGGCCCGACTGGCGGTGCGCCTGCGCACGGTTCGGACGCGGCGCTCGAAGCTCAAGGCCGCGTGAAGCCGACTGCTACGCTGGCTACAGAGGTTTTCGACAGTGACCCTCACAAACAACGCGCTGCACGATCCGCGCCCATTGGCGGCCGCCGGTCGCGCGCGCTCATTCGAAGGAGAAATTCTTGGCACTACGTTGGTTCCGACGGCGCGCTCGGCAAGAGCAAGCGCCGGTAGACGCAGCACCCGCAGCACCCGCAGCTCCACAGCCTGACACCCAGCCCGTAACAGAGGCCCCGCCCGAAGCGGGTGCCGAACAGTCACGGCCGAGACGCCGCCGCGGCTCTCGTGGTGGACGCGGCCGGAAGAAGAAGCCGGCGGCAGTCCAGGTCGAAGCGGCGGAGCAGAAGTCCGAACCTCCGTCGGAGGAGAAGCCGCGGCCGCGGAAACGCTCCGGCTCGCGCACCGACTCGCGGCGGAAGCAACCCACGCGCCGCGCGCCGCTGCCGGCGGCGAAGCGCGAGCTCCTCATCTCTGTGGACGTGACCGAGCAGGCCGTGGCCGTGCTCGAGGACGACCGCGTGGCCGAGGTCTATCTCGAGCGCCCAGGCCGGCGCTCGATCGCCGGCAACATCTACAAGGGCGTCGTCGACAACGTCCTCCCCGGCATGGAGGCCGCATTCGTCGAGATCGGTCTCGAGAAGAACGGGTTCCTCTACGTCGACGAGATCGTCGGTCCGGAGCTCGAGGGCAAGCGACATGGCCGCCGCATCCAGGACCTGCTCGCCCGCGGCCAGGAGATTCTCGTCCAGGCCGTCAAGGACCCCATGAAGTCGAAGGGCGCCCGGCTGACGACGGAGATCTCGCTGCCCGGCCGCTTCGTCGTCTACGTTCCGCAAGGGGAGGGGATCGGCGTCTCCCGGCGGCTCGAGGACGACGAGCGGACACGGCTGAAGGACATCCTCCGCGACATCGAGCTGCCGAAGGGCGGCCTCATCGTGCGCACCGCAGCCGAAGGTGCTTCCCCGGAGGACATCGAGCGAGACGTTCGCTTCCTCGAGAAGCTCTGGAAGGAGCTCCAGGCAAGCGCGAAGAAGGCGCAGGCGCCGAGTCTTGTCTACAGCGAGGCCGAGCTGCCGCTGCGCGTCGTACGCGACCTCTTCACGGAGGACTTCGAGCGCGCGCTCGTGGACGACGACCGCACCCACAGACGGATCACCGGCTATCTCAAGAAGACCTCGCCGCACATGTCGGAGCGCGTCATCCGCCACAAGGACAAGACGCCACTCTTCGAGGCACATGGGGTCGACGCCGAGATCCACTCCACGCTCCACCGCCGGGTCGACCTTCCCTCGGGCGGCTACCTCGTCTTCGACTACGCCGAGGCGTTCACCGTCATCGACGTCAACACGGGTCGCTTCGTCGGTTCGCGTTCGCGCACGTCGACGGCGCGACTCGAGGAGACGGTGACGAAGAACAACGTCGAGGCGGCGAAGGAGGTCGTGCGCCAACTGCGGCTCCGCGACATCGGCGGCATCATCGTCATCGACTTCGTCGACATGGCGAATCCGAAGAACCGCGGGACGGTCGAGGAGGCCCTGAAGCGGGAGCTGGAGCGCGACCGGACGAAGACGTACGTCGTCGAGATCTCGCCGCTCGGCCTCGTCGAGATGACACGCCAGAACGTCACCGAGGGGCCGCGCGAGATCCTCACGCGACGCTGCCCCACGTGCGAGGGCGACGGCACCGTGCTCTCCGACGCCTCAGCGGTCGTGGACACGGAGCGCCGCCTGCGCGCCCTCGCCGGTCAGAGCCCACGGACGAAGGCGTTCCGTCTGGAGCTCAACGCGCGCGTGCGCGACCTGCTCGTCGGGCCTGGCGCGTCCCAGCTGCAGGCGATCGAGGAGGCGACGAAGCGCCGCTTCTTCCTCGAGGGCAACCACGAGGCGCCGCTCGATCACTTCACGGTGCTCGGCAAGGGGCCGCTCGCGAAGCTGCAGCCGCAGGCCGCCGTCGAAGAGGGCCAGGAGGTCGAGCTGAAGCTCGTCGAAGTGGGGCTCTACGACGTCGACGCGGGCGTCGGCAAGCTCGACGGCCTGGACATCGCCGTCGGTGGTGCCGCGAAGCTCGTCGGCAAGAAGGTGCGGGTGCGCGTGGAGCGCGTCCTCGACGGCACGGCATTCGCCACGCTCGCCGGGGAGCCCGCCCGTGCCTCGGCGCCCATCACCGCTGAGGGTCTCGCCGAGAGGCCGACGAGAGCCTCGCGCTCCCGGAAGGCGGCCGAACAGCCGAAGGAGCTCCCCGCCGCGGAGGCGTCGCAGGGCGAAGCAGCCGAGGAGGGCACCGACGAGCCGGCGGCGCCGAAGAAGAAGCGCACGCGGCGTGGCTCCAGGGGCGGCCGCAACCGCCGCAAGAAGCCCGTCGCGGCGGGTGCCGAGGACGGTGGGGTCTCCGAGGAGCCGGTAACCCCGAAGATCCACGTGCCCGCGGCCGATCTCGGCGTGGAGCCGTCGGCCGACGGCGCCGAGGTGGACGAGGCTGCCGCAACCGACGCTGCCGATGTTGCAGCGCCGAAGAAGAAGCGCACCCGGCGCGGATCTCGCGGCGGGCGGCGCCGCCGGAAGCCGGCCACGGTGTCCGCCGAAACAGAGCCTTCTTCGTAGCTTGTCGGTAGACTGAAGGCAGTCGCGGGCCGGGCGGTGCCCGCGTTTTCCACGTAGACACCCATGTACGCGATCATCTCCCTACAGGGCAAGCAGTACCGCGTCGAGGAGGGCCAGCGGCTCATCGTCGACCGCCTCGCGCAGCCTGCCGACAAGCCGTTCCACCCGCCGGTGCTCTTCGTGGGCGGCGACGGCAAGGCGGAGTTCTCTCCGAAGGGCGCCCAGGTGACCGCGAAGGTCGTTCAGGACGTGCTCGGCGACAAGATCCGGATCGGCAAGTACAAGCCGAAGTCCGGCATCCGACGTCATACGGGCCACCGCAGCAAGCTCACCGAGATCGAGATCACCGCCATCGGCCTGAAGGCTACGCCGAGGAAGGCTGCCGAGAAGCCGGCCGAGGAGAAGCCGGCGGAGGAGGCGGCGGCCGAGAAGCCGAAGGCGGAGAAGAAGCCGGCCGCCAAGCCGAAGGCCGCGGCGCCGAAGAAGGCACCGGCTCGCAAGACGCCGGCGAAAACGACGAAAGAGGACGCGTAATGGCACACAAGAAGGGACTCGGCTCGTCGCGCAACGGTCGCGACTCGAACCCGAAGATGCTCGGCGTGAAGATCTTCTCCGGTCAGGACGTCAAGGCCGGGATGATCATCGTCCGCCAGCGGGGTACGCGGTTCAAGCCCGGCTCGGGTACGGGCATCGGCAGAGACGACACGATCTTCGCGCTGCGCGACGGCACCGTCGCGTTTCGCACGAGCGGCGACCGCCGCACCGTCTCCGTCACCGACTAAGCGCCGACGTGTTCCACGACCGCGCCCGCATCACCGCGGTCGCCGGGCGTGGGGGAGACGGAGCGCTCAGCTTCCGCCGGGAAAAGCACGTGCCGCGGGGCGGGCCTGACGGCGGCGACGGCGGCATCGGCGGTGACGTCGTGCTCGTGGCCGACCCGGACCTGCGCGACCTGTCGGCGTTCCGCTCTCGCCGGAGGCACGTTGCCGGTCGCGGGAAGCCGGGACGCGGCTCGGGCAAGCACGGGGCGGACGGCGACGACGCGCTCCTGCGCGTCCCCGTCGGCACGCAGGTGCTCGACGAGGACGGGCACCTCGTCGCCGACCTCGCGCACCCCGGCGCACGGGCGGTCGTCTGCCGCGGCGGTGCGGGTGGACGAGGCAACCGGCGATTCGCAACCTCCACGCTGCAGACGCCGCGCTTCGCCGAGACCGGCCTGCCAGGCGAGGAGGCCGAGCTCGAGCTGCACCTGAAGCTGCTCGCGGACGCCGCCCTCGTCGGTCTCCCGAACGCTGGCAAGTCGTCGCTGCTCGCACGCATGTCGAACGCGAAGCCAAAGATCGCCGACTACCCATTCACGACCCTCGAGCCCGTCCTGGGCACGCTCGACGCGCCGGACGGCAGCCAGCTTGTCGTCGCGGACGTTCCCGGGCTGATCGAGGGTGCCGCCGAGGGCGCCGGTCTCGGCCACGAGTTTCTTGCCCATCTCGAGCGGGCACGCATGCTCGTGCACGTGATCGATGCGGCGGCGGGGGAGCTCGACGAGCACTACGCGACGATCCGCGCGGAGCTCTCGTCGTACGGCGCAGGTCTCGACGAGCTGCCCGAGGTCGTCGTCCTCAACAAGATCGACCTGCTTCCCGAGCCGCCGACGTTCCAGCCGCCCGGCGCGCTCGCCGTCTTCCAGCTCAGCTGCGCGACCGGCGCGGGTGTCGAGGCGTTCCGCCGCGCGCTCTTCTCGCTCGTGCCGCCGCTGCCCGAGGACGTGCCGTCCGAGCCGGAGATCGCCGAATACCTCGTGTACCGGCCGAAGCCGAAGCGGCCGCCGTTCCGCATCCTCCGGACGGATCGCGGCTATCGCGTCGCCGGAACGGCGCCCAGCCAAGAAGAGCTCGAGGAGGCGCTCCGCCAGGCCGGCGCGCGCTCGGGCGACGAGGTCGTCGTCGGCGACGAGACCCTGGAGTACCAGTGACGGGCGTCTTCGGCGGGACCTTCGATCCGCCTCACAACGGACACGTAGCGCTCCTGGAAGGCGCGAAGCGGCAGCTCCAGTTCGACGATGTCCTCGTGCTGGTCGTGGCCGAGCCGGGTCACCGGCAGGTGCACTCCCCTGCGGACGTTCGCCTTTCGCTCGCGAGGCTGGCGTTTCCCGACGACGTCGTCGAGCCGGACGATCGTCCGCGGACGATCGAAATGCTGCGGGCGCGCCGGCTGGACGACCCGGTGCTCATCCTTGGCGCCGACGAGCTGGACTACTTCCCGAACTGGAAGGAGCCCGACGCCGTCATGGACCTCGCCCGACTCGCCGTGGGTACACGGCCGGGATTCGAGCTGTCGAGCTCGGAGGACGGGGTGCTGACCTTCGAGATCGAGCCCGTCGACGTGAGCTCAACCGAGATTCGGCGCCGCGTCGCCGCCCGCGAGTCAATCGAGGGACTCGTGCCGCCCGCCGTTGCCGCGGAAATCGAGCGACTTGGGCTCTATCGGGACTACACTGCGGGCAGATCAGCTCAGGAGACCGAACAGCACTGACATCGCTCGAACAAGCTCGCCGCATCGCCGGCATCGCCCAGGAGAAGCTGGCGCGCGACGTCGTCATACTCGATATGCGGCCGGTGTGCACGTACACCGACTACTTCGTGATCTGCTCGGGCGGCAACCCGCGGCAGACGAAAGCGATCTACGACGAGGTCGCGTTCTCGCTGAAGCAGGATGGCCGCGTGCTCCCGCGTTCTGTCGACGGTCAGCGGGAGGGGACGTGGATCATCGCCGACTACCTCGACGTCGTGCTCCACGTCTTCACGCCCGAGATGCGGAGCTTCTACAAGCTCGAAGAGCTCTGGTCAGACGTACCCCTCGAGGCACTGGGCGGCAACGCCTAACGGCCAGCGGAGCTGGCCTCCGGAGTTGCCTGACGCCGCTCGCGGCAGGATGCTTCACTCGCGCTTGGACGTATGTCCCGATACGCCCGGCGCGCCGCTCGCTTGCCTCCTTGGCGAGCGACGCCCCAGAGCCCGAGTGGAGGTGGTCGCCAGGGCCTGGGCTACACTGCCTGCTCGCGGGGCCGTAGCTCAGCTGGGAGAGCAACGCGCTGGCAGCGCGTAGGTCAGGGGTTCGAATCCCCTCGGCTCCATAGTCGGCGAACGTCTGCGTCTTTCAGCCCGAATGATTTCCGGCATCCGCAGTGAGCCGCTCCCGCACGTGTCGGGAGCGGCGAGGCTTCACCAGACCCACATCAGCGGTGCGATTCGAGCGTGGCGAGCGCATCGAGGAGCGCCGAGAGCCGCCGTCCCTTGACCGTCAGCGCGTACTCCGTCCGCGGCGGGCGTGAGTCGACGACGCGGCGCTCGAGGATGCCCGCCTCGGCCAGCTCGTCGAGGCGAGCGGACAGCGTGTTCGGCGGCACGGCGCCGAGCACCTGACGGAACTCGTTGAACCGCGTCGCACCCGAGTGAGAGGCGTACACGACGGCGAGGGCGTAGCGCCTCCCGAGCAGGTCGGCTGCGCGGCGGACCTGCTCGGGAAGCGGCTGGCAATCGCGGCACCGCATCGGAGCTCAGGCGGCGAGCGACGCCGCTTCGGTGAGCGCCGCGGGCTCGAGCGCCAGATCGAGCACTTCGGCGATCGACATCACCGGGTGGAAGGTGATCTCTTTCCTGACGTCCTCCGGGACGTCGTCGAGGTCCCCCCGGTTGCGTTCGGGGATGATCACGTGGGTGATGCCGGCCGCGTGCGCGGCGAGCGCCTTCTGCTTGAGGCCGCCGATCGGCAGCACGCGTCCCTGCAGCGTGATCTCGCCCGTCATGCCGACCGTGTGCTTCACGGGCCGGCCGGTGAGCAGCGACGCGAGCGCCGTCGTCATCGTGATGCCTGCGCTGGGCCCGTCCTTCGGGATTGCGCCTGCGGGCACGTGCATGTGGAACGAGTGGCCGTCGAACGCCTCGGCGTCGATACCGAGGTCGTCCGCATGGGAGCGCACCCACGACAGGCCGATTCGCGCGGACTCCTTCATCACGTCCCCCAGCTGTCCTGTCAGGACGAGCGGGTCGCCGCTCGACATGGACGTCGCTTCGACGAAGAGCACGTCGCCTCCGGTACCCGTGACGGCGAGCCCCGTGGCCACGCCGGGCACGGCCGTACGCTCTGCGGCCTCGCGGAAGAACCGCTGTCGCCCCAGAGCGTCGCGGACGACGGCCTCGTCGACGACGAACGGCGTCTCCGCCTCGCCGGCGGCGATCTTCGTCGCCGTCTTGCGCAGCAGCTTGCCGAGCTCCCGCTCGAGCTGGCGGACGCCGGCCTCGCGCGTGTAGTCGGACGTGACGAGCTCGAGCAGCTCGTCCGAGATGTCGACCTCGTCCTCGAGCAGCCCGTTTCGTTCACGCTGACGCGGCCAGAGGTAGCCGCGCGCGATCGCGACCTTCTCGTCGACCGTGTAGCCGTCGAAGCGGATGACCTCCATCCGGTCGAGCAGCGGGCCGGGAATCGTGTCGGCGATGTTGGCGGTGGCGATGAAGACGACCTCGGATAGGTCGAGCTCGACGTCGAGGTAGTGGTCACGGAAGGCGTGGTTCTGCGCCGGATCGAGTACCTCCAGCAGCGCCGCTGACGGATCACCGCGCCAGTCCGCCCCGACCTTGTCGACCTCGTCGAGCATGATCACCGGGTTCATCGCCTCGGCGTCTCGCAGCGCGCGCACGAGGCGGCCCGGCATGGCGCCGATGTACGTGCGGCGGTGACCGCGGATCTCGGCCTCGTCGTGCACGCCGCCAAGCGACATGCGGACGAACTCGCGGTTGAGCGCTCGCGCGATCGACTCGCCGACCGACGTCTTGCCGGTTCCGGGCGGACCGATGAGCGTGAGGATCGCGCCGGAGCGCTTGTCGTCGGCGATGCCACGCTCCTGACGGAGCTTGCGCACCGCGAGGTACTCGACGATGCGGTCCTTGACGTCCTCGAGCCCGGCGTGGTCGGCGTCGAGCACCTCCCGCGCGTGGACGGGGTCGAGGCGCTCTTCGGAGCGCTTGCCCCACGGCACGGCGAGCAGCCAGTCGAGGTACGTGCGGATCATCGACGCCTCGCCGCTCGCGTCGCCCATCCGTTCCAGCCTGCCGAGCTCCCGCTCCGCCTGCTCGCGGACGTCATCGGGCATACCGCAGTCGGCGATCTTTCGCTTGTACTCGTCGACGACCGAGCCGCCGTCCTCGCCGAGCTCCTTCTGGATCGACTCGAGCTGCTTGCGGAGGAAGTACTCGCGCTGCTGCTTCTGCGCGCCAGATTCGACATCGTCGCGAATGCGGCGCCGCACTTGCAGCTCGGCGAGCCGCTCGCGCTGCAGCCGCACCGCGAGCTCGAGCCGCTCGACCACGTCGACGGTCTCGAGCAGCTCGACCTTCTGCTCGAAGGTGAGGTCCGGCGAGTAGCCGGCCGTGTCGGCGAGGGCACCGGGCTCGCGGACGGCGCGGACAAAGGCCGAGACTCGCTCGTCGGCGCCGCGCAGCTCGAGGATCTCCTCGACGACCGCGCGGTACTCGACCTCGAGGTCGTGCGTCTGAACGACCGGAGGCGTGGCGTCGGGCGCCTCTTCGATGTCCGCGCGCAGGCGGCCCTCCGGGTCCGTGGAGGCTGCGCCGACGACGGCGCGGTGCAGTCCGTTCAGGACCACGGCCCAGGCGCCGCCCGGAAGGCGGACGCGTTCGACGACCTCCGCCACGGTGCCGACCTTCGCGTACTCCGACCCGTGCTTGGGAACGAGCAGCACGCGATCGTCGTCACCGACATCGGCGGTGATAGTGATGTTCATGTCGGGGAAGACGACTGCGTCTTCGACCGGTACGAGCAGCAGCAGGTCGCTCAACGTCACTCCTTTTTGCTAGTAACTACAAGAACTGTAGCAGCCACGTGGGGTGTGCCGAGTACCCTGGATATGTGGCTATCCGGACAATGCGCGAGGTCGTCGTCCTGCCCACCGAGGAGGAGGTGGCTCGCCACGCTGCTCATTTCATCTGCGAGCGGGTGCGCACGGGAGTCGAGGAACGTGGCAGCTTCTCGCTGTCCCTTTCCGGCGGCCGGACGCCGGCGCGCATGCTCGAGCTCTTCGGGGACGAGGACGAAGTGCCGTGGGAGGCCGTCGACGTCTACCAGACCGACGAGCGGATCTGCTCGCTCGGCGATCCCGACCGCAACCTCTCCCTGCTCGAGGAGGCACTGCCGAAAGCTCGAATCCATCCGATGCCGGTGGACGACAAAGATGTCGTGGAGGCGGCCAGGCGCTACGGCACGCAGCTGCCCGAGCGTCTCGACCTCGTGCACCTCGGCCTCGGCGAGGACGGCCACACGGCGTCGCTCGTTCCCGACTGTGGCGCGCTGAAGGTCAGGGACCGCGACGTCGCCATCTCGCGCGAGTACAACGGCCATCGCCGCATGACGCTCACGTATCCCGCCATCGACCGGGCGCGCGAGGTGCTGTGGGTCGTGACGGGGAACGACAAGAGGGAGGCGCTGGAGCAGGTGCTCTCGGGCGACGAATCGATCCCGGCCGCCCGCGTCCGGACACCGGTGCAGACGGTGATCACGGACATCGATGTCGCCTACCCTTAGTTCATGGACGTGCAGTCCTGCGTGCTGATGAAGTTCGGCGAGATCGTCCTCAAGGGGCGGAATCGCGTGCTCTTCTACGCGCAGCTCCGTCGAAACGTCCAGCGTCTGCTGCAGGATCTCGGTCCGCTCGAGCTGCGCCAGCGGGGCGGCGTGCTGGCGGTGCTGTCTCCCGCCCCCGTCGACGAGCTCGTCGAGCGGGCACGAAACGTGCTGGGCGTCAACCTCCTGCATCCCGCGCTCGTACTCGAGAAGACGCCGGAAGCCGCGTCGGCCGCCGCTGTCGACCTCCTGAGAGGACGCGAAGGCGCGACCTTCGCTGTCCGGGCGCGCCGCCGCGACAAGGGCTGGCGGCTCACGTCACACGAGCTCGCCACCATCGTCGGACGCGCCGTTCAGGACGAGCTCGGGCTCGATGTCGATCTCTCGAGCCCGGACCTCGAAGTGCACCTCGAGGTGGACAAGCACGAGCTCTTCGCATTCTCCGACCGGATTCCCGGACGAGGCGGCCTGCCCGTGGGCGTCAGCGGCCGCGCGATGTGCCTCCTCTCCGGCGGCATCGACTCGCCCGTCGCCGGGTACCGGGCCATGAAGCGCGGCCTACGCTGCGACTTCGTGCACTTCTCCGGGCGGCCGTTCACAGGTCCCGAGTCGATCTACAAGGCGTACGCGCAAGTCGCGAGGCTGGACGCCTTCCAGGGCGGCTCGCGGCTGTTCGTCGTGCCGTTCGGCAGCGTCCAGCGGCAGCTGGCTACGGCCGGCGCCGCCCGTCTGCAGGTGATCGCGCAGCGCCGCCTGATGGTGCGGACGGCATCGGCACTCGCCGAGCGTGAGGGCGCCGAAGGCCTCGTTACCGGCGACTCACTGGGACAGGTCTCGTCCCAGACGCTCCGGAACCTCTCCGTCGTCGAGGACGCCGCCCAGCTGCCCGTGCTCCGACCGCTCGTCGCCTGGGACAAGTCCGAGATCGTGCGCGAGGCGCAGGACATCGGCACGTACGAGATCGCCAACCTCCCGGCTGAGGACTGCTGCACCCTGTTCGCGAGCCCGCTCGCGGAGACGCGTGCCGCGCCGGAGCATATCGTCCGGCTCGAGCAGCGTCTCGACGTGGACGAGACCGTGGCCCAGCTCGTGAACGCTGCAGAGCTCGTCCGTCCGCGGCGGGAATCTCCGCAAATGCAGCCCGTTTTACAGACGCATTACGCAGGCAACATGGAGCGTTGACGCGCAATGGGGAAGATGTAGACGGCGTGGCACGCCCTCGAACGACATCGCGTATCTCGAAGCTTTGGACGATCGCGGCGGCGGCGGCGGCTGCGCTCGTCGTCGCGGTGACGGGCTTTGCCGCCGCTTCGGCGCCGCCCACAGAAGCTCGGGCCCTCGGCGAGCTCTTCTTCTCGAAGAACATGGCTCGCGCCGAGGTGGTCATGGTTCAGCGCGGGGTCGTGCACGACTACCGCATCGACCAGGGCAAGATCGTCGGTGTCCGCTTGGGATCGATCGAGCTCCTCGAACGAGACGGCACACGCCAAACCATTCCCGTTTCGCCGACAGCGCAGATTCTCGTCAACGGCCGGTTCGCGACGCTCGCCTCCGTGCCGCTCCGCCTGAATGCCATCACCGTCCGCGACGGTGACCTGGCCGCGCACATTGTTCGCGTGACGGGGCCGCCGAGAAAGTGACGATGCCGAGTCAGGCTTCACAGGTGCCCGCCGGGCAGCCCGGCGGCACGGTGCTGCTCGTCGAGGACGAGGAGGCAATCGGCTCCATCGTGAGGACGTACCTCGGTCGCGACGGCTATCGCGTCGTCTGGGTGCGTACGGGAGAGGAAGCACTCGCCGAGTTCACGCGGCATCCGATCCGGCTCGTCGTGCTCGACATCGGCCTGCCGGGGGTCGACGGCTTCGAGGTCTGCCGACGGCTCCGCGCGCAGTCGGCGGTGCCGATTCTCATGCTCACCGCACGCGACGAGGAGCCCGATCGCGTCGCAGGCCTCGAGATCGGCGCCGACGACTACGTCCCGAAGCCGTTCTCTCCGCGAGAGCTCGTCGCGCGTGTGAAGGCGATCCTCCGCCGCTCGGAGCCCTCGCCGCGTGATCAACGGGTGGAGCTCGACGACGTGGTCGTCGACATCGAGGGTCGTGAGGTCATGGTGGGCGGCGAGGCGGTCGAGTTGACCGCCAAAGAGTTCGATCTGCTCGCGTACTTCCTCGAGAGCCCCGGTGTCGTGCACTCGCGTGATCGGCTGCTCGATCGGGTGTGGGGGATGAGCTACCCCGGCGGCACGCGGACCGTGGACGTGCACGTCGGCCAGTTGCGCCGCAAGCTCGGCCGGCCGTCGCTGATCAGGACCGTCCGCGGGGCCGGGTACAAGGCCGTCGCGCCGTGACCGCGCGGCGGTTTCCGCCGCTCCGCAGGCGTCTCTTCCTCGCCATCGTCGTCATCGTCGTCGTGTCGATCGGCGTGACGTTTGCTGTCGGCATCGTGCTGTCTCGGCGTGCGGTGGAACGCGCGAACCTCGACGACCTCGCCCACCAGGCCGACCTCATCGCCGGGCGTGAGAGCCAGTCGGACGTCTTGCTCCCGCTCTCGCGTCTCGGCCAGTTGAAGCCGTTCCTCCAGAAGCACAAGCAGGAGATCAGGATCGTCAGGCTCGACCGGCCCTCGCCGTACCTCGACGGCGAGGAGCTCGCCGACGTGCGAGCGCGGCGGCCGGTCGAAGGAACCGTCTCCGTCGACGGTGAGGACTTCCTCTTCGCCGCCCGCAACGTCCAGGGCCGTGGCTTCGTGCTCCTGCGCCCGAAGAATCCGAGCTTCGCCGACTGGCAGCCGTTCCTGCTCGCACTGCTCATCGCCTGCGCAATCGCTGCCGTGCTGGCGGCCATCGGCTCCTTCCTCAGCGCGCGGGCGATCGCGAGGCCAGTCCGCCGCGTGGCGGAGGCAAGTCAGAGCCTTGCCCAGGGCGTGTCCCCGGACCCGGTTCCGGTGGAAGGCTCGGCCGAGCTCGCGTCCCTCGCGACGTCGTTCAACGAGATGGCTCAGCAGCTGCATACGGCGAAGGAGGCGGAGCGGAACTTCCTGCTTTCGGTGAGCCACGAGCTGAAGACGCCGCTGACCGCGATTCGCGGCTATGCGGAGGCGCTCGAGGACGGCGCGGTCTCCCCCGAGGACGCGGCTGAGACCATTCGCGAGGAAGGCCGGCGGCTCGAGCGGCTCGTGCGAGACCTGCTCGACCTCGCCCGGATGAATCGTCGCGAGTTCGCGATCCACCGCGAGCCGCTCGACCTGGCAGACGTCGGCCGCGAGGCCGTTCGCCGGTACGAGGGCGAGGCTCGGGCGAGCGACGTCGAGCTCGACGCTGTCGCGTCTGAGGACGCGATTGCCATCGCCGACCCCGATCGCGTGCTCCAGATCGTTTCCAATCTCGTCGAGAACGCGCTGCGCTCGACACCGCCCGGCGGCGCCGTGCACGTTCGGTCGGGCCCGGGTCTCGTCGAGGTCGTCGACACGGGAGTCGGACTCGCGGCCGAGGACCTGCCGCACGCCTTCGAGCGTTTCTACCTGCACGACCGGGTCGGCATCCCGGACGGACGCCGCTGGAGCTCGGGCCTCGGCCTCGCCATCGTCAAGGAGCTGTGCGACCGGATGGGCGGGTCGGTCGAGCTCGAGAGCGCGCTCGGAAAGGGCACGACCTTCACCGTTCGGCTGCCCGTGCCGCCGACGGCTCGCCGCCCGGCCGGCGCTAGGCTGCGCGCTCATGGCGCGCCGTGACGTTCTTGTCCTCTGCTACCACGGCGTCGCTCCCGAGTCTCGCCACGGAGAAGGCACACCCGACGCGCTCCGCGCCCAGCTGACCCTGCTCGCCGAGCGGGCTATCGCTGGGCGACGTTCACGGACGCGGTGACCGGACAGGAGCCGGGACCCGTCGCCTCGGTCACCTTCGACGACGGTATCGCGTCCGCCGTCGAGCATGGCCTGCCCGTGCTCGAGGAGGTCGGCGCCCCGGGAACCATGTTTCTCACGCTGTTGATGCTCGGATGGCGTGGCTAGACGATTGCGCGTGCGACGCTCGAAGGCTGTTGGGGTGACAGCCTTTCGCGTATAGCAATTCAGTAGGCGCGCGCTAGATACCTAGCCGGCTGCGCGCCGCCACGATCGCCTCGAGGACCGAGTTCGGCCCGGGGGCGAAGCGGGGCGGGGCCTCGTCCGGGGCCACGAACGACCTCTCGCGGATCTCGGCCGCCACCCGCTGGTGTGCGTCGCGAAAGGGCACGCCCTCACGCACGAGGTCTTCCGCAGCGTCCGTCGCGCGAAGCTCAGCGTCGTCGGCGGCAGCCGCCAGACGCTCCTGGTCGAACTCGAGCTCACGGACGAGCGCCGCGAGGGCGCCGAGTGTGCCAGCGACGTCCTCGCGCGCCGGAAACACGAACGCCTTGTCTTCCTGCAGATCGCGGTTGTACGCAAGCGGCAGGCCCTTGACGACCGTCAGCAGGCCCACGAGCCTGCCCGTCGCCGCTCCCGCCTTCGCCCGTACAAGCTCGGCAACGTCGGGGTTGAGCTTCTGCGGCATGAGCGACGAGCCGGTGGCGGCGCTCTCCGGCAGCACGATGAACCCGAACTCCGCCGTCGACCAGATCACCAGCTCTTCGGCGATGCGGGAAAGGTGCGCATGGAGCTGCGCGCATGCGTAGAGGTAGTCGAGCGCGAAGTCGCGATCGGCTACCGCGTCGAGGGAGTTTCGCAGCGGACGCTCGGGCGGCGGGAGGGTCAGTGTCGATCCCGCGAGCGCGGCTGCACCGAGGGGAGAGCTGGCCGCCGCGTCCGCTGCGAAGGAGAAGCGCGCGAGGTCGCGCTCGAGCATCTCCACCCACGCCAGCAGGTGGTGGCCCACCGTCACCGGCTGCGCACGTTGGAGGTGCGTGTAGCCGGGCATGGGCGTCAGCGCTTCCTGGTCAGCGCGCTCGAGGACGTCCTGGGCAAAGCCACGAACGGCCTCGGTCGTCTCGAGGCAGGCGTCCTCGACGTACAGCCGCAGCGCCGCAGCGACCTGGTCGTTCCGCGACCGCCCGGCTTGGATCTTGCGTCCGACCGGACCAAGCAGTCGCTCGATCGCCGAGTGCACGTCCTCGTCGGCGGGCTCGAGGTCGTCGAGGGTAATCGCCTCGAGCGCTTCCTCCGCCTCGGCGAGCTCGGCGTCGTCGAGGATGCCCGCCGCATGTAGGCGACGCGCGTGCGTGCGCGTGCCCTCGATGTCGTAGGGCAGCAGCTCGGCGTCGTTCGCCTTCAGGAACGCCCAGACCTCCGGCGCGAGGCCGTGCGTCACCCGGCCCGACCAGAGCGTCACGTCGCGCGCGCCAGCGCGCCTTGCCGAGCCGCGGCCAACTCTGTCTCCAGCGATGCGACGCGGACGAATCCCTCGGCCGCCTCGTGAGGGAAGGTCTCCCCGGGAGAGTACGAGGCGAGCGGCTGGGCGTACAGTGCGAGCTCGGATCGGCGGCCCGTAACGACCGGGGATCCGGCAGCAAGGGTAAGCCGGACGTCGCCCGAGACCACCCGTTGCGTCTCGTCGACGAAGGCGTCGATCGCGCTCCTTGCGGGGCTGAACCACCGCCCCTCGTACACGAGCTCGGTCCACGCCACCTCGAGCGACCGCTTGAGGCGTAGCTCGTCCTTCGTCAGCACGAGATCCTCGAGCGCCCGATGTGCCTCGATCAGCGCGATTGCGGCCGGCGCCTCGTATACCTCACGGCTCTTGATGCCGACCGCGCGGTTCTCGATCATGTCGATCCGGCCTATCCCGTACGCGCCGGCGCGGGCGTTGAGGTCTGCTAGGAGCTCGTGCAGGGGCAGGTCCTCGCCGTCGAGAGCGACGGGCAAGCCGGCCTCGAACGTGACGAGGATCTCTTCGGGCACTGGCGCGAGCGCCGGGTCGCTCGTGAGCTCATACGGCTCCTCGGGCGGCGCCTCCCAAGGATCTTCGAGCACGCCGCACTCGATGGATCGTCCGAAGAGGTTCTCGTCGATCGAATAGGGCGACGCGGCCGTCTGCTTGACCGGGATGCCGCGTGACTCCGCATACTCGATCTCCTCGTCCCGCGTCCAGACGCGGTCTCGGAGTGGAGCGATCACCGTCACGCCGGGGTACTTGGCGCGGAAGGCGAGCTCGAAGCGAAGCTGGTCGTTGCCCTTTCCCGTGCAGCCGTGCACGACGGCTTCTGCGCCGACATCCTCGGCGACGTCAGCCACGGCCGCCGCGATCACCGGCCGGGACAGCGCCGACACAAGCGGGTAGCGGCCCTCGTACAGCGCATTCGTCTTCAACGCCTTCGCCACCTGCTCGTCGGCGAAGGCCTCCTTGCGATCGAGCAGGATCACCTCGTCCGCGCCGGCCGCGCGTCCACGGACCACGGCGTCGTCGAGATCGAATACCTGCCCGACGTCGACGAGCACAGCAAGGACCGAGTCGAATCCGTAGTCCTCGAGCAGCCAGGCGACGATGCAGCTCGTGTCGAGGCCGCCGCTGAACGCAACTACCGCGGTCTTGCTCACTGCGTATCTCCTTCCAGGTGGTGGCGCAGAAGCTCCGCGAGGTCCGCTCCGGAGAAGCCTGCGCGAGGTGCGACGAAGATCGTGTTCTCGCCGGCGACCGTGCCTGCGACGTCGGCTAGCCCTGCGGCGTCGATCGCGTCCGCGAGCGGCGTCGCATAGCCCGCCGGTGTCTTGACGATCACGAGCGTGTCGGTGGCCTCGATCGAGAGCGACCACCGTCGCAGGGCGCTCGTCAGCTCGTTGAGCCGGTCGAGATCGGCCGCACCCGGCAGCGCATAGACGAGGCGGCCGTCCGCGGTGCGCGTCTTCACGAGGCCGAGCTGGTGAATGTCTCGGGAAACGGTCGTCTGCACGGCATCGATCCCTTGACTGCGAAGCGCCTCGACGAGCTCGCTCTGCGTCGACAACGACTGCTCCTGGACGATCCGCAGGATCGCGCCCTGACGCTCGTACTTGTTCACGCTGCCAGTACCTCCTCGAGGACTTCGAGGCCGCTCGCGAGCTCCTCGGCCGTGATCGTCAGGGGTGGCGTGATTCGAAGCGTGTTCGGGCCTGCGGTGCCGACGAGCACCCCGCGCTGGGCACACGCGTCGACGACGTCACCGGCGTCTGCCTCGACGTCGACGGCGAGCAGGAGGCCCGCGCCGCGCGCATCGGGAAAGGCCGCGCGCACCTGGAGGCCGCGCTCGGAGACGTTGGCGAGCAGTTCGTCGGTGATCGCGTCGACCGTGGCGCATGCGGCTGCGCAGGCGACCGGGTTGCCACCGAAGGTGCTGGCGTGATCGCCGGCCGCGAAGGCGTCAGACCATCGATCGGCGACGAGCAGAGCGCCGATGGGGAGGCCGTTGGCGAGACCTTTCGCAAGCGTCACGGCGTCCGGGACGACGCCGGACTGCTCGAAGCAGAAGAACGAGCCGGTACGGCCGACGCCGGTCTGGACCTCATCGAAGACGAGCAGGGTGCCTGCCTCGTCGGCGACCTCGCGTGCGGCCGTGAGGAAGTCAGCGGTCGCTGGCCGGACGCCGCCCTCGCCCTGTACCGGCTCGACGATGACGCACCCTGTCTCAGCGCCGACCGCAGCGGCGAGAGCGTCCACGTCGTCGAGCGGGACGAAGGACACGCCGGCGAGCAGTGGCTCGAAGCCGGCCCGCTTCGCAGGCTGGCCCGTTACGGAGAGTGCTCCAAGCGTCCGCCCGTGGAACGAGCCCTCCACGGCGACGACGCCAGGCCTGCCCGTCGCCTTGCGAGCGAGCTTCAGCGCCGCCTCCACGCTCTCAGCGCCCGAGTTGCAGAAGAAGGCCTGTGCGCCGCCGAAGCGCTCGGAGAGGAGCCCGGCAAGCGTCGACATCGGCTCCGTCCAGTAGAGGTTGGACACATGCCACAGCCGCTCCAGCTGCTCCGTTGCGGCGGTGAGGGGCGCCGGATGGCAATGGCCGAGGCCGACCACGGCGATGCCCGCGACAAGGTCGAGATAGCGATCGCCTGATGCGCTGACCAGCGTGCAACCATCGCCGGAGACGAACGTGAGGTCGTGCCTAGCGTAGACGGGCAGGACGGGGGCGAGGGCGGTCTCGGTCATGCGAGCACCAGCGTCTCGCCGACCTCCGCCCGGACGCCGACGCGCGCAGCGCGGCTCGCAGCGCGAAGCTTCGGCACGATCCCGCCCTCGAGCTCTCCCGAGTCCAGGAGCCTGTCGGCCTCCGGCACGGCGATCACTGGGACGACCTCGCCGCTTCGGAGCAGCCCGGGGACGTCCGACACGAAGACGATTCGATCGGCGCCGAGGCCCAGAGCAAGTGCGGCCGCCGCCTCGTCCGCGTTCACGTTCAGTGGCCCCTCCGCGAGCGGCGCGACGACGGGGACGAGGCCTGCGGCGAGCGCGTCGACGATGGCACGAGGCCGGCTCGGTAGCGCGTCGCCTACGCACCCGAGCTCGGGAACGACCTCGGCCCGCAGGCCGATCTCGTCGCCGAAGAGCCCGATCGCGCGGTGCCCGAGGTCTGCACAGATGCGCGCGTTGACGGCTGCGTACGCCGAGTGCACGATCTCGAGCGCCTCCGGGCTCGTCACGCGTCTGCCGTCGACGAACTCGACGGGCAGCCCACGGCGCTCCATCTCTCGCGTGATCTGTGCGCCGGCGCCGTGCACGACGACCACGTCGCCTTCGGCGGCGAGCTGCTCGACGAGCGCGAGCGCCGCATCGTCGAGCGTGGCGAGGCCGCCGACCTTGACGACGGTCGTGCTCATGTCCGGTAGTCCGCATTGATGCGGACGTAGTCGTAGGACAGGTCGCTCGTGAGATACGAGGCCGAGCCGTCGCCGAGAGCGAGGTCGAGCTCGATCGTGCATGCATCCGACGGCGGCGGCGGCTCGACGTTCTGCGGCACGCCGGCGCTCACGACCGTCGTCCCGTCGAAGCGGAGCGTGACCTTCTCCGGGTCGAGCTGTGCGAAGCCGCCGTTGAACGGCGCCGACCCTGCCGCTGCGAGCACGCGGCCCCAGTTCGCGTCGTGGCCGAAGAGGGCCGTCTTCACGAGCGGCGAGGTCGCGATGCGACGGGCAAGCGCGCGTGCCTCCGCAGGTGAGGCTGCGCCGGTGACAGTGATCTCCGCGAGGACGGTGGCGCCTTCCCCGTCCGCGACGATCTGCTGGGCGAGGTCGGCACACGCCTGCCGGAGCGCGGCGCCGAACGCAAGGTCGAGGTCGAGGGCTCGAACGATATCGGCGGCGCCGTTCGCGAGCAGGCAGACGGCATCGTTCGTCGAGCACTCGCCGTCGATGGTGATCGCGTTGAAGTTCTCGTCCACGGCGGGGCGGAGGAACTCGATCGCCTCACCATCCTCGAGCGGGTAGTCCGTCGTGAGGACGGCGAGCATCGTCGCGAGGTTCGGGTGGATCATCCCCGAGCCCTTCGCCATGCCGCCCACGGTGAACCCGGCGCCGTGAACGGTCGACTGCTTCGTCCGCGTGTCCGTCGTGAGGATCGCCCCCGCCGCGGCTGGCCCGCCCTCGGTCGAGAGTGCCGCCGATGCGTGGCGGAGGCCGGGAAGCACCTTTTCGAGCGGTAGCCGCGCGCCGATCACTCCCGTCGACAGGACGAGCACCTCCTCGGCGTGCAGGTCGAGCAGTCGTGCAGCCTCGACGGCGGTCGCGCGGGCGTCCAGCTCACCCCGCTGGCCGGTGGCGGCGTTGGCGACGCCGGAATTGACGACCACGGCCTGCGGCTCGGCCAGCTCGAGGTGCTCGCGGCTTACCTTGACGGGCGCAGCCTGGACGCGGTTCACGGTCCACATCGCAGCGCCCGTCGACCAAGGCACCGAGCGGACGACGGCGAGGTCGGGCGTGGAGGTACGAATCCCGCAGTGGACGCCGCTCGCGACGAAGCCACGTGGGGCGGTGACCGACATCAGACGCGCACTCCCTGGAGTCTCAGCCCGAGCGTCTCGTCGAGCCCGAGCGCGAGGTTCGCGTTCTGGACGGCCTGCCCTGCCGCACCCTTGCCGAGGTTGTCGATCGCGCACACGACGATCGCGCGTCCCGTCGAACGGTCCTCGAAGAGGGCGATCTCTGCCGCGTCCGTGCCCTGGACGCGCGCGAGCTCGGGTGCGGTTCCCTCGTCGAGCACCCTGACCACCGGCGATCCTGCGTATGCATCCTCGAGGCGCTCGTGCAGGTCGCTCGCCACCGCCTGCGCGTAGCACGTGACGAGCAGGCCACGGCGGATCGGGAGCAGGTGCGGTACGAACGTCACGGGGAAGCCGAGGGCCTGCGCGATCTCCGGCGCGTGCTGGTGGCTGCCGACCTTGTACGCGGAGAGGTTGTCGAGAACGAAGCCGGCGTGCGTGGACGGCTGTGGACTGCGACCTGCGCCGGACACTCCCGACTTCGCATCGACGACGACACCGTCCGGATCGATCGCGCCGACGAGGGGAGCGAGCGCGAGCAGCGCCGCCGTTGCATAGCAGCCGGGATTCGCGAGCAGCCGCCCGGCGGGAGGCCATAGCTCGGGCAGCGCGTACTCCCATCCCTCCAGGGCGTCGGGTCGCGGATGCTCGAAGCCGTACCAGTCGGGATACGACGTCGCCGCGATGCGGTGCGCGCCGGACAGGTCGACGACGACGCCGTCACCTCCGACGTCGGCCGCGGCCGCCGCCTCGTGACCAAGGCAAATGAATGTGAGCTCTGCCGCCGTCTCGATCGCTTGCTGCTGGGAGACGAAGCGAGGGAGGGAGCCGTTCAGCCGCACGTCGAGCGCAGACGCCGACTCGCCCGCGAGCGAGTCGGAGCCGAGAGCGACCACCTCGAGCTCGGGATGCAGGAGCACGCGGTCGAGCGTCTCCTGGCCCGCATAGCCGCTGCAGCCGACGATAACGGTGCTGAGCACTGACGCGTATTATGCCAGAGATCGCGTACTATGCATATATGAGCGAAGGGTTCCTCGCCCTCGAGGACGGCAGCGTCTTTCGGGGACGTCTCGCCGGGGCCACCGGCTTGGCCGCGGGCGAGCTCTGCTTCACGACGGCCATGGTCGGCTACGAGGAGGCGATGTCCGATCCGAGCTACGTCGCCCAGGTGCTCTGCTTTGCCTATCCGCAGATCGGCAATTACGGCGTCGACGCGGCACGCCTCGAGTCCGACCGCGTCCAGTGCGAGGGCGTCGTCGCGCGCACGATCAGGCCCGGGCTCGCCGCCTGGCTCGCCGCCGAGGGCGTCGTGGCACTCGACGAGGTGGATACGCGGTCGCTCGTTCGTCGCATCAGGGACGAGGGTGTGGTCCGCTGCGCACTCGGCACAGCCGCGCCGAGCGAGCTCGTCGCCCGCGCGCGCGCCGAGCCGCCCATCGACGGCAGACCCCTCTACCGGAGCGTGGGGACGCTCGAGCCGTTCCGGGTCGGGGAGGGCCAGCGCGTCACCGTGCTCGACCTCGGGTGCAAACGCTCCATCCCCGAGCGGCTCGCCGCGTGCGGCCTCGAGGTGCTCGTCGTGCCGGGCGACTGGGGTGCCGACGCGATCCTCGACTCCGAGCCTCGCGCGGTGCTCGTCGGCAACGGCCCGGGCGACCCGGCCGTGCTTACGGGCGCGATCGAGACGACGGGAGATCTGCTCGGCCGCGTGCCGGTGTTCGGCATCTGCCTCGGCCACCAGGTGCTCGGCCTCGCTCTCGGTCTCGACACGTTCAAGCTCCCGTACGGTCACCGCGGCGCGAACCATCCGGTGCGGGATGTGCGGTCGGGCCGCGTGCTGGTGACGGTCCAGAACCACGGTTTCGCCGTGGCCGAGGGCTTCGACGTCGAGGTGACGCACCGCTCCCTCAACGACGGGACCGTCGAAGGCCTCGCCGGGGACGGTTTCGCTTCGGTCCAGTTCCATCCCGAGGCGGCGCCGGGGCCGCTCGATGCCCTGCCCTTCTTCGAAGACATCGCTACTGCATGCCGAGGCGCACGGACCTTCGTTCGATCCTGATCGTCGGCTCGGGCCCGATTCGCATCGGGCAGGCGTGCGAGTTCGACTATTCGGGAGCGCAGGCGTGCCGCGTCTTGCGCCAGGAGGGCTACCGCGTCGTGCTCGTCAACTCCAACCCAGCGACGATCATGACCGACCCCGAGTGGGCGGACGCGACGTATCTCGAGCCGCTCGACGCCGAGACGGTCGCGGAGATCATCGAGCGGGAGCGCCCGGATGCCCTGCTGCCGACGCTCGGTGGACAGACGGCTCTCAACATCGCCGTCGAGCTCGAGGAGGCCGGCGTGCTCGCGGACCTCGGCGTCGAGTTGATCGGCGCCGACGCCGATGCCATCCGGCGTGCCGAGGATCGCCGGCTCTTTCGCGAGACGATGCGTGCCACAGGGCTGCCCGTCCCGGAGAGCGTCGTCCTCTCGTCGGCCGCCGAGCTCGGGAACCTCCCGGTGCCTGCAATCGTCCGTCCCGCCTTCACGCTCGGCGGGTCCGGCGGCGGCCTGGCAAGCACCCGCGACGAGCTGTACGAGCGGGTGGCCGCCGGCGTGGACGCGAGCCCCGTCGGGCAGGTGCTCGTCGAGGAGTCGCTCGCCGGCTGGCAGGAGTTCGAGCTCGAGGTGATGAGCGACTGGAGCGGCAACTGTGTCGTCGTCTGCTCGATCGAGAACATCGACCCGATGGGCGTCCACACGGGCGACTCGTGGACCGTCGCGCCGCAGCAGACGCTGCCCGACGCCGAGCTGCAGGGTCTACGCGACGCCGCCTTCGCCTGCGCGCGGGCGGTCGGCGTCGCGACAGGTGGCGCGAACATCCAGTTCGCGTACGAGCCGGCCTCGCGTTCGCTCGCGGTGATCGAGATGAACCCACGCGTCTCGCGATCGTCGGCGCTCGCATCGAAGGCGACGGGCTTCCCGATCGCGAAGCTCGCGGCGTTGCTCGCGGTGGGGTACACGCTCGACGAGCTGCCGAACGACATCACGGGCAAGTCGAGCGCGGCATTCGAGCCCGCTCTCGACTACGTCGCCGTCAAGGCGCCACGGTTCGACTTCGAGAAGTTCCCCGCCGCCTCGCGCGAGCTCGGCTCGGAGATGCGCTCTGTGGGCGAGGCGCTCGGCCTCGGCAGGACCTTCGTGGAGGCGTTGCTCAAGGCACTCGACGGCAGGGAGTCCGACGATGACCTGCCCGCCTTTCCGCGCGCGCACCCGTACTTCTGCGAGGAGCTGGAGGCGATTCGCCGCGCAGAAGAAGCCTTGGTCGAGACCGGGGACGTAATGGCGGCGAAGCGGTTCGGCCTCCCCGATCGCCGCATCGCTCGGCTCCTGGGCATCTCCGAGGCCGAGGTGCGCGGCCGCCGGCCACTCCCGGGCCGGCTGGCGGTCGACTCCTGCGCAGGGGAGTTCGAGGCGCGGACGCCCTACTACTACCTCTCGTACGAGCCTTCGGATCCGACCCCAGAGCCATCGGGGAGGTCCGTGGTCGTGATCGGATCGGGGCCGAATCGCATCGGCCAGGGGATCGAATTCGACTACTGCTGCGTCCACGCGGCCCGCGCTCTGCGCGGGCTCGGCTTCGAGTCCGTGCTCGTGAACTCGAACCCGGAGACGGTCTCCACGGACTACGACACGTCGGATCGCCTGTATCTCGAGCCAGTCACGCTCGAGCGCGTGCTCGACGTCTGCCGTCTCGAGCAGCCGGCCGGAGTCGTCGTCACGTTCGGCGGGCAGACACCGCTCGGGCTCGCGCGAGCTCTTGCAGATGAAGGTGTGCCGCTGCTCGGCGATCCGCTGACCGCGATCGAGCTCGCCGAGGATCGGACGGCGTTCGCGGAGCTCGTCCGGGAGCTCGGTCTCCAGGCGCCGCGGTTCGGCAGCGCATCGACGCACGCTGAAGCGATTTCTGTCGCCGAGGAGATCGGCTATCCGGTGCTCGTGCGGCCCCACTACGTCCTCGGCGGGCGCCGAATGCGCGTCGCATGGAGCGCCGACGAGCTCGACGTCCAGGAGCCGTCGCTCGTAGACGAGTTTCTTGCCGGCGCGCTCGAGCTCGACGTCGACTGTCTCTGCGACGGAGAGACGGCGTGGGTGGCCGGCATCCTCGAGCACGTCGAGCCCGCGGGCGTCCATTCCGGCGACTCGGCATGCGTCCTGCCGGCGCCGTCGGTGACCCCCGAGCTCGCTGCGGAGATTCGCGATGTCGCGGCGCGCCTCGCGCGCGGCCTGGGGTGCCGCGGGCTGCTGAACCTCCAGCTCGCGGTGGCCGACGGTCGGCTCTACGTCCTCGAGGCAAATCCGCGCGCCTCGCGCACCGTGCCCTTCGTCGCCAAGGCCACGGGTGTGCCGCTCGTCGAGCACGCGTGCCGGCTCCTGCTCGGAGTCTCGATCGCCGATTTGTCGCTACCCGAGTCGGCCGTGCCCAGCCAGGCGTGGGCGAAAGAAGCCATTTTCCCCGTCGACCGCTTCGCCGGCGCCGCCGACCGAGGCCCGGAGATGCGCTCGACGGGAGAGGTGATGGCGGGCGCCCCGACGGTCTCCGAGGCCTACCTCCGCGCGCAGCGGGCGGCGGGCCGCATACGCCGCGGTGGCCGCTCTGGGGCTTCACTCCAGGAGGTCAACGCGCAGTAGAGTCGCCGCGTGGCGATCCTCGGCATCGACGTCGGCGGCACCTTCACCGACGCCGTACTGCTGGATGGTGATCACTTCGCCACGGCGAAGGTACCGACGGCCAGAGCGCAGGAGGAGTCGGTGATCGCTGCTGCCGCCGCCGTTGGCGCGGCCCGCGTCGAGCGCTTCTCCCACGGCACGACGATCGCCACGAACGCGCTGCTCGAGCGCAAGGGCGCGCGCACGGCGTTCGTGTCCACTGCCGGGTTCGAGCATCTCCTCCACCTGCGCCGGCAGAACCGCGCCCATCTGTACCGGCTGTGCGCCGAGCACCCCGAGCCGCTCGTCCCGCTCGACGACTGCCACGGCGTTCGCGAGCGGATCGGCCCTGAGGGTGTGCTCGTGCCGCTCGCGCTCGACTCGCTACCGGAGATCGACGCCGAGGCTGTCGCGGTCTGCACGCTCTTTGCGTTCCGTGACGCGACGCACGAGGCGGCGATTGCACGCGAGCTGCGCCGGCGCCTCCCGCAGGCGCACGTCGTCGCATCCCACGAGATCGCGCCGGAGTTTCGAGAGTACGAACGGGCGTCGACGACGGCCGCAGACGCGTACCTCGGCCCACTCTGCGCTCGTTACTTCCACGCTCTTGCGGAGCGCGCGGTCGCCGCCGGCTTGCCGGCGCCGCTCGTCATGCGCTCGTCCGGTGGCGTCATCGACGCCGGCGAGGCCGCCGCCCATCCCGCACTCGTCCTCGTTTCGGGGCCCGCAGGTGGAGTCGTCGGCGCGTCGCTCGTCGCCCGGCAAGCGGGCATCGAGAACGCCATTGCGTTCGACATGGGCGGGACGTCGACCGACGTGTGCCTCATCACGAACGGGAGCGCCGAGCGGACCTCCGAGCGCAGCGTGGGCGGCTTCCCCATCCGGTTGCCGATGATCGACATCCATACGGTCGGCGCAGGGGGCGGATCGACCGTCTGGCGGGACGCGGGCGGAGCACTGCGTGTGGGGCCGGAGAGCGCCGGCGCCGATCCGGGCCCGGCCTGCTACGGGCGCGGCGGCACGCAGCCGACGGTGACGGACGCGAATCTTCTCCTTGGGCGGCTGCCCGCGAAGCTGGCGGGCGGTCTCGAGCTAGATCGGTCGGCTGCGGAGCGGGCGCTCGGGGAGCTCGATCCGGCGGACGTGATCGAGATCGTCAACGCCGAGATGCTTCGCGCGCTGCGGGTCGTCTCCGTAGAACGCGGACACGACCCGGCTGGCTTCGCGCTCGTCGCTTTCGGCGGAGCGGGGCCGTTGCACGCGTGCGCGCTTGCGGAGGAGCTCGGGATGGAGACGGTGCTCGTGCCAGGCGCCGCCGGGGTGCTCTCTGCGCTCGGCCTGGTGGCGAGCGACGAGCGCCGCGACACGGTCACCGCGTACGTGTGCCCCCTTGAAGAGGCGGGCGAGCTGCCGGCCGAGGGAGAAGCCGATCTCCGCTACCGCGGGCAGTCGTTCGAGCTGACTGTGCCTCTCGGCCCTGACCTCGCCGGGCGCTTCCACCAGGCGCACGAGCACCGCTACGGGTCGGCCGACAGGTCGCGGACGATCGAGCTCGTCGCCGTCCGGACCGCCGACGTGCGCCCCGGCCCGGAGCTGAAGCTCCCGGCCGCCGAGCCGTTGCGAGTGGAGGGCCCCGCGACGCTCGAGCTCGATGGCGCCACTTGCTGGATCCCCCCCGGGTGGGTGGGGGGTAGGGATGGAACCACATTGCGACTGACTCGATCGTGAATATTCAGCTCCAGGTTCTTGGCGCCCAGTTGCGCGCAATCGCCGAGGAGATGGGCGCCGTCCTCATCCGCTCCGCCTTCTCGGCGAACATCAAGGAGCGCCGCGACTGCTCGACCGCACTGTTCGACGAGCAGGGCCGCATGATCGTCCAGGCAGAGCACATCCCCGTCCATCTCGGAGCCATGCCCGAGGCGGTCGCCGCAGTCCTCGCTCGCGACCCGCAACCGGGCGAGGTCTACGTCATCAACGACCCATTCACTGGCGGCACGCATCTTCCCGACATCACGCTCGTCTCGCGCGTGCCGTGCGGCGTTGCTTGTTCGCGCGCCCATCACGCCGATGTCGGCGGGATGGAGCCGGCAAGCCTCCCCGCCGGCTCGACCGACATCTACCAGGAAGGCCTCGTACTGCCGCCTGTCCGGCTCGACGGCGAGCTGATGACGGTGATGCTCGCGAACATGCGCAACCCCGAGGAACGGCGAGGCGACCTGAACGCGCAGCTCGCGGCTCACCGCCTCGCGGAGCGCCGGCTGGCGGAGCTCGTGGAGCGACGCGGCGCGCCCGCGGTCACCGAGGCGATGAGCGAGCTCTACGACTACTCGGAGCGCGTCGTCCGCGCCGCGATCTCGCGGTTACCCGACGGCCGCTACGAGGCGCATGACTGGCTCGAGCCACAGCACGGCTCGCTCGAGCTGAAGGTCGCCGTCACGATCGCTGGCGACGAGATCGAGATCGACTTCGCGGGCACCTCCGCCCAGTACGAAGGCAACCTCAACTGTCCGCTGCCCGTCACCCGTTCGGCGTGCTACTTCGTCGTCCGCTGCCTCACCGAGCCCGACCTCCCGTCTTCGGGCGGTGCGTACGCGCCCGTCAACGTCACGGCTCCTCCGGGGACGCTCGTCAACGCTGGGCCGCCCGCCGCCGTCGTTGCCGGGAACACGGAGACGTCGAACCGCATCGTCGACGTCGTCTTCTCGGCGTTCGCCGAGGCCATGCCGGTTCCGGCTCAGGGCGAAGGCACGATGAACAACGTAACGTTCGGGAACCGCAACTTCACGTACTACGAGACGATCGCCGGCGGCCAGGGCGGGTGCCCGGACGCGGATGGGCCGAGCGCCGTCCACGTCACGATGTCGAACACGTTCAACACTCCGGTGGAGGCGCTCGAACTCTCGTACCCGCTCCGCGTGGAGCGCTACGAGATGCGCCGCGGCTCGGGCGGGGAGGGCGCCCAGGTGGGAGGGGACGGCGTCACGCGCGAGCTGCGTGTGCTCGAGGACTGCCGCGTGTCGCTGCTCACCGAGCGCCGTCAGCATGCGCCCGCAGGGAGGGACGGCGGCGCTCCCGGCTCGCGTGGCCGCAATCTCCTCAACGAGAAGGAGGAGCTTCCGGCAAAGGAGTCCCGCGCACTCGAGGCCGGCGATGTCCTCCGCATCGAGACCCCCGGGGGCGGCGGCTACGGCGCGCCCGGCTAGTCGGCCTCCGCGCGCTATCCTGCGGCTGTGGTCTGGGAGGCGATCTTCTTGCTCGCCGTACTCAAGATCCCCGTGATCTATGTGTGCTGGGTTGCCTGGTGGGCGATTCGCGCCGAGCCGAGGCCGTACGACGGGCTCGAGCCGGCGAGGGTCGTCGCACCGCCCGACGCCGATCCGCGGCCCGGCACGAGCCTGTCGCGGCGCCCGCGCCGTCCACGTCGCTCGGGACCGCACGGGCGTCCGGTGCGCGCGACCTCGCGTCGCGCCGCGTACGCGCACACTAGAGTGACCCGGTGAGCGAAGCGCAGACGCACGAGGCGCAGCCGGCCCGCAAGTGGGCCGACCCGCTCAGCGGCATCTTCGCCGCGATGGCTCTCTTCTTCAGCCTGCTCGCGCTCGCGTATCACCCGCTCACCGTCTCCGTGGCGGCATTCCTGCTCGGACTGCTCTCGGTGCTGATGAGCGCGAAGCACGAGCGGCTCGCGGGGATCGCACTCGGCGTGGCCGGCCTCAGCTTCGTCGTCGGCATGACGATCGCGATCGTCACGGACAAGCCCCTCTGGTAGTCGCCGGTAACCTCGCAGCATGACGGAGGTCGACGGCGTCAACGCGGGCTACGCGACGTCGCTCCTCTATGACTTCCTCGAGAACCCCGAGGCGGTCCCGGAGGAATGGCGCGAGCTGCTCGCCGAGCGTGTGCAGGCGGAGCTCGCGCCGACCAGGCCCGAACCTGCGGAGGCCGCGCCGCCGGCGCCCTCCCCAGTGCCCGCCTCGACTGCAGCCCCCCCGGAAGCGGCGCCCGCCCCCGCATCCGTAGCAACTCCTGACCTGCTCGTAGCCGTCGCGGCGGCGACGTCGCTCGTCGACGCGTACCGGACACACGGCACCCTCGCTGCGCGGCTCGACCCGCTTGGCTCAGAGCCCATCGGGGACCCGGAGCTCGACATGGATCGCGTTGCCGGGATCCTGACGCCGGAGCTCGAGCGCCAGATACCTGCAGCGCTGCTGGGCCTGCACGTCCCGGCCGAGACGCTCGCCGAGGCCCTGCCGCTGCTCGAGGAGACGTACTGCGGGACGATGTCGTACGAGATCGAGCACATCTCCGACCACGAGGAACGGCGATGGCTCCGGTGGGCGATCGAGTCCGGGCAGTTTCGCGGGCCGCTGAGCGCCGACGAGCAGCGGCATCTGCTCGAGCGCTTGTCCACGGTCGAGGCGTTCGAGGAGTACCTCCGTCGCGCGTTCCTCGGCCAGAAGCAGTTCTCGATCGAGGGCCTGGACGTGATGGTCCCGATGCTCGACGACGTGATCGCGCTCGCTGCTCGCCAGGGTGCGCACGAGGTCGTCGTCGGTATGGCGCACCGCGGGCGGTTGAGCGTGCTCGCGCATACGCTCGGCCAGCCGTACGAGGCGATACTCCGCGAGTTCGAAGGCGAGCGAGCGCCCGACGCCGTCGTCGGCAATCCCGAAGGCGGGACGGGCGACGTGAAGTACCACCTCGGCGCGGAAGGCGTCCGGCAGGTCGAGGCTGGGACGATCGCGGTCACGCTCGTCTCGAATCCGAGTCACCTCGAGGCCGTGAATCCCGTCGTCGAGGGCTGGACACGTGCGAAGCAGACGGATCGCTCGGCGGCCACTGGGCGCCACAGCCCGTCGGTCGCGCTGCCGATCCTCATCCACGGTGACGCGTCGTTCGCCGGGCAGGGGGTCGTCGCCGAGACGTTCAACTTCGAGGGCCTGCCCGGGTACTCGACGGGCGGCACGCTGCACCTCATCGCCAACAACCAGATCGGGTTCACGACCGACCCGAACGAGGGCCGCTCGACGCGCTACTCGAGCGACCTCGCGAAGGGTTTCGACGCGCCGATCATCCATGTGAACGCCGACGACCCCGAAGCCGCGATCTCCGCCGTGCGTCTAGCGCTCGCGTTCAGGGAACGGTTCGGCCACGACGTCGTCGTCGATCTCGTCGGCTACCGCCGCTTCGGCCACAACGAACAGGACGAGCCCGCGTACACGCAGCCGCTGATGGCTCAGGCGATCGCCGATCACCCGAGCGCCCGGGCGCTGTTCGCGGAACGGCTGACGGCCGACGGGATCGTGACGGCCGCGGACGCCGAGCGGATGCTGGCGGATACGCGCGACGCGATGCGCGCCGCGCACGAACGCCTGCGCGAAGAGATCGCCGAGCACACGGAGGAGACGCGCACGCCACCGGCAGGCTCGATGGACGTCGTCACGGCGGTCGCCGCCGACCGGCTGCGCGGCCTCGACCGGGAGCTCGTCGCGGTGCCGGAGCGGTTCACCGTCCATCCCAAGCTCGTGCGTCAGCTCGAGCGCCGGTCGGAGGCGCTCGAGCAGGGCGGGATCGACTGGGGTCATGCGGAGGCGCTCGCGTTTGCCTCGCTCCTCGTCGAGGGCATTCCCGTGCGGCTGACCGGACAGGACACGGAGCGCGGCACGTTCTCGCACCGGCATCTCGTGCTGCACGACGCCGAGACCGGGGAGCGCTACGCCCCCATACAGCACCTCGATGACGCCGAAGCTTCTGTCGAGATCCACAACTCCCCGCTGTCCGAGTACGGCGCGCTCGGTTTCGAGTACGGGTACTCGGTGGCCGCGCCCGAGGCGCTCGTGCTGTGGGAGGCGCAGTTCGGAGACTTCGTGAACGGCGCGCAGATCATCATCGACCAGTTCCTCGTCTCCGGCCTGTCCAAGTGGAACCAGACGTCGAGGCTGACGCTGCTACTGCCGCATGGGTACGAGGGCAATGGCCCCGAGCACTCGAGCGCGCGGCTCGAGCGGTTCCTCCAATCGGCTGCGCAGGAGAACATCCGCATCGCGAACCCGTCGACGGCCGCGCAGTACTTCCACCTGCTGCGCCGGCAGGCGCTCGACGCGCGGCCGCGGCCGCTCGTGGCGATGACCCCGAAGGGCCTCTTGCGCCTCGCTGAGTCTGCGGCGACGCTCGAGGAGCTTTCGTCCGGGTCGTTCGCTCCGGTCCTCGACGACCCGTCCGCCGACCACGCCCGCGTGCGCAGGCTCGTGTTCTGCTCGGGAAAGCTCTTCTATGACATCTCGGGCCACGAGCTGCGGCCGGAGAAGCCCGAGGTGGCCGTGATTCGGATCGACCAGCTCTATCCCTTCCCCGCACGCGCCGTCGCCGACGTCCTCGGCACGTACTCCACGGTCGAGGAGATCGTCTGGGCACAGGAGGAGCCGCTCAACATGGGTGCGTACCGGTCGATCCGCCACCGGCTCGAGGACGCATTGCCCGCCGGCGTGCCGCTCCGCTACGTCGGCCGCACGTGGCGGGCGAGCCCGAGCGAGGGCTACCCGACCGCCCACCTGGCCGAGCAGGAACGCATCGTCGTCGAAGCGCTGCGCTAGCCGCTCGACCGTTTGCGGCTCTTCAGCACGGCGCCCGCGGCAGCGGCCGCCTTCGGCCCGTGCTTCTTCGCCTGCTCGAAGACGGCGCGGCGTTGCGCCGGCGGCAGCCTCCGCCACAGCTTGTACGCTGCAAACGCGAGACCGATCGTGCTCTTCGGCGGCATTGGCGGCATCCTCGCAGATCGAGAGGGCCTGGAGGACTCTCCGCTGTCATCACAAATCCGTTACAATCGCGCCCGTTCCGAACCCGATCCGGAGGTAGGCATGCCAGTCGAGACAGCGTCGCTTTTCTCGCAAGTAATCGAAGACCACGTCGAGCTGAAGCGCCGCAACTCGGCTATCGAGGAGTCACTCCCGATCGACCGTTACCGCAACGGCGACCCGTTCGAGAACCACCCGCTCTTCAAGACCGAGGAGCAGGCACGCATCGAGGAGACGATGGGCGGGGAGGAGCCGGCCGTCGTCGCTCACACCACCACCCAGCCGTGGCCCGGCGAGGAGCGCATCGAGGACGAAGACAGCCTCTGGGGGCGTACTCGCGACTTCGACTGGGGCGACTGAGCGGCCTGGTCGGTCGTCTCCGGGCGGCGGAGCCGCCCTCCGGACGACCTGACGCCGCTCGCTGCAGCCGCCGTCGCCCTCGGGCCTTGGTCGTATCCGAATACTGCCCAGCGGCCCCTCGGGCTCGGCGTCCTTGCGAGCGACGCCCCAGGACGCTCAGACCGAGCATGCCACCAAAAGTCCAGGTCGCTTACGCGTTGGACTTTCGACGGAGTAGCTAGCAGCCCCGGGCGATCGTAGAAGACAGCCCGAGCTTCACCCACTCGCCGGCGACCGCCGCGGGCACGCTCGTCCACGGATAGTCGACGCCGACGGCGTCTACGTCCGCGTCGAGGCAGCGGTCGAAGAGCATGCGCGCACGCGTGACGTGAAACCGGGACGTGACGAGCAACACGCGCTGCCATCCGTGTTTTCGCGCGAGCTCAGCGACCGCTCGCGCCTCTCCCCGTGTCGAGTCGGGATCAGGCGTGAAGCACGCGACGCCGAAGCCGTCGCCTCCCTCCCGGCACAGGCGATTCGCGCGCGGCTGGCGTGGGTCGAAGCCGTCGGAGATGACGAGCGTCGGGGCGACGCCCTCCCGCACGAGCTCGAGCCCCCTGTCGAGTCGCTCGTGCTTCGAACCGGCGAGTACGACGACCGCATCGGCCTTGCCCGGATCGTCCTCGACAGGGACGAAGACGAGGCGCACGGTGGCGACGATCCATAAGACGAGCAGCACCCCGAGGCCCGCGACGACGATCCGCCTCCAGCGCATAGGCGCGCATCGTAGAGTCCTGGCGCGTGGGTTCGCTCCCCCTTTACGTGCGCGCGATCAAGCGCTCCGCGCTGTCCGGTCGGCCGTCGCTGGGCCGGCTCGACGATCGGCTCGTGTTCGTCTTCGGCAGCCCGCGCTCGGGGACGACGTTTCTCGCGGGTGCGATCGGCTCGCTTCCAGGCTTCGCCGACCTCGGCGAGGTGAACCCGTTGAAGGCGGCGATCCCGGACGTGTCCGCGCGCGACATCCGGACGATCCTCGATCGGGTGCGGCGACTCGGGCTCGTGGGTAGCCGGCGCGCGGTGGAGCAGACTCCCGAGACGGCGTTCGTGCTGCCGGAGGTGGCGGCGGCCTTCCCACGGGCGACGCTGGTCCACGCGCTCCGTGACGGGCGTGACGTCGTGTGTTCCCTGCTCGAGCGCGGCTGGCTGGGTGCAGAGCGGGGCGACGCCGACGATGCGGGTGTCGCGTACGGCGTCCACCCGCGCTTCTGGGTGGAGGCGGGGAGGGAGCAGGAGTTCCGCCGGGCAACGGACGCACGCCGCTGCGCGTGGGCGTGGCAGCGCTACGTTTTCGCCGTGAGGCAGAGCGGCGTTCCCGTGACGGAGGTGCGCTACGAGCGTCTCGTGACCGATCCGGCCGCGACCGCAGAAGGCCTGGCCCGTACGCTTGGCGTACCCGTGGCATCGATGACACGCGCCCTCGGCGCGGCGCACGAGGCGTCGGTCGGCCGCTGGCGGCGCGACCTCACCCCCGAGCAGGTCGCCGATGTCGAGGCAGAGGCGGGAGACCTCCTCGCCGAGCTATGAGCCGCGAGCCCGACAGGAACGTCGTCGGCGGGGTGCTGCTCACGTGCTCCCCCGAGCCGCTGACGGGCTTCTACCGCGACGGGTGCTGCGCCACCGGGCCGGAGGACGAGGGAAGTCACACCGTCTGCTGCGAGACGACGGCCGAGTTCCTCGAGTTCAGCCGACGGGCAGGGAACGACCTCTCGACGCCGCGGCCCGAATGGGGATTTCCCGGCCTCCAGCCTGGCGATCGCTGGTGCGTGTGTGCGGAGCGCTGGCTCGAGGCGCACCGCGCCGGCTGCGCGCCGCAGGTCGTCCTCGGGGCGACGCATGTTCGGGCCCTCGACGTCGTGCCTATCGAGCTGCTCACCGCGAACGCGGTCGAAGAAGTGCCGCGTTCCTAGGCGGCTACGGGCACTCCTCGATGCTCCCCTTCGTGTAGCCGAACGTGTTCTTCGGCCGGAGGACGCTCTTCCGGAACGACGCGTAGAGATGGAGCGGGAAGTGCCTGCTGAGGATGGCGGCGAACGCGTCCTGCTTGCGCAGAAGCTCCAGACGCGCGTCTACCCAGCGCTTGAGCTCGACATTGCCCTGCTGGATCCCGATCCCGTACGGCGACGGGAGGAACGTGTCCTTGAGGATCACGGCAGCACGGTCCTTGCTCGCGATGTCGACGAGTGACGGGTCGTCCCACATGAGCGCGTCGGCCTGCCTGGAGCGCCAGCGGCTGACGGCACCCGTGAACTTGTTGGCCGTGACCCGCTTGGCGGTCGGGAAGCACTTCGCGAGCCAGCGATCGTAGATCGACCCGGTTGTCGTTGCGATGCGCGCACCGGCGACGTCTGCGAGCGACTTCACCGGAGAGCCACGCGAGACGAGCAAGCGGCCCGTTGCCTTGTAATACGGGCGGGAGAAGTCGATGCGTGTGTCGCGGTCGGGCGTGTAGCTGAAGGTAGCGATCACGAGGTCGGCGCGCCCTGAGGTGAGCGCTGCCTCGCGCTCCGGCGTCGTCACGCACTCGAGGGCAACGCGACTCTTGCTGCCGAACGCGAACTCCGCTAGCCGTCGTGCAACGTCGGCGTCGAAGCCGACATATCGACCGCCGACCTTGGAGCCGAACGGGGGCGAGTCGCACTTGACGGCAATGTTGAGACGGCCTCGCGCCTTGATCGCCGCGGGCAACGGCGGCAGCGTCGCCGAGCCACCCTCGAGGCGCGTGGAGGACGATGGGCCGTTCGTCGCCGCGGCCCCCCAGGCGGCAAGGCTGGCGACGAGCACGATCGAACCGATGACAGCGGCCAAACGCCTCATGCCGGAGCGATCAAACAGCATCCCTCCGGGGGAGGTCAAGCCTTGCGGGAGCGCCCGCTAGTACGTCTTTGCGGACTTCGCCGCCTTCTTCTCGGCGCGCTTCTCCTTCAGCGTCTTTTGAGCCTTCTTCTTCTGGAGCTTCTTCTGCTTGTCGGCGCCCTTCACGACACCTCCTCCTTCCCCGATCGCGTCGTCCGCGAAATCCTAGACGGGCGACCGGATCAGCTCAGCATCTCGGCCATGGCGGCCTTGCCGCGCTCGGCCATCTCCTCGGGCGACACATCCTCGATGTGCGTCGCAATCGCCCAGCGGTGCCCGAACGGGTCGGCGACGGACCCGAACCGGTCGCCCCAGAACATGTCTGTGGGCTCCTGCTCGATCGTCGCTCCGGCCTCGACGGCGCGCTGGATGGCTGCGTCCACGTCCTCGGAGTACACGAACATGCTCGCGGTCGTCGTGCCGGCCTCCTTCGGCGACTTGACGCTGGACTGCGGGAACGGGTCGGAGAGCATGAACACCGAGTCGCCGATCTCGAGCTCGGCGTGCCCGATCTTCCCGCCTGGAGCATCCATCCGGCCGCGCTCCTTTGCTCCGAATGCCTTCTTGTAGAACTCGATCGCCGCCGCCGCGTCGTCGACGGCCAGGTACGCGGTGAGGGTGCGGTACCCCTCGGGAATCGGCTTCACAGCCATTCGAACCCCCTTCGGGTCGCTGGCACGGAGTTACCGATACTACGCGGCTCTCGGGTGGTGACGACGTCGACGTTGTAGTCTCGGCTCGGCGATGCGGGCGACGGGGTTCAACCACGTCTCGATCAACGCGAAGAACCTCGAGGAGTCCACGCGCTTCTACATGGAGGTCTTCGGCATGGAGAAGATCCCGACGTACACGTTTGCCTTTCCCGTGCAGTACCTGCGGCTCGGCGACCTCCAGCTCCATCTCTTCGAGCGCGACACGGAGGCGCCGGAGTTCCATCACATCGGCATCAACGTCGACGACTTCGAAGAGACGTATCGTCGCGCCCGCGACCTCGGCATCCTCGAACGGAACACGTTCTTCCAGGACATGTACGAGCTGCCCGACGGGAGCGTGCAGATGTACATTCGTGACCCGGCGGGCAACCTCGTCGAGTGCGACTGGCCCGACGTGACCACGCTCGACCGATCGCTCTTCCCCGAGTTGAAGCGACTCACGGAGACGGTCAAGCAGACCCCGGAAGCCGAGGGCGCGACGCTCTATCTCGAGGGCGCGCGGACGTGAAGCCCGCGCCGTTCGAATACCACGCGCCGGAGTCGATCGAGGAAGCGGTCCAGCTGCTCGCACAGGGGAACGGCACGCAGGTGCTTGCGGGCGGCCAGAGCCTCGTGCAGCTCATGAAGTTCCGTACCGCGAAGCCACGTGTGCTCGTGGACGTGAACGGCGTCGAAGGGCTCGATGTGCTCGAGGAGCGTGATGGCGAGCTCCACGTCGGCGCGACCGTCCGCCAGCAGCGCCTGCTCGAGGACGGGGCGGCCGCCGGCTGGCCGCTGCTGAGCGAGGCTGCGCGCCACATCGGCTATCTCGAAACGCGCCGTCGCGGCACCGTGTGCGGCTCGCTCGCGTTCGCCGCCCCGTGGGCGGAGCTGACAGCCGCTGCCGTCGCACTCGACGCCGCGATCGACGTCCGCTCGGAGAGCGGGAAGCGGACGATCGCTGCCCGTGAGTTCTTTCTCGGCCCGCACAAGACGACGCTCGAGCCCGGTGAGCTGATCACGAAGGCGCGCTTCCCGAAGCCGGCCGAACGCACCGGCGCCGGCTTCCATGAGATAAGCGATCGCTACCGCGACTACGCGCAGCTGGCGGCTGCGGCGCTCGTTACCGTGGACGAGTCCGGCGTCTGCACCGGAGCCGAGCTCGTCTTCCTCCGTGTCGCAGACGCGCCGCACCGCGTCGACGCGACAGTCGCTGTCGACGACGATGGTGCGTTGGACGAGCTGCTCGCAGACATTGACCCGCCGAGCGATCTCGAGGCGTCGGGCGCGCACCGCAAGCGTGTCGCGCCGGTGCTGGCGCGGCGCGCGCTCCAAGACGCGGCCGAGCAGGCGAGAGCGACATGATCGTGCGGATGGAGGTCAACGGGCGCAGGTACGAGCGAGACGTCGAACCACGGCGGACGCTTGCCGACTTCCTGCGGGACGACCTCAATCTCACGGGCACGCACGTCGCTTGCGAGCACGGCTTCTGCGGCTCGTGCAACGTTCTCCTCGACGGCGAGGCGATCCGCTCCTGCCTGATGTTCGCGATCCAGGCGAATGGCCGCTCGGTCGAGACGGTCGAGGGTCTCGCCGCCGCCGACGGCACGCTGAATGAGCTCCAGCAGGCATTCACGGAGCACCACGCACTCCAGTGCGGATTCTGCACACCGGCGATGCTGATGACGGCGACCGAGTTTCTCCGCTCCGGCCCGGCGAATGCGAGCGATGAGGCGATTCGCGAGGCGATCGTCGGCGTGACCTGCCGCTGCACGGGCTACCAGCAGATCGTCGAGGCCATCCGCTCGGTGACGGCGCAGGCGTGACCATCGAGCAGCATCCCGGTGCGGCAAAGATCGCCGCCGACACGGCGCAGGCGGCGCGTCGCTGGCTCGGCAAGAGCGTCAACCGCGTCGAGGACCCGCGCTTCCTCCGCGGCGAAGGGCGCTACGTCGACGACATCAAGCTCGAGAACATGGCGCACGCGGCGATCGTCCGCAGCCCGCACGCGCACGCCCGCATCGTCGCGATCGACACCTCGACAGCGGAGGCGCTTCCCGGTGTGATCCGTGTCGTCACCGGCGCGGACGTCACCGATCACGCTGCGCCGCTTCCGTCCTTCGGCGCCGGGCCGATCATCCAGGACCTCATCGCGACCGAGAAGGTGCGGCACTACGGTGAGGCGGTCGCGGCCGTGGTCGCGGAGAACCGCTACATCGCCGAGGACGCATGCGACCTCATCGAGGTCGAGTACGAGCCGCTGCCGGTCGTGCTCGATCCGGCTGAAGCGCGCAAGGATGGGTCGCCGCTCGTCCACGAGAAGCTCGAGACGAACGTCGCCTACGCGCGCACGTTCTCATTCGGCGAGGTCGACCGCGCGTTCGAGGAGGCGCCGCGGAAGGTGCAGGCGTCGCTGCGCTGGCCGCGCTCGACGGGCATGCCGATGGAGACGAACGGCGCGATCGGCGACTGGGACTCGGGCTCGGGCGTTCTCACGATCTACGCGAACTCGATGAACTTCACGTACTTCCACTGGCTGCTAGCCGCCTCGCTCAAGATCCCCGCCGCGAAGCTTCGCGTCGTTCCCGTTGCGGCGGGCGGCAGCTTCGGCTCGAAGTTCTTCATGCACAAGGTGCCCGTCTTCGCCGGCTTCCTCTCGAAGGTCGTCGGGCGGCCCGTGAAGTACGTCGAGGACAGGATCACTCACATCGTCAACAACGACCACTGCGGCTCCGATCGCTGGTACGAGGCCTCGCTCGCGTTCGACGAAGACGGCACGTTCCGGGCGCTCCGCATCGACTGTGTCGACGACTACGGGGCGTACCTCCAGTTCGGTACTGGCACACATGGCAATTCGCTTTCGCAGATCGTCGGCCCGTACCGCATCCAGAACGTCGAGTACGCGCTCACCGCCGTGCTCACGAACAAGAACCAGCAGGGCGCGTACCGGGGCTTCGGCGCCGAGTGCTCGAACTGGCTGCTGGAGCGGCTCGTCGACATGGCCGCCCGCGAGCTCCGCATGGACCGCGTCGAGATCCGCCGGCGTAACCTCATCGGGCCCGACGAGTTCCCATACCGCACGCCGACCGGGAACATCTACGACAGCGGCAACTACCAGGCAGTGCTCGAGAAGATCCTCGAGGTGGCCGACTACGACGGCTGCGTGAAGCTTCGTGACGAAGCCCGCGCCGAAGGACGCCATGTCGGCATCGGCGTGGTCGCCTCCAATGAGCGAAGCGTCTTCTCGTCGACGGAGTTCTGGTTCTGGTTCGACGAGCCGGAGTTCACGCCGACGTCCAGCCCCGAGAGCGCGAGCCTCCAGATCGACCCCACCGGCCAGATTGTCGTCACGCTCCACTCTCAGTCGCTCTGGGGCAACAGCCCTGAGACGGTCGTCGCACAGGTCGTCGCGGAGGAGTTCGACGTCGACCCGGCGTCCGTCGTCGTGACGTTTGCGGACTCGCAACACGCGCTCCCCGGAACCGGCCCGGGCGGGTCGCGCTACACGGTCATGGTCTCAGGAGCCGTCGCAGGGGCGGCTGCCGAGGTCAAGGAGAAGATCAAGCGCATCGCGGCGAGCCAGCTCGAGGTGTCGGAAGACGATCTCGAGTTTCGAGATGGCGGCGTCGGCGTCGTCGGGACGCCTGACCGCAGGCTCAGCCTCGGCGACGTCGCGCTCACGGCGTACATGTTCCGACTCGATCTGCCCGAGGACATGCAGAGCGGTCTCGCCTCGCAGTCGACGTACGACCATCCGCTGACCACGAACCCGTCGGACGATCGCTCCGACCTCGGCATCTTCTATCCCTTCGTCGGCCACGCCTGGCACGTCGCCGTCGTCGAGGTGGACGTCGAGACCGGGAAGCTCGACTTCCTGCGCTACGCGGCCGTCCACGACGCCGGCACGGTCGTCAATCCGAAGACGCTCGACGGCCAGATCATCGGCGGCACCATCCAGGGGCTCGGATCTGCGCTCTACGAGGAGTACCGGTACGACGAGGAAGGCCGCGTCCTGAACGAGGCGTTCGACTACTACCACCTGCCGTCGTCGATGGATGTCCCGACGATGACGGTTGCGCACCTGGAGACACCGTCGCCATACACGCCGTACGGCATCAAGGGCGCCGGCGAGGGCGGCCGCATGCTCACGCCTGCGATCCTCAGCGCTGCGATCGAGGACGCGCTCGAGCCCTATGGCGTGCGGATCACATCACTCCCGATCAGCGCTGAGCAGATCGTGGAGTGGGCGGCCGGCTAATCTCCTTCGCTCAGTAGTGGCTGTTGTTGGCGAGTGCGTCGCCGCGGCCGAGCTTGCGCCCCGACGTGTCGCCGCGCGTGATGTACGGCCACATGATCACGGTGTTTTGCCGGCGGCTGGCGTCCGTGACGTGGCCGAACTGCCGCGCGTGGCCGAACTCGTGCGCGGCAACCGACTGGACGTCGTAGTCGCCGGCTCCGGGACGTACCGACCAACGGACGGCTTCCCTGAAGCGAATATCCGACTCGACGGGATTGCCGTCGCTGTCGTACCACGTGATGGTGCAGGCGAGTGCCAGGCTGCAGTTCTGCGTCCTCTTGAGGGTGCCCCAGTCGACTGTGCTCTCGCCGTCGTGTCCCCACCGTCTTGCCGTGTACCCCTCGTACGTCGACGAACTCTCTGCGCGGTCGGCGTAGTGGCACCAGTTGATGTTGTTCGTCCATTGCGACACCGCAGCTCGCAGGGCGTGGACGACTCGGGCGCGAGGCAGGTTGGTCGGCGTTCTGCTGACTCGCCAGCGGAACGTCTCGCGCCAGTAGCGGTTGCCGATCGAGCTGTTCGCGGGGCTGCCACACCCGACGTCGGCGCCTTCATTGCGGGCGAAGGCGGGATAGGCGGCGTCTGCCGCGAACAGCAGCCGACCCGACCTGCGAAAGAACCGAACCTCGAGCACTTGTTGCAGCTCGTCGACCTGCGCGTGCGCGAACCTCGAGCCGTCCGCACGAAACAGCGTGCAGAGCAGGATCCGACCCGGAAGCGTGCGGGTCGTCGCGCGCCCGCCGGCAGGGACGGCGAAGAGCGGTTCGCCGCTGCGTGGCGGCGGCAGCCGCAGTCGGCACTCTGGAACGGCGGCTCCAGCTGCGCCCGATGTCGCGATTGGCGTGTGCACCGGGCCGCTGAGCAGGACGACAGTCGCTACACCGATCAGCGCTGAGGGGGCGATGACGTTCCTGGGCATCCGAACTGCCGCAGACGTCGTCGAGTATTACAAACGCCTGCTCTGGCCGGTCGGTGCCGGGGCACCGATAGCGTGCAGGTATGGAAGTCGCGACCGAGGCCGCCCGACGTTTCCTCGTCGCTCGCCAGCTCCTCGCGCCCGCTCGCGCGCTCGATGGCGGTCCGGACGCCGTGCTCGAGTTCCTCCGCAGGTTCGGGTCCATCCAGTTCGACCCGATCGCCGTGGCGGGGCGGAGCCACGATCTCGTGCTGCACGCGCGGGTCGCCGGGTACGACGCTGCCTGGAGCGACGACCTCTACGAACGGCGCGAGCTGTTCGAAGCAGTCAACAAGGGACTCTCTTTCGTCCTCATGAGCGACTACCCGTGGTTTCGGGTGACGTCGAGCACACGGTCGTCGCGCCTCCTCGCCGAGAACGCCGAGGTGGCCGAACGGGTACTCGAGCGCGTCCGCGCCGACGGCCCGCTTTCGGCGCTCGACTTCGACCGCGAGCACGGAGCGGCGATCGACTGGTTCGGAGTCAAGACGAACGTTGTGCGGGCCGTGCTCGAGGCGTACGCGGTCACCGGCGTCCTCGGCCTCGCGCGGCGTGAGGGAAACCGCCGCTACTACGACGTCATCGAGCGGCTGGTTCCGCGCAGGTTGCTCGCACGGGAGTTTCCGTTGCGCGACCAGCTGCGGCACAAGATGCTGTCGCGCTACCGCGCGCACGGCCTACTGGGCGCGAGCAGCGGCGGAGACGTCTTCGGCAACCTCGGCCCTGCGAAGCCTGACCCGAGATGGCCGGAGCATCCAGGGAGGACTGCGCTGCGCGAGGCGCTCATCGAGGATGGGGAGCTGGTTCCGGTCTCAGTCGAGGGCGTGAAGGGCCCGCGCTTTGTGCTCCGCGACGAGGTCGAGCTGCTGGCGGCCCCGCCCGAGCTACCAGCGTCGGTCGCGCTTCTCTCTCCCTTCGACCCAGTTGTCTGGGACCGCGGCCTTCTGGGGTCTCTTTTTGGCTTCGACTACGTCTGGGACCTCTTCTTCCCCCCGGCCAAGCGACGCTTCGGATGGTACGTGCTGCCGATTCTCTTCCGGGACCGCTTCGTGGGCCGGATCGAGCCGCGGATCGATCGCGCCGATCAGCGCGTGGAGGTACTCGGCTTCTGGTGGGAGGACGGCTTCGAGCCGCGCCGGGTCGAGGGCTTCGTCGACGCCATGCGCGCTGCGCTTCGCGCCTATCTCGGGTTCGCCGGCGCGAGCCGGCTGGAATGGGCGGCACATCTCGGCAAGGAGAAACGTCTCTTCCTCACCCGGCCGTGAGCGAAGTCATCGGAGGTGCAGGCGGGGGAGCGATCGCGCAACCCCGCCCGCACGTCGATACGCCACTCTCCGGAGTCGTCAGGGTCCCGTGATTTGCCCTCCCGGGTTCTCGACCGGCGGGCAGGGAAGTGCACCGGCGGGCGAGAACGCGACCACGCCCCCTGAGGCATCCGAAACGGTCGCGGGCGACTCAGCATGGCAATGCGCCTGCGCGTAGGGCTTCGAGATCGGGTCGTTCTCGATCACGGGCGTGTCTTGTCCCGGCGGAGTCACCGTCTGTGTGTGCGCCACCGCCGTGGGCGTCACCGCGAGCGCGAGCGCCGCCAGCAGTCCTGTGGTGAGCTTCTTCATTGTCCTCCTCTCGTCGTAACCGCCGTCCACGCGGTTCGTACAAAGCATTCCAAGAGGCGACGACTGGCGCAATACGTAGATCGGCGTATGCTCGAACATGTGAGCACGCTGTCCGAGCGCGACGCGTCGGCATTACTGCGCTTCGTGAGCGAGCTGCACGCGCACGATGATGTCCTGCCATTCCCGCCTCGCATCATCGCCGGGCTGCGGCAGCTCGTTCCGAGCGACAAGGTCGGCTTCACTGAGTGCGACCGCGCCCAGCACGAATCGATTCTCCAGGTCTGGCTCGATGCTGACGGCGCCGAAGCAGTCATCGCTGACAGCAATGGTGTCTGGGACAGCGACGAGCAACGGGAGCTGTGGTGGCGGGTCAGCGACAGCCATCCCATCATTGGCCATCGCTGGTCAACGGGCGACTGGACAAACCCCTACAAGATCTCCGACTTCGCAACACTGGGCGAGTTCCGGAGGACGTCCTACTACGACGCTTTCTCAGAAAGTTCGTACCGCTGGCTGGACGTCGGGCTTGTCCCCACGGCGCGGATACGTGGCTTCATCTTTGCGCGCAAGCGCGGCCCAGACTTTGACGACCGCGACCGGCTCGTGCTGTCACTGCTGCAACCGTACCTCGCTCGGCGAGCCGAATCCGCCGCCGCCGCCGCAGAGGGCGCCGCAGCGCTCGCCAGCGTGGAGGGGAACGCCGATGGCGAGGTAGGTCGGATCGTACTGTGCTCCGGTCGAGGCGTAATCGAGTTCGCGTCGCAGGCGGCGCGCGCGCTGCTCCGCCGCTACCTGGCCGTGGAGAACGGACGCGTGCCGACAGCTCTCCTGCGTCGGCCGGACGTCAGGCTCACGCAAAGCGGTCGGCGCCTCCGCATTCGTTCCGTCCGCACCGGCGGGTTGTATCTGCTCCTGCTCGACGAGCGCGACGTGCGTGTCGAGAGGCTAACGGCGCGCGAGCGACAGATCATCGAGTGCGTTGCGCTCGGGAAGCAGAACCAGACCATCGCGCATGAGCTTGGAATCGCGCCCGCAACGGTCGCGAAGCATCTAGAGCGCGTCTACCGGAAGCTCGACGTCCCGAACAGGACCGCCGCAGCTGCACTTCTTGAGAGGCATTGACAAGCGGCCCCCGAGCGACGGCTCAACGGCCGTCGTCGCAAGCGGATAGGCTCGACTGGGAAGAGGCGCGGGCGCAAGTCGCCATCGAAGCGCTGCGCGCTGTTCTGACCCTTTCGAGAGAGATTGGGTTACCACCGGTTACCACAGGTCGGACACCACGGAACACCACGGTCAGGCACCATCCTGCCCAGCGCGGACCTCCGGCCTCCACTCCACGAGGCGCTGCTGGCCGGCGAAGAGGAGGGAAGTCCGCGCTGGCTGCTCGCACATCTCCACTACTACCATCAGCGCGAGGCGAAGTCGCAGTGGTGGGAGTGGTTCCACCACCTTTCGCTCGCCGAGGACGAGCTCCTCGTCGATCTACTTTGCGTGACCGCGACGAGCCCACGCTCGTAGCTCCGTCACAGCCTCATCATGCCGAAGTTCCCCGTAGGGTCACCACGCGGTTACCACGGAGGCGACTCAGGGCCCCAGCCTCTAGCCGGTGACCACGAGCACGAACGTCCTCGTCGCGCGTGCTCCGACCCTGTCTCGCACCTCGATCGTTACGCGGTAGGTGCCGTCGGCTCGCGGCACGCCGCCGAGGCGGCCGGTCGCGGCGTTCAGACGGATGCCGGGTGGGCGACCGCGAACGAGCCGCCAGCGGAAGGG
>JBKPGF010000014.1:0-52140 GCA_046729255.1 Actinomycetota bacterium
CGACTGCATCGGCCATCTCACGGCTCGGAAGATCGGCAAGCGCAGTAGCGCCCCGGTCGATCCCGGCCGCGTGATCGAGACAGCCTCCAGGACGAAGACGGCGATCGAGATCAACTCCCAGCCCGACCGGCTGGACATGCCGGACCCACTTGCGCGGCTGGCGGGGGAGGAGGGCGTGCTCGTTCCCGTGTCGAGCGATGCGCACAGTGTCGGCGCCCTGGGCTACGTCGAGCTCGGGATCGGCCAGGCGCGCCGTGCGTGGCTGGTGAAGAAGCAGGTCCTGAACACCCGCTCCTGGGCCCAGATCGAGAAGACGCTCGGCGGATGAACGACTTCCGGGAGGACGGGCGCGACGCGCTCGAGTGGGTAGCGCGGTATCTCGAGCGCGTCGATGAGCTGCCTGTGCTCTCGCAGGTCGAGCCCGGGTACCTTCGCTCGCGGCTGCCGGCGGCGCCTCCGGACCAGGCGGAGCCGTTCTCGGTGGTGCTCCGCGACGTCGAGGAGATCCTCCTGCCGGCGATGACGCATTGGCAGTCGCCGCGCTACTTCGGCTACTTCGCCATCTCCAGCTCGGAGCCCGCCATCCTCGCCGAGCTGCTTGCCGCCACGGTCAACCAGAACGCGATTCTCTGGCGCACCTCGCCCGCGTCCACCGAGCTCGAGTGGCTCGTGCTGGACTGGGTTGCCCAGTTGCTCGGCCTGCCCGTTGGGTGGCACGGCCACATCGAGGACACCGCATCGACGTCGACGATCGTCGGGCTGGCCGCCGCACGGGAGCTCCTCCCCGACCGTCGGGTCGTCGTTGCCTCCGAGCACGCGCACTCGTCCGTGGACAAGGCGGTGAAGCTCCTCGGCCTGGAGCTCCGACGCGTGCCGGTCGACGACGCGTTCCGCCTGCGCCCGGGCGCTCTCGACCTCACGGGGGCGTGCGCCGTCGTCGCCACGGTCGGCACCACGTCGACGACGTCCGTCGATCCGGTTCCCGCCATCGCCGACACGTGCGAGCGCGAGGGCGTGTGGCTCCACGTCGACGCCGCATACGCGGGCTCGGCGATGGTGTGCCCGGAGCTGCGCTGGGCGTTCGAGGGCGTCGACCGCGCCGACTCGCTCGTCGTCAACGCCCACAAGTGGATGCTCGTCCCCGTGGACTGCTCGCTCCTCTGGAGCCACCGGCCGGAGGCGTTGCGCGCGGCGTTCAGCCTCGTCCCCGAATACCTGCGCACCGACGACGCGGTCGACTCACTCGGCGACTACGGCCCGGCGCTCGGCCGGCGGTTTCGGTCGCTGAAGCTGTGGGCGGTGTTGCGGTGCTACGGGCGCGAGGGACTGCAGCGGCTCATCCGCGAGCACATCCGGCTGGCCGAGCTCTTCGAGGGCTGGGTGCGCGACGAGCCAGGATGGGAGGTGGTGGCGCCGCGCCACTTCTCGCTCGTGTGCTTTCGCCGCGACGGCTCGGACGAGGACAACGAAGCGCTCCTCGATCGCGTGAACACGAGCGGTGAGGCGTTCCTCTCGCACACGAGGCTCCACGGGCGCTTCGTGCTGCGGCTGGCGATCGGGCACGAGCGCACGAGCGAGGAGGACGTGCGGCTCGCATGGGACGTGCTGCGCCGCGAAGCCGCGAGCCTGTGAATCAACTCGCGCACTGTTGACGCACTTCCGCCACCCACGCGTCCGAATTTTCTCAGTACGCTGAATGCGGGAGGAGGCGAGGGGTGGCCCCAGTCGTCAGCCGCCGTAGAGCGCCTCGAGCGAGGCGTCGTGCAGCGCGACGCGATAGCGCCACAAGGCCCGGCCCGTCGCGAGCAGGCGCTCTCGGATCGGGCCGGCAAGCTCCTCGGCGGACCCCCAGCGGGCCTCCGCGATTTCCGTCGTGTCGAGCGGCGCCAGCATGTCGGCCTCCGTCGAGGCGGAGAAGACGTGCGTCACCCACGGTACCGCCTCGTCGGCGAAGCGGAACACAGCTTCCGATCGGACGAGATAGCGCTCGAGCGTGATTGGCACCCCCAGTTCCTCGAGCCCTTCCCGAACGATCCCCTCCACGAAGTCCTCTCCGAGCTTGACGCCCCCGCCCGGCGTCCGCCAGATGCCGGGCTCGAAGTGCGGCTTGCGGATGAGCGCGAGTCGGTCTCCGTTCGTGACGAACAACGTAACGTCGTGACGCCGTCCCGGGCTGTACGTGATGAGCGCGAGCTCGGGGTCGGAGACCTCGCCCTCCCAGCGCAGGAGGTGCGGCTCCCCATAACGCGCACGGACCGGCGCCAGCACCGACTCGTCGACGTGCGTCACAGCTCCAACAGCACCTCGGCGAGCGCCTCGGGGCTATGCACGACGAGATCGGCCGCGCGGGCTAGCTCGTCCGGGGCCTCGTCCGAGACGACGGCGACACGAATCGCGAGCTCGAGCGCGTCGAGACCGCGAAACGCGTCGAGATCGGTCGTGTCGTCTCCGGCATAGAGAGCGCGCCGCAGCCCGGTCTCATCGAGCAGCCGGAGGACGGCCGTCCCCTTGTCGGCGTCGATCGGGGGCCGGACTTCGAGGACGCACCGTCCCCAACGCGGCCGCATTCCCTCCTCGGCGGCGCGGTCCGCCACGGCTCGAAGCCTTTCCTCAGCCGCCCTCACATCGGGCGCCTCCCGATAGTGAAAGGACAGGGTAAGTCGCTTCCCGGCCTCCGCGGGCCAGTCGACGGTCGCGGCGAACGCCGCCAGCCGCTCCGCCCAAGTCTCAGCGTCAGGCTCGAGCTCGAGACCGTGCTCGCCGACGTAGCGAACAGCGTCGACGCCGACCACACGCGCCGCATCCTCGGCCGGGCGACCGCTGAGGCAGGCGACAAGCCCATACCGCTGGACGAGGCCTTCGAGCACCTCCCGCGTGCCGTCCGGTACCCGTGCAGCTTCCGGTCGGGAGACGATCGGCGCGAGCGTTCCATCGACGTCGAGCAGGATCGCCGCCTCCCTCGGCCGCTCGGCGAGACGGGCCAGGAGGTCGGAAGTCACGCTCGTAGAATAGGCCGGTGCGCCTCGTCCTCATCGGCCTCGCGGCGGGGTTCTTCGGGGCGCTGTTCGGAGTCGGTGGCGGGATCATCATGGTGCCGCTGCTCATCCTCATCGCGATGTTCCCCCAGCGGGCGGCGATGGCCACGTCGCTCGCCGCCATCGGGCTGATCGCCGCGGAGGGCGCGATCTTCTTCGCGGTGCACGGCGACGTCGAGTTCAAGTACGCGGCGCTGGTGGGCCTTCCCGCGACGATCGGCGTGCTGGGTGGGACGACCTTGCAGCAGCGCCTCGCCACGCGCACGCTTACGCTCGCGTTCGCCGGATTGGTGGCCGCGATCGCCATCGTCCTGCTCGTCTGATGGAGAAGATCGCGGTCGCCGTGGCGCTCGGCCTCGTCGCAGGCGTGTTCGCAGGACTGTTCGGAGTCGGCGGCGGGATCCTCTTCGTCCCGACGTTGACGCTCGCGCTGGGACTCGACCAGCTGCACGCCCAGGCGACCTCGCTCGCGGCGATGCTGCCGGTTGTCGCCGTCGGCACGTGGAACCAACGCCGGTACGGAAACGTGCGGCTACGGCCGGCGATCGTGCTGGGACTTGGCGGCGTCGCCGGTGTCGTCGCAGGAGGATTGCTTGCCGAGACGCTGCCCGAGCATGTGTTGGAACGGCTTTTCGGGGTGCTGCTACTCGGTGTCGCCGCTCAGCTCGGTTGGCGGGCGTCGCGCCCCCGGACGTAAAGCCCTGAACGTCAGTCACGTGCTGGTGCCATAATCACGCGGATGGTGGGCTTGCGGGGCCTCGCGCTCGGTGTCGCCGTGCTATTCGGGCTCGTCGCGCAGGTAGGTGCCGCGAGTGCCCTCGAGCTCCAGGCCTCGGCCAGCTCGACGGCCTACGGGATCAAGGTTCTCCTACCCAACCAGGCGCCGATCGTCGCCGGATACGTGGACGACGCCGAGTCGACCGTGGCGTCGCCCGCATCCTTCGCCTACCCCGGCGACGGTTCCATTCTGCGCGCGGAGAGCGTCGCGGGCCGGTCGTGGGCGATGGATGGCAAGGCTCAGGCGCGCGCCGATCTCCGCTCGGTGTCGCTGTTCGGAGGCGAGATCACGATCGGTTCCGTGGTCGCGCGTACGCAGGCGTCTGCGAAGAAGGAGGAAGAAAGCTTCGACGGGACGTTCGTCACGAGCCTCACGGTGCTCGGCCAGGCGATCGAGCCGTATCCCGATCTCCGGGTGCCGGTCGGCGACTGGGGACACCTCACGCTCATCCAGCAACGGTCTCAGCCGGCGGGTGACACCTCGCTCCGCGGCTGGGTGACCGCCGTCGATGTGCAACTCGACGCGGATCACGGAGGGGTACCGGTGGGGACGCGCATTCTCGTCGGCTACGCGGAGGCGTCCGCGAAGTGGGAGAAGCCCGCCGCCGTCGTGAAGCCGGCCGTCGTCCCGAAGCTCACGACGCCCGCCGTGCAGCCGTCGGCAGTCCAGCCGACTACGCGCCCGGGCAGCCGGCGCGGGCTCGGGATCCCGCCGGACATGGCCCGTCCCGGCACCACCGGCCCCTCACCGCTCGTTCAGATCGCGCCCGAGGTGACTCGGCGCCTCACGGCCGACGGCTACGTCTTCCCGGTGTACGGCCCATCGGGCTTCGGCGACACCTTCGGCGCGCCCCGCGCGACAACGGTCTGGCATCACGGGCAGGACATCTTCGCTGCCCTCGGGGCGCCTGTACTCGCCGTCGCGGACGGCACGGTCTTCTCTGTCGGATGGAACGACGTCGGCGGCAACCGGTTCTGGCTCCGCGACCGGGACGGCAACGAGTTCTACTACGCCCACCTGGCGGCGTTCTCGCCGCTTGCCGTCAACGGTGGACGCGTACGGGCCGGAGACGTCGTGGGGTTCGTCGGCAACACCGGCGACGCCGAGACGACGCCGTATCACCTCCACTTCGAGATCCATCCGTCGTCGCTCCTGTTCCTCGGGTACGACGGCGTCGTCAATCCGTATCCGTACCTCAGGGCGTGGGAACACGCGCGGGACGTGGACTTCCCGGCGGCAGCGATCTGGGCGCCCACGTTGCGGGCGACGGGCCGTGCGCCGGCGGCCGGAGCGATTCTCCTCCAGTCGAGTGACATCTCCGCCGCCAACGGGCTGGACCCCGGTTCACTCGCGCGCGCGATCGCTCCGACCGCGGGCGGCCGGAGCGTCGCTCACGAGCTTGCTGCGCTGACTAAGCGGTGACGGTCTCGGCCTGTTCCTGGCCGTTGTAGGAGAACTCGCCACCGGACACACGCCCCTTCACCCAGCGTCGGGTGTCCGGCCCGGTGAACGGGTTGAAGAAGATGCCGATCGCAACGCCGATGAGGATGAGGAACACGTTGCGGAAGCCGTGGCTCGGCTTGTCGGCCTCCTGGATCCGATCGGCCGCGTGGCGCAGCTCTGAGACAGCGCGCATGAGGCTGTCCTGGATGTCGTCGTCCTTCGCGACCTTGCTGGCCAGCCCGGTGACGCCCTTCTGCGGCACGAGCTCATCGTAGATCTCCTTCGCTGCGATGAACGCGGCGCGGAGGCTCTCGCGGAACTCGTCGTCCGAGATCGCCCGCTCGACGTACGGCCGTGCCGACTCGGCAGCGTCCCGAACTTTGTTCGTGGACTTCATACGGTCACCCCGCTTCCTTATCGTTCGTTCGAGTGTACCCCCGACTCCTCCGCGTTATTCATGTCGTGGTCATGACCGCGCTCGCGGCCGGCGCACTGGCTGGTTGCGGCGGCGAGAGCGGCCCGAGCGGCCCTGTCACGACGAGGCTTGTCAGCGGCCCGGGGTTCACATTTGCGGCGCCAGAGGGTCTCGAGCTCGCTCGCACGCCGCGGTCGGTGACGGTCCTACCCGCGGACGAGGGTAGCCAGGAGCTCGCGTCCGTCACGGTCTTTCCGCTCGTCAAGCCCTATCGACCGGCGCTTTGGCCGAAGGCGTCCCGGGAGCTCGACAAGGTCGCGCGCGAGCTCGCGGACAGCCTCGGCGGGGAGCTCGAGCGCGAGCCGGAGACTGTGCGGGTCGCCGGACTCAGGGGACGGCGGTACGAGATCGCGTACGAGCGCGACGAGGACGACCTGCGCGAGCGGCTCACGCTGCTCCTCAGCCGCCGCACCGAGTATCAGCTGCTCTGCCGGTGGGGAGCTGGGGACGACCCGCCTGAGGCATGTGCGAGTCTCGAGACGAGCTTCAAGGTGTCCCGAAAAGCGTCACCTTAGGTCGCCTGTGCGAGGATCGGCTGCGTGGAGTACGTCGTGGTCGGAGCGGGAGCGATCGGCGGCACCGTCGGCGCCCGGCTTGCGCGCGACGGCCACGACGTGCTCTTGTGCGATGTGGACCGCGACCACGTCGAGGCCATCAACACGAATGGGTTGACGATCGAGGGACCGGTCGAGCAGTTCACCGTGCGCGCGCCGGCGGTGCTCCCGGGCGACCTCCCGGAGAGCCTCGGCGCCGTGTTGCTCGCCGTCAAGGCCCACCACACGAAGACGGCGCTGGCAGCGATGGCGCCGAGACTCGCTGACGACGGCTTCGTCGTTTCCCTCCAGAACGGCATCAACGAGCCGGTCATCGCCGAGGTCGTCGGCGCGGAGCGCACCGTCGGCGCCTTCGTGAACTTCGGCGCGGACTATCTTGGCCCCGGGCGGATCTTCTTGGGCGGCAAGGGCGCCTTCTACATCGGGGAGGTCGACGGCCGGCCGAGCGAGCGCGTCGACCGCCTCGTGCACGACATCGAGGGCGCACGGCCCAGCGACAACATCCTCGGCTACCTGTGGGCCAAGCTGGCGTACGCGGCGATGCTGTTCGCGACGGCGGTCTCCGATCTGTCGATCGCAGACGCCCTCGCAGAGCCACGCTACCGGCAACTCTTCGTGCGATTGGGGGAGGAGATGCTCGAGGAGACCCCTGTCCGCGCAGAGCCGTTCGACGGCTTCGATCCCGGCGACCTGGACGGCTCGATCGATCGCCTCGTGGAGTTCAACCGGCGCTCCGCCAAGACGCACTCAGGGATCTATCGCGATCTCGCCGTGCGGAGGCGAAAGACCGAGGCCGAAGCGCTGCTCTCCCACTGCGGTGGGGAGAACGTCCTCCGTACGCTGGCGCTGATCGAAGCGATCGAGGATGGGCGCCGCCGCTGCGAGAAGTCCAATCTCGAGCTGCTTGCCGCCTACGCGCGACTCGGGACCCAGGGGCCGCGGCTCAACGCGGTGATCACGACTCTCGAGCCGGCGGAGAGAAGCCACGACGGGCTCCTGCACGGCATCCCACTTGCGATCAAAGACAACATCGATGTGCGTGGCGTCGTGACCACGAACGCCTCCACGGTCGGCGTTCCCCCACCCGCCGAGAGCGATGCGAGGGTCGTCACCCGCGCACGAGAGGCGGGAGCTGAGCTGCTCTGCAAGACGAACCTGCTCGAGTACGCAGCAGGCAGCGTCAACCCGGCCTACGGGATGACGTTCAATCCGCTCGATCCGGGCCGTACATCCGGGGGCTCCAGCAGCGGCTCCGCCGCCCTCGTGGCCGCCGGCGTCTGCGACTACGCCCTCGGCACGGACACGGGCGGCTCGATTCGCATCCCCGCTGCGTACTGCGGCATTGTCGGCCTCAAGCCGACGTTCGGGCTCGTGCCCGTGGACGGGGTGTTTCCGCTCTCACACACGTGCGATCACGTAGGCACCCTGACGCGAACGGTCGAGCAAACGGCGGTCCTGCTCGGCGTGCTCGCCGGTCGAGCGATTCGCCTCCTGCCGGCCAGCGGGCTGCGCGTGGGAGTTCTGCAACGCCAGCTCGAAGATCCGGATGTTCGTCCGGGGGTTCGGGCCAGGGTTGCGGAGGCGATCGAGAGGCTGGCGGCCGCCGGGTTCGAGCTCGTGGACATCGAGGTACCGGAGCTCGACCTCGCCGACGACGCGCTCGGCGCCATCATCCTCAAAGAGGCCTACGACGTGCACCGCGACCTGCTCACGCGAGAAGGAGAGGGCTACGGTCCGGGCACCCGCTCCCTGCTCGAGGCAGGCGCGAAGATGGATGACGCGACGTACGCCCGCGGCCTCGCCGCCAAGGAGCGGGTTGCCGCCGGCTTCGCGCACGTCTTCGAGGAGGTCGACGTGGTGGCCGGGCCGACCGTGGCGTACCCTGCTCCCGCGGAAGACCCGCCTGTCGGCACGCCCGAGGGCGATGTCGAGGCGCGGTTCACGGGCCCCTACAACCTCGCAGGAGTGCCCGCCGTCTCGCTTCCCTGCGGTATCGCGGAAGGCCCTTTGCCCGCGGGGCTCCAGCTCGCGGCTGCTGCCGGTGAGGACGAGCTACTCCTCTCGGTCGCGGCGGCCTACGAGAGAATCGCCGCATGAGGGTCCAGGACTGCAGCTGGATGCAGCTCGAGGAGTACCTCAGCACGGACGACCGGATCGTGCTGCCGCTCGGCTCGGTCGAGCAGCACGCATATCTCTCGCTCGCCGTCGACCAGATCCTGGCCGAGCGCGTGTCCGTGGAGGCGGCCGAGCCGCTCGGCGTCCCGGTCCTGCCGGCGCTTCCCTACGGCATCGCACCGTATTTCGCCGCCTATCCGGGCAGCCCGACGCTCTCGGCCGAGACGTACGGCACCGTGCTGTCCGAGCTCGTCGGCTCCCTGGCCGTGCAAGGCTTCCGGCGCTTCCTGCTCGTGAACGGGCATGGGGGCAACGACGCCGGCCGGCCTGTACTCGAGCGCTGGACGGCCACCCGCCCGGAGATCGAGATCCTCTGGCACAACTGGTGGAACGCACCGTCGACATGGGCGGAGGTGCAGTCGATCGATCCCGACGCGAGCCACGCCTCGTGGCTCGAGAACTTCCCTTGGACACGCCTGTCCGGAGTCGACCCACCCCGAGAGCGCAAGCCCATGGTCGACCTGTCGGCGGTCCGCGAGGCAGACCCGCTGGACGCACGCGAGATGCTCGGAGACGGCTCGTTCGGCGGCCTCTACGTTCGACCCGACGACGATGTCCTGCGGGTCTGGCGGGCGGGTGTCGAGGAGGTGCGCGCCGCGCTCGCGAGCGGCTGGCAGGATGCCTGACCTGAACGGCCGCGTCGGCCTGGTCACGGGGAGCGCCGGCGGGATCGGCGCCGCCATCGTTTCCGCGCTGGCCGAGCATGGGGCGACCGTCCGCGGCGTCGACCGGGACACCTGCGACGTCGCGGACCCTGAACAGGTGGCGGCGCTCGTCGAGCGGATCGGGCCGATCGACATCCTCGTCAACTGCGCCGGTGGCGTCTGCGGGCAAGTCGGCAAGCCCCTCGAAGAAGTCTCCGACGACGACTGGCAAGCGATCGTCGACGCGAACCTGACGAGCACGTTCGTGTGCACACGGGCGGTCGTCGCGGGCATGAAAGCGACTCGCCACGGGCGCATCGTCAACATCTCCTCGGGCGCCGGCCGAAGCGTCAGCCTGACCGGCATCCAGGCCTACGCAAGCTCCAAGGCCGGTCAGATCGGCTTCACGCGGCAGATGGCCCACGAGCTCGGGCCCTTCGGCATCACGGTGAACAGCATCGCTCCCGGCCTCGTGCCGTCGAACCCATCGAGCATCAGGCAGTGGGAGAGCTACGGCCCGGAGCGACAGGCGCAGCTCCTCGAGCGGATCGCCGTTCGCAGGCTGGGCAGGGCCGAGGACATCGCGAACGGCGTGCTCTTCTTCGTCGCCGAGGAATCGAGCTGGGTGACCGGCCAGGTGCTCTCCATCGACGGCGGTTACTCGATGTTCTGATGCCGTACGCACTAGACGGCTCCGAGCCCGTGTGCGATTCTTAACGCCTTCGTAGCGCCCGTTCCCTCGACGGAAAAGGAGCCCCACGGTGCGAACTCGGCTCGCGGTAGCAATCCTCGTAGTCGCCGGAGTGATCGCCTTCATGTTCGGCACGCTCGGCGCGTCAGCGCGATCAGACGAAACCCAGGCGGCCCAGCAGAAGCGAGGCGGGACCCTCAGGATCGCGCGCCAGGAAGACTCGCAGTCGTTCGACAAGACGAACGTCTTCCAGAACGAGTCGATCTGGCTCATACAGCAGATCAACGAGTCCCTGTACACCGTGGGACGGGACGGGAAGACGCTCGCGCCGTGGCTCGCGACCTCGTACAAGGTCTCCCACGGCGGAAAGAAGTACACGCTCAAGCTGCGCAAGGGCGTCCGCTTCTCGAACGGCCAGCCGATGACGGCGGCCGACGTGAAGTTCTCGATCGACGACGCACGGGCGCAGGACAAGGGCTGGGGTTACCTCGACGTTGCCATCAAGAACATCAAGGCGCCCAACAAGTCCACCGTCGTTTTCAACCTCAAGTACCCCTGGGCACCATTCCTCGCCGACCTCGCCCTGTTCGCGAACGGGATCATCCCGAAGAACTTCGCCGGGCAGAAGCGGGCGGAGTTCTACAAGCACCCGATCGGCACGGGGCCGTTCATGTGGGACAAGCGGGTCGTCGGCCAGACCGTGACGTTCAAACGGAACCCGTACTACTGGCAGAAGGGCAAGCCGTACCTCGACCGAGTGACGTGGAGTTATGTCTCCGACCAGAACACCCGCGAGCTGCAGCTGCGCGGCGGTCAGATCGACGTCAACGAGTTCCCGCCCTTCGCCTCGATCAAGAAGCTGCAGAACACCTCCGGCGTGAAGATGTTCCTCTTCCCCTCCACGCGCACCGACTACATGGGCATGAACCAGGCGTACGCCCCGCTCAAGGACCGGCACGTGCGCCGAGCCATCTCGTACATGATCGACCGTGCCGCGATCCTCAAGTCGATCCTCTTCGGCTACGGAAAGGTCGCCAACTCGTTCATGCCTCCCCAGGTCCCCTACTACGACCCAAACTCGCCTGGCATTCAGTACAACCCGGCGAAGGCGAAGGCCGAGATGGCCAAGTCGAAGTACAAGAACGGATTCACGGTCGAGATGCTCGTGGGAGCAGGGGCGACGGACGAGAACAAGGTCGCTCAGGTGCTTCAGCAGGCACTCAAGCAGATCAAGATCAACGTGAAGTTCCGCCAGGTGGATACGAGCACGGAGTTCAGCCAGATCCAGGAGGGGAAGTACCAGCTGGGCTTCAGCTACTGGACGATGGACATCGCCGACCCGGACGAGCTCGTGACCTTTGCGGTCGATCCGAAGGGCGGCGGCGCGAACTCGTTCTTCACGGGCTACAAGAACCCGAAAGTCATCGCGCTCACGAAACAGGCGCAACGCGAGCGGAACCCCGCGAAGCGACGAAGTCTTTACGCACAGATCCAGCGGCTGGCCGCTGGGGACGCGTTCATGGCGTTCCTCTTCTACTCGCCGTTCCGCTACGCAACGACCGACAAGGTGAATGGGTTCTACGTCACTCCACTCGGCAACTACCACCTGGAGGACGTCTGGCTTTCGTAGGCTCGCTCTTCTGAGCACCTGGGAGGTACAGCGGTGAGCTTGGCCGCCTACGTCGCGCGCCGTCTACTGCTCATGGTGCCCGTTGTGCTCGGCGTGACGATCCTCGTGTTCTTCCTCATCCACCTGGTCCCTGGCGATCCGGCGCGGACGATGCTCGGAACGCACGCGACGCCAAAGAGGGTGCAGCTGCTGCACGAGGAGTGGGGACTCGACGAGCCGCTCCCGGTGCAGTACGAGCGATTCATGGGACGGCTCGTCCGTGGTGATCTCGGCACTTCCCTCTTCTACAGCGTGTCCGCCGGGCGTCTCGTAGTCGAACGGCTGCCCGTGACACTCTGGCTGATCGGCCTGGGAGCCCTGTTCTCCGTGCTGATCGCCGTCCCACTAGCGGTGCTCGCGGCCGCGCGCCGCGACCATCCAACCGACCACGCGATCCGTGCCGTTCCCCTCGTCGGGCTCGGCTTTCCCGCCTTCTGGATCGGCATCATGCTGCTGCTCGCGTTCGCCCTCAACTCCGGCCGCCTCTTTCCGGTCGGCGGCTACGGGGAGGGGTTCACCGGCCACCTCCACTCCATGATCCTGCCGGCGCTCACGGTTGCGTTGGGCATCTCCCCGATTCTCATCCGCAGCCTGCGTGCCAGCCTGCTCGAGATCCTCGAGTCCGACTACATCACGACTGCGCGATCCAAGGGGCTGACGGAGCGGCGCGTGATGGTCCGGCACGCGCTGCGCAACGGCCTCATCTCGATGGTGTCAGTCCTCGCCGTAGCAATCGGGTTCCTCGTCGGCGGAACCCTCATCGTCGAACAGGTCTTTGCCCTCCCGGGCATCGGCCAGCTGATGTTCAACGCGATCCTGCAGCGCGACTTCCCCGTGGTTCAGGCGGTGGCGCTCGTCTTCGCGATCATGGTCGTGCTCGTTTACCTCCTCGCCGACATCGCGCACGCGGCGCTTGATCCGCGCGTCCGCTTCGACTGATGACGACGACAGCCGAGACCATCCTCGAGTCCGCCGCCGTCGAGCACCGGCGCGGCTTCCGGCGTCGCTGGTATCGCACGCCGTCGTTTGTCGCCGGTCTCTCCATTCTCGGCCTCATTACATTGCTGGGGGCGCTTGCTCCCGTCATCACGTGGCACGATCCGATACACCAGGATCTGCTCGCCACATTCCAGGGACCGTCCCTAGATCACCCACTCGGGACGGATGACCTCGGTCGCGACGTCCTGACTCGACTTGTGTACGCGGTACGCACCGATCTGCGGATCGCCTTCCTGGCCGTGCTCTTCCCGTTCGTGATCGGGACGGCGGTGGGTTTGATCTCGGGATACGTCGGTGGTCGGACCGACACGCTCGCAAACTGGTTCGTGAGCGTCGTCGTCGCCTTCCCGTTCTACGTCCTCGTCATCGCCCTCGTGTTCGTGCTGGGATCGGGAACGCGCAACATCTATATCGCGATCACACTCGTCGGCTGGGTGTCTTACACCCGAATCGTGCGCGGAGAGGTGCTGGTGACGAAGCGGCGAGAGTACGTGCTCGCGGCGCAAACAGCCGGCCTTTCGACCGTCCGCATCCTCAGGCGTCACATCCTTCCGAACGTGATCACGCAGGCGATCGTCTTCGCGATGTCGGACATCGTCCTCGTCCTCCTCGCCATCGTCACGCTCGGCTACTTCGGGCTCGGCGTCCAGCCGCCGACACCCGACTGGGGGCGAATGATCGCCGACGGTTACCCCTACCTGTCCACGAACTGGGAGCTGGCTACGTTCCCGGGTCTAGCGATCGTCCTCACCGCGCTCGGGCTGTCGCTGCTCGCCGACGGCCTCGCCGACCTCCTACGGCCCGAGTGACAGAACCGATTCTGGAGGTTCGTGACCTGCGCGTGGAGTTCCCTCTCGCCCGAGGCCTCATCCGCGCGGTCGACGGCGCCTCCTTCGAGCTGCGCCGCGGCGAAGCGCTCGGCCTCGTAGGAGAATCGGGCTCCGGAAAGACGATGGCGCTCCGGGCGCTGGTCGGCATCCTCCCGCGCCAAGCGCGCCCCGCCGGAGGCGAGATCCTCTTCGAGGGCACAGACCTTGCGCGCGTGTCGCCGGAACGCTTGCGGCAGGTACGCGGTCACGAGATCGCAATGATCTTCCAGGAGCCCTTGACCGCCCTGAACCCGGTGATGCGCGTGGGCGATCAGATCGCGGAAGGGCCGCGCGTGCGGCTGGGCCACAGCCGGCGGCAGGCGCGGGAACGTGCGATCGAGCTCATGCAGCAGGTGGGCATTGCGGATCCTGCCCGGCGCTACAAGGCGTATCCTCACGAGCTGTCGGGCGGCATGCAGCAACGCGTGATGATCGCGATCGCCCTCTCGCTCGAGCCGAAGGTGATCCTCTGCGACGAGCCGACCACGGCCCTCGACGTGACGATTCAGGATCAGATCCTGAAGCTGCTGGAATCGCTACGCAAGAAGCTCGAAGTCAGCATCGTCTTCGTCTCTCACGACCTCGCGGTAGTCGCCCAGACGTGCCAGCGCGTCGCGGTGATGTACGCGGGCCAGGTGGTCGAGACCGGGTCCATCGACGACGTCTTTCGCGAGCCGCGACACCCGTATACGTTGAGCCTGCTGCGGTCCGTGCCGGATTTTGACGTCGGTCGGGAGAGGCTGGCGACAATTCCTGGCTCGCCACCCGACCTCGCTGCGCCGCCGCCGGGCTGTCGATTCCACCCGCGCTGTGCGTTCATGCGGCAGGACTGCACCTCGGGCGACTTCCCACTCATCCCGGTGGCCGGCACGCGCGCCACCGCGTGCATCCATTCCGAGGCGTGCGTCGAGGACGTGCGACGGGAGCCGGTGATCGCGGGTGGATGAGCAACTGCTCGAGGTCCGGGGCCTCGTCAAGCACTTCGAACTGCGGAGGGGCGTCATGGGCTCTCTCAGCCGCCGCGAGCGCGAGGTGGTGCATGCCGTGGACGGAGTCGATCTCGAGATCGCGCGCGGAGAGGTGCTCGGTCTGGTCGGCGAGTCAGGCTGCGGAAAGTCGACTCTGGGCCGCTGCATCGTCGGCCTCTACGAGCCGACGGCGGGCGACCTTCGTTTCGCCGGGGCGCCGCTGACGGCAAAGCGGGAGCGACCCGTGCGACGCCGCATCCAGATCGTCTTTCAGGATCCCTACGCGTCGCTCAATCCGCGGATGACGGTGCGGCAAACACTGAGCGAGTTGCTGAAGTTCCACGACATGGTTCCGCCGGAGCGGATCGACGCCCGGTGTGTGGAGCTGCTGGAACTGGTCGGCATGGGGGCGCGGGCACTCGACGCTCACCCGCGGCAGTTCTCTGGCGGGCAGCGCCAGCGCGTCAGCATCGCCCGGGCGCTGGCGCTCCAGCCCGAGCTACTGGTCGCCGACGAGCCCGTCTCTGCCCTCGACGTTTCGGTCCAGGCGACCGTGCTCAACTTGCTGGAAGATCTTCGAGAGAGGCTGGATCTGGCGATCTTGCTCGTCGCGCACAACATGGCGGTCGTCCGCCACATCTGCGACCGCGTGGCCGTGATGTACCTGGGCCGGATCGTCGAGACTGCGCCCACCGCGGAGCTGTTCGCAAACACTCGCCATCCCTATACGCAGGGCCTGCTGCGAGCCGTCCCGCGTCTCGCGCCGCACCGCAGGACGACCGCGGCTGCAGTGGTCGGCGACCCCCCGAGCCCGATCCACGTCCCGAGCGGCTGCCGCTTCCACCCACGCTGCCCGATCGCCCAGGAGCCATTGTGCTCGACGGAGGACCCGGTGCTCGAGGGCCCGGCGTCCCATACGGCCGCCTGCCACTTCGCCTGGACCGAACGACCGCCGAGCCACACCCCCGAGGTCGAGGTGGAAGGACGCATCGGCTGATCGAGCGGCGCAGGATCCGCTTCGACTCCGAGGTGCTCGCCGGCGTCGAGCTGCCGTCGTTCGAAGCTCAGGGCGCTCCTTGCGGTCCGCATCTGTGTCTGCTCGCTGGCATCCACGGGGGCGAGTACTCGTCGATTGCGGCCGTGATCCGGTTCATGCGCGATCTCGATCCGGGTGCGCTTTCGGGCCGAATCACCGCCGTACCTGTCGTGAGCGTGACCTCTTTTCGTGCCCGAACGGCGTTCGTCGTCCCGGAGGACGGAAAGAACCTCAACCGCTGCTTCGCGGGCTCGCCCGACGGCACGTTCAGCGACGTACTCGCCCGCCACGTATTCGACGAGCTGATCGCGCCGAGTGACGTGCTCATCGACCTCCACGGTGGCGACATGGTCGAGGCGCTCGAGCCGTTCACGCTCTACAACGAGTCGGCGGCGTCCGAAGAGGCTCATGCCCTCGCGGTGTCCTTTGGGTTTCCCTACGTCGTTCGTGTGCGCCACGACTCGGCGCCCATAGGCGGCACGACCGCGGACGCTGCGGCCATGGCGGGTATTCCGGCGGTGATCGCAGAAGCGGGCGGTTGCGGACTCCTCGAGGAGGATGCCGTCCGACTCCACCTCGACGGCCTGCACCGTGCGCTCTTTCACCTCGGCATGCTCTCGAGTGAGCCGCCGCCGCCTCGTCGCGAGCAGCAGCTCGTCGACCGGTTCCTCTGGCTGCGGTCGGCGAACCCCGGCTGGTGGGAGCCTCTGGTTCGAGCCGGCGACGTCGTCACGGCGGGTGCGACGCTGGGCACAGTGAAGGATCTCTTCGGCGACCCGCTCGCAGACGTCGTCGCTCCGGAGGAGGGCGTCGTCCTCTTCCTAACGTCGAGTCCTGCGGTGACCGTGGATGGCCTACTGCTCGGTCTGGGTGCAGGTCTCGTGCCGATCCATTTGTCGTGATCGTACGATCTACGTGTCGTGATTGTCACGGTCCGCGTTGCAACGGCCCGCTTAGCCGTGTAGCCTCCCAACGCTCAATCAAACTGCGGCGCCGCCAAACGTGGCGCATTAGAGGCGGAGGGAGAAAATGAAGAAGGGATCTTCTAGCACTTTTCGTGAACGCCTACGCGTCGGCGGTCTTGTGGCCGTCATTACGTTGCTCGGGGCGCTCACGTTTGGCCCGTCAGCGTTCTCGGCTGACTCGAAGACGTACAGCGCCGTCTTCACGAGCACGGCTCCTGGCGGCGAAAACGGCCACTCGATGTCGCTCACGCTCGAGAATCTCGGAAGTCCGCAACTGGGCGCGGCAAACATCACCGCTCCAGCGGGAATCGTGATTCAAAGCGTGACGGGGCTGAACGCGACCAGCTCATTCACCGCCACGAGCATCTCGCTGCGGGATCTCAACCTCGCATCCGGGACGCCCGTGACGTTTCCGATGACCGTGAACGTCTCGTGTCCAGCACGGAACGCGACCTGGGTCATCGTGGGTAAGCAGAACAACAACGGTACGGGGTCGACGTTCACGCTGGCGCCATCCCCGCCCAGCAACGTCGTGACGGCGGTGAGTCAGGACTGCACGCTCGGTATCACCGTGCAGCCGAATCACGCCGAGGCTGGCCAGATCATCACGAACACTGCCTACGACCCGGCCGGCTCGAAGGTGACGGTCCAGGCACGCAACAACGACGGCGATCTGCCACTCGCCGCTTCCGCCGACACGGTGACGCTTGGCAAGACGGCCGGCCTCTTCACCTCGAACGGGACCGGCTTCACCGGGAATGCACTGCCGCTCTCTGGCGGCGAAGTGACCTTCTCGAACCTGAAGAGCGACAGGACCGGGCTTGGATTCAGGCTCACGGCGACGGCCACGGGCTACACCTCGTCCCTGGCGAGCAACAGCTTCGACATCCAAGTTGACGGCACGACTTGCCCAGGCGCGAGCTGCCACGTCGAGACACCCCGTGGACACACGACGAACAAGGTGGACGGCGCGGGAACGGCCAGCATCGACACGCTTGGCGTCGGCCTCCTCGGGTACGGGGTAGCCGACGGTCTCCAGATCCCCGACAATGTCTGCTCGGTCGGCCCCTTCGTGCCGCTCCCGGACTCGTCGGGGTTCACCACGAGCATGCAGCTCGGAGTGAGCGGCAGTACAACGTCGCAGCCCGATTACACGCTCGCGGCGACCCTGGACAAGTTCATCATGAACCAGATCCCGCTGAACGGCGCGGCGCAGATCGAAGGCTGCCTCGGCGCCAAGCGGATCGGCTCGGACGGACTTCCAATCGATTGCACCTCGGAGCCTCCCACGAGCGGTTTTCCGACGAAAGGCGGTGGAACTGCGACGTGCGACGCCGCAACCGGAGCCTGGTGGGGCCTCGTCCCGGACGCCGGGCCTGGCATCATCACCTGCACCGATTCGCGCCTGGAGAATCCGGTGATCCTCTCGAGGAACAAGAGCGGATCGAAACCGGGCGACTTCACGATCACGATGTGCAAGCCGTACCCCTGGGACGGCGGCGGCGGATGGAGATAGCCGAATCGGCTAGCTGAATCGACTGCGGTCTCAGCTCTCCCGCACTCGCCGGGAGAGCTGAGACCCGGCGTCATCGACGGCGCGATCGCGTTCAAGAGCACGGACGGCCCCATCTGCGACGACGGCCGGGCTGCGACTCCCGATCCGACTGCGAGGACGCCGGGCGAGGTCGGATGGGTGCGCGTGGACACCGGCACGTTCTCGACCCCGCTGCAAATGGAGCTTCTCCACACGCTCGGGATCGTCGATCCCACCGTGCAGCCGAGCTTCCACGGAGCCGAGATTGCGTCGACGTCGTCGACCCGGTAGTTGATGACGTGACCTCGGCCAGGCTCGCCCGGATCGCCCGGCATGACCGCGAACACCACGTGCTGGTGTTGGTCAGGCCGATCGAGCTCGCTGTAGTAAACCCTTGCAACTTGTCGCACACAGTTGTACGCTCGTGCCTGCTGTGTAAGCGAGCTCAGGGGGGATAGGCGTGCGCGGCATCGGCTCACTGGGAAGGCTCTTGGTGGTTCTCGCATGTGCGGCGTTGGTTGCCGGTTCGGCGACGCGCAACGACGCACAGGCTTCGCATTGCGTCATCACGCCGACTCTCGCCAAGGCGACGGTCGGCCAAGGACTTCCGTACGCGCGACTCGTGCGAGGCAAGGAGACGCTCGTCAAGGCGTACCTCACATTGCCCGCCACCCTCCCGAAGTGCGCCGGGACGACTCCTGACATCAAGATCGTCGGCGCTTCCCTCACGATGAGGAACGGCACGACGCCGCTAGTCACGGTCCCCGCGCTGCCCGATACGATCGGCGCGCTCGTGACGTCGAAGTCGGTTGCGCTGAACCAGCCTGCGGACCCGAAGTTCGTCATTCGGGGGTCACAGCTCCCGCCCGCCTCGTCGGGCATCGCGGGCAGCTTCACGGCAAGCTTCACGCTCACGATCGAGTACCAATCGAGGAGCGCCCCCGTCCGCGGCGTTGCCGACGACTACACCTCAGTCCAGTCAGTGCCGTTCACGAGCGCAGGGGGAAGCCCCATCTCGCGCGTGGTCGAAGGCCCGACGAAGGCACTCCGGATCCTCGCCGTCCCCATGATCCAGGCGCTGAGTCCGACCACGACGAGCACGCTCGAGGCTGGCCTCACCGCGCTCTCCGGCATGTATCCCGTGCAGGACCAGACCGGGTCGGGACAGCCGCGCGTCGGCGTCCTGCCGACTTCGGCGGGTGGAATCCGCTACGCGCTCAACAACCCGGGCCTCGTCAATGTGGGCACGCCGCCCTTCTGCGGGACGAGCTCCAACTACGCGTCGATCCAAGCCCAGCTCCAGGGCTTCCACAACGCCTTCAACGACCTCAACACGCCCGACAACAACGTCGACCGGACGGTCGGCGTCATCGCGGCGACCGACAGTACGGGGAGCCCGAGCTGCTTCGAAGGGTTCACCGTCACCAATACGAAGGAAGCGTGGGTCCGTGTGGTCCCCGACGCGACCGGCGTGCCTTCTACGACCGGCTCGCTGGTCGGCATGGAGCTCTGCCACACGTTCGGCTGCACGACGAGCACCGGCACGTTCCACTCGCTGTTCACGAACGCGGACAACCTGGTCGAGAACGTCGACCTCGCGTTCAACCCGCTCACGTGGTCGTGGCTCTCGGACGACCGCTCCGCCATGCGCTTCACCGGTGCCGGCTGGAACAACACCTCCACCGTCTTCGAAAAGGGGGACTACGGCTACCTCCTGTGCGGCCTCGGCGGGGCGAACACGTCGGGCTGCCCGGCTTTGGGAGCGGGCACGCTCACGGGCGTCGCCTCGGGCGGGGAGGTCTTCCTGCTCGATGGCACGACGGACGACACCCGCGCGGGAACGCGGATCCGTAACTCGTTCGTGTCGACGGCGCACGCCGAGACGACGCCGCAGGGCACCAGCGCGTACCGCTTCCTGCAGAAGAACTCGTCGGGCGGCCTCGTGAGCAACTTGGGCGTGCCCGTTGAGGCGGTCCACTCCGGCCACGGCGGGACCGACGACGTCGGACCCGGGACGACCGGAGCGTTCTCGTTCGCATTTCCGTTCGATCCGGACACCGCGCGGGTCGAGCTCGTGAAGGGTACGACGCTGCTCTACGCGGCCGGCCAGACGGCGGCCCCCGTCATCGACAGCGTGCAGGTCGTCCCGGAGATCCTTGGTTCCCCGGAACCGAGCGTGAGTTCGATCGACGCGTCGACCGACTCGCTCGTCGCCGCGAGCGGAGGTCCGGGCACCCACGTGTCCGGCGACGTAGTCACGACGGCCGCGGCCGCGGTCGGCACGGCGAGCCTCGAGGGTGACAACTACGTCTTCAACGGCAAGGGCGGATACTCCGCTGACGGGTTGGGCCAGAACGGGACCGGGGGAACGCTCCAGGCGGACGTGCCGGGAGGCTCGACGGTCGAGAAGGCGTTCCTGTATGGGACGTATTTCGGGGGAATCAACCCGGACGAGACGCAACGGACCATCGTGCTCGACGACTCGACCGTCGTCACGGAGAAGATCGGTGACGACGGCGTCGCGCTCGCGACGACCCGTGCGGACGTAACCGAGCAGGTCGCCGCGAAGGTCGGAAGCGGCGGCGCGGTCACCAACTTCGCGATCAACAGCGACCCCGCGAGTCTCGACGGCGTCGGCCTCGTCGTCGTGTACTCGAACCCGGGCAGCCCCGAGACGACGGTCGCGGTCCTCGACGGCACCGCTTCGCAGGCGGGCGACACGACGACGTTCACGTACGCGTCGCCGCTCGACAAGACCGCTTCCGGCTTCACCGCGACGATGTCGCTCGGGGTCGGCTTCGGGTTCCAGGGCGGGGCTGCTACCCCCGGGACGAGCGAGTGCGGGACGGGCAGCGCCCAGTCGTCGCTCGTCGACGTCAACGGGACGCGGCTGACGAGCTGCGCCGGGAACTACGACGACGGCTACGGCGCAAACGGCGGACTGATCACGGTCGGCGGCGTCGGCGACAGCACGGCGAACCCCGCCGCTCCGTTGCAGCAGCCCGCGGATGGCGGCACGCCTCGGACCACGGACGACGAGCGGTACGACATCGCGCCGTTCACGAGCCAAGGCGACACGCAGCTGACGATCACGACCTCGAACCCCTCCAGGGACGACAACCTCTTCCTCGCGGTCGTCCAGATCGCCGCCGAGGCGAGCATCGGGACGCCGCCCTCGGCGGGAACGGAGGTGGAGGTCAAGGCGACGGACGATCACCCGAGCGAAGTGCGCGCCACGTGCTACGTCGACTGGGGCGGTATCAAGTACCCGTTCGACGTGGCCATTCCGCCGAGCTCGTTCATCGAGCCGACTGCGACCGAGCCTGGCAAGGCGTTCTTCGAGTGCTCGCTCGACACCGACACGATCGGCGCCGACGCCGGCGAGGCGACCATCACGGCCGTCGTCCACGACGGCTTCACGCAGTCGGACACGGCGACGACAACCCTGTCCTCTACGCAGACCCCGCCCGTGGCGTCGATCGCCGCGCCCACCGGCGGAGACACGTTCCTCGAGTTCGAGACGATCGTCCTGCGGGGCTCCGCGCTCGACCTCGAGCAGGGACACCTGACGGGCTCGGATCTAGTCTGGACCGAGAATAAGCCCGCAGGACCCCTGAGCGGGGGCGAGCAGGGCGAGGAGAACTTCCTCACGCCGCCTGCCGGCGGCTGGACACCGGGGGAGTACACCGTCACGCTCACCGCCACGGACGACGATATGAACAAGTCCACCGACACGGTCGCGTTCACAATCCTCGCGGACGCCGACCACGACGGGATCCCCGCGAACGTCGAGTCGCAGTCGTGCTTCACGACGGGAGACAACGATCCCAAGAACGCGCGCCTCGACTACGACGGTGACGGTATCGCCAACGACGACGACCAGTACACGACCAAGGGACCGTGTGTGCGTGAGTACAACGCGATCATCGACTGGGATCCCGACGACCTCCAGCGAACCTCGTCGGGCCCGCCGATCAGCGTCAAGGTGACGGTCCCGGGCCGGAGCGTCAGCGACATCGTGTCCGCGAGCGTGAAGATCTCGAAGATCGTCTACGTCGATTCGGGCGGCCACGTGGTGGAGGCGAATCCGAACCAGACGAGGATCGAGTGGACGGCGAGGGGGGCAGAGGGCCTGGCGAAGTTCGACCGCCAGGACTTCGTCGACTTCCTGAACGCGGAGGAGGTGCCGAACCAGCGGATCGCGGTCGAGGTCTCGGGAAGGTTCACCGACTCGACACTGTGGGTCGGCCGCGACTTTACGAACCTGAAATAGGGAAGAGGAGGAGGGTAATGAGACACGTTCTTGCGCTGGCGCTCATCGCGGTGGCACTTGGCCTACCAGCCGGGTGGGCGCTCGCGGCCCCTGATGATGCCACGGGGCCGCCGTGTGCCAACATCGCCAATACGGACTGGTTCTACAGCGGTGACGGTGCGACGGCGACCGTCACGATCTTCCTGGACACCGCGAGCTGTACAGGCATCGGCCATACGCTCTTCGTACAGGACAGCGTCAGCGACACGGCCATCGAAGCGACGAGCATCCCAGTCTTCGGTGATGGAGAGGCCGACAACACGAGCGGACTGGGCACGGACAGCGTGACGGTGAACGCCACTGTGCCTCCAGAGGCACAAGACGGCGCGGTGTGCCTCTTCGCAACGACCTCGAAGGGAGGACGCAATACCTTCGATCGTGCTCCGGATGCCACTTGCGTCGAGCTCACCCCGGGCGGCACCGGCGGGGGCGGCGGGTGGAGATAGTCGACGACCCAGACTTCGGGCCCGCGCGCGGGGTGTCGCGGGCCCGCTCCTCGTCACCCTGCTTCTCCCACGCTGAGGCCGCGATCTCCAGGGTCTTCCCCGCCTGCAGCGTCGCGTCCATCTCGAGGTAACGCCGCAGTGCCCGCAGAAGCGCGTCCCTTCTGGGTCTCGCCTGCACAGGCCGTGCAGGTCCAGCCGGCCATGCCGAATTGGTTTAAGCCGTCCGCCTCGACCGTACCCCCCGCCGATCAGGACGCGGTCAGCGGGTGCAGGGAGCTAGTCCACGTAGCCTGAGTCTGGCTGACTGAAAACGCTTGCGCCGTGCGCCACGACGTCGTTCTTTTTGGTACGTCAACTCATGGAACCGGCAGGGCGTCGTGGACGAGGATATTGCCTCGCTCGATCGGGAGAATGGCGTCGCCGACACTCAAAGCGCACATTGCCGGCGGCTCGGGGAGGAACGCATAGGTATCGCTCATCCCTCCCGGCAGACCGCTGTCGTGGACCGCGAGGACCTCGCCCATAAGCTCGTCGTTCGATGCGGCGTCGGTCGGTACGAGGGCAAGGGCCGCGTCGTCCCCCAGGACTGCGAGACAGATCACTCGGAACCGTCCGTGGCGTGTATTGGGAGACGTCGGAAAGAAATGGGGCTCCGTATCGCTCAGGTGTCCCTGTGGGTCTGACCGAGCGATCCGCTGTGGGCGGAGAACCCAACGTTGTTCTTTGTTGTAACTCCTGCTGTACCGCCCCGTGGAAGCCACCGACCGCGAAATCCTTCCCCGGGTCGTTGGGCTGCGTCTTCCCAGGCCTGGGCAACTCACCGAACGGGCTGGGGGCCCTTTCTATGTGGCCTGGCGGCGAGAGCCGGAAGCGGGAGCTCCGGAGTGCTTACCACGCCCAGCCGTTCCAGAATCGCGTCGCGCTCTTGCTCGAGCTCCTCGGCCTCCTCGCCTGTCAAGCGCGCCAGCGTCGCCAGCGCGTCGAGGGCAAGCGCGAGCTCGTAGCTTGCGTTCCGCTGTCGCGCCTCCGCGACGGCTGTCTCGAGAATGACGCGTGCCTCCTCGAGCCGGCCGAGCTGCAACAGCGCCGAACCGCATACGCGGTTGAGCAGGGCGATGATGTCGAAGACACCCTTGACCGACTGTGCGCGCTCAAGGACCGCGTTAGCGAGGGCGAGCGCCGCCTCTGAGTCGCCTTGCAGCATCAGGCACTCGGCGATCCACGCCTCCGCGTTGCAGAGTTCGGCGAGGGACGCCGCGTCGCGGTACTCGTCCCGGGCTTCGCCGAGCAGGGGATGAGCTTCCTCGAAGCGGCCCATCCGCGCGAGCAGCCTTCCGAGCCTGACTCCGACCATGGACACGCGCGTTCCGGACTCTGACGCTCTCGCAACACGAAAAGCATCACGCAGGAACGGCTCACCCTCCTCCAGACGCCCCTGATCGGAGAGGACCTCACCGACGTTCGCTGTCGCCATCGACCCGTTCCAGCGGTCGCCTGCCTCCGCCCATGCCTGTTCCGCGCGTTTGTACAGATCGAGCGCCTCGTCCCACCGGCCCTGGAAGTGTGCAAAGACGCCCATGTTGTTGAGGATGAGGCCCTGGCGCTGGAGATTGCCCAGCTCCTCATAGATGGCGAGGGCGCGTGGCGAGTAGATCGCCTCCTCGTAACGGCCCAGCGAGGCATAGCACCAGTCGAGCAGGAAGTACGCGTGGGCCAAGGGTTCGCGCGCGCCCGCGGACTCAGCCTCCTCGACCGCGCGCGTGCACAACTTGATGGCGTCCAAGGTAAGGCCCTGCTCGATGCGAATGGACCCGTAAAGGGCATAGAGCCTCGCGCGCTCGCCGGCGGCGTCGTTGCCGCTGACTTCGGCGAGCACTTTCAGCGCGCGGCTCGCGTAGCGGAGCGCCAGTGGCAGCTTCCCGAGCCACGACACCAACGACGCCTCTTTGTGCATGAGCTGAGCTTCCTCCAGAGGGGAAATGCCCGTTCGTTGGCGGGAGGCCTTGTAGGCGCGCCCGGCCTTCTCGAACTCGCCGAGCCGGATACGGACGTCGCCGAGTGTTTCCTGCACTCTCGCGCGATCATCTGTTGCCACGTCACGTCTGCGACGCGCCGCGGCGAGCGCACGCTCGAAGAAGGCGGCGGCCTCCATGTTCGCGTAGATGCCCGCCGCTCGCTCGCCCGCGATGCGTGAGTAGCGCCAGGCCTTGCCGTAGTCGTTTGCATTGAAGAAGTGCAGTGAGAGCAGCTCGGCCTCGTCCTCGGCGTGCTCGCCTGCTCGCTCCTCGATCGTCCCGCCCACGCGACCGTGCACCTCGCGGCGCCGGCGGTAAGGGAGGCCTTCGTAGGCAGCATCACGGACCAGGGCGTGGCGGAAGCGCAGGTGCCCGTCCTCCTCGACGAGGAAGTCTCCGAGGCGCTCCCACACGTCCGGCGGGGGAGACTCGGGCGCGAGCGCAGCATCGAGGAGATCCTTCGTGAAGCTGGCTCCAACAACCGCGGCGGAGCGAAGAACGCGGCGGTCGGTCGGGGAGAGCTGGTCGATCCGCGCCGTCATCAGGCTCTCGACCGAGTCCGGCAGCTCGGTCATGCCGCCCGCCTGGCGCGCGACCGCCATCAGCTCGGTCAGGAAGAGCGGGTTCCCGCCCGCCCGCTCGGTCAGCGCTTCGATCTCGTGAGGCAGAAGAGGTGTTTCCTCCGTCGCGTGGGCAAGTGCGGCGGCCTGAGCTGCGCCGAGCGGCTCGAGCTCGATCACGGCGGCGGCTGCGTCCTCGGGTGCGGCGAAGCCTGTCGGCTGGTCGCGGCGTGCGACGACGACCAGCCACGGTCGCTGCTCCAGTCCCTTGATCAGCTCCCGAAGGAGGTCCGCCGAGGCGTCATCCATCCAGTGCGTGTCTTCGAAGACGAGCAGGGTCGCCTCGAGCAGGAGCATCCCGAGTAGCTCTCGTGTCACCTCTTCGAGCCGCGCCTTGCGGAACTCGTCAGCCAGCGGCGCTGTCTCCGGTGTGTCTGGAAGCTCGAGGCCGAATGGCACTCCGATGAGCGGCAGCCAGGCCATGAGCTGGGGTGCGCTGACCTCGACTCGTTCTCGTAAGCGCCGCTCGATGGTCTCTGGATCATCCTCGGCCGTGCTACCGATGAACTCACGGAGCAGGTTCCGGAAGGAGAAGTACGGACTCGCCGACTCGTACTCCTCGCACTGCACCGAGCGCACGGCCACCCCCTCGGCGGTAGCGCGAAGCTCCTCGATCAGTCTCGATTTGCCCATCCCGGGCTCGGCGACGAGCTCGACGATCTTTCCCTCGTAACGCCGCGCCGAGTCGAGCGCCTCGACCAGAACCGACAATTCGTCCTCACGGCCGACGAGCGGAGCAGAGGCGCTCCGCTCCTTCAGGCCGAGTGGCGAGCCGACGAGATACGCCTGAATGGGTTCGGCCTTGCCCTTCGCCTGGAACGGCTCGAGCGCGACCGTGTCGAACCTCGTGCGCGACCGCTCCAGCACGTCGTCCGTCGTGAGCAGCTGACCCGGCTCCGCCTTCGCCATCAGGCGCGCCGCCAGGTTCACGGCGTCGCCCTTGACGGAGTACGTGCGACGGTAGGGCGGACCGAAGTCGCCGACGAAGATGCGTCCCCGGTTGACGCCGATCCGTAGCGGGAGTGGGCTGTTCACGTCGAGGACGGCTCGCATCGCGCGCAGCACCCGCTCCTCGTCCTTGCCCGTCGACCGAGGCGCCCCCCCCATGAGCATCACTTTGCCTCCGCTCGGGGCGATGTCGGTCTCGAAGAACGCAACCTGGAGCTCGTACGCGGCACGCTGGACGGTTCGCATCACGATGTCGAGGGCGTCTGCGAGCGCGTCGGGTCCTTCGTTCGCGAGGAGCTCGTCGGCGCCCATGAACTGGATGAAGGCAGGCGTCATCAGCCGGTGCTCGGCCTCGCCGCCTCCGGCCAGCAGGTGCTCTCTCACCTCGATCGGAAGCAGCTGCGCGACATCGAGATCGCCGACGTCTCCGACCGCGACCGAGGGGTGCGCTATGACGGTGGGCTCGCGACGGAGCAGAATCGCCGGTCCCTTCTCCTTCCCCAGGTATCGACGGTCCAGCGCCGCCGCGGTGGCCGGGCTGACGGCAACCTCGCCGGCTTCGGCCACGGTCTCCATCTCCACGGTCATGGTTGCGGCGGGGCCGGTGATGACGAGCTCCCGATGCAGGTCGCCGACGAGGAAGAAATCGAAGGCGCCACTGTGGATACCAACCGACATCCGCAGTGTGACGAGACCCGACGACGTGCGGAGCTTGCCCGCGGACTTGATCTGCCGCTGCATGTTGAGCGCCGCACGGCATGCTCGGGACTCGTGTCCGGCACCGTCGAACAGGAGCAGCACGGCGTCGCCACCCCACTTGATCACGCCGGCACCTTGGGCGTAGGCGACCGACAGCAGCTCGGCGAAGCAGACGTCGAGCAAGTCGTTCATCTCCTCGGCGCCGACCTTGCCCTTCTTCGACAGTCGCTCGGTGAGCGCGGTGAAGCCCGAGATGTCGACGAAGACGAGCGAGCCCTCGATCTGCCTGTGCCGCGTGTTCGGCGTCTCGCGCAACCAATCGATCGCGAGTCGCGGCACGTACGGCATCAGGCGGTCGGAAGTCGAGACGCCGGCTTGGTCGGTTCTGGGCTGCGTAGTAACCACAGGAATCGTCTGGAAGTCTACGATCGACGGCGCCGTTACGATCCTCGGCGTGAAGGGCGTCATTCTCGCGGGCGGCTCAGGGACGCGGCTCCACCCGCTGACTCGGATCACGAACAAGCACCTGCTGCCGATCTACGACCGGCCGATGGTGACGTATGCCATCGAGGCGCTCGTGCAGGCGGGCATCGGCGAGCTCATGGTCGTCACGGGCGGCACCCACGCCGGCGAGTTCTTCCGCCTGCTCGGCAACGGTCACGAGTACGGCATCGACAAGCTCTTCTACGGCTACCAGGAGCAGCCGGGCGGCATCGCGGAGGCCCTCGGCCTCGCCGAGCGGTTCGTCGACCGCGATCCGTGCGTCGTCATCCTCGCCGACAACGTGCTCGAGCGCTCGATTCGACCCATGGCCGAGAGCTTTCGCAGCCAGCACTTCGGCGCGCGAATCCTGCTCTCCCGCGAGTCGGATCCGGAGCATCTGCGCCACCTGGGCGTCCCCGAGCTCAATGCCGACGGACGCATCGCACGCATCGTCGAGAAGCCTGCCGAGCCGCCTTCGGAGTACGCCGTTACCGGGGTCTACTTCTACGACGCGGCCGTCTGGGAGGTGCTGCCCACGCTCCAGCCGTCCGGGCGGGGCGAGCTGGAGATCACCGATGTCAACAACTGGTACGTCGAGCAAAATGCGATGGAGTACGACGTGCTCGAAGGGTTCTGGGGCGACGCCGGTGAGTCGATCGAGGCCTACTACGCGGTGAACGACTTCGTCCGTGCGAACGGGGTGAACAAGCCGTGATCGATGACCTAAGGCGAATCCCGTTGCGTGTGCACGAGGACGATCGTGGCTGGGTGGCGGAGATCCGGCGTGAGTCGCTTATGCCCAGGCCGACGAAGCAGACGAACGTCTCCTTCTCGCGACAGGGGGTGATTCGCGGGCTCCACTACCACGAGCGCGGCCAGGACGACCTCTTCGTATGCCTCCAGGGGAACGCTCGTGTCGTCGTCCTCGATCGCGAGACCGGGGAGACGTTCAGCGAGGACATCGGCGACGACAATCCCGTTGCGCTCTACATCCCCGGCCGACACGCGCACGGCTTCGAGGCACTCACGGACGTGCTCTTCTGTTATCACGTGACCGAGGAGTACGACCCCGCCGACCCCGACGAGCACGGGATCCCGTGGGACGACCCGCGCGTCGTCGACCTCTGGAGCACGCGATCGCCGATCCTCTCCCCACGCGACTCACGTTCATAACCGGTGCGGGGGGCCAGCTCGGCCGGGCGCTCGCCGAGACGTTCCCAGATGCGGTGGCGCTCACCCGCGCGGACTGGGACATCCTGATGCCTCCTGTCAGGACCTTCCCCGATCTCACCCTCCACGCCGCAGCCTGGACCGACGTCGACGGCGCCGAGGCGGACCCGGAGGGCGCTGGGCAGGTCAACGTCGAGGGGACGCGGAACGTCGTCGCACTCGGCGCGCCGGTTGCCTACTTCTCCACGGACTACGTGTTCGATGGGCACAAGACCGAGCCGTACGTCGAGTCGGACGAGCCGAGCCCGCTGTCTGTCTACGGGCGCACCAAGCTCGACGGCGAGCATGAGGTGCGGGCCGGCTGGATCGCCCGCTCCTCGTGGCTCTTCTCACCGTGGGGGCACAACTTCGTGCTGACGATGCTGCGGTTGGGCCGCGAGCGGGACGAGGTATCGGTCGTGGACGACCAGCGCGGCTCGCCGACGTACGTCGGCCATCTGGCTGAGGCGGCACGCGACGTCGTCGAGCTGCCACACGGCCTCTACCACGTCGCCGCCGACGGTGATTGCACGTGGGCGGAGTTCGCCGAGGCGATCTTCGAAGACGCCGGGATCGAGTGCCGCGTCAACCGCATCACAACGGCAGAGCTGGGTCGGCCCGCAGCCCGGCCTGCGTACTCCGTTCTACGGTCGGAGAAGCCCGAGTCGCCGCGTCTGCCGCATTGGCGGGAAGGCCTGCGCGCGTGCCTGGCTAGGCTCTGACGCCATGAAGGTTCTCGTCACAGGCGGCGCGGGGTTCATCGGCTCCCACTTCGTGAAGCTCCTCGCCGGTCGGGGCGACGACGTCGTCGTGCTCGACAAGCTCACGTACTCGGGCAATCGCGCCAACCTCGAGGGCGTCGCGCACGAGTTCCACGAGGGTGACATCGCCGACGCGATCGCCGTCACCGCGGCGGGCGAGGGCTGCGACGCGGTCGTGAACTTCGCCGCCGAGACGCACGTCGACCGCTCCATCCTCAGCGGCGCCGAGTTCATCGAGACCGACGTTCTCGGGACCTACGTCCTTCTGCGCTGGGCGCGTGAGCATGGCGCGCGACTCGTGCAGGTGTCGACGGACGAGGTGTACGGCGACGTCACAGCACCGGAGCGCTGCGACGAGGGGTCTCCGCTGCGCCCTTCCAGTCCCTACTCGGCCTCGAAGGCGGGCGGCGACATGCAGGTGCTCGCCGCCGTCCGCACGCACGGCGCGAACGCGTGCATCACACGGGGCGCGAACACGTACGGCCCCAACCAGTACCCGGAGAAGATCGTTCCCCTCTTCGTCACGAACGCCTTCGACGGCCTCGAGCTGCCGGTCTACGGCGACGGGCGGCAGGTGCGCGAGTGGCTCCACGCAGCCGACCACGCCGCAGCCGTCGAACTCGTCCTCCGCGACGGAAAGGCGGGCGAGGTCTACAACGTCGGCGGCGAAGAGCGGGAGAACCTCGACGTCACTCGACGCATCGTCGAGCTCACGGGCTGCGATCCGGCGCTCGTGCGTCATGTCGAGGACCGACCCGGCCACGATCGTCGGTACGCGATCGACGACGCGAAGCTCCGCGCGCTCGGCTGGAGGCCGGTGCGCTCGTTCGACGAGGGCATCCAGGAGACGGTCGAGTGGTACCGCGCGAATCGCGCCTGGTGGGAGCCGATCAAGTCTGGCGCGTACCGCGCGTACTACGAGCAGCAGTACGCATCCCGCCTCACCGGGGGATGAGTCCAGCGACCGAAGGAGAAGGGTTCCGCTAGCCTGTTGCGTCTCTTTCGAGGTGCCCGCCCAGATGCTTCGTGCTCTGAGACTTGTCGTGCTTTGCCTCCCGCTGCTTGCAGCGGGCTCCGCTGTGGCCTCATCCGCACAGCAGGCCGACGACCAGGTGACGTCGACGACGTTCGTCGTCCGCGGCCGCGGGTGGGGACACGGCGTCGGCATGGGACAGTGGGGCGCCTACGGCCAGGCGCGGCGCGGCGTCAAGTACCAGAAGATCCTCGCGCACTACTACCCCGGCACGAACCTCGTCGAGACGACGACGACGTCGGTGCGTGTCCTCCTCGCCGAGGGCCGGCGAAGCGTCACCGTGCACTCCTCGAGCCCCTTCCGGCTGCTCGCTGGTGACGGCGAGCAGCATGAGCTCCAGCCCGGGAGCTACACCGTGAGCTCCGGGTTCAAGGTGACGCTCGACCCCACTAAGCCCGCCCGTCCGCTACCGGGACCGCTGACGTTCCTTCACGGGCGCGAGCCGTTGGAGGTCGCCGGGAAGCCGTATCGCGGGAACGTCCAGCTCCAGCGGGTCAACACCCGCCTCCAGGTCGTGAACGTCGTCGGCATCGATCCCTACATCCGCGGCGTGGTGAGCGAGGAAGTGCCCGACGACTGGCCGCTCGAGGTGGTGAAGGCGCAGGCCGTCGCCGCGCGTTCGTACGCCCTCGCCCAGGCAGCTGGGCGCTCGATCCTCTATGCGGACACACGCAGCCAGGTCTACGGCGGCGTCGCAGCCGAGTCGACGGTCGGCGACAAGGCGGTCAATGCGACAGCGCGGCAGGTGTTGATGTACGACGGCAAGGTGGCCACGACGTTCTTCTTCTCGTCGTCGGGCGGTCGCACAGCGGACGTCGAGGACGTGTTCGTGGGCGGGGCGCCGATCCCGTACCTCGTGTCGGTGCCCGATCCGGACGACAAGTACTCGCCGTACCACCGATGGGGGCCGGTCGTGCTGCCTGCGACGAAGGTGTCGAAGCTGCTCCACGCGCCCGGCACGATCGACGCGCGTGCGATCCCCGTCACGGGGAGGGCGCGCGAGATCGTCCTCGCCACGCGAACGGGCGAACGGCGGGTGCCGTCGAGCACCGTGCGCCGGGCCCTCGACCTCCGCTCGACGTGGATCACGCTCGGGGTGCTCTCGCTCTCACGGCCGGCGGGCATGACCGCCGCCGGCGTGCCGCTCACGCTCACGGGGACTGCGCGGCTGGTCAAGGGGCCGATCGAGCTCGAGCAGAAGGTCGCCGGCGGCCCGTGGGACGCCGGCCCCGCTCTAGAGCTCGCGGCCGACCGGTCGTTCGCGGTGGAGGTCGTCCCTCAGGCGACGACGCAATATCGGCTCACGGCCGCCGATGACGTCGTGTCCGTGCCGCTACGGGTGCCCGTCGCGCCCGCCAGCCGAAGCGCTGCGGGCGTCACGGTCGTGCCGCGCCGTGCGACCGTGCCGGCTGCTCCGAAGTTCTTCGTCAACGACCCCCTCGCAGCGCGCCAGTGGCATCTCGCATACGTGCGCGCGTTCGACTTCTGGACGGAACTGCCGCTGCTCGAGCCCGTGACGGTCGCCGTGATCGACACTGGCATCGACAGCAGCCATCCCGACCTCGCGGACAACATCATCGCCGCGAAAAGCTTCGTCGGTGGCTCCGCAGAGGATCCGATCGGACACGGGACGTTCGTCGCAGGCCTCATCGCGGCGTCGGTCGACAATGCCGAGGGGATCGCCGGCATGGCGTTCCCGGCCCGGCTGCTCGTCGCGCGCGTGGCCACGGTCGATGGCGACATCGACGCTGCTGTCGAGGCGAAGGCCATTCGCTGGGCTGTCAAGCGGGGCGCTCGCGTCATCAACCTCTCGATCGGCGGGCTCCGTGACCCGTTGAACCGCAGGCGCGACACGTTCTCGCAGGCCGAGGCGGACGCGATCGCCTACGCGCACAGCAAGGGGGTCGTCGTCGTCGCATCGGTCGGGAACGGTGATTCCGCGCCCTCCGAGCCGTGGCAGTTCGCGAGCTATCCCGCAGCGCTGCCACACGTCATCGGCGTCAGCGCGGTTGCGCAGAGTGGGGCCGTTCCGAGCTTCTCTAACCGCGATGCGGTGTTCAACGACCTGGCTGCGCCCGGCCAGGGCCTCGTCTCCACGGTTCCGCGAAAACTCACTGCAGAGCGGCCTTCGTGTCTGGATCAGGGGTACTCCGTGTGCGCGTCGTCGGAGTTTCGTGACGGCGTCGGCACGTCGTTCTCGGCCCCACAAGTGTCGGCTGCTGCCGCGCTGTTGCTCGCGGTCGATCCGAAGCTGACGGCCGACCAGGTTGCGGCCATCATCGAGCGGTCGGCAGTCGATTCGCGACCGGCCACGGGCTGTCTGCCGTGCCTGCCGGGACGGGACTCGCGGTCCGGCTGGGGGACGCTCGACGTGACGGCAGCGCTCGAGGCGCTTGCGGAGCCGCTGCCGCCGGTGGACCTCTACGAGTCGAACGACGACGCGGGCCCGCGCGCGGCCACGCTGTACGGGCGAGAGCGAACGCTGAAGGCCACGCTCGACTTCTGGGACGACCAGGTCGACGTCTACCGCGTGAACGTGAGACGTGGCGAACGGCTTCGCCTCTTCCTTCGAGGCCCGCAGGAGACGCAGACGAACCTCATCCTCTGGCGTCCGGGAACCGAGCACGTCGAGGGCCTGTCCGCCGATCTGCAGGCGCGACGGGTGACGCAGTCGGTGCGCGCCGGGCCGAACGAGGCGATCACCTACCGTGCCTCGGAGCCCGGCTGGTACTTCGTCGAGGTGAAGATGGCCGGCCCGGGATCGGGCCGCTACTCCTTGCGCTTCGCGAAGACCAGGTGAGATCTCTGAAGGTCGGCGTCCAGCTGCCCGAGGTGGAGCGAGACGTCCGTTGGCCCGAGTACATGGCCATGGCTCGCGCAGCCGAGGAGGTCGGGTTCGAGTCGATCTGGCTCGGCGACCACCTCCTGTACCGCGGGGACGGACGAGAGGAACGCGGCCCCTGGGAGGCTTGGACGCTCCTCGCCGCGCTCGCGTCCGTGACCGAGCGCGTCCGGCTAGGGCCGCTCGTCGCCTGCGCGAGCTTCCATCCGCCCGGGCTGATCGCGAAGATGGCGGCGACCGTCGACGAGATCTCCGGCGGCCGCTTCGTGCTGGGGCTGGGGGCGGGCTCGGTCGAGATCGAGCACACGATCTTCGGCCTGCCGATAGAGCGGCGCGTGTCCCGCTTCGAAGAGGCGTTCGAGATCGTGCGGCGGCTGCTCGCCGGAGAGCGCGTGACGGTCGAGGGCACCTACTGGAGCGTCGACGATGCCGTGCTACTGCCGGAGCCCGCACGCCGCGTGCCCCTGATGGCCGGCTCGATCGGCCCACGGATGCTCGGGATCACGCTGCCGCACGTCGAGTGGTGGAACACTTGGTACACGTGGTACGGGAACACGGCAGAAGGCTTCGCGGAGCTCAACGGCAAGACCGACGCCGCGGCTCGAGAGGCAGGCAGGGAGCCGGGCGAGATCGCCCGCAGCGCGTGCGTGCTCGTCGAGCTCGACTCGGATGCGGTTAAGCGCCCCCACGACGGAGAGGTCCGGCCCGTGACGAGCGACATCGCGGGCCATCTGCGCGAGCTCGCGGCCGCCGGTGCCGACGAGGCGATCCTCGTCGTCCGCCCGATCACCGAGGCGTCGATCCGCAAGCTCGGCGAAGTGTTCAGCTAGGGCGAAGCAGCTCGTCGTCTGCGACGGGGCGAACGGCCTTGGCGGGCACGCCCATCGCGACCATCCGCGGCGGAACGTCCTTCGTGACTACGGCACCGGCGGCCACGAACGCGTCCTCGCCGATGACGACGCCGGGACACAGCACGGCGCCGCCACCGACGCGCGCGCCGCGCCGGATCGTCGGTCCCTTCACGAGCTCGTGGCGCTTCTCGGTGCGGCCCATGAAGTTGTCGTTCGTCGTCACGACACACGGTGCGATGAAGACGTCCTCCTCGACCGTCGAGTGCGCCGTCACGTAGGCCTCGGCCTGGATCTTCGTGCGGGCACCGACGGTCGTGTCGTTCTCGACGAGCGACCCCCTGCCGACGACGACGTCATCGCCGATCTCGCAGCGCTCGCGGACGCAGGCCTGGTCACCGACGACGGACCGCGCGCCGATCGTCGTGCCTGCGAAGACGATCGCGCCGGTGGAGACGACGGCGCCGTCTTTCAGCGTGGCCGGGGGGAGCGGGTCACGCTTCGCGGTCGAGCGCGCCGAGAGCACTGGCTGCTTGCCGACGACGGCGTACTCGAGCACGCGCACGCCCTCGCCCAAGACAGTTCCTTCATGGACGATCGCCGTCGGGTGGACGTCAGCCACGCAGCGACTCCGTCAGCCGCTCGAGCACGTGCACGACGCGCGCGCCGTCGCGCGCCACCTTCTGGCGGTCGCCGTTCCCGCCGACGAGCGCCAGGAACTGCTCGCACTCGAGCCGCAAAGGCTCATCCGTGGCCACCTTGGGGATGTGGATGTCCCCGGTGCGCGTCTGCCACTCGCCATACGTCTCTGCGCGCAGCCACGGCGACTTCTCGTACACGGTCACCTTCCGCTCGAGCTCCATGTCGTCGAACACGACCATCTTCTCCGTGCCGACGACGGTGAGCTTCCGCATCTTGTGTGGGTCGAGCCAGGAGAGGTGCATGTGCGCGATCTTCCCCGAGGGGAAGCGGAGGTAGCAGAAGACGACGTCCTCGACACCCGGCTGCAGGAAGTCGCGGCCGACGGCCACCGCGTCCGCCGGCTCCTCCTCGAGCAGGTAGAGGATCACCGACAGGTCGTGGACGCCGAGCGACCACAGCGCGTTCTCGTCTGGCCGGATGACGCCAAGGTTCTGGCGGTTCCCGTAGACGCAGAGCACCTCTCCGAGCTCGCCGGAGTCGACAAGCTCCTTGAGCTTCTGGACGCCCGGGTGATAGAGCAGCAGGTGGCCCGGCATCAGCACGAGGTTGCGGTCGTCGGCGAGCGCCACGAGGCCGTCGATCTCGGTGCCCGTCATCGCCGGCGGCTTCTCGACGAGCACGTGCTTCCCCGCCTCGAGCGCCCGTCGCGCGAGCTCGGCATGAGTCGGCACCGGCGTCGCCACGACGACAGCGTCGACCGTGTCGTCCGCGAGCAGCTCTTCGAAGTCGGTGGTCGCTCGCGCCTGGGGGAACCGCCCGCCGGCCCGCTCCACGGCCTGCTCGTCCGAGTCGCAGATCCACGCGAGCTCCGCGAGCGTGTCGAAGTTTCGCGCGAGGTTCGGGCCCCAGTAGCCGAGCCCCGCTACTGCGACTCTCAAAGCTTCCAGACCTTGTCCGACCTGCGCCCGGCTTCGCCTGTGGCATTGCGGAAGTCGACGACGAGCTGTGCCTGCTCGACGACACCGTCGTAGTCGACGCCCGAGTGGTCGGTGACGACGGTGACGCAGTCGTAGGCAGCCGGGTCGAGCTCGGACGAGTGCAGCCCCAGCTCGGGCAGGCTCGGCACGTGCGGATCGTGATAGGCCACGTCAGCGCCGGCGTTCCGCAGCAGCTCGATCACTTTGAGCGCGGGCGACTCGCGCGTGTCGGAGATGTCCGGCTTGTACGCGATGCCCAGGATGAGCACCTTCGAGCCCTTCAGCGACCGCTGGCGCCCGTGGTTGAGCGCCTGCGAGATGAGCGAGCGGCAGTAGTACGGCATGTTCTCGTTGACCTTGCCGGCCAGCTCGATGAACTCCGTGTAGAAGCCGTACTCGCGGGCCTTCCACGTGAGGTAGAACGGGTCGACCGGGATGCAGTGGCCGCCCAGCCCGGGCCCCGGCTCGAAGCGCATGAACCCGAAAGGCTTCGTCGATGCCGCATCCACGACCTCCCAGACGTCGATGCCCATCCGGTCGCAGAGCTGCGCGAGCTCGTTGACGAGGGCAATGTTCACCGAGCGGAAGATGTTCTCGAGGAGCTTCGTCAGCTCGGCGGCCTCGGGCGACGAGACCCGGTGCACCTGGTCGATCGCGCCCTGGTAGAGCTCGGCTGCGCGCTCCGTGCACGCGTCGGTGATCCCGCCGACGATCTTCGGGACGCTCTCCGGCCGCCAGCGCGTGTTGCCCGGGTCGACGCGCTCGGGCGAGAACGCGAGGTGGAAGTCGCGTCCTACCTCCAGGCCACCTGCCGCGAGGATCGGCAGCACGACTTCGCGCGTCGTGCCCGGATAGGTCGTCGACTCGAGCACGACGAGGTGACCTGGGCGCAACCGTATCGCGATGTCGTCGACGGCCTGGACGAGGATCGAGATGTCCGGCTCGCGCTGCTTCGACAGCGGCGTGGGTAGGGCGACGACGATTGCATCCGCGTCGCGGAGCGCGTCATAGTCGCCGGTCGCCGCGATGCGGCCTTCGCTGACAAGAGGCCCGAGCTCCTCCGAGGGAACGTCTTCGATGTGGCTCTCGCCTCGGTTGATCCCGGCGACGACCGCCTCGGCGACGTCCACGAGCAGCACGGTCCTGCCGGACTGCGCAAGCAGGCGTGCGAGCGGCACGCCGACGTAGCCTGCGCCGACGACCGCGACGTCCCAGTGACGGGTCGCCGAATCGGCCGGCTGCGCTTCCAGACGAGGCTCGGTCATCGGTCGAAAAGCGTACAGAGAGCTTCTGCGATCCTCGGCGCAGCCCTCCCGTCGCCGTACAACGAGGGCCTGTCGGCCGGGAGCGGCCGCGCCGCCTCGACGGCCTCCGCAAGCCGCTCGGGATCGTCGTCGACGAGGGTGTTCGTCCCTAGTTCCACGGTGTCCACCCACTCCGTCGACGGGCGCGCGGTCACGCAGGGGACGCCGTACCAGTACGCCTCCTTCTGCAGCCCGCCCGAATCGGTGACGATGACGCGTGCCTGCGACGCGAGTGCCGCGAAGTCCAGGTACGAAAGAGGCTGCACCAACTGGATATGTCCGAGGGACAGTCCCTGTGTCGCAATTGCATCGCGGGTGCGGGGATGGCACGAGAAGACGACGGGCCCGTCGACCCGTGTCAACCCGTCGACGATGCGGGACAGGCGGGGCTCGACGACGTTCGCGTCCCGGTGGATCGTCGCGACGACGTACGCCCCGGGCTCGACGCCGAGCCGCGGGAGCACGGCCGACCGCTCGCGGGCGATCGGCGCGAGCGTGAAGCACGCGTCTGCCATGACGTCGCCGACAACCTCGATCCGCCCCCGCACACCCTCCCGTTCGAGGATGCCGCGCGACCGCTCGTCGGGACACAACAGCAGATCTGCGTACGAGTCCACCTCGATGCGCGTGTGCTCCTCAGGCATCGTCATGTCGCCGGAACGCATCCCCGCTTCGACGTGCGCGAAGGGGATGTTCGCCTCTCGTGCGGCACGACTGCCTGCGAGCGTCGAGTTCGTGTCGCCGAAGACGATGGCAGCGTCGGGGCGCTGTAACCCGAGGCCCTCGAGGATTCCCGGCCCCATCGCGTCGACGTCGCGCGTGTGCGCCTCCAGCCGGAACGCGGGCTCGGCCAGCCCGAGCTCCTCGAAGAAGACCTCCGACAACTCGCGGTCGTAGTGCTGCCCCGTGTGGAGCACGACCTCCTCGACACCTGCCTCTCGGAGCGCCACGGACAGCGGTCCCGACTTGATGAATTGCGGCCTGTTCCCGACGACGGACAGCACCTTCATGGCGTTAGCGTAGGCGGGCATGGAGTACCGCTACTCGAGTCACTGGATCCACGAGCTGGAGAGCGAGGCGCACTGGCGGCTCTACTGGCGTCAGCAGAAGCTCATGCAGGACCTCGTCCGGCAGGGCGACCAGGTGCTCGAGATCGGCGTCGGCACGGGCTTCACGGCCAACTACCTCCGCTCGAAGGGCGTCAATGTGACGACGCTCGACATCGACGCCGACAAGCAGCCAGACGTCGTCGCCAACGTCGCTCAGTACGACTTTCCCGACCAATACGACGCGATCCTCGCGTTCGAGGTCTTCGAGCACCTCCCCTACGACGACTTCCCACCGCTGCTGGCCAAGCTGGCCAGGGCCGCGCTGCGGCACGTCTTCCTGAGCCTGCCGCGGAACCGCCGGCTCGTCGCCTCGCTCAACGTGAAGCTGCCGAAGGTGAAGGCGCGGACGTTCCAGTGGAAGGTGCGCCGTGGCGAGATCGTCGAGCCTTACCACGTGTGGGAGCTCGACCACGGCGACATCACGGTCGAGTCGCTCGAGCAGGAGCTGGCGCGCCACGGGTTCGAGGTCGCCCGCCGCGACGAGGCCTTCGACCGTCGGTTCTACGCCCTGGCGACTCCCGGCGGCTCATAGCCCACGTCATCGCCCTGTCATCGCGGGGCCCGATCCTTGCGCTGATGAGCTTGCCGCCCTACCCTGGGCATCTGACAACAACGCTCACGCCCGGAGAGCTTCGGCCCGGCGATCGGCTGGCGGGCTATGCGATCGAGGACGTCCTCGGCCGTGGTGGGATGGGCGTTGTCTACCGTGCCTTCGACACGCGGCTCGGACGGCCTGTCGCCCTGAAGTTGATCGCGCCGGAGAAGGCGCAGTACGAGCGCTTCCGTGAGCGCTTCCTCGTCGAGTCTCAGCTCGCCGCGAGCCTTGATCATTCGAACGTCGTGCCCGTCTATGACGCGGGCGAGACGGATGGCCATCTGTACATCGCCATGCGCTACGTGGAGGGCACCGACCTGCGCACGCTGCTCGCGGGGGAGGCGCCGCTCGAAGCAAGGCGTGCTCTCGCGCTCATCGGCCAGGTGGCAGCCGCCCTCGACGCCGCCCACGCCCGTGGGCTCGTCCACCGCGACGTAAAGCCCGCGAACGTCCTCGTCGCGCAGGAGACAGGACGAGAGCATTGCTATCTCACGGACTTCGGGCTCACGCGACCCGACGCCGCAGGCTCTCAGGCCGAGCCGGCGCACCTCTCGGGCACCGTCGCGTACACGTCGCCGGAGCAGATCACAGGCGACGCGGTCACGGGACGGGCGGACGTCTACTCGCTTGCATGCGTCCTCTACGAGTGCCTGTCCGGCGAACCGCCGTTTGCCAGGCGGCGATCGATGGCCGTCCTCGTCGCACACGTCGAGGAGACTCCGCCGCCGTTGCAGGCGTATCCGGCGTTACAGCCGGTGCTCTCCAGAGCGCTCGCGAAGGATCCGTCGGAGCGCTTCACAACGTGCGGCGAGCTCGTCGCTGATGCGCTGGAAGCGCTCGGAACGAAGGAGCTACCACCAGAGCTCGACTTCCGCACGGCGCTTGTGGGACGCGAAGACGACCTCGCCTGGCTCCGGGACGCGTGGCGCGAGACGCGGCAACGGCACGGTCACGTGGTCGTCATCACCGGCGTGCGGGGCATCGGGAAGACCCGGCTCGTCGCGGAGCTGGCACGGGACGTGCGGGCAGAGGGCGCTGAGGTGCGGTACGTGAGCTGCGTCGGGGGGGGCGACGCGGCCGTGGCGGCGCTCGCCGAGGCGGGCGATGTCACGACCCCAATCCTGCTCGTGTTGGAGGATCTCGACGCAGCTGACGAGCAGCTCCTCGACGCCGTTCGTCACGCCGGGGATGCGGTTGCGAGGGCAGCAGCACTCGTGCTCGTCACCTCGCGGACGTCGTTCCCCGGTGCGCCGCACCGTGAGCTCCAGCCACTCGACGCGAGTGCGGTCGCCGAGCTCGCCGGGACGATTGCGGGCGACGCGGCCGTGGCGCTCCCGCTCGACGCAGTGCTCGAAGAGACCGAAGGCGTTCCCCTTCGTGTTCACGAGATCGTGGCCGAGTGGCTGCGGGCGGACGCCAGCCGCCGGCTCGGGGAAGCGGCGTTGCGAGCCGCGGCCGGCCGTCAGGAGCTGCGAGCCGCGCAGGCCGAGCTGACGAGCAGCGTCGTCGACCTCCAACGCGCCCTCGGGCGCGTCCAGGCGGACGCAGAGGTCGCCGAGCGTGTGTGCCCGTTCAAGGGTCTTGCGAGCTTCGACGTAGCCGACGCCGATGCGTTCTTCGGGCGAGAACGGCTCGTTGCCGAGCTCGTCGCACGTCTGCCCGGAGCGACATTGCTCGGGGTAGTCGGTCCGTCCGGAAGCGGCAAGTCGTCCATCGTGCGGGCAGGTCTGTCCGCAGCCCTCGCCAGCGGAGCTCTTCCCGGCTCGGAGGAGTGGACGCAGGCGGTCATCAGGCCGGGAGAGCACCCGCTCGACGAGCTCGCCGGGGTGAGGCGAGAGCGCAGCGGCACGAGGCTCCTGCTCGTCGTCGACCAACTGGAAGAGGTCTTCACGCTCTGCCGCGACGACGCCGAGCGCATGGTGTTCCTCGACGCATTGACGCACCCCGCGCCGGACGAGACGTTCGTGATCGCGGTGAGAGCCGACTTCTACGGCCGGTTCGCCGCACTTCCCGCGCTCGCCGCGCTGCTCGCGGAGAACCACGTGCTCGTCGGGCCGATGAGGCCCGAGGACCTTCGTAGGGCAATCGAGCTACCCGCTCGCAAGGCCGGCCTTAGCGTCGAGTCGGCGCTGGTGGATGCCCTCGTCGCCGACGTCGTCGACGAGCCCGGCGGGCTGCCGCTGCTCTCGACGGCGCTCGTCGAGCTCTGGCAGCACCGCGACGGGCGAACTCTGCGTCTCGAGACGTACCGCGAGAGCGGCGGCGTCCGCGGAGCCGTCGCGCGGATCGCGGAGGAGGCGTACGAGGGCTTTACACCTGAGCAGCAGCTGACCGCTCGCAGGATCCTCTTGCGGCTGGCGAGCGCTGACGGCGATGACGCTGTGCGCCGGCGCGCACCGCTCTCCGAGCTCGAGCTGGAGACGAACGAGGACGCGGCGACAGTGGTCGCGGTGCTGACCGAGACTCGACTCGTGACGGTCAGCGAGGACGCGCTCGAGGTCGCCCATGAGGCGCTTCTCCGCGAGGGGCCGAGGCTGCGTGAGTGGCTCGAGGAGGATGCGGAAGGGCGCCGTCTGCACGGCCATCTCATCCGGGCGGCCCGGGACTGGGATGACGCGGGCCGCGATTCGGCCGAGCTCTACCGCGGCGCGCGACTGGCCGCGGCGCTCGATTGGGCGGGAGACCACGAGGCGGAGCTGAACGAGCTGGAGAGCGCATTCGTCGCCGAAAGTCAGGATGCCGCCGAGGCGGAGAGCCGGCGCATCCGGAGAACCAACCGGCGACTGCGGCTGTTGCTCGCCGGCGCCGTCGTCTTCCTCGTCGCCGCCTTAGGAGCCGGTAGCTTGGCCTTTCTCCAATCGAGAGCGGCACAACGTGAACGAGACCGTGCTGCGCAGGCGGCCCGAATCGCCACAGCCAGGGAGCTCGCCCAGGCTGCGATGGCCAACATAGGCGACCCGAAAGGCAGCATCCTCGCTGCGGTCGAGGCCGTCGAGGTCACTAGCCGTGTGGATGGCACCGTGCTTCCGGAGGCGTATGAGGCATTGAAAGTCGTCCTGGGCATCAATGAGGGGATCGACACATTCCCTGGTGCCGAGCCCATGCGGGGAACCGGTGTTCTCCGGCTGACCAGCGGCGAGTTGCTTACGGAGGCCCGGAGGAGAGTCAAGCGATCCATGACGGACGAGGAGTGCGGCTTTTACCTGCACCTAGACAAGTGCCCTGAACGACAAGGCTCGGAAGCCGTCGTTGCGGTGGTTCCCAACGTGATGGGCAGTCCCGAAGACACCGCTCGATCCGCGCTCGAGGAAGCCGGCTTCCGCGTTCTCGTGTCCTCCTACCATCCGAATCTCGGCCCGAGCGCGGCGGGTACCGTCGTCGCGCAAGACCCGGGGCAGGGCATCGGGCTCGCCCCGGGATCGACGGTTGTACTCCAGATCTCCAAGGCTCGAGCTACCCAGCCGACGCCATCGTCCAGGTAAAGCGCGTCAGGCTCCCCTCTGGTGCGAGGCCGCCCGGCCGCACGCCGCCGCGGACGAGCAGCACGGGAGATGCCGCACGAGTCGCCAGCTCGAGCCGATCGGCTCCCAGGCCTTGCTGGTGCCAGCGGTCCGACAGCCCGACCACCGTGACACCTGCATCCCGGGCGGCCTCCACGATGGCTTCGGGTCCAGGCGGCACGAGCCTCGGCTCGGCCGTGACACCGGCGGTTTTTTGCAGTACGAGCGAAGCCGTGGCCAGCAGCCGGCTCGCGTCCCGCTGCCCCGTATTTGGATCGGCCACCCTACCGAGGAGCTCCAGTCGCGCCCCGGTCGCGCCTGCGATCCAGGCCCCGATCTCCATCGCTGCCCATTCGTGCTCGGCGCCTCCGAAGGGAACGAGCACTGCCCCGCCGCCGGTCGCCGGAACGCCATCGCGTGCGATCAGAACGGCGACGTCGCAAGGAGCCTTTTCGAGGACGGTGACCAACTCTTGGCCGAGATCGTCGGCGATGTCGCCGAGCGCATCGATGACGACGAGGTCGACATCCTGCTCCGACGCGACGCGGACGATGTCGTCACCAGGCGTCGTCGAGATGAATGCAGCGGAGCGGACAGTGCGACCCTCGCGCGTCAATGCCTCCATCCGGTCGTGAGCCAGCCGTGTTGCCGCTGTCAGAGCTGCTCCGTCAGGCTCGAGTACGAGCAGAATGAGCTCCCTCCCGGAGTGGGCCGCGAGCGGCTCGGCCACGCCGATCAGATCATCGAGAGTTGTCGCACAACCCGCCGCTACGAGGATCGCACGTTGCGGGGCTGGGACGGCTGCTGCCGTCTCGGGCCCGCCGAGCACGGGATCCTGCCGGAGGATCGCGCCCTCCAGCTCCTGCAGCGCAGGGCCGGGCTCGATTCCGAGCTCCTCGACGAGCACGCGGCGGCCGGCCCTATACGTCTCGAGCGCCTCGGCCTGGCGGCCGGCACGGTAGAGGGCAAGCATGAGCTGCCCCCGCAAGCCTTCGCGGAGCGGGTGCTCCAGCAGTAGCGACTGGAGCTCTCCCACGAGATCGACGTGGCGCCCCAGTGCCAGGTCGGCGTCGATGCGGCTCTCGACGGCCGCCACTCGCAGCTCCTCGAGCCTGGTGATGGCGGCCTGGGCGAACGCCTCGTACGTGAAGTCTGAGAGCGCCGGACCCCGCCAGAGCGCCTGCGCAGATCGCAGCAGCTCGGCCGCGCGATTTCGCTCGCCTGCTGCGAGTGCCTCGTTTCCTTCCTCGACTAGCCGCTCGAAGCGGTGGAGGTCGATCGCTTCGGGGTCGACGCGGAGCTCGTAGCCGCCAGGCGCGGTGTGGAGGAGACCTGATGGCAGCAGCCGGCGGAGGCGGGCCACGAGCGCCGCGAGCGCGTTGCCGGCAGTCGCGGGTGGCTCCGCACCCCAGAGGTCGTCGATCAAGCGGTCGCGCGAGACGGGCTCGTTCGCCCGCAGCAGCAGGAGCACGAGCAGCGTTCGTTGCCTGAGGCCACCGAGGGCGATCGACCGGCCGCCGTCGAGTACTTCGAGCGGTCCGAGGACACGGAACTCCGGTGAAGAGGCTGTCATCCGGGGGTCACCGGGTCGTCACGGTGACCATCGATTCTCCCACTGACTCACAGGTGGATCAACTAGAGGAGGGACGATGGACATTCACCCGTTCACCAACCACGACATCGCCAAGGCACGAGCGGCCGAAACAGTTCACCGTGTCCGAGACGCTCGGCGGAGGGTCGAAAACGACCCGAAACCGCTACCCGAGGCCGACTGGAGCGTCTTTCGCCGCTTCCGCAGGCGCAGGGCAGCCGCCACCACCCAGCTGCGGGCGACCTGAAGCTTCACGCCGCCGTCACCGACTTGTCATCCCGTCGTACGAAGATTTCTGCAGATGAGGAAGACATCTTCGCTGACGGCGGCAGTGGTCGCGTCTCTCGCGATTCAGGGCGCTGCGGCTGCACCGGCGAAGACACCCGATCAGCAGCTCGTGGCGGGCCTCGAAGCGGCCCGCTCCGCGTCGCAGACGGCGCTCGACGACATCACGCCGGTCTCGCCGGAAGGGGCAAAGAAGGCCGAATCCGCGCTTTCGCGTGCCATCCAGGACATCGGTAGAGCAAGCAATGCAGCGGCGAGCGCGGTCGGGGCGCTCGAGACATCATCTGTGCGCACTGCGGTGCGGCAGGGCCAAACGCTCGCGAGGCAGGCGCGTTCGGACGTCGTCAGAGGTCGGTACGCAACCGCACGCCCGAAGCTCCGCCGCGCCAAGGCACTGATGTCGGCCGCGCTCGACGACTTCGGCGTACCGCTCGAGAAGAACTTCGGCTCGTTCGTGGTCGCCCGCACCTATCCGTGGATACCGGAGTTCCGCAACTACTCAGGGCTCTCGGCGACGGTGGAACAGGACGTAACGGAGGTCCTCATCGGCGCGGCGGACCGAACGACGGCCAACGCCGGCGAAGCCGGCTTCGTGCCGGCCGTCGCTTCGCCGCTCGCGATTACTCGGATCAGCCTTGCTGTCTTCTCCGACGTGATCGGGCGGTTCACCTCCGGCTGGTGCGAGCTCGAGCTGGGTCTGATTACGTGCCGTATGCGGCCGGCGATGCCGTCGGCTCTCGTCTTCTCGATCGCCTTCGGGCCAAGGCTGCCCAAGGGCACGAAGCTGCTCGTGAAATTCCGCTCGGCGAACGGCGACCGCTCGTACGCGACCTTCACGACCCGGTAGACGCCTCGTCATCGGTGTATCAGCCGGTCGTCATCGCGCCTGTCGATCCTCGTCGCAACGAACGACGAAGGAGGGCACCATGCGTCGCAGCATCATCTTCACCCTGATCGGGGTCGTCCTCGCCGCGGCCTCGACCGCTCTTGCACACAACACTCCCTGGATGTGGAAGCCGTCGCGCGCCGCGCAGATGGTCGTCTCCGACGCAACGCTGCAGCTACCTGCCGCCGAGCGCGCGTCTCTCTCGGCGGAGATTCGCGAGGCGCGCTCCCGCTATCTGCTCGACGAGATGATCGCGTCCGAAGAGGGCGACTGGCTTGCTGCCGGCATTTACCACAACCTCGTCTTCCGGCTCACCAAGGCGCGGGACACGGTGCAGAACGGCTTCAGCCTCGACAGGGCCCGTTGCGCGGGGCTGGGCCGAGCCGTCAATGGCCGCTTCAAGCACTTCCGCTGCTCGGTGAGCTCGCAGGTCACCGAGATCCCTGTCGTCGATCGCATCGACCGTGACGGCGATCGGCAGACCGTCGTCGAAGGGCAGGCTCGTCTCGTCGGCCCGCTCCAGGCGATGCTCGATGTGCACGTGACGGGCAAGGCCGCGATCTCGTATCGCCCGCTCTGATCGGCGTTTGCCGTGCCTCGCTTCGGGTACGCCATCGAGACCGACAGCAAGGAGGTCTCATGGCAAGCGTGCACGAATCGATCATCGTCGACGTTCCCGTCGACATGGCGTACAACCAGTGGACCCAGTTCGAGGAGTTTCCGAAGTTCATGGAGGGCGTGAAGTCCGTCCAGCAGCTGGACGACACACACCTGCGTTGGACCGCTGAGATCGGCGGCCAGGAGCACACGTGGGAGGCTGAGATTTCTGAGCAGATGCCCAACCGCGCGATCTCCTGGCGAGCCCGAGACGGCAAGTACAACTCCGGCAAGGTGAAATTCGAGCCGGCCTCTGACGGCAGTACGCGAATCGACGTCGAGCTGACGTACGACGCCGAAGGTTGGAAGGAGTCGATGGGCAGCGCCCTCGGCTTCGACGATCGTCAGGTCAGCAATGACCTCGAGCGCTTCAAGGAGTTCATCGAGTCTCGCCCAGTCGAGACCGGAGCCTGGAGCGGTGAGGTCCACCAGGGCAGTGCAACTGATCGCTAAGTGAGCCTTGCAGAGGGGGCGCCTCGACTTCGCGGCGCCCCTACTGCGTCAGATCCAGTCGCGGAGCCGTGCCGCCACAAACACGGCGGCCATCATCCCGACGATCGCCACGAGCACGACCCAGAACAGGTCGGTGTTCTCGAAGAAGCCGACCTTGAAGTTCATCCCCAGGACGCCGGCGATGAGCGCTCCCGGCAGGAAGAGCATGGAGCCGAGCGTGAGCACCTTCATGATCTCGTTCGTGCGCTGCTCGGTCCTCGCGTGCAGCACGTCGAAGGAGCCGACGATCGAGTCGCGACAGTCGCGCGCGCTCTGGATCGTGTCCTCTAAGCGTGACCGCAGTAACCCGAAGCGCTCAGCATGCCGCGAGTCGCCGATCGCCTCCAGCTCGGGCCGCGTGAGCCCGAGGAATAGCCCACGGTGGGACACGAGCGCAGCGCGGAAGTCCTTGATCTCTCGGCGAAGTCCGACGAGCTGAGGCAGGCGCCTCTCCGGATCGGCGGGAGTGCCGTCGAGCAGACTCGTCTCGATCTCGGCCAGCTCGTCCTCGATCCGGTCGAACGCCACGACGTATGCGTGCAGCACCCACTCGAGCAGCACGGCAAGGAACTCGAGCCCATCGAGCTTGCCCGTCTCGCCGGAGCCATCCGCGGCACGCTCGCGGAAGGACTCGATCACCTCGATGTCCTGGCTATGCGCCGTCACGAGCCAGTGCTCGGCGACGAGACAGTCGACCGCGCAGAGATCGGCGCTTCCCTTCGCCGACGGTGCGTAGGCCCTGACGTGGAGGTAGTCGCCGAAGTCGCCGAAGTAGGGCTCGACGTCAGTCTCTGCAAGTCGTTGCCGACTTTCTTCACTGAGCTCGAGGGCCTGTTCGAGGTTGTCGAGCTCCCGTTCGTCGGGCTGGGACAGGTCGATCCAGAGCAGGGACTTCCTACCTAGCCCGTCGACGAGCGATCGCCAGTTGTCGACCTGCTCGGCGTCGTCGCGGTCGAAGAGGAGCGCCGTAGCCATTTGCGGGCACTTTCCCGAATACTGCTCGGGTGAAACTGGTTCAGCGGCTTCGGCGGCGGATGCTGCCGAGCGTCTTGCGGGCGAGTCGGAGGTCTTCGAGGAGCTCCGCACGGCGCACCTCTCGCTCGTCACCGGCCCGGAGCACGGCGGAGGGATGCATCGTGACAAGGGCCGGGATGCCCTGTTCGAGTTCGACGGGCCTGCCCCGCAGCGCCCCAACGCGGGCCGATCGCCCGAGGAGCGCCTGCGCGGCAGTCGCGCCCAGGCAAACGACGAGCTTTGGTTCCACGGCTCCAAGTTCGAGCGCGAGCCAGTGGCCGCACGCCTGCACCTCTGTCCAGTTCGGCTTGTCGTGGATGCGCTTCTTGCCGCCTGACGAGGGCCGCCACTTGAAGTGCTTGACCGCGTTCGTGAGGTACGTCTCCGCCTCGTCGATCTTCGCCTCGGCAAGCAGCTTGCGGAGCAACATCCCGGCAGGGCCGACGAAAGGGTGGCCCTCGACGTCCTCCGCGTCTCCCGGCTGCTCGCCGACGAGCATGAGCTCGCGAACCGGTCCTTCGCCGAACACCGTTTGCGTGCCGAGCTTCCAGAGGTCGCAGCGCCTGCAGTCGGCCGCCTCGCGACGAAGCTCCTCGACCTGCGACTTCGTCATGCTGCCCGCGCCCTGTTCACCCGCCACGAGCGAAGCAGCGTGAGCAGCTCCTTCTCCTCGGGTAGGAGCCCGCGCCGACGGCTGTCGACCACGAGCGCGCCGTTGGGCGAGGCATGTGCTTCGATCACCCTCCCATCCCGCCACTGCTCGATGACGGCAGGGCTGACGTAGGAGGCGCGGGCGACGGCAGCGGTGTTGCCAAGCTCCTGGCCGACGCGGCGCATGACGGCGGCGAGGATGCGCCGTTCTTCAGACGGGGACGAAGGGGGGTCGTGCTCGGCCAGGGCGAGCGCGGCGGTGAGCGTGCCGCCCCAGGTCCGGAAGTCCTTCGTCGTGAACCCGTCGCCCAGGTGCTCGCCTATGTACTCGTTGAGGATGGGTGCTCTGAGCAGCGCGGTGGACCCGTCGCGCTCGTAACGGAAGAGCTGCGAGCCGCCGGGGAAGTCGAGCAGCGCACGGACTGCGTCGGCGAGCCCGGCGTCGGCAACGGTGGAGCGCACGAGCACGCGGCCCTTCCCGCGAAACCGGAACGTCACGCAGTCTCCGCGCACGGTCGAGTGCCGCTTGCGGAGCGTCGTCACACCATACGTGCGTGCGCTGCTTCGCTTGCGCTCGGAGCCAGCCCGGAACCACGCCCGGTTCACGAACGAGAGGGCGACGGCAGACGTCCAGTCGCGCTCGTACGGATCGAGGTCGAGGTGACCGCCTATCTGCCTGCGCAGGTCGGGCAGACGCTCGCCGAATCGCACGATGCGGTCGAACTTCTTCAGCTCCTGGGCCGCTCGAAAGTCAGGGTGATACAGGTACTGACGACGGCCGGCGGTGTCCTCGCCGGTCGCCTGGAGCTTCGCGCGGGAATTGGGAGAGATCCAGACGTCCTTCCAGGCGGGCGGGATGGCGAGGCCCTCGATGCGCTCCAGTGTCTCGGCATCCCGGATGCGGCGGCCGCGAGCGTCTTCATACCGGAACCGCGGCTTCCGGCCGCGACGTCTCCAGCCTCCTCGTCGGGCCATGCAGGCGGATACCCGCCGTCAGGCGCCAGGAAACGACGGCGTTTCCAGAACGGCTGGCCGGGAATACGAGAAACAGCCAAAGAGAAGGAGGAACAGATGCCTGACAAGCGACCGAGCGTGAAGAACGAGAAGCAGTACGAGGCGCTCAAGGACAAAGGGATGTCGAAGGCGCGGGCAGCGCGGATCGCCAACTCTCCCGGGGCGTCGAGCCGCGGCGGAAAGAAGTCCGGCTCTGGGGGCGACTCCCGTCAGGGCGGCACGACGGCGCAGAAGAAGGCTGCCGGTCGAAAGGGCGGCCGCGCAACCGCACGCAAGCGCTCGTAGGTGGGGCGAGTCAGCGCCCGCAGCGTGACGCGGTCGGGAGCGTCCGGCCGAATGGCTTTGCGGCTGCCCATTGGAGCAATCGCACGGTTGCAGGTGACGCGCCGGGCTTGCCGAGCGTCGAGACGCGGACAGGAGCCCTGAACGCATCCCCGTACGCCACGAGGGCTGCGGCGTACGCTATAGCCAGGCGGCTCCGGCCGGGTAGAGGTCTGCTCCTGCCGCGTTGCGATACGGCCGTCCGAGCGTGCCGACGCGGTACGACTCGGGCCACACGGTGAGCAGCGCGACACGCGTCGCCGAACGCGACGCACAGGCGGCAGTTAGCATGCCGCGGCCGATATGCACGTCGAGCATTGGGCCGAGGGCGTGGGCGCGGAAGCTGTTAGAGCCCCCGCCTTTGGCCCGATGCATCGAGGTCCCGCGTAAGCCGGCTTAGAGAATGCCGGTCACCTTGGTGAGCGCGCCCGAAATTCCACCGGAGAGGGCGGTGAACACTGCCACGGTCGCAACCGTGATCACGGCCAGCACGACGGCGTACTCCGCCATCGTCTGGCCCTCCTCGCGCGCGAAGCGCGCCCGAATCTTCGTCAGCATTGAATGTCACCCCCTTCCGGCTGAGCGGTGCAATGCTGAATTCATCGTTCACCGAAGCCGCTGCTCGCATCCCCCGAGCGAGCGAGCGGCCGCGAAGTCCCTCATCCGGGCTACCATCGGCGCTGCAAAGCGAAGCGGCGCGCGGAAAGCATGGGCCGTGAAGGACTCGAACCTTCGACCTTGGGATTAAGAGTCCCCTGCTCTACCAGCTGAGCTAACGGCCCGCATGGACAGTGTAGAGGCGTGGCGCCGCCGGCCGTTTGTAAAGCATCGCCGCGAAAAGGCCGCAGAGTACGGGCTTGTATCTTGACGAGCACGCACCGGTGACGACCCTCGGCGCATAACCGTCCTTCCGACAAGGGGGGTGAGATGGCAGCGACGGTCACACACTCCATGGTTCAGTAGTTTGCTTCCATGAAGCCGAACGACTTCGGGCCGACGATCGAGCCGAAGTGGCAGGTCGGCGAGCGCCTCGTTAAGGAGGTGCGCGCGCCAGCCGAGAAGAAGTACCTAACGCCGCTCGACGGTGCGCGGTTGATCTCGTCGATCACCGCGACGCTCTTCGGCTACGACGAGTTCATCCTTCGGGAGATCTCGCCGGAGACGTGGCTCGCGTCGGCACCAGCCGCGCGGCGCTAACGACTCGCGAGAGCTCGCGCAACCGGGAGAGGGGGAAGCTCCGGCTTCTCCCTTTTTTGCGAGGTGGTTTGTGCAGGCTTGCCTGCGGGGTAGGGCGAGGACATGAGGATCTCTCGATTCATGCTCATTCTGCTCGTGGCCGTGGCGCTGCTCGCGGCAGGCTGCGGCGGGGACGGTGACGAGAACGGTGAGGCAACGACCCAGGCCGAAGGGACCACGCTTCAGCTCGCGGCGGACCCGAATGGCCAGCTGGCGTTCGACAAGACCTCGCTCGACGCGCCCGCCGGAACCGTCACCATCGATCTGACGAACGACTCCTCGGTGCCGCACAACGTCGAGGTCGAGGGCAACGGCGTCGAGGAGACAAGCGACACCGTCACGGGCGAATCGACCTCACTCACCGTCGACCTCGAGCCAGGGACGTACGACTTCTACTGCGCCGTGCCGGGGCATCGTGAAGCCGGCATGGAAGGCACGCTGACCGTCGGCTGACAGTTCCGCCGACCGCGTAAAAGCTCTGCAAAACCGCCATGTTCGAGCCTCCGCGCGCCCCCACGCGGGTACTTGAGGGAAGGAAAGGAGGCTCGATATGACTCTGAAGAGACACGTAGCCATTGTCATCGGCATCGTGGCCGTCTCGGGTCTCGTCTTCGCGCAGAGCGCCCTCACGGCGCAGGCGCAGAAGACGACGATATGCCACAAGACCCAGTCGGCCAAGAAGCCCTACGTGAAGATGACCGTCTCGAAGTCGGTGCTCAAGGGGCACATCGTCCATCCGGGCGACATCATCCCGGCTCCGGCCGGAGGATGTCCGACGACGGTCCTCTCGCCCACGGCGGGCGGCAAGAAGCTGATGACGACGCTGACGGGCGCGGCCGAGGTGCCGGGCCCGGGTGACTCCGACGGCAGCGGCACAGCGGCGTTGCGCCTGCGAGTCGGCCAGGGGCAGATCTGTCACGTGCTCAACGTGAGCAACATCATGCTGCCTGCCGCGGCCGCTCACATCCACCGTGGGGCGGCCGGCGCGCCGGGACCAATCGTCGTGACGCTGACGACGCCCGACGCCGATGGCTCCGTCCAGGGATGCGCTAGCGCCTCTCGGGCGCTCGTGAAGGACATCCTGCAGCACTCCGAGATGTACTACGTGAACGTCCACACGAGCGACTTCCCGGACGGGGCGATTCGCGGCCAGCTCTGACGGCCGCGGGTGATCGACGCACCCGAGTGTGGCGGCCTTAGGGCCGCCACCCTGCATTTGAAACACTCTCGCCATGGAGCTCCACCCTCAGGCGCAGGCGGTTCTCGACGATATGGCCGCGCTCGGCCACCCGCCGATCGTCGAGGTCTCCCCGCCCGAGGCGCGAGAGATCCGGCGCGCCCACGTGCAGCAATCCGCGATCGACGTCCACGAGATCCGCGACGTCGACGCCGGTGGCGTTTCCGCGAGGCTCTACCGGCCGAGCGACGAGGAGGGGCTGGCACTACTCGTCTACTTCCACGGGGGTGGCTGGGTCGTCGGCGATCTCGACACGCACGACGCAACGGCGCGTGCGCTGGCAGCCGAGAGTGGTCACGCGGTGCTGTCGGTGCACTACCGGCTCGCGCCCGAGCACCCGTTCCCGGCCGCCTACGACGATGCTGTCACCGTCGTGCGGTGGGCCGCGGAGCACGCAGCCGAGCTCGGATGCCACCCCGGTAAGCTCGCCATCGGCGGCGACTCGGCAGGCGGCAACCTCTCGGCCGCCGTGGCGCAGCTCGCCCCGGTGCCGCTTCGCTTCCAGCTGCTCGTCTACCCGGTGACCGATCTCCGCTGCAACACGAGCTCCTACGACGACCACTGCGACGGTCCGTATC
>JBKPGF010000015.1:0-17302 GCA_046729255.1 Actinomycetota bacterium
GAGCCTCTTTCACGACGTCGCGGCGACGGAACAGCTCGGGATCCCTTGCGTCTGGATCAACCGGTTGAGGGAGAGCGCAGGGGAGCACCAACCGGCACGGGAGCTGCCGACGCTCGCCGGCCTCGCGGAAGCACTGGATGAACTTGCACCTGCCTGACGGCATCAGCCAGCGTGCGCTGACTCGCGATGACGCCACGCTCGTTTCGACGGTCTTGGCCGAGGAGGAGGCGTCGATCGGGCGGACGCCGAGGATCTCGGAGACCGACGTGCGCGCCTGGTGGTTGCGCAGCGACCTCGCGAACGACTCCTGGTTGCTCGAGGAGGACGGCCGCACGGTCGCTCTCGGCTGGATGGAAGCCCATGGCGACGTCGCCTTTGTGGCCGGCGTCGTCGTTACCGGCGAGAAAGGACGCGGGGTGGGGGCGTTCCTCGTAGACCGCGCCGAAGCCCGCGCGCGCGAGCTCGGCGCCTCGCGACTCCTTCAGCACTCGCTCGCCGAGGACACGGCGGCTCACGCGCTCCTCGAGAGCCGGGGCTATGGCGAAGCGCGGCGGCACTGGGAGATGGCCATCGAGATGGACGAGGAGCCACCGGCGCCGGAGCTGCCCGACGGCCTCGCGATCGACGCGTTCCGGGACGACGACGCTGAGGAGTTCCACGATGCGATCGGCGAGGCCTTTGCCGACGAGTGGGGCTTCGTCGCCCTGCCGTTCGACGAGTGGTGGGAGATGCGCAAGGGCGACGACAAGAGCCTCTGGTTCGTCGTGCGTGACGACAAGCGGATCGCGGCCTATGCCCGGTGCGAGGCCGGTCGGCACGGCGGCGGCTTCGTCGGGATGCTCGGCGTGCGCCGCGCTTGGCGGCAACGCGGGCTCGGCATCGCCCTGCTCCTGCACTCGTTCCGCGAGTTCTGGGATCGCGGCCTTCGGCGAGTAAGCCTGGGCGTCGACTCGGAAAACCCGACGGGCGCCACGCGGCTCTACGAACGCGCCGGGATGCACGTCGAGAGCGAGGAGATCACCTTCGAGAAGGAGCTTCGGTGATCGAGCTCCGCCCGCCGACGCTCGACGACCTGCCCGCCGTCACACGGTTCTTCGGTGAGCTGGAAGCAGTCGGCGGTGCCGGCGCGAGCGCAGGCGAGATCCGGGACTGGCTAACGAGCCCGACCTTCGACATCGAGGGGGACTTCCGTCTGGCGATCGAAGACGGTCGAATCGTCGGCTGGTGCGACGTCTGGGACCAGAACAAGGCACACGACCGCTTCTTCATCGATGCACGAGCAGATCCGGACGTGCCTCACGTCTACAACGCGATGCTCGACTGGGCGATCGAGCGTGCGCGGTCGCTTGCCGGGAACGGTGCCGTCTGTCGGGCATGGGGAGGCGAAGCCGATGGCGCCTTCGCAACGGCGGTACGCGAGCGCGGCTTCCAACTCATCCGGCACTTCTTTCGCATGGAGGTGGACCTCGCTCGCGAGCCCGAACAGCCCGTCTGGCCCGAGGGCATCGCCGTACGGACGTATCGCGCCGGCGAAGCACGTGCGGTCTACGACGCTGTCACAGATGCGTTCGCCGACCACTGGGACTTCGTGCCGACTGTCTTCGAGGAGTGGGAGCACTTCATGGTCGGCTCATCCGAGTTCGACCCGTCGCTCTCGTTTCTCGCTGAGGCAGGAGACGAGATCGCAGGCATGTCGCTTTGCAGGTCGGAGCGCCGGCCCAACGTCGGCCACGTGCAGGTGCTGGGCGTTCGGCCCGGCTGGCGCAAGCGTGGGCTTGGGCTCGCGCTGCTTTTGCACTCGTTTCACGAGCTTCGAGCACGCGGTCGGCCGAAGGCTGACCTCGGTGTCGACGCGGAGAACACCACGGGCGCGGTGAGGCTCTACGAGCGCGCCGGTATGAAAGTGTCGCGCCGCAGCGACTCGTACGAGAAGGAGCTCGGATGAGTGTCCTCCGTGGTAAATGCCCGTTCTGCAAGACGTACACGGCGGTGGCGGTCGGCCCGGGCTACGAGTGCCACTCGTGCGGCCGCGAGTTCGCAGCCGGCCTCGTCAGGGTGCCGCGCGCGTGGGGCGACGGGGGCGACGTGATGGTCGCCGGAGCGTCGCTCGACCTGCCCTACCCCGAGGTGGCGATCATCGAGGAGCCGAGCCTCGGCGAGCAGGAGCTCGCGATGGCGGCGTCGCTGCCCGAGCGGCCGCTCGTGCTCGGTGGTTGCTGCTGTTCGCATGTCGGCGCGATCGAGGCCCTGTCGGCGCGTTTCGACCGCCTAGCGCTCGTCTGGCTCGACGCGCACGGCGATCTCAACACGCCGGAGACGTCACCGACCGGCAACCAGTGGGGCATGCCGTTGCGGATGGCCCTCGACGCAGGCTCGGTGCGTGTCGAGGACACGGTGCTCATCGGCGCGCGGAACCTCGACCCGCCCGAGGAAGTGTTCATTCGCGAGGCCGGGCTCGTCACGGGAGTCGAGGGGATCGCTGCTGCGCTCGACGGTGCCGACGCCGTGTACGTGGCCTTCGACGCCGACGTGCTCGACGAGAGCGAGGTGCCGTCGTTCATGCCTGAGCCAAACGGGCTGAGCGTGGCCGAGGCCGAGGACGTCTTGCGCACCGTCGCCGTGGTGGCGACGGTGGCCGGAGCCGGTGTGACAGGTGTGACGCCAGACCCGAAGAGCATCCAGCCGTTGACGAGGCTCCTCGCCGCGCTCGGTCTTTGAGCAGGCTCTGCGCTCTCACGCTCGCGATTCTCGTGCTGGCGACACCGCCGGCTGCTCGTGAGGGCGAGCTACCGCTCGCCCAGCAAGTGGGCCAGGTGATCGTCATGACCTTCAAGGGCACGTCCGCGCCTCCGTACGTCCTCACTGCACTCCGCGAGCGGCGCGCGGCGGGCGTCATCCTGTTCCGCGGGAACGTCGTATCCCCGACGCAGCTTCGTGCCCTCACGTCGTCGTTGCGCCGAGCCGGAGGCTCGCCGCTCGTCGCCGTCGACCAGGAAGGCGGTGACGTGCGCGTCGTGCCCTGGGCACCGCCGGCAGCTTCGGCTCCCGTCCAGGCGGCCTCGGGAACGGTCGGCCGCGACGCAAGAGCCGCGGGGAGGGCGCTGCGGAGAGTTGGGATCACCGTCAGCCTCGCGCCGGTCGCCGACGTTCCCAGCGTCGCCGACAGTGCCTTGGCAAGCAGATCGTTCTCGCGCGATCCGAAGCGGGCGAGCGGTGCGGTGGCCGCGGCCGTCGCCGGGTGGCGGGCCGGCGGGATCGCCTCCACCGCAAAGCACTTCCCCGGCCTGGGCGCCGCGAAGATCAACACGGACGACGGCCCGGTCACGATTCGATCGAGCCAGGTGAAGCTCATGTCCGTCGACATCCCGCCGTTCGCGGCCGCCATCCGCGCAGGCGTGCCGCTGGTGATGGTCTCGCACGCTCGCTATCCCGCCCTCGATCGCCGCCGCATCGCGTCCCAGTCCAGCCCGATCATCGAGGGGCTGCTCCGGGACCGGCTCGGCTTCCGCGGCGTGGTCGTGACGGACTCGATGGAGGCTGCGGCCTCGCTCGCCACCGGCGGCGTCACCGCCGTGTCGGAGCGGGCCGTGCGTGCTGGGGCGGACCTCGTCCTGCTCACGGGACGCGGCTCGTATCGCCCTGTCTACGCGCACTTGCTAGCTCGTGCTCGCAGCTTCCCGTCCTTCCGTGCGCGCGTCGAGGACGCCGCCGGGCGCGTCCTGGCACTCAAAGGCGCGTTAACGCCCTGATGTGAAATCCTCGCGACGCCTGGCATCCCCTGCGAAGGCCACGGCCGCTCCAGCCTGGATGTCGCGTCGCCGTGCGGCGGCGTCGCCCGTCAGCCTTCAGCTGCGTGCGCTCACGGCTTGCCAAGGTGCTGCGAACCTTGGCTTCACCGCTCGCACACGCCCGTGACCTTCGACAGGCGCGCCAGGCGGGCGTTCCCTTTCGCATCAGGGCTCTAGACTGGGCGACGTGGCGGAGAGCGGCATCGACGTCTCGATCGAACGCAAGGACGAGGCTGCGCCCGCGGAGGGCAGGCGTCATCCGAACACCTGCCCTTCCTGCGGCTCCCACTACCGCGACGAGGAGCTCCGCGCCGCGCTGCGGGTGTGCAGCCAGTGCGGCCATCACTTCCCCATGCCGGCGCGGGAGCGGATAGCGCACCTCGCCGATCCGGGCAGCTTCGACGAGGAGGCGGCGGACGTGCGCTCGGCCGACCCGCTCGAGTTCTTCGACCTGCGGCCGTACCGCGAGCGGCTGGCCGAGGCGGAGCTGCAGACCGGCCTCGGCGAGGCGATCGTGATCGGCCGGGCGACGCTCGACCAACACGACTGCGAGCTCTCCGTCATGGACTTCTCGTTCCTCGGGGGCTCGATGGGCAGTGCCGTCGGGGAGAAGCTCGTCCGTGCCTGCGAGAGCGCCGCCGAGCGGCAGGTGCCGCTCATCTCGGTCACCGCGTCGGGTGGCGCCCGCATGCAGGAGGGGATCCTCTCGCTCATGCAGCTGCCGAAGACCGTCTGCGCGGTCGAGGACCTCCACGAAGCGGGCGGCGCGCTGATCAGCGTGATGGCGCATCCGACGACGGCCGGCGTGCTCGCGAGCTTCGCGTCGCTCGGGGACGTCATAGTCGCCGAGCCGAAAGCGCTGCTGTCGTTCACCGGCCCGCGCGTCGTGCAGCAGACGACACGCGAGAAGCTGCCGGACGACTTCGGCCTGTCCGAGTCGAACTACCGCTACGGGCACGTGGACGCGATCCTGCCGCGCTCGGAGCTTCGGCCCCACCTCGCGCGGCTGTTGCGACTGTTCTCGAGCGAGCCGGCGTGACCGCTGACGAGCAGCTCCGCGTTCGCGAGCGGCTCGCGAAGCTCAAGCGGCTGAGCCTGCTCGGTGGCACGCGCGTCACCGGCGACCTCGAGCGGCTGGAGGAGCAACTCGAACGGATGGATGCCGAGGTCACCGACGAGGAGATCTGGCGATCGGTCGAGCTCGCGCGCCACCCCGACAGGCCGTACACGCTCGACTACGTCGAGCGGCTGCTCGAGGACTTCGTCGAGCTCCACGGGGATCGGGGGCGGGCGGACGACAAGGCACTCGTAACGGGAATCGGCCGCTTCCGGGGCCGGACGGTCGCTCTCATCGGCCACCAGAAGGGCCGCGATCTCAAGGAGCGGACGCAGCGGAACTTCGGCATGGCGTATCCCGAGGGCTACCGCAAGGGGATGCGCGTGATGGAGCTGGCAGGACGGCACGGCTTCCCGCTGTTCACGTTCGTCGACACGCCCGGCGCCTATCCCGGCGTGTCGGCGGAGCAGCACGGACAGGGCGGCGCCATCGCCCAGTCGCAGGCCGCGATGGCCCGGCTCGGCGTTCCCATCGTGTCCTGCATCATCGGCGAGGGTGGGTCCGGTGGCGCGATCGCGATCGCCGTCGCCGACCGGGTGCTCATGCAGGAGCACGCCATCTACTCCGGCATCAGCCCCGTCGGTTGTGCGGCGATCCTCTGGCGGGACGCCGGCGAGGCGCGCAAGGCGGCCGCGGCCTTCAAGCCGGACGCGCTCCACTCGCTCGAGCTCGGCGTGATCGACGGCATCGTCCCCGAGCCGGCCGGCGGGGCGCAGACGGATCACGACGAAGCGGCGCGCCTGCTCGGGGAGGCGTTCGAGCTTGCGCTGTCCGAGGTCGAAGGGACGCCTCCGGATGTCCTGAAGCGCGAGCGGAGGGCGAAGTTTCGCCGCATGGGTATCCACGCATGAGCCGATGGGCGGCAACTTTGTGCTTCCACGGCACAAAGAATAGGAATCCACAGTCTCCACAGGCTTATCCCCGTTGCGTAGACACCCCGCAAACGGCATGAACTAGCCATTTCCGGCCTCGCACGCGATCGTTATGCCCTCATCCGACCGACTTCGTGACTATCGGCGCAAACGGACCTCCGGGAAGACGCCCGAGCCAAAAACAGGCACGTCCAGGGGACAGTCACTGAGACAGGCACCTGGACGTGGCCGTAAGGGACAGAAGCAGCGAAAGGGGCCGGTCTTCGTCATCCAGCGGCACCAGGCCCGGCGGCTCCATTACGACCTCCGCCTCGAGCGGGACGGGGCGCTCGCGAGCTGGGCGGTGCCGAACGGCGTGCCGCTCGAGCCCGGGCAGCGCCACCTCGCCGTCCACGTCGAGGACCACCCGATGGAGTACGCGACGTTTGAGGGCGAGATCCCGAAGGGCAACTACGGCGCGGGCACGGTGGAGATCTGGGACAGCGGCACGTACGAGCTGCTCGAGGAGAAGAAGGACGGCGGCCTAACGTTTCGCCTCGACGGGAAGCGACTCCAGGGCACGTGGACGCTCGTGCCGGCTCACCTGGACGGTAAGGAACAGAACTGGCTCTTGCTGCGGAAGCGCGACGGCGACGCACCCGCGCGCGGCGAGAGCGGTCGCTACCGGCCGATGCTGGCGACGCCCGTCAAGGAGCTGCCGCGCGGCGAAGGGTGGGTCTTCGAGCCCAAGTGGGACGGGTACCGCGCGATCGCGTACGTCCGCGGCGGTGAGGTCGAGCTGCAGAGCCGCACCGGAAGGAGCGACCTGACGAAGCGCTTCGACTCGATCGCGAGAGCGCTGCCGCGCGCGATCCGTACCCCCGACTGCGTCCTCGACGGCGAGGTCTGCGCGCTCGACGACGCCGGCCGCGCGAGCTTCTCGGCCATGCAGCAGGGATCGGGGACCCTCGTCTACTGCGTCTTCGACGTGCTCGAGCAGGACGGCGAGCCGCTCGTCGACCTCCCGCTGATCGAGCGCCGCAAACGCCTTGCGAAGCTCCTCGGCCGATCGCCCTCGGTCCTCCTCACCGAAACATTCGACGACGGGGACGCGTTGCTCGACGCGGCGGCGAAGCAGGGGCTCGAAGGCGTGATGGCAAAGCGAGCCGAATCTCACTACGAGGAGCGCCGCACCCGCCAGTGGCTGAAGGTGAAGGTGCGGCCGAGACAGGAGCTCCTCGTAGCCGGCTACACGAAGGGTCAGCGCAAGCGAGAGCGCATGGGCGCGCTCGTGCTCGCGGTCAACGAGGGCGGCGCGCTGCGCTGGGCGGGGAACGTCGGCACCGGCTTCACCGAGGACGTGATCGATGCTCTCCTCGCTCGGTTGAAGCGCATCGAGCGGCCCGACTCACCGCTCGCCGAAGTGCCGAAGATGCCGCGCGTCCGCAAGAGCGACGTCAGATGGGTCGAGCCCGAGCTCGTGGTCGAGGTCGAGTTCGCGGAGTGGACGCACGACGGCCACCTGCGCTCGCCGTCGTTCCTCGGGATACGAGAGGACAAGGTGCCCGAGGACGTCCGCCGTGAGGAGCCGCTGCCCGACGTGATCAAGAAGGGCAAGCGCACGCTCAAGCTGTCCAACCTCGACAAGATCTTCTGGCCAGAGGAGGAGATCACGAAGGGCGATCTCCTCGCCTACTACCGGGATATCGCGCCGGTCATCCTGCCGCACCTGCGCGACCGGCCCTTCACCATGAAGCGCTACCCCGACGGCATCGAGGGCAAGTTCTTCTTCCAGAAGGACGCGCCGAGGGGCATGCCGGAATGGATCCCGACGCGCCCCTTCGAGGTGTCGACGCGCGACAAGCCGCGCCAGCGCCGGAAGATCGACGCGCCGCTCGTGAACGACGAGCTCGCGCTCCTGTGGATGGTGAACATGGCCTGCATCGACATGAACACCTGGTACTCGCGGGTGGACAAGCCCGACCGGCCCGACTGGGTGCTCTTCGACCTCGATCCCTCTCCCGACGTCGGCTTTGCAGAGGTCGTCGAGGTCGCGCAGCTCGTGAAGTCGCTGCTCGACGGGCTCGGCCTCGTCGGCTATCCGAAGACGAGCGGCGCCGACGGCCTGCACGTGCTCGTGCCCATAGCGCGGCGGTCGACGTATGCGCAGTCGAGAGAGTTCAGCGAGATCATCGCCCGCACACTTGCGTCGACGCACCGCAGCCTCGTGACGACGGAGTGGGTGCGGGCGAAACGACGGGGCGTGCTCGTCGACGCCAACCAGAACGGTGAGGGCAAGACGATCGCCTCCGCGTACTCGGTGCGGCCTCGGCCGGGCGCGCCGGTCTCGGCGCCGCTGCGCTGGGATGAGGTGAAGCCGGGGCTCGACCCCCGCGACTTCGGGATGGACGAGGTGCTGCGGCGGGTGGCAAAGGACGGCGACCTGTTCTCAGGCGTGCTCGAAGGAGGGCAGTCCCTCGCTCAGGCCCTCGCGTCGGTGCGGTAGGACTAGCCCTCGTCGAGGCGCTGCGGGTGGCCGAGCGTGCCGAGCTCGGCGATGTCGCGCCGGAATAGAAGCGCCACAGTCCAGTCGGTAACGACACGGAGCTTGCGTGAGAACAGCGGCAGCTGGCTCAGGTGGTACGTCCGCGTCACGAACCATCCCGGGAAGCTGCGCAGCCGCAGGCCGAACACGACTGCGATCCCGCGGTAGCGACCGAGCGTCGCCACCTGGCCGAGCATGCGATAGCGATAGGGGCGCGGTGTCCCCGTGAGGTTGCGCGCGAGCGCGCGTGCCTGACGCAGCGCGTGCTGCGACGTCGGCGGGTCGGACGTGCCCGGCGTAGCCTCGTTCGGAACCGCTGCGCAGTCGCCGAGCGCCCACGCGTCCTCTCGTCCTTCGACGCGTAGGAAGCTGTCGACCGGCACTCGCCCGCGCTCGTCCAGAGGCAGGCCGAGCTCGGACAGCAACGGGTTAGCGCGCACGCCGGCCGTCCAGACGAGGGTGTGCGTCGCGACCCGCTCGCCGTCCGACAGCAGCGCTGCGTCCCGGTCGACGGCCTCGAGGGTCGTGCTGACCCGGATGTCGACGCCGCGTCCTGCCAGCTCGCGCGCGGCGTATTCGCCGAGCTTCTGCGGAATCTCCGGGAGGATCGACGGCGCAGCGTCGACGAGGATCCACCGGGGCCGCTCGCCGTGCAGACGCGGGTAGTAGCGCCACGCATCCCGGACGAGATCGGACAGCTCGGCGAGCGCCTCCACGCCCGCGTAGCCGGCACCGACGAACACAAACGTCAGGTGGCGCCGCGCCGCACCCGCCTCGAGGCGGGCATCCGCGAGCTCCAGCTGGCGCAGCACGTGGTTGCGTAGTGCAATCGCGTCGGCAAGGTCCTTGAAACCGTGCCCATGCGCCGCGAGCCCCGGGATGGGCAGGACGCGGCTGACAGCGCCGAGCGCTACGACGACGCGGTCGTACGTGACTTCGAGCGTTCCCTCCGGCGTCTCCACTGCTACGGCCCGGCGCTCAGCGTCGAGCGCCGTCGCACGACCGAGCAGCAGCTCGGAGCGAGGGCACATGATCCGCAACGGCGCGACGATGTGGCGCGGCTCGAGCGTCCCCGATGCGGCCTCGGGCAGGAGCGGCGTGAAGAGCATGAAGTTCTCGGGGGAGACGATCGTCGTCTCCGCTCCACGCTTCGCGAGCAGCCGCGCGACCCAGCTGCCGGCGAAGCCGCCGCCAAGGATCAGCGTGCCGCCACGGGCGTGTCTGCCGGACATCGCCTCGTATCATCGGGCCTCCTCACCTGAGGCGGTGCGGTTATCGTCACGTCCGTCATGCCACGGGTCGAGCGAAGCTGGTCCGTCGACGATCTGGAGGTCGTCTACGAGGACCTCGTGCAAAGACGGGCAGAGACGCTCTTGCTGGTCCTGGGCTTCCTGGGCATCGACCCCGATCCGCGTCCGCTCGACTCGGCGTTCGTTCGGATCAACACGCGTCCCAAGGCCGAGCTGGTCGAGAACTTGGACGAGCTTCACACCCGACTCGCCGGAACGCGATTCGCGTGGATGCTCGGCGACACCGCTTGACCGTGTCGCGACCGCGCGCCGGAGCGATCGTCGGCCTGGCACGCCGGAGCGCCTGGTCCCTCGCCGTGCACCTCGGCCTCCAGGTCTACGACCCGGCTGCCGAGAGCACAGAGCTGCTCGACGAGCGCACGGAGTACGTGCTCGACGCACGTCTTGTCAGCGACAAGCGCGAGACGACGGCCGCAGGAGATGTACCCGACCTCACGCTGCTGCCGGACGCCCTCGCGGACGTGCTCGAGGTCGAGCGCTTCCGCGGTGCGCGTGTCCTCGAGATCGGGCCGAAGTACGGGCTGCACGCGCGCTGGATCGATCGCAGGCTCCAGCCCTCGGAGCTCGTGTTCTGCGACTTCGCTGCCGACCGGCCGCTCCACGAAGCGTGGGTGGGCGAGCTCACGAGCCCGCATCGTTTCGTCTACGGCGACCTGCGAACGGCCCTCGGCCTGCTGGAGCTGGAGCCGTTCGACTTGGTGCTCTTCCTCGGCGTCCTCTACCACTCGGCGCACCACCTCGCCCTGCTCTCGGTGCTGAACGGCGCCACGCGCTCGGGTGGGACGATGCTCCTGGAGACTACCGTCGACCCCCGGCCGGACCCCCTTGTCCGCCTGCGCTGGCCTCCCGAGAGCGGGAAGGCGAAGGCCGTGCCAACGATCGGCGCGCTGCGCATGGAGCTTGCCTGGACCGGGTGGCGCCGGATCCGCCGCTTCACCGACTATCGCCCGGGCTCAAGCGAGGCGCTCTTTCTCTGCACGAAGACGGATGAATTGGAGGACGAGAGCGGACTTGCCGCCGCCGTCACACCTCACCGCGCCCGCTGAGCGCACAACTCACGTTCTGGAACGCCTGGAGGGCTTGGCCGGGCGGCGCCTGGGAGCCCTGATCGTGTTCTGCATCGCGCTCGGCGTCTACGCACTCGAGGCGGTGGCCTGGCCGCTCATGTCCGGCCGTGACCTAGACGAGTACCTCCTTGCCTACGTCCAGCTCACGGACTCCGACCCGCTCCTCCCGTGGGCGCTGCTCTTCCGCACGCCGGTGACGCCGGTTGTCGCCGGGGGGATCCTCGACCTCGGCGGCGGCATCCTGGCCGAGCCGCTGGCTGCCGTGCTCTACGCTGGCTCGATCGTCGCCTGGAGTGCGGCCGCGCTCGCCTTCGGCCGTCGCGCAGCGCTCGCTGTCGCCGCCGTGCTCCTCGTTTATCCCGGTTACGCCTTGATGTTCCACGAGCTCGCGAGCGAGATCGTGATGGCGGCCGCGTTCGCCGGCTGGGCAGTGCTGGTCGTGCGGGCGGCCTCGGCGCCGTCAGCGCGAGCTTTCGCCCTCGCCGGGCTCGGCGTCGCCCTCCTCGCCCTGATTCGTCCGGGGAACGTTGTCCTCCTCGGCCTAGTCGTGCTCCCCCTCGTCCTCAGCGCCACGTGGCGGTGGCGGATCGGCTGGGCGGCGTCGTTCCTCGCCGCCGCTGCGCTCCCACTCGCCGCCTGGACGGCTAACAACGGGATTCGCTACGGCGAGTGGACTCTGGCCCGCGGCGGCAACGCCGTCGTCCCCTTCTACCGCGCGTTCGTGACCGACCGCATCATCTCGCCCGACAACGGCCCCGCCTCGCGCCGCCTCGCCGAAGCCGTGCGGGCGAACCTGCTCACGCGGGACCCGTACCGCTCCTACGGCATGACGCTGGACAAGGTCTTCACGAGCGGGAGCTTCCGCATCCACGAGGACTTCTACGTCCTCTCCGATCAGGTGTTCGGCTGGGACAGCGCCTACTCGACGCTCCGGGACGCAGCGTTCGAGGGCATTCAGGCTCACCCCGGCACGTACGCCTCGGGCGTGGCGTCGACGGCATGGCAACAGCTCTGGCGGCCGGCGTACCGGACGCCCGCACCGGCCGCCACGCCGACCACGCCAACGCCCGCCGCCGGAGGCGCCCTGCCGACGCCGACCGAGGGCGAGCCGATCCCCGCTGGCCAGAACGCCTGGATCTCTCGCCCAGACGGGCGCATCCTTCAAGTATGGACCTCACCCACCGACTACCGGTTCCAGTTCCTGGAAGCGGCCGACCGTCCCCGTTTCCGAAAGATCGTGTCCGAAGAGGGGCGACTGGAGGGCAACCTGCCCGACCGGCGCGGGAACCAGACGCTGTCGCACCGACTGAACCAGCTTTCCCGTTGGTTCCCGCGGCCCGTGCTGTGGCTCCTCCTCGGAGCTGTGGCCATCGGGGTCCGGAGGCCGCGGGGAGCCGCGGCGCTGGTGGCGCTCGCTCTCTCTGCGCTGGCGGTCGTCGTCTTCAACGCGCTCGGCCTCTTCACTGATGCGCATTTCGTCCTCCCGGTCGCGCCCGCGTTCGTCCTCTTCGGGCTCGCCGGTATCCTCGGCGAGCGCCGTCGGGCTGCGGACTCGTAGACTTCTTTCGGAGTGACGCTTCGTCGCAGGGCTGCGAGCGTACGGTAGTAGCCGAAGCCTCCTGGAGTCCACCGGTACAGCGGACTTCTCAGCCAGAACGGCGTGGTGCTAGGGCGATTTGGGCCCACGGGCGGATCGATGCACGAATCGTCGCAGAGCGAACACGATACGGTCTTGGGTTCGACTCATGCCAGGGCTCGACCTCAACCCGCAGCCGGCTCTGAACCGGGTTCGAGCAGCATCGTGCGGCTATCCATGAGCGCCCGCATCTGGCTTGTCCTCTCCGACCCGTTTCCGACCCGCGTCTTCTTCGACTGCGGCATCGTCGACGGTCTTCGGCAACGGCTCGGGCAGCGGCTGGAGGCGATCTTCGTCCTGCCGCAGGATCAGGTGGCGGGTTGGGCAAGCCGTCTCGGCGACACCCGGGTCACGTACCGCCAGGAGCTATTTCCGTGGCAGGTAAAGCCGATCGAAAAAGCCGTGCGCCGGACCGATGCGTGGCTCGACCGCCAAGCCGGCTTCTACCCACTCGCAGTACGCCACAGCCTCCAGCACGGCTTCCACCGTGACCGCTGGCGGCCCGGTCACCGGAACTGGTTCCTGGACCCGACACGATCGGGCCCCCTGCCACGGATGGCGTTGCTGGACCGGATGATGACGACGTGGCACTACTCGCCACGGCGCTACGTGTCCTCGTCACTCGTCGCGCGCATGCGCCGCGAGTGTGGAGGGCTCGTGCTCTCCAACCTCCAGGCGAAGGGCTCGGTTCCGTTCCTGCTCGCGGCGCGCCGCCTTCGTCGTCCCGTCGTCGGCTACGTGGCCAGCTGGGACCACACGGTCGGCAAGGGCATCGTCTCCCCTCACGTTGACCGCTACGTCGTCCAGAACGAGACGATGCTCGAGGACCTCCGCCGTTATCACGGCATCGAGCCCGAGCGGATCGTCGTCACCGGCTGGCCACAGACCGACATCTTCTCGGCCAGCCGCCCGCGCGAGCGGTACGAGGCGCTGTTGGCGCGGCTCGGCCTCGATGTCTCGCGACCCGTCGTGCTCTACGCCGGCAACACGCCGACGAACGCTCCCTACGAAGGAAATCTCGTTCGTCGCCTGGTCGACTGGTGGCGGACGAGCGGCGCAGGGGCACAGTTTTCCCTCCTGTTCCGGCCGCACCCGCGCGACGACGACGTGGCCGGCCGCTACGTCGCAGCCGCCGGCCAGGAGGGTGCAGCCGTGCAACGGCCGAGCTACACAGACATCGAGGATCTGGCCACGCTGCTCCAGCATGTGGACTGCGTCGTCGCAAACGCGGGGACGATCCTGCTCGACGCGCTGGTCAATGATCGGCCCGCGGTGTGCGTGACGTTCGACGAGGGCGCCCCGCCCGGGGAGCGGTGGGCGGAGCTCAACCTGGGCGGCGAGCATTACCGCAAGCTCGCCCAGTCCGCAGCGTTCTACCGGGCCGACTCGTTCGACGAACTGGCGGAAGGGATACGTCGGGCGCTCGCGGCTCCTCAGGAGCTCGCCGCCGAGCGCCGTCGGGTCGCGCGAGAGGTCGTCGGCGAGGTCGACGGCCACGCGGCCGAGCGCGTAGTGGATGCGGTGGCGGGAGCCCTCGACCGCGATCGACCGGTTGCCCTGCGTTAGATGTGTGACTGGTGCGCGGACTGGCGCGGCTCAAAGTCTGCTTGGACGCCTGCGGCCACGCATTCGCGCTGACGCCTACACACTCCGCGCGCGCCGCGGCAGGCGCAGCCGCCCGCGCGGGTGAGCGCCGACCAGCCCCACAGCCGCGAGCATGACGAAGGCGGGACTGACGGGTGCCGCGTACTCGGGCACCGGAAGGGCAACGATCCCGGTGGCGACGATCACGGCGACCCCAGCAAGGGCCGGCGCGAGGGCGACGAGAGCTCGTCGTGGGCGCCGCACCCCAAGGGCGATGAGCCCGACGGCGAGCCAGAACACGGGCGGAGGAAACGCGCGCGAGGCCTGGTTGAGGCGATGCACGAGCCCTGAGTTGGCGTCCCGAGTGGGAATGCGATCCATCAGGCGATTGGTGTCGGCCTCGAATTTCCCGTAGCGGCGTTCGTCGCGCGGGTCGTCGAAGATCAGAGGATGCTCCGTCGGCGACCGCCACACCTCTTGCGCCTGCCCACCGAGCGTCCGGATCGCCAGACCGACCCGGGACGCCGGGATCGGCTGCCCCTCGCTTGGTCGTGGCAGCTTTCGCCCGTTGACCACGATGAGGTCCGTCTCTCCCGTCTTGTCCTTGGCGGAAGGTTCACCACCGGCGCTCGAGATCCCCTCGGGCGCGTAGATCCGCGCCCGGGACAGCTCCCAGATCGTTCGCAGGACGCCGGTCGCGAAGGTCTCAGGGTGTCGACGAATCGCCTCGCGCGTGACGGACTCGAGGTCCGCGCTACCCGCGAGGCTCGTAAGATCCCCGAAAATGCGATCGCTGCCCGAGGAGAAGAACTCCTGCAGGTCGACGCCGTACGAGCGATAGGGCTCCTTGCTGAGCAACTCGCGCTGAACGACTCGAGCGAGCTCTCTGGATGCAGGGCCGTTGTCCGGCTCCACGATTCGGTCGATCTCGAACGCCCTGAACAGGAAGACGCTGCTCGATGGGCTCTGCGTCACGGACCGCGCATACCGGACGGGGTTCTGCAGGCTCGGGCCCTTCACCGCAACGGCCACGACCACAAGCGGAATCGCGAGCAGCACAAGACGCCGGCGCCAGGGGGCGGGAAAGAGGAACGGCAGAAGCACGAAGGCCGCCACCAGCACCGCACCGCTCGGTCGGAGTGCCACGGCATCGCCCCAGCGCAGGGTGGCGAGTGCTTTCCATCCCTGGCTCACGGAGGCTGAAGCGACGAAGAAGGAGGCCATCCACGCGAGCCGCCGGCCCCAGGGAGCTCGCAGCAGAATCGGGAGGAGCGTGAAGAGGATCAGGACTTGGTTCGCCGGCCGGACGAGCACGAGCAAGCCCATCCCCAGCCCCGCGGCGAGAAAGGTTGCAACCGACGGCCGGAGGATCGCCCGCGACAGAAGGACCGCCCAGCCCGCGAAGGCAGCCGCGAAGAGGGCGTCGCTCGCAAGCCCGTGGAAAAGCATGCCGTAGCCCGGGTACACGAGCAGGAGCCCCGTCGTCAGGACGGCGGCACGTGGGCCGAACTTCAGCGCGACGGCACCCCAGGCGACGATCGACGCCGCATATAGGAGGCCAAGCCATACCTCTGTCGCCACGCCCCCGAGCTCGAGGGGTACTCCGACCCCGAGCACGGCCAGCGGCCCACGCGTGTTGATCACGGACGGCACGATGGGCTCGGCGTAGAAGAACTGCACGAACGTCTGGACGTATCTGCCCATGTCACGCCCGGGATGGACGGGCAGCACGACGCTTTGCAGAGCGAAGACCGCCAGCGCGACCACGAAGAGCGCGGCGCCGGAGGTACGCGTGCCGACCCAGGCTTCGAACGACTGCCACCTCGACGCGAGGCTAGGTCGGACCGCGGGCACTACCGACATGGGAGCCTACGGCTCGTCAGGACGCTGGCGCAGACCCAGGATCGAGAGCAAGAACGAGGTGAAGAAGATCTGCGGCGATCGTCTCAGCCTCGTCGAGACAGGGGATCACGACCGACACTCGACGCGCCGGTGGCGCCAGCGGGGCAACGGCCAGCTCTCTTCGGGCCTGGGCGGATATACGGCGGTGCGGGTTCTGCATCGTCTACGACTGCCTCTATCCGTACACGATCGGCGGAACCGAGCGTCGGTACAGAAGCCTCGCCGAGCGGGTCGTGTCCAGAGGGACACGAGTTTACCTTCCGCACCCGCCGGTCTCGCCGTGTTGCAGCGCGCGGGCCTCCAGCTCGTCATACACTCTCGTGTCGCCGAGGTGAGCTTCATGATCGGACGCCGATTCGGACTCAAAGCCGAGGCTCGCTTCCGGCGCGGGCTCGAGCAGCTCGAGATCGAAGCGCTGGACGGGCGGCACGGTGAGGAGTCTGCCTGGGCTCCAGTGGACGCTTTGTGACGAGCTCGCTCCGGAGCGTCTGGACGACATGGCTCGTGACGCGGATCCTGACGATCGGCGCCATCGCTGCGTCCTCAGCCGCCGCCGGCGAGTCGCTCTCCAAGACGTGGCAGCGGTGGGACGCCGGCTGGTTCCTCGAGATCGCAGCGCACGGCTATGGGCCTCTGGAACGGGGCGCGCCCGCCTTCTACCCGCTCTACCCCTTGCTGCTGCGAGGGGGCAGCGAGGTCGTGGGAGGTCATCCGGTGCTGGCAGGCGTCTTGCTCTCTCTGCCGCTGACCCTCTGCGCCTTCGTCCTGCTTCACGCGCATGCTCGCCGCTTCGTCGGCGAGGAGGAGGCGCGCCGGGCGGTCGCATACGTTGCCCTCTTTCCGACCGCTTTCTTCCTCAGCGCCCTCTACAGCGAGTCGCTGTTCCTCGTGCTCGCAGTTGCGGCGTTCCTCGCCGCGGAGCGACGGCGGTTGCTGCTCGCGGCTGCCCTAGCCGGTTGTGCAATGCTCACTCGCCCGCTCGGCGTCGCCGTCCTCGCGGGGCTCGTCGTGTTCGCGGCGCGCGAGCCGGACCGATGGTCTGGGCTGCGCCGGCTCTGGGCCGCCCCCGCGGTGTTCGCGCTCTATCCGATCCTCCTCACCGCTCAGGGGAAAGGCGCATTCGCGTTCGTCAGCGCGGAGTCGGAGTGGCGACGAACGTCGGTGTCGGCCGCGCTCCGCGGTCCCTACCTCACCGTGTTGGTCGCCCGGAACGGCGTCCGAGACCTCACCGCCGGGTACGACTACGCCGCGCTGCTGAACGTCAGCACAGTCGTTGTCTGGCTGGGATTCGTCTGTCTCTCGATCGTCGCCTGGCGCACTCTCGGCGCGCCCTACGGCGTCTACTGTCTCGTCTCGCTCGCGATGCCGCTCGCGACGCCGGCCGATCCCTGGCCGCTCGTCTCGATCCAGCGCTTCGTGCTCGCGCTGTTCCCATGCTTCATCGTGCTGGGGTCGTTGCCGATCCGACCTGCGGCGCACCGTCTGCTGCTTGCCTTGAGCGC
>JBKPGF010000016.1:0-9026 GCA_046729255.1 Actinomycetota bacterium
CGCTCCGAGAACCGGCGAAGGAGACCGACGAAGCGGCCGATGTTGGCATCGTCGAGCGCCGCCTCGACCTCGTCGAGGAGGTAGAACGGGCACGGGCGCGCCAGGAAGAGCGCGAAGAGGAACGACAGCGCCCCGAGCGCCTTCTCGCCGCCGGAGAGGAGTGAGAGCCGGCTGATGCGCTTGCCTGCCGGACGGAGCTCGACCTCGATGCCCGGCTCGTCGTCCTCGCCCTCGGGCTCGGTCAGCTTCAGACGCCCCTCGCCGCCGGGGAAGAGCGTCGACGCCACCTCGGCGAAGTTCGTCTCCACCGCCGCGTACGTCTCGGCAAAGCGCCGCTCGACGGTCTCCGTCAGCTCGCGGCGAAGCTTGTCCAGCTCGGCGAGGCTGAGCTCGAGGTCTGCGGTCTGCGTCCGTAGTTCCGCGAGATGCGCCTTCTCGCGGTCGTACTCCTCCTGCGCGAACGGGTTGACGCCGCCGAGGGCCTCCTTCCGGCGCTCGAGCCGCTCGAGCGTAGCCTGAAGCTCTTCGCGCGACCCCTCTGATGGGTCGCCCCCCGCCTCATCGAGCCGGCGGCGGGCATCCCCCGACTCCGGGTCGAGGCGCGCGAGCTCCACGGCCACCTGCGACACGGCGGCGGACGCCTCCTGCGCCTCGCGTCGCACGTCGGCCTCACGCCCGGCGAGATCCCGCAGCCCCGAGGCCAACGTCGCGGCAAGCTCCCCTCCGCTCTCGGCCGCCTCGGCCAACGGTTGCTCGACGCGATGTGCCGCCTGCACGGCCCGGGCGAGCTGGTCGCGCAGGCGCTGGCAGCAGTACACGAGTCGCGGATCCGGCGAGCGGACGACCGGCGTCGCAGTCTTCGCCTGCTCTGACAGCGCTCGTGCTTCCTCGCGCAGGTGGCGCGCCTGCGCCTCCAGCTCGAGCTGAAACGCCTCGGCCGTCTCGCCCGCGAACCACAACTCCCCCCGCTGCGGGTCGTACCCGAACCCTTCGCTCGTCACGGCGGGCACGGGAGACGCGAGCAGCTCGGAGAGCGGGACGGTCGGCAGCGAACGCGCCAGCTCAGCCGCATCCTGGTTCACGAGCACGACGAGGCGGCCCAGACCCGCGGAACGGGCATGCTCCAGCAGCTCGAGCCCCTGCCGGGCGTTCTCGACGACGATCGCCGCCGCTCGATGACCGAGTGCCGCCGCAACAGCGGCCTCGCGGCCCGGCTCGGCATCGACCGCGCTCAACGCCAGCTGCTCGCCGCGTTCGGCCAGTGCCCGCGCGGCGGCCGGCAAACCTTCGCGCTCCGCGAGCGCCCGCTCGACGGCAACGGCGCGCGCCTCGGCCAGGCGAGCGTGTTCGGTGAGGTCTTCCGCGGGCTTCTGGACGACCGGTGCGCGAAGGCGCTCCAGCAGCTCCGAAGCGGCCTCGCACCGCATCTCTACGCGCTCTCGCGCGCTGCGCAGTCGGTAGAGAGCACCCGCGGCTCCCTCGCGGCCGCCGGCCACCGCGGCCAGTTGCTCTTCCGCGCGCTCGCGCTCGGCGAGCAGCCCATCGAGCCGTGTCGCCACCTCTGCCTGGACAGCTTCGAGCTCGGCCCGACGCGCGGCACCTTCGGCGGCGCGCGCCGAGAGCTCCGCAAGGTCGAGCGACGCGAGGCCTGCCCGGACGCGGCGAATCTCGCCGGCGAGCTTCTCCGCGCGCTCGGCGGCGCTCGCCTGGAGTGCAAGCGGCCGCAGCCGCTTCTGAACCTCGCGTTCGAGGTCGCGCGCGCGCTCCACCGGCTGCGCGACTCGGGCGAGCTTCAGCTCGGCACGGTGGCGCCGGCGCTTGAAACGACCGAGGCCGGCGGCTTCCTCCACGAGCCCGCGCCGCTCCGCGGGTGAAGACGCAAGAATGGCCTCCACCTTGCCCTGGCCGACGACGGCGCCCGCGCCGGGCCCGAGCCCGACGTCGGCGAGCAGCTCGACGACGTCAGTCCGCCGGACGGTCGCGCCGTTGACGAGGTACTGACCTTCGCCGCCCCGGTGCAGGCGGCGAGTGATCGACACTTCCTCGAAGTCGATGCCCGGCAGAGCACCTGCGACGTCCTTGAAGCGAAGCTCCACCTGACAGTAGGGTGCGGGTTGCCGCCCCGCGGAGCCAGCGAACAACACGTCGTCCGGCTTCTCGGCGCGCAGCTCGGTCGGCGCGAGGCTCCCCGAGGCCCAGAGCAGCGCGTCGGCGATGTTCGACTTGCCCGACCCGTTGGGGCCCACGACGACGGACACGCCTGGTTCCAGGCGCACCTCGACCGGCTCGGGGAACGACTTGAAGCCGCGAATGGTGATCGCGCGGAGGTACACGGCGGGCCAACGCTAACGCCCGTTGCGGATAGCGGGCTAGCCCAGCCCAGGCTCGGCCAGCTCTTGGAGAAACGCGAATGCCTCCTCCGCCGCGACCTGCTGCGCGTCCTTCTTCGAGCGGCCGGTGCCCAGGCCGCGCGGGACCCCGGCGATGAGCGCCTCGCAGGTGAAGAGCCGGTCATGGGCCGGCCCTTCGACGGCCACGACGCTGTACGTCACCTTCCACCCGAATTTCGCAGCCTCCTCCTGGACACGGGTCTTGAAGTCGGCCGGAGCGTGGAGCGCCTCCTCGATCTGACCCTCGAAGGCGCCGAGCACCGGGCCGACGACCTCGTCGAGGCCGTGCTGGAGGACGAGAGCGGCGATCGCGGCCTCGATGAGCGCCGCGAGGACGTTGTCGGAGCGGCGGAGGTCGTCGCTGAGCTCGAACTGCTCCGCGAACATCCGGTCGAGTCCGATCTCGCGGGCGACGGCCGCGCACGTCCGCCGGGAGACTACGGCCGACCGCAGCCGAGAAAGCTCTCCTTCTGCCGCGGCGGGATAGCGGTCGAAGAGCTCGCGCGCGACGACAAACCCGAGAATGCTGTCGCCGAGAAACTCCAGGCGTTCGTACGACTCGGATCGCTCCGTCACCCTCGAGGGGTGCATGAACACCTGCGCCAGTCGCTCCGCCGGGAGCGCCTCGATCAGTGAGACGAGGGCCCCCGAGAAGGCGCGCTCGCTACTGGTGCTCGGCGACGTAGTCGACGGCCTGCCCGACGGTCACGAGCTTCTGGGCATCCTCGTCGGAGATCTTGATCCCGAACTGGTCCTCGAGCTCCATGATCAGCTCGACGAGATCGAGCGAGTCCGCGTCGAGGTCGTCCTGGAACGACGCGGTCTCCGTCACGTCGCCCTCCTCAACGCCGAGCTGCTCCACCAACACTGACTTCACTCGCTCGAAGACTTCATCGCGCGACGCTGCCATGGCACCTCTCTTAACCGTCGGATTCTGCGGGCGCGAGGATGCTAACACGGTCCTCCGGGGACTCTTTCCCCAGCCGATCGCCGAGCTTCTCGACGACACCGTGCTCGACCCCTCGAGCGGCCAGCCGGATGGCATTCGCGATGGCCACCCGAGACGAGTTGCCGTGGGCGATGACCACGAGCCCTCGCAGGCCGAGCAGGTAAGCGCCACCGTGCATCTCGGGATCGAGGCGCGCGCGCAGGCGCCGAGCGGCGGGCCTGATCAGGAGCCCCCCCAGCCTGCCGCGAGGTGTCCGCTCGATCTCCGTGCGCAGCCCGTCGAACACCGAAAGGATCGTGCCCTCGAGCAGCTTCAGCGAGATGTTGCCCGTGAAGCCGTCGGTGACGACGACGTCCGCGGCGCCTTCCAGTAGCCAGCGGCTCTCGACGTTCCCCGCGAAACGTAGGTCGCTCTCGGCCAGAAGCCGGTGCGCCTCCTGCGTCGCCTGATCGCCCTTCGCAGCTTCCTCGCCGATGGACAGCAGGCCGACGTCGGGCTCGGAGATCTCAAGGATCTCCTCGGCGAAGATCGCTCCCATCGTCGCGAACTGGAGCAGGTGCTCCGGGCGTGACTCTGCATTCGCGCCGGCATCGATCAGGACGGAGGGCCCGCGCGCGGAAGGGATGACGACGGCGATCGCGGGTCGCATGACTCCGCGCAGGCGCCTGATCTCGAGCAGCGACGCGGCAAGCATGGCGCCGGTGTTCCCGGCCGAGACGACCGCCGCCGTGTCGCCCGCGCCAACCGAACGGCACGCAGCGACGAGCGAGCTGTCCGACTTGGCGCGTACCGCCTCGGCCGGCTTCTCGTGCATCTCGATCTCCTGCGTGGTCACGACGAGCTCGAGATCGCCGGCGTTCACGGACGGCGGGCCGAACAGCACTGGTTGGACGGCCTCCGAGCGCGCGTCAGCCGCGCCGGCCACGACCTCCTCGGGCGCACGGTCACCGCCGAGCGCATCGACGGCAACGCGGACAAGGTGCATTTCCTAGGGCGTCGGCGCGCGAAGAGGCTCGACCTCGCGCCCACGGTACGTCTTGCACGTGGGGCACATGCGGTGAGACTCCTTGGGCTGACCGCAGACAGGGCAGACCGACAGGCGCGGTGCCTGGATCTTGTGCTGCGCGCGACGCTTGTCACGCCGCGACTTCGATGTCTTTCTCTTCGGGACAGCCATGAGCGGCCGCCTAGCTTACCTAGGCGCCCGTGGGCTCGACGGCGGGTTCCCTTCGCAAGTCGTCCCGCTTGAGGACGACGAGCGTCGTCAACAGGCCGACGACGGCGAAGGCCGCACCGACCCAGAACGCGAGCTGGAAGCCGCTGACGAGCGCCGCCGGCTCTGATGCTCCGGCGGCCAGCTGGTCGTCCGTCTGCGTCGTCGCGACCGTCGTGAGGATTGCAAGCCCGATCGCGCCGCCGATCTGCTGGTTCGTATTGATGAGTCCCGAAGCGAGCCCTGCCTCGTGCGATGCGATGCCCGCGAGCGCGGCAATCGACACCGGGACGAATGAGAAGCCGAGTCCAACGCCGATGAGGATGAAGCCCGGCAGCAGATCGTTCACGTACGAACCGTCGACGGAGATCTGCGTGAAATAGAAGAGGCCGAGCGCGAGCGTGAGCATCCCGATCACCAGCCCCGGCTTCACTCCGATCTTCGTCACGAGCGCCTGCGCGACGCCGGACGCGGCGACCGCCGTCAACGCCACGGCGAGGTAGCCGAACCCGGTCTCGAGGGCCGAGAAGCCGATGACCTGCTGCATGTAGAGGGAGAGGAGGAAGAACATTCCGAACACGGCCGTCCCGAGCAGGAGCCCGATGACGTTCGCGCCGGTCACCGTGCGACGGCGGAAGAACGACAACGGGACGAGCGGCGAGCGCGAGCGAACCTCGATGCCGAGGGTCGCGAGCGAGAGCACCGCCCAGCCGACAAGGCACAGGATCGTCTCGGGGTCCGTCCAGCCGATGTCCGGCGCGCGTGTGAGCGCGTAGACCAAGAGGATCAGGCCGGTCGTGATCGTCACGGCGCCAGCAGCGTCGAAGTGCCGCTCGAGGTCTTCGGCGCGGCTCTCGCGGACGACCCGAGGGACGACGAGTAGGGCGAGAATCCCGATCGGCACGTTGACGAAGAAGATCCACTCCCAGCCGGCGTACTCGGTGAGCACCCCGCCGAGGATGACGCCGATCGCCGCCCCTGATCCGGCAATGGCGCCGAGCACGCCCAGCGCCTTGTTCCGCTCCGCGCCCTCTTCGAACGTCACGAGCGTGATCGAGAAGACCGACGGGGAGAGGATCGCCCCGGCAGCGCCTTGACAGAGCCGGAAGATCACGAGCGCGGCCGCCGACCACGCCAGGCCGCAGAGCAGCGAGAACAGCGCAAACAAGAGTAGGCCTGCCATGAACACCTTCCGCCGCCCGAGCAGGTCGCCGGACCGCCCGCCTAGCAAGAGAAAGCCGCCGAACGTCAGGGCATAGCCCGAGACGACCCACTGAAGGCCGCTCGTCGAGAAGTCGAGGTCCTCCTGGATCGAGGGCAGCGCGACGTTCACGATCGAGATGTCGAGCACCACCATCAGATAGGCGATGCCGAGCACCGAGAGGGCCTTCCAGCGCAGTGGGTCGGGCGTCACCCCAGCGAGTCTCTCAATTCGGCGAGCCCCGCCCAGCGGGGATCCGTCTCCTCGCCCTCGTGGCCGTGCGGCTCGCGGTTGAGATTCTTGCCGCAGACAGGACAAAGACCCGCGCAGTCCTCGCGACACAGGATCTTGTCGGGCAAAGCAAGCACCACCGAGTCGCGGCTCCAGGCTGAGAGCTCGAGCCGGTCGCCCGAGACGTACACCGACTCCAGCTCCTCATCGCCCTCGGGGTCCTCGGCCTGGTACTCGCGGGCGTCGATCGGCTGGACGAGCGCGGCATCCTCGAGACACCGGTAGCAGGGGCCGTGGAGCTCCGCGCTGAAGCGCAGGTGGAGGACTGTGCCGTTGGCGGTACGCGTCACCGTCAGCCGAGCCGGGATGCGCTCGGGCACGACCACGTAGCGCTGGCCGCCGAGGTCGAGCGGCGCGATGGTGACCTCGTGCTCCTCGGAACGCTCCTCGCCCGGCCTCAGCCCGAACCTGCGGAGGTCGACCGTGGTCATGGAGCCAGCCTAGCCAGGAAGGAGTCACCGGGCGCGCGCAGGAACCGTCGCCGGCACGGGGCTCGGCCGACATCGCGCGGGCGTGACGATCAGCGCCACGGCGCCGAGGATGACGACGCCGGCGACGACGGTCCTCAGCGAGAGCGGCTCGCTGAGGACCGCCCAGCCGAGGAAGACGGCCACGACCGGATTCACGTACGCGTACGTCGACACCACGCTCATCGGCGCCACCTGCAGCAGCCAGGAGTAGGCAGAAAACGCTAGCCATGAGCCGATGACGATCAGGTAGACCATCGCGAGCAACGACTTCAGCGAGACGTGGCCGACCTCCGTCAGCTCACCGGATGCGCCGGCCAAGAGCATCAGCAGCATGCCGCCGACGAGCATCTGCATCCCGGACGAGACGAGCGGTCTTCGCGGCAGCGGTGCGCGGCGCGCGACGAGCGATCCGGCCGCCCACGCGCCCCCCGAGACCAGCAGCGCCGCCGCGCCGAGCGCATCGATCCGGCTCGGACCCGACGGCCAGGCGAGGAGTGCGACTCCGCCGAATCCGACGAGTAGCCCGATCAACGCCGGCCGGGAGAGGCGCTGACCGTTCGCCGCGCGATCGAACAGGGCCATCCACAGCGGGACGGCCGCGATCAGGAGCGCGGCGATGCCCGTGTCGACACGCGTCTCGGACCAGGCCACGAGCGAGTTGCCTCCGACGAACAGCAGCCCCCCGACGACCAGGGCAGACACCCACTGACGCCGCCCGACGCGGTCGCCCGTGACGTCCCCCCGCCGCACGGCCCAGACGTACAGCAGACCGCCGGCGAGCACGAATCTGACTCCCATCGAGAGGAAGACGGGAATCGAGTCGATCGCGTAGAGAATCCCGAGGTACGTCGATCCCCAGACGACATAGACGACAGCAAGAGCCGCCCAGACCTTCGCCTGGCTGGTTCCGTCCTTCAGCTCCACGCCAGATGAATGATCGAAAATTGATCGGGCAAGCCGTGGCGCCGCCGGATGGCGCATCTGACGCATCGCCTGAGTCCACGTTCGCCCTTGCCCATACCCGGTGGGTACGCGCTGCGGACGACCGCGGCCTCATGCTCGGTCAGGCTGCACCCCCGGCGGCACCACACTTTCCGATCAATCATCTAGTGCTTCGACCACCAGCCCCGGCGGTCTCGATCGTCGAGATCGCCCGCACGGGTGAGCAACGGAGCGAGCGCCGCCACGGCGACGACCACGACGACAACAGTCAGCCCAACGCTCATGACACAGTCTTGCGGGGATTTGATCATTAGCTCAAGTCTTGTTAGCGTATTGAACGATCATGCAGGCTAATGGCTGGCTGGGGATCGAGCTGCGACATCTCGTCGCGCTCCAGGCCGTCGCCGACGAGGGATCCTTCGGTCGCGCAGCGCGCAGCCTCGGCTACACGCAATCGGCGATCTCCCAGCAGATCGCGGCCCTCGAGCGCATTGTCGGCCAGCAGCTCATCGACCGCCCAGGCGGACCGCGGCCGGTCACGCCGACCGACGCCGGCTCGCTGCTACTGACGCATGCACGCGGCATCAACGCGCGCCTGGCTGCCGCGGAGGCCGATCTCGAGGCATTGGGCGCGGGCGACTCCGGCCCACTTCGCATCGGCACGTACCAATCCGTCGGAGCACGGGTCCTCCCCACGCTCCTGAACGAGTTCCGCGCCGAGTGGCCCAAGATCGATATCGGCCTCGTCGAGTCTCACGACGACCTGGAGCTCCTCGAGCTCGTCGAGCGCGGCGAGGTCGACGTCACGTTCTGCGTGTTCCCGCTCGAGCCAGGCCCGTTCGAGTCGGTCGAGCTCATGCGGGATCCCTACGTCCTGGTCGTCCCCGTCGACTCGCCCTTCGTGAAGCGTGGCAAGACGCCGACGCTCCGCGAGATCCTCGACCAGCCGCTCATCAGCTACCGGACGTGCCGAACGACCCAGCGTGTCGAGGAGCGCCTGCGGCTCGCCGGCCGCGACCCCGAAGTCGTGTTTCGCTCCGACGACAACGGCACCGTGCAGGCCCTTGTGGCCTCCGGTGTCGGCGTCGCCCTCGTTCCCCGACTTACGGTAGACCCCGCCGACGAGTCGATCGCCGTCATCGAGCTCGGGGACCGGGTTCCCCCGCGAATCATCGGCGTGGCCTGGCATTCCGATCGCCAGTTGACGCCTGCAGCACGCATGTTTATCGAGGCAGCACAGACGGTATGCCGCTCGAAACAGCTCACCGCGGCGTGAGGAGAGTGGGAATGGCGAGCACGGCCGATGCGTTTCTCGAACTGATGACACGTTTGCTTGAGATCAAAAAGGAGATCCAGCGCCTCTCCGACGAGAGGCGCGAGCTCCTGCACGCGCTTTCCGAGGGCCACGACTCGGCCCTCGTCGCCCAGCGCCAGGAGATCGACGACCGCCTCGCCGAGCTCTGGGACGCTTACCGCGCCGAGCGCGCGCGCGTTCGCTTTGGCGAGCGCGACATCATCATCGCTCGCGCGCGCCACGAAGAGCGGCTCGAGCGCGCAGCCGCCTAAACGC
>JBKPGF010000017.1:0-18503 GCA_046729255.1 Actinomycetota bacterium
CTGGGCTCTCGCCGGGCCAAGCCCGGCTCCGCCCGCAACGGGGAGTGGTGTTGCCGGCCTAACGAGCGACGCCTTCATCTGCAGCTGGCCCGGCCTCTCTTCTCAGGACGGAACTCGAGCGACAGGAGTTAGCTATCGCTCTGCTTGGAGCCGGCGGCGACGGGCTGCTCGTCCTCTTCCTCGACAGCGCTCGCCTTCAGCTCGACCGGCTTGTCGCCGCTGTCGAGCTCCTGCTGCTCGTCCTTGCCGGTGACCGAGTTCTTGAACTCCCGCATCCCTTTGCCGACCGAGCGGCCGATCTCGGGAAGCCGTCGGGAGCCGAATACGAGAAGCAATACGACGACGAGGAGGATGAGCTCCCAGGGTCCCACGTTCGGCATGTGGCTAGCGTAGCACCGAGTATGGAACGCGAAGCGTCATCTGAACCGCGTTCTGGGCCCGGGAGCCAGCGGGGGCTACTGCGCTAGAATTGGTCACAAGCGAGGTTGGATTTCGCGTGCTTCCAAGGAGAAAGGACTCACGAGCTTGGCGCTGCTGGAACTGAAGGGCCTCCACGTCTGTCTGGAGGACGGAACAGAGATCGTCAAGGGCGTCGACCTCGCGGTGAGCCCGGACGAGGTGCACGCCGTCATGGGCCCGAACGGCTCGGGCAAGTCAACGCTTGCCTACGCGCTGATGGGTCACCCGGCATACGCAATCACCGAGGGCCAGATCTTCTTCGACGGGGAGGACCTCACCGAGGCGGGCGCCGACGAGCGCGCGCAGCGCGGGCTGTTCCTGGCCTTCCAGTACCCGCACGCCGTGCCTGGTGTCACGGTGACGAACTTCCTGCGGAGCGCGATCAACGCGATCCGCAAGGCGCGCGCGGGCGGTGAGGACGACCCGATTCCGATCCCCGAGTTCCGCGACGAGCTCCTCGCAGCGATGGACGGGCTGAAGGTGTCGCGCGAGCTCGCGTCCCGCTACATCAACGACGGCTTCTCGGGCGGTGAGAAGAAGCGCGTCGAGATCCTGCAGATGGCAATGCTCAAGCCGCGCATCGCGGTGCTCGACGAGACCGACTCGGGACTCGACATCGACGCGCTGCGGGTGGTCGCGGAAGGTGTCCAGTCGCTCGTGTCGCCCGACATGGGTGCGCTGCTCATCACGCACTACCAGCGCATCCTCAACTACATCGAGCCGGATTACGTGCACGTCTTCGTCGATGGACGTATCGTTGAGGAAGGCGGGCCGGAGCTCGCGCACAAGCTCGAGGCCGAAGGCTACGAGGCGTTCGCGCCTCAGACGGTAGGAGGCGAGTCGTAATGGCGCAGACCGAGACCGAGGTCGTCAAGGGAATCGGCTCCGACTACCAGGTCAAGTACGGCTTCCATGTCCCCGAGGACTACTTCTTCAAGTCGGGTCGCGGGCTCTCGCACGAGCTGATCGACGCGATCTCGAGCCACAAGGACGAGCCCGATTGGATGCGGAAGTTCCGCCACAAGTCGCTCGAGTACTTCAACGCACGGCCGCTGCCGACGTGGGGCGGGGACGTCTCGACGATCGACTTCGAGAACATCTACTACTACATCAGGCCCACCGAGAAGCAGGCCTCCTCCTGGGAGGACCTGCCGGCCGACATCAAGGACACGTGGGACAAGCTCGGTATCCCCGAGGCCGAGAAGAAGTACCTCGCCGGCGTGGGGGCGCAGTACGAGTCCGAGGTCGTCTACCACAAGCTCAAGGAGGACCTCGAGAACCAGGGCGTCCTCTTCCTCGACATGGACTCGGGCCTGCGCGAGCACGAGGACCTCGTCAAGGAGTACTTCGGGAAGATCATCCCGCAGAACGACAACAAGTTCGCGGCGCTCAACTCGGCCGTCTGGTCGGGCGGGTCGTTCATCTACGTGCCGCCGGGCGTCTCCATCGAGATGCCGCTCCAGGCGTACTTCCGTATCAACGCGGAGAACATGGGCCAGTTCGAGCGCACGCTCATCATCGTCGACGAGGGCGCGTACGTGCACTACGTCGAGGGCTGCACGGCGCCGATCTATTCGACGGACTCGCTGCACTCGGCGGTCGTGGAGATCATCGTCAAGAAGGGCGGCCGCTGCCGCTACACGACGATCCAGAACTGGTCGACGAACGTCTACAACCTCGTCACGAAGCGCGCCGTCGCCTACGAGGACGCGACGATGGAGTGGGTCGACGGGAACCTTGGCTCGAAGCTGACGATGAAGTACCCCTCCATCTGGCTGCTCGGCGAGGGCGCCCATGGCGAGGTGCTGTCGATCGCGTTCGCCGGCAAGGGCCAGCACCAGGACGCGGGCGGCAAGGCGGTCCACGCGGCGCCCCACACGTCGTCGGTGATCACGTCGAAGTCGATCTCGAAGGACGGTGGGCGCGCGGGCTACCGCGGGCTGCTCGAGGTCGCCGAGAAGGCACGCGGCTCGCGGTCGAAGGTCGTCTGCGATGCGCTGCTCCTCGACGAGGACTCGCGCTCGGACACGTACCCGTACATTCGCATCGACGAGTCCGACGTCGACATCGGCCACGAGGCGACGGTCTCGAAGATCGGCGAGGAGCAGCTCTTCTACCTCATGAGCCGCGGGCTCTCCGAGGCGGAGGCCAGCGCGATGATCGTCTCCGGCTTCGTCGAGCCGATCACGAAGGAGCTGCCGCTCGAATACGCGGTCGAGATGAACCGCCTCATCCAGCTGCAGATGGAAGGGTCGGTTGGCTAGCCCGGTCGCTAAGCCACTCTACGGTTGCAGGCGCAGCCGGGCGTTGCCCGGCGGGAGCCCAAGCGCCGCTCACCTTTGCGCTCACGTAAAGAAGGGGGCCCACGGGGGAAACATGGTTTCCCCCGTGCTACTCATCCAGTTGCAGATGGAAGGCTCGGTTGGGTAACGGCATCGACGCGCAACGCGTCGACTTCGTTGCCGTGCCGACCCAGGATCGCGAGCGTGCCGAAAAGTTCTACGCCGAGACGCTCGGCTTGCGGAAGAACCCACTCTCGACGGACACGTGGGTCGAGTTCGAGACCGGCAACCTCACGCTCGCGCTCGTAGAGCCAGAGAAGCACGGCATGACGTTTTCGCCATTGCCGTTCGGCGCGATCGCCATCCGCGTGCCTGACGTCGCAGAAGCGCGCCGCAAGCTCGAGGAGGCGGGCGTGGAGTTCACGGGCGAGATCTGGGACTCCAGCGTCTGCCACGGTGCGGCGTTCGCCGATCCGGACGGAAACGGCTTGCTCCTGCACCACCGCTATGCGCCGTACCGCGACGGGACGACGCCGTGATCGGCGTCGAGCGCGTCGACTACGTCCGCGTGCCGGTCACCGACATCGAGCGGGCGAAGCACTTCTACGGCGAGCTCCTCGGCCTGGAGCTGAATCCCAACTCGCCTTCCGACGACTGGCTCGAGTACGAAGCGGGCAACGTCACGCTCGCGGTCATGACGCCCCACACGCACGACTACGAGTTCACTGCGCTGCCGCCGTCGACGATCGCGCTTCGCGTTCGCGACGTCGCCCTTGCGAAGGCGGAGCTCGAGGAGGCGGGCGTGCAGGTGAACGAGATGTGGGATTCGGGCATGTGTCGTGGCGCAGGGATCAGCGACCCCGACGGCAACCGCATCCTCCTGCACCGCCGCTACGCGCCGTACCCCGACGGCACGACCCCGTAGATGGAGATCGAGAGGGTCGACACGGTCGGCATCCCGTCGCGGGACGGCAAGCGGTCCCGGCAGTTCTACGTCGAGACGCTCGGCCTCCGGCCCGACGAGCGCTCGTGGAACGAGTTCTGGATCGGCGAGACGTGCTTTGCGATCTGGTATCCCGAGCAGTTCGGGGCGGAGTTCGAGCCCCAGAAGAACAGTCTCGTCCTGCTCCGCGTCGAGGACGTCGCCGCCGCACGCGCGGAGCTGGAGGCCAAAGGCGTGGAGTTCGTAGGGGAGACATTCGACACCGGCGTCTGCCACATGGCGACCTTCGTCGACCCCGACGGCAACCAGCTCACCCTCCATCGCCGCTACGCGCCGTACTCGGACGGATCGGCGCCGTAATGGACGTCGAGCGGGTCGACTTCGTGTCGGTGCTGACACAGGACATCCCGAGGGCCAAGGAGTTCTACGCAGACGTGCTCGGGCTCGAGATCGAGAGCGAAGGCGAGAACGACATGGAGTTCCGCCTGGGCCAGGTGACGCTCGACGTCTTCAACCCGGCCAGCATCGGGCAGCCGTTCGCTCCCTCCCCCGCGGGCATGGCCATCCGCGTGCCCGACGTGGATGCGGCGCGCGCCGAGCTGGAGGCGAAGGGCGTCGTCTTCGATGGCGAGACGATCGTGACGAGCGTGTGCAAGCAGGCCTGGTTCAAGGACCCGGACGGGAACGCCCTCATGCTCCACCGGAGGTTCGACGCGTGATCGATGTGCGGCGTGTCGACTTCATCGCGGTGCCCGTTCAGGATCTCGGCCGCGCCGATGCGTTCTACGGCGAGACGCTCGGCCTTGCCCGGAACCCAAAGACGTCCGGGGAGCGCTGGGTCGAGTACGAGACCGGCAACCTCACGATCGCGCTGTCGACGTTCGGAGGCTGCATCGCGTTCGGCGTCGACGACGTGGAGGCCGCGAGGACGCCGCTCGAGGCCGCGGGTGTAGCGCTCGAGCGTAACTCGTTCGACTCGGGCGTCTGCCACGGCGCCGACTTCAAGGATCCCGCAGGCAACCCGCTCCTGCTTCACCACCGGTACGAGCCGCTCGAGCAGTGGGAGCCTCCGGCAGGCGACTACGAGCGCACCGACTTCATCGGCGTTCCGGTGACAGACCGCGCGGCCGGCGCCGAGTTCTACGCCGAGACGCTAGGCCTTCGCCGCAACACGCTCGCGAGCGACGAGTGGCCCGAGTTCGAGCCGGGGAACGTAACCATCCTTCTGAACACCCCCGAGCAGACGGGCGACTCGTTCAGGCCCGGCAACTACTCGATCACGCTTCGGGTGGCGGACGTCGGCGCAGCGATGGATCGCCTACGCGCCGCCGGTGTCGAGTTCCGGTTCCCCGAGGTCTACGACTCCGGCGTCTGCCACATGGCGTTCTTCACGGACCCGGACGGCAACTCGCTGATTCTCCACCACCGCTACGCGCCGTACGCCGACGGCACGATGCCCTGATGCACGTGGAGCAGGTGGACTTCGTGTCGGTGCCGACCCGCGATGTCGCACGTGCGGTGGCCTGGTACCGCGACGTGCTCGGCCTCCCCGAGAGCGAGTTCTCCGAGGGCGAGGTGGAGACGCCGAACGTCACGCTGAGCTTTTGGAATCCCGAGGCCGACGGCGAGGAGTTCGTGGCCAACGAGTCCGGGGTCGCTCTCCGCGTCGCAGATGTGCACGCAGCAGTGGACGAGGTTCGTGGCGCCGGCGGAGACGTGATCGGGGTCGAGGACTCCGGTGTCTGTCACATGGGCTTCGTCAAGGATCTCGACGGCAACGTGCTGATCTTCCATCGTCGGTACGCGCCGAGGGTGCCGCGTGGATAGAGCAGCGGCCCTCGAGATCTACCGCTCGCTGCCCCTTCCGGACACGTCCACGGAGGCGTGGCGCTTCACCGACCTGCGCGGCTTCGACCCTGACTCGTTCGTCCAGAACGGACGTGGCCCGGGGACAGTCCCTCGGACCGGTCCGGAAGGGACGATGCTGGAGGTCGACGTAGCGGGCCTCGCGGTCGCGAGCATGGATGCTGTCGACATCCGGAAGCTGCCGGAAGGCGTCGAGTTCGGACCGCTGCCGGACGATCACGAGCGGCTGGGGACACTCGTCGGAGCCGACGACAAGTTCACGGCGCACAACGCCGCCTCCTGGCGGAGCGGGCTGCTCGTCCGCGTTCCGAAGGGCGTCGAGCTCGACGACCCCCTCTACGTGCGTGTCGTCGGCGACGACGCGGGCGCGAGCTTTTGGCGGCTGCTCGTCGTGGCCGAACAGGGCAGCCGCTTCTCGCTCATCGAGGAGTACACGTCGCGTGCGGGCGGCTACTCGAACGGCGCGGTCGAGCTCTTCGTCGACCAGGGCGCGAGGCTCGAGTATGTGTCGCTCCAGAACCTCTCGCAGGACACGTGGCACTTCGCAACACACCGGGCAACCGTCGGCAAAGATGCCGAGCTCGACTGGGTGGCCGGCGGTTTCGGCTCGCGGCGCGGGAAGGTACGCATCCACAACGACCTTGCGGGACAGGGCGCGACGTCGCGCGTCACGGGCGCGTACTTCGCCGACGGCTCGCAGCACCTCGACTACGACACGTTCCAGCAGCACCACGCGCCGTCGACCACTTCCGACTTCGCGTTCAAGGGCGCTCTCCGCGAGGAGGCGAGCGTCGTCTGGCGGGGAATGATCCGCGTCGAAGAGGGTGCGCAGAAGACGAACGCATATCAGGAGAACCGCAACCTCATCCTCTCGCCGGATGCGCACGCGGACTCGATCCCGGGGCTCGAGATCCTTGCCAACGACGTCCGCTGCACGCACGGCGCCACGATCAGCCAGGTCGACCGCGAGCAGCTATTCTATGCCATGTCGCGCGGGCTCACGGGCGGCGACGCCGAGCGGCTCATCGTGCGCGGCTTCTTCCAGGACGTGCTCGACCGTATCGAGCTTGCGCCCGTGCGCGAGGCGCTCGCCGACGCGCTCGAAGCTCGCATTCCGCGGAGCTAGAGATGGGGTTGTTGACGCGTGCGGCGGCATGTCGCAAGCTCCGGGTACGTTGAGGCTCGGCCGGCTTACGCTCGCGCTCGCACTGCTGATTGTCACGATGGCGGCCGCGGCGGAGTCCGACCTTCGCTACGAGACGGAGGACTGGATCTTCACTGCTCCTTCCTCCCTCGGGACGACGGAGGACTTGGCGCTGATCGGTCAGCTCGTCCAGGTGTGCAGCGACGACATCGAACGGCTCGTCGGACGTCGTCCGACGAGCGTCCGGAAGTTCACGATGACGTGGATCATCGACGGGCGGGCGGTCACGTGGGCTTTTCCGACCGGCGTCGAGAACCATGTGCCGGACGCGGCCTTTCGTATCGTTTCGCCGAACGCTCGCCAGTTCTTCGAGGACTTGGTTCGTAGCCGCCTCTGTTTCGGTCCTCATGAGGTGACGCACGTGTTGACCTGGGAGAGCTGGGGGCAAGCTTGGGCAAACGAGGGCCTCGCCACCTTCACCGACCGGCTCTACGCGAGGCCGGGCTGGCGATGTTGTGAATCCCCTCAGACGCTGGACTTCTCGTGTGATGCGAGTGGGTACGTCGACGGACTCGAGCCCCATGCCTACAGCGACCTCAGCCCGTTCGTCGTCGACTTTCCTTCGTACATGACTGCTGCCTGTTTCTGGTACGAGATATACGCGCGAGGGAGCTTTCCGGCGATCCGCGGCATCCTCGCGAGCATGCGTCGTCGTCGTCCGCTGACGACGGGCGAGTTTGTTCTCCATCACGTCAACCGCGTCTTGAACCGCGATCTGCGCCCGGTGGCCGCACGCTACGGCTTCGAGCCGCAGGAGCTCGCCGCATCGCCCGTTCCGCGGATTCCCGGCTGCACGTTGATCGGCATGGCAACGCGAGACATCATTCCCGGGACGTCCGGGCCCGATGTCGTGTGCGGGCTCGGCGGCAACGACCGGCTCACGGGTGGGCCAGATGCCGACGTTCTCAACGGGGGATCTGGCGCGGACAGGCTTGTCGCGCGCGATGGACGCCGAGACGTCGTCCGCGGCGGCACCGGGAAGGACTCGGCGCGCGTCGACCGCGGGCTCGACCGCGTGTCGGGCGTCGAACGACTCCTGCCGTAGGCGAGGCGCAGACGAGCTCGAAGCGTGCAATCCTGCGGACCTAACCTGCTCCTAACAGGCTGCGAGCTAGCCTCGGCCCATGGGTGTGCGCGGAGTCGTCTGCGCAATCGGTCTCGCGGGGATGTTCGTCCTCGCGCCCAGCGAGGCGGTCCGGGCCGGCTGTAACCCGAACCTCGCCTGGCAAGACCGGTATCCGAGCTGGGGCGCAGGCACGATCGCCTTCGAGCGCGAGAGCGTGGGCTGCGGCGGCGCTCCCGAGCTCGTCGTGCTCACGACGCCAGACGGCAAGCGCACGAGGTCGCAGGGACAGGGGAACTATCCGGACGTCTCGCGCGAAGGCCGCGTGGTCTGGACGAACGAGTTCAGCCGCCTGGAGGTCGACGGGGCCGACCTCACCGGAGGGCTTTCGCCCGCCTGGTCGCCGACCGGTGATCGCATCGCCTTCCTCCGCGGCGAGGGACTCTGGGTCCGACGGCTGAGCAACGGTGAGGAGCGGCGGCTCGCCGACGTCGCCATCTTCTCGCCGTTCACGCAGGCACACGTGACCACGCCATCGTGGTCGCCGGACGGCCGGGAGATCGCGTTCGTCGGCCCGGGGCTGAAGATGTCGGTCGCCCGGGCGGACGGCTCAGGTGTGAGGAAGCTCACATCGGGGCTCGACCGCCAGGTCAGCCCCGCGTGGAGCCCGGACGGCGACCGCATCGCGTTCATCTCCGATCGCGGCGATAGCTTCGACGTCTGGTCGATCCGGCCCGATGGCACAGGCACGCAGCGGCTCACGGACCACCCAGAAGACGAGACGCTGCCCACCTGGTCGCCGGACGGCAACCGCATCGCCTTCATTCGAGAGACAGGCAGGGAATACGGCGAGGCGCTCCTCTGGGTAATGGGACGGCATGGAGGAGCCGAGTCGATCATCGGTGACGATGCGCATGCTTTCAGCCGGCCGGTGTGGTCGCCGGACGGCACGCGGCTCGTGTTCGCGTCGGGACGCGAGTGCCTCCGCTGGGGGCTCTACGTGATCGACTTCAAGAAAGCCGCCCAGATGCGGATCACGAACCCCTGCCGCTTTGTCGGGACAAAGAGCGAGGACCGGCTGAAGGGAACGCCGTTCCTCGACTTTCTCGTTGGTCTTGGTGGTGACGACGTGCTCCGCGGCCTGGGCGGACGCGACAAGCTCAGCGGCGGAACGGGACGAGACCGGCTGGACGGCGGCGAAGGTGCCGACACGATCATCGCGAGAGACGGCAGGCGCGACGTCGTCATCGGCGGCCCTGGGAAGGACTCCGCGCGCGTCGACCGCGGGCTCGATCGCGTAACCGGAGTCGAACAACTCCTGTCCTGAGCTCCGTCGGATCGGACGACAGCGATGCCGGCGAGCGGCATCCCTATCATCCGGGAGTGGACGTCTTGCAGGTGAGGCCATCCTCGCGCCTCTCCTGGTTGGGGCCCAATCCACTGCTCCGCGTCTTCGGGTGTGCCGCCGGCATCGCGTCGATAACGCTCTACGGCGCGGACGGCTACAGCACGCCGATGCTCATGGTGTGGCTCGCGTCGTTTGTCGCGCTTACCTTGTCATTCGAGACTGCGAGCCGGACGGCGCGCCGGCTTTCGCGTCTCGATCTCCTGATCCCCGTCGGAGTCGCCGCCGCCTTCGCCCCGCTCTACCTCCTTCGCGCGTACTCAATGCCGGTCCAGGTTGGATCGGACGAGGTTGCGCTCATAACGGTTACCGAGAAGTGGGCTAACCGGACCGGCGTCGATCCCTTCGGTCTCAGTGATTACTTCACCCTGCCGGTGCTTCCGTTCCTCCTGCTCGGCCGACTTGCCGAACTCGTGGGAGATATCGACCTCGAGACCCTGCGGCGCCTTCACGGTGTCATCGGCGTCGTGACTGTTGCAGTGTCGTACGCCTTCTTTCGGCAGCTTCTCTCGCGGCCGTGGGCTCTCGTCGCCACGTGTCTGCTCGGTTTCAACCATGCGTTCCTCATGTTCAACCGGATGGCCATGCATCAGGCAACGAGCCTGCTCATCGAGCTGCTCGCGTTCGCGCTCCTGCTCTACGGTCTCCGTCACTCGGCGACGAGATCGACATTCCTCGGAGGAGCGGTCGCGGGCGTCGGTCTGTACGTGTACTACCCTGCTCGCGCCGTCTTCCCGCTGTGGCTCCTGTTTCTCCTCGTCGTGGCGTTCTTCAAGCGAGAGATTTCGCGGGCTACGCTCGCACGCATGGCGGGCATAGCCACGCTCGCGTTTGCGCTCGTCGCCGGGCCGGTTGTCATCGCGGAATCGTCCGCCCCTGCTGGAAGCACGGACTACCAGAAGACGAGCCTGCTGGTCTTACCCGAGGGCAGGGCGTTGGCCAGGGAATGGGTAGACGGAGGAAGCACGTGGGAGGGGATCAGGCAGAACATCGTCTACGGGGTCTCCGCGTTCAACAACACTGTGCAGGATCACGGGTGGCTTTATCCCAACGAGGGCCACGGCTTTCTCGACCCGCTCACCGGCGTTCTGCTTTGGGTCGGCGTGCTTCTCACCATCGCCCGCCTGCGTTCCTCCCGGACGCCGTGGCCACTGCTAGCGCTGACGAGCCTCGTCGCGCTATGGCTGACGTACACCTTCCTCATCAACAAGGCGCCACATTACGGTCGCCTGCTCCTCACGCTTCCCTTCGTCGCCTACTTTGCGACTGAGGCGATCCGCGTGATTGCCGAAGGCGTGCAGCGTCTCGCCCGCCGATCGGGCCGAGGGCTGGTGGTTGCAACCTCCGCGGTGCTGCTTGCGACGATGGCGGCCTGGAATGTCGCGATCGCGGCGGACTTCGCCGAAGATGGACGAGCCGCCGGAGATGACATCGGATCCACCGGCCGCTACGTGCGCTCGCGGAGCGAGGTACCGGGGATCCGCTTCTACATGGCGGCGAGTGATCGATGGCCGTACTACGAGTGGGGATGGCCATCCATCTGGCAGGACCGCTTACGGGTCTTCGCCCGACACGCCCAGGTGCAGCCCATCGTTCTGCCCGCGGCGGTGGGGCGCTTCGAGGAACGGCCGCCGTTCGTCCTTTTCCTCTCGCGCGCGCTGTGGAACCGGGAGCGCCGTTCCCTCGAGCGTCGCTATCCCGATGCTAATGCCTCCGAGATCATGCCCGACGGGAGCCGCATCGCCTTCGAGGTGCGCCGGTAGCGTGGGCGATCAGACGTTGGCGCCCTTGGTGCACGCGGCGTAGTACTCGGTCGTCACCTTCCGGCACGCCGCCTGCTTCTCCTCCGCATAGCGGTTGAGGCTGCCGAGGATCGTCCCGATGCCCTCCCAGCAGTACGCGCGGTCCGCCGCGGGCGCGGTGTCGCACAGCACCTTGGATCGCTTCGTCCCCGCGTCGTTGTACGTGACGTCGCGCGCGGCGCCGTAGATGCACTCGCGTTCCATGCCGGCGGCCGTACGGCAGGCAGCGAGGATGTCGCCGGACCGGTGGCGCATCTGTCCGGAGATCTCCCGCCCCATCGACTGGAAGCAAACCTCAACGTAGTCATCCTCCGCTTGGCGGCACGTTGCCGCCACCTTCTTCCAGTCGAATCCGACTGCCGGCCCGATGTGCGCCAACTGGATGAGGTAGCACTGGTACTTGTGCTTCGCCGCCACCCAGTCGCACGGGTAGAGGAGATCGTCGTCCTTCAGCCAGCGAGACCGAGTCCCGTACGAGGACTGCGAGTTCTCCATGAACACGCCGCCACGGCAGGACTCGCGTCGCCACTTGGTGTCGAGCCCGTCGCAGTATTCGAGGGAGCCGGGCAGCTCGTACCCCGTGTAGATCATCAGCCCGTGGCCGAGCCCGTGGACGCACTGGAAGTGGATGAAGTCGGACCGGACAATCGACTCGTCCGAGCAGATGCTCTGGGTGATGGGGCCGATCGCCTCCCTCGGCTTGCCGATGAGCGAGCGCTCGAGAATGCCGTGGTAGTAGCCGGACGCGCAGAACACCGAGCCGGCTGCGAGCGCCTTTCCAGGGTCGCCGTCAAAGTGCTCGAGCGCTCCGGCGCCGATGGCGTGCGTGATCCTGTGGCAGTCGCTCTCGACCGGACCGGGCTTTGCACTTCGCCGCTCGAGCAAGGTGAGGGCCGCCTTCGGCCCTTCGCGGAACGCGACGTTCGCGAACGCCTGCTCGTAGCAGGCGAATTCGCCGCCGCAGTCGGCGAGCGTCGTGTCGTCGGGCTTGTACCCCGCGGGGACGGGGGAAGCGCTGCTCGCCGTCGAGTCGGCGACGTAGGCGGCGACCGCCTCGATCTGCTTATCCGTCAGCTTGTTGCCGAAGGGCGGCATACCGCGCCCGCCGAGCTCAACTTGCCGCGCCACGCGCTCGGCATCGGGCTTCAGTGCATCGAGGTTGGGGCCTGCCGTACCGGGTGAGTTGGCAGCGCTCAGCATGTGGCAGCCGCCACAGCCGGCATCGGCGAAGACCTTCTCGCCGAGGGCCGAGCGCTCTCCGCCGCCGCCGCCGCACGCCGCGAGCGCGAGCGGCAGGAAGATCAGCGGGACGAGGCGGCGCATCGGCTAGGCGCCGGCGCCGGCAAAGCAGTCGTCCCAGTACTGCTTCGGGACAGCGTCACGGCAGGAAGCCCGACGCTCATCTGCTTCTCGGGCGAAGCCGCCGAGGATCGTGCCAATGCCGTTGAAGCACAGCGCTCGCATGCCGTTAGGCGCCTGCGCGCAGAGCCCTGCCGAGCGACGCGCGCCGGCGTCCATGCTCGTGACGTCGCGCGCGGCGCCGTAGATGCACTGGCTGGCCATGTCCTTGGCGAGCCCGCAGATGCGGAGGATCTCGCTCGGCTTCTGCAGTGATCGGCCGGACGCGTCGCGTCCCAGGGACTGGAAGCACGTCGCCACCCAGTTCTTCTCGGCCTTGCGGCACCAATCGACTGTCTTCTGCCAGTCGCCGCCGTCGACCGTGAGGATGCGCGACGTGACCATGAGGTAGCAGTAGAGCTTGTGGCGCTCGGCCAAGGTCGGGCAGGGGTAGAGCGGATCGTCGTCGCGCAGCCATTGCGATGTCGTGCCGTACGACGTCTGGAGGTTCTCCATGAATACGCCTCCCGTGCACGACGTCTGGTCCCAGTCCGTCGCGAGCTTGTCGCATGTCTGGAGCGCGAGTGGCATGTCGTAGCCCGTGTAGATCATGAGGCCGTGTCCGAGTCCGTGGACGCACTGGTAGGCGATGAAGTCGTTCCTGCGGACCTCGGGGCTCGCGCACAGCCCTCGGGACACCTTGGCGAGGTCATCCGACGAAACGCCCGCGAACGCGCGCTCGAGGATGCCGTGGTAGTAGCCCGACCAGCAGACGGCCGAGCCGTCGGCGAACGCTCGACCCACGTCGCCGTCGTAGTGTGCGAGGGCACCCGCGCCGAGCGCGTGGGCGATGCGGTGGCAGACGCGGACGGTTGGGTCGGTGTCGATCTTCTCGGCGAAGACCGCGAGCGCCCGCTTCGGTCCTTCCTTGAACGCGAGGTTGCCGAACGCCTGCTCGAAACAGGAGCTGTCCCCCTGCTTGCAGTCGGCGAGCGTTGTGTCGTCGGGCTTGAAGGACGCGGCCACTGTCACCGAGGTCTTCGCGGCCGACGTGGAGACGTAGTCGGCGACCGCCTGGATCTCCGCGTCGGACAGCTGATCGCCGAACGGAGGCATGCCGCGTCCGCCGAACTCCACCTGCCGCGCGACGCGGTCGGCATCGGGCTTCAGCGCATCGAGGCTCGGGCCTGCCGAGCCTTTCGAGCCGGCGGCGCTGAGAGCGTGGCAGCCGCCGCAGCCCGCATCCTCGAACACCGCGGCACCGGTGTCGTTCGAGGCGGACTTCCCGCCGCCGCCACCGCCGCCGGCGCACGCGGTCAGCCCGAGCGCCGTGAGCGCCAAAACGAGTGTTACGAGGACGCGCGGCATGCGTGGAGGTTACGTGTCGGACATACAGTGGGTTGGTGAAGTGCTGTCAGCAGGGATCGGCATACGGTGAGTTCTTCTCGAGGGACCAGGCGCAACGCGAGGCGCGGCATTTCAGAGAACGCGGCCTCGACTCGGCGTCGAAGTGGGTGGTGGACGCGGTTCGCGAGCAAGGGGTCGCAGGACGGAGCGTCCTCGAGCCCGGCGGCGGCATCGGCGCCATCGAGATCGAGCTGCTGAAGGCCGGGGCGGCCCGCTCGACTGTCGTCGAGCTCTCTCCGGGCTACGAGGAGGCCGCGGCGGAGCTGGCGCGCGAGGCCGGCGTCACCGATCGCATCGAGCGTCACGTCGGTGACTTCGCTGCCGATGGGACGGAGCCTGCCGACGTCGTCGTCCTCCACCGCGTCGTCTGTTGCTACCCGGACTACAACGCGCTGCTCGGCGCAGCCGCAGGGAAAGCGCGGGAGACGCTCGTCTTTACGTACCCGCCGCGCAACGTCGCTTCGCGCGCACTCCTGGGCATCGTGAATCTCTGGTTGCGCCTGCGAGGGATGGACTTCCGGACGTTCGCGCATCCACCCGAGCAGATGATCGCGGTGGTGCAGGATGCCGGTTTCGAGCCCGTTGCACGCCGCCGTGGAGGCATCTGGCGCGGCATCGCTCTGGCGCGTAAGTAGAGGGCTACGATAGGTACGTGGCCGTGACGACCGGAGCCAAGCTCGACGCGCATACGCTGCGCAACGACTTCCCGATCTTCGAGCAGGAGTTCCATGGGAAGCCGCTCGCGTACCTCGACTCCGCAGCGAGCTCCCAGAAGCCGCGACAGATGCTCGATGCGATGCAGGCGTTCTACGAGACGTCGTACGCGAACGTCCACCGCGGTGTCTACGAGCTCGCGGAGCGCGCGACGGAAGGGCTCGAGACGGCGCGCGAGAAGGTGCGCGTCCTGATCAACGCGCCGGCTGCGCGGGAAGTGATCTTCGTCCGCAACGCGACCGAGGGCATCAACCTCGTCGCGTACGCCTGGGGGCACTCCAGCCTCGGCGCGGGGGACGTCGTTCTCGTCACCGAGCTGGAGCACCACTCGAACTTCGTTCCCTGGCAGTACATCGCCAAGCGCACCGGCGCCGACTTCCGGATGATCCCGCTCACCGACGGGGGCGAGCTCGTGCTCGATGGGCTCGACGAGCTCGTGGGCGATGGCAACCTGAAGGTCGTCGCGCTCAACCTCGTGTCGAACGCGCTGGGGACCGTGAACGGTGTCGACCGGATCACCGAGTGGGCACACGGCAACGGCGCGATCGTCGTCGTCGACGCCGCCCAGGCCGCTCCCCATCGTGCGCTCGACGTCCAGACACTCGGCTGCGACTTCCTGGCTATCTCGGGCCACAAGATGTGCGCGCCCAGCGGCATCGGCGCCGTCTGGGGCCGCGCCGACCTCTTCGAGCGAATGGAGCCGTTCCTGCTCGGCGGCCACATGATTCGCAAGGTTCAGGCCGACGAGACGACGTGGGGCGACCTGCCGCACAAGTTCGAGGCCGGTACCGCGCCCATGGCTGAAGCGGTCGGGCTCGGCGCCGCCGTCGACTACCTCACCGCCGTCGGCTTCGGCGCGATCGAGCAGCACGAGCACGACCTCACGGAGTACGCTCTCGGCGCCCTCCAGGAAGTGCCCGGCATCAAGCTGTTCGGCCCGCCGCCCGACCGGCGCGCCGGCATCGTCTCGTTCGCATTCGACGACGTCCATCCGCACGACGTCGCGCAGGTGCTCGATTGGGAGGGAGTCGCCGTGCGTGCCGGCCATCACTGCTGCCAGCCGCTCATGGCGCGGCTCGGCGTAGCGGCGACGACGCGGGCGAGCTTCTACCTCTACACGATTCCCGAGGAGATCGATCGTCTCGTCCAGGGGCTCCATCGCGTGCGGAAGGTCTTCGGCTAATGGACCAGCTCTACCGGGAGAACATCCTCGACCACTACAAGAACCCGCGGAACTACGGCGCCATCGAGGACGCCGACGCGGAGGCGGAGGGGATGAATCCGCTGTGCGGCGACGAGGTGTCGATAACCGTCGCGTTCGCCGACGACGGGGACACGATCGAGGACGTGAAGTTCTCGGGCCGGGGGTGCGCCATCAGCCAGGCGGCGACGTCGATGTTGACGGAGCTCGTCAAGGGCCGCAGCGCGAGCGAGGTGGCGGGCCTGCCCAGAGAAGACCTGCTCGACGAGATCGGCGTGCCGCTGACGCCCGTCCGTCTCAAGTGCGCGATTCTCGGCCTCTCCACCCTTCGGCTCGCACTCCACAAGGAGAAGGGCACGCCGCTGCCTGACGAGTGGGCGAGCGATGACGAGCTCGAGTTGAAGTAAGTGCCCCCTCAGGCAATATCCACCATCACTTCCGGCGGCTGCAAAGCCTCGCGAGGCCGCGTCCTCGGTCGCGCCCGTATCTCAACCGATACGCACGCTCCCTGTGTCCTTGCCTTGCTCGCTTTTCGCTCGCCGGAAGCGGGGGAGTATCACCTGAAGGGGCACTAGTGCCCTGGGTCGCGGTCGGCCCGGTGGAGGAGCTGCCGCCGGGGGAGATGAAGCTCATCCAGGCAGGTGCCGTGACCGTCGGCGTCTACAACATCGACGGCGAGGTGCTCGCGCTCGAGGACCGCTGCTCCCACGACGACGGTCCGCTTTGCGAGGGCGACTGGGATCCGGAGGAAGGCGTCGTCATTTGCCCGCGGCACGGCTCCAACTTCGACATCCGCACCGGGGTGCCGCTGTCGCTCCCGGCCTTCGAGCCCGTCGAGACGTACGCCGTACGCGTCGAAAACGGCACGATCGAAGTCGACGTTCCCTAGTGCTCCGCCCCGAACATCATCTCGCGCTTCGGCGGCTGCAAGGCTTCGCCATGCGTCGTCCTCGGTCGCACCCATATCTCCGTTCCGATATGGGCGCTCCCTGCGTCCTTGCCTGGCTCGCCTTTCGCGCGCCGGAGCATCAAGGGACGTCCGGGGCGGAGCACTGATGCTCGACGACCGCGTCCGCGCCGTGCTCGCCCGGCTCGAGGAGGAGGACCAGCGTGAGCGCGAGGCGGGGCTGCCCGCCGCGCAGCGCTCTCGTCAGGTGACGCCCGCAACCGGCGGCTTCCTGTTCACGGTCGTCGCGCCGCAGACCGCTGCCGAGGTGCTCGAGATCGGAGGCTCGCGCGGCTACTCGACGATCTGGCTTGCGGCTGCCGCCCGGATCCTCGGCGGCAGCGTCGTCTCGCTGGAGGGGGATCCGGCGAAGACCGAGGCCTGGCAGACGAACATCGAGGAGGCCGGCCTTTCCGAGTGGGCCGACCTCGTGGACGGCGATGCCTTCGAGACGCTGAAGACGGTCGAGGACATCTACGACGTCGTCTTCATCGACGCGGAGAAGGCGGACTATGAGGCGCTGTTCGGGCTTGCCCGCAGCAAGGTCGAGCCCGGTGCGCTCGTGATCGCGGACAACGTCATCTCGCACGAGGAGCTGCACGCGTACTCCGCCGCCCGCCAGGGCGACCCGACGCTCGTGAGCGTCACGGTGCCGCTCGACCGTGGCCTCGAGCTCTCGACGGTGCTCAGCGAACCTCGCTCATGAGCCCCATGAGATTGCCGTCCGGATCGCGGAAGAACACCATCCACAGCTCGTGGTCCTCGAGCTTCGCGATCAGGTGCGGCTCGTCCACGAACGACACGCCGCGTTCGGTCAGCTCGGCGTAGGCAGCCTGCAGGTCGGGCACGCGGAAGTACACGGTCGAGCTCTCGTGATCGACGGCGTCGTTCTCGGGTACGGCGAGCATGAGGCGGACGTCTCCGCACATGAGAAACGCGAGCGCCCCGGTCTCGAAGAGGAAATCGAGCCCGAGCACGTCGCGGTAGAACGCAACTGCCGCGGATAGGTCATGAGCCCTGATTGCGACCTGGCCGATGTTCTGAATCGGTGAAGCCACCCCCTCCTCCTTTGTCGTATACTTATACTTAGTTAGGCTAACTAACTATACACATGAACGCTCAACAGATCGAGATCGCAGACCGTCTGCACTCCGCCGCCATCCACTTGCTGCGGCGGGTGCGCAGGGTCGACGAGGCGACCGGCCTCTCCGCGGCGCGCCTGTCGGCGCTGTCCGTGCTCGTCTTCGGCGGGCCGGCGACCGTCGGCGCGCTCGCCCGCGCGGAGCAGGTGTCGGCGCCGACCATGAGCCGGTTGCTCAGCGGCCTCGAACGTGACGGCTACGTCGTGCGCGAAGCGGACGAACGAGATGCCCGTGCCGTCCGCGTGCGAGCGACGGCGAAGGGCACGCGCGTCCTCCAGCAGGGCAGACAGCGCCGGGTCGCTGAGCTCGTCGACCTGCTCGAAGACCTCTCGTCCGAGGAGCTGCGCACGCTCGGCTCCGCGGCGGACCTCATGGAACGAGTGCTGTAGGGATTGCCGACGTCCGCGGTTGACGCGTATGCTGAATGTACCGCGGAAAGGAGGTGGTCCGTTTGAGCGAAGACTGTACGGGCAGTGGAGGTAGCCGCCGGTAGAGGCGTGTCCCCGTGACTCGAGAGGGGAATCGCCTAGCCAGCGTAGGGGACTCGCTGTAAGCGCCGCCGTCACCGGACGGCAGGAAGCGCCTCTACTAATCCAGGCGGTTTACCGGGCTTCGGGGCCGCGAAAGCGGCCCCGAGTCGTTCGCGGGTCTAGGCGGCTCGGCGGCTCTGCACGTCGAGGCCGATCGGTGTGACGCCGAAGGCCTCGATCGCAGGAGCTGGATCACAGACC
>JBKPGF010000018.1:0-21935 GCA_046729255.1 Actinomycetota bacterium
CGTGCTCGACGAGCTCCCGGAGACGGTGCGCGGCGCCGCCGGCTTCGGCTCCTCGGGCGCCTGAGGAGCCGTGGCGTTGCAGCCGCGGATCCGGGTCTCGGCAATCCTCCGCTGGCGCGACGGCATCCTCCTCTGCCGCCATGAGAAGGGCGGCCGCGAGTACTGGCTACTGCCGGGGGGAGGCGTCCACTCGGGTGAGAGCCTGGTGCAGGCGCTGCGCCGCGAGCTGCGCGAGGAGCTGGGCCTCGATAGCCAGATGCCGTTCGAGGGGCCCGTGGCGATCGTCGACTCCATCGCGCCAGCGCACACCGTCGCGACGAAGCACGTCGTCCACATCATCTTCGCAGCCGACCTCACGGGCCGCTCGCTGGAGGAGGTGAGCTCCGAGGATGCGGCGGTGCGCGGGCATCGGCTCTTCACGTCGATCGAGCTGAACGAGGTCGTGCTCCACCCGCCGATCCAGCGCTTCCTCGAGCGCTGGCAGCCCGGAGACCCCGTGGCCTATCTCGGAGCCTTGTGGGCGCCGTAGCACGACCCTTCCTCTATCGGGAGCTCGCGGGGTGGTTCCACCTGTTGACGGCGCCGGAGGACTACGCTGTCGAGGCTGCGCTCTATCGCGAGCTGATCCTTGCGGCGGTCCCGGGCGCGAAACGTGTGCTCGAGCTCGGAAGCGGCGGAGGTAACAACGCGTCTCATCTCAAGACGTGGTTCTCGCTCACCCTGACGGACGTCTCTCCGGAGATGGTGGAGGTCAGCCGCTCCATCAATCCGGACTGCGAGCATCTTGTCGGCGATATGCGGACGCTTCGGCTGGGACGGGAGTTCGACGCCGTCTTCGTCCACGACGCGGTCACGTACATGGCCACCGCAGACGACCTGCAAGCTGCCATCGAGACGGCCTTCGTGCACTGCCGGCCGGGAGGCATTGCGCTCTTCTGCCCCGACAACGTGCGCGAGGACTTCCGACCGCGAACGAAGGCTGGAGGCCACGACTCGGATGGTCGCGGTCTGCGCTACGTCGAGTGGGTCTGGGACCCGGATCCGGAAGACACGACCTACATCACCGACTTCGCGTACCTCCTCCGCGACGAGGACGGCTCGGTAAGAGCTGTCTACGATCGCCATCTCTGCGGGATCTTCTCGCGGGAGGATTGGCTTCGCTGGCTGGAGCAGACCGGCTTTACGCCACGGGTGCACGAGTCGGAATGGGGCGAGGACGAGACGAATGAGCTCTTCGTCGCCTCACGTCCCACGTAGGGGCCGCTGGAGGATCACTTAGCGGCCGCGCCAGACGACCGCGCGTGTCTGACTGTCGCTCGGATCGACGAGCGCCCGGACGACCCGGAACCCGGCCTACTCGAAGGCGCGTACCGACGTTCGTAACGTTCGGGTCCGCGATGCACGACGTGATCGCTGCGCGTGCGAAGACCACATCGGCCGGAACCGCAGGTCCGCGTATTTCACTCCCACGTGTCGAGGATCGGATAGCGAGCCTGCGCATCGAGGCAATCCGCCGCGAAGAGCGCAACGCCGACGTCTCCGGTCCACAGCGAGTAGCGGCCGCGTCCGCGCGCCGCACGCAGGCGCTCCGTCTGCTCGAGGGCATGCACCGCGAAGCGACGCGCGCGCCCGAGCCACATCTCGTCGCCCGTGCGTTCGAATGTCTTCAGGAACGCGTAGCCGTTGCCGGCCGTGCCGTGACAGATGGATGCGCCCTTGTCGTCGCCGTGCGGGCCCGCCTGCCAGGTCAGCTCGGAGCCCGCCAGCAGCAACTCCTCGTCGAGGTAGTCCGTCGCCGAGATGACAACGCCGGGCGCACCCGCGCACCACTGCAGCCGGATTTCTCCGTCGTTCGACTCCAGCGGCCTGTCCGCATGGACCGGCCAGGTCGCGAGCCCATCCTCCAGGACCGCCATGCGGGCAAGTGCGGCAGCTGACTCCCGCGCAAGCTCCTCCGATCGCTGCTCGTCGAGGCGCTGCCGGAGCACGAGGACGTTACCGACGATGCCGTGCGCAGGCCCGATTCCGCGGTTTGCGTTGCCGTAAAGGCGAATCGTCCAGAGCCCGTCGGCATCACGCCGTCGTAACAGCTCATCGGCGCTGTCCTTCCACGCGTCAGCCCACTGCTCGTCACCCGTCCAGCCGTGCATGGCATGCGCAGCGAGCATCGTCCCCGGCGATCCCCACATGATGTCGTTCGCGTCGTTCTGAGCGTTTTCCCGCACGCGCTCGAGGAGCGTCTCCGCGACCTCGTCGTCGGGTGAGAGCTGCCAGGCGACGGCGAGGACGCCGGCCTGCCCGGAGAGAAGGCCGGCACGGGCGGGGGAGGGGAGCTCGAGGCCGCGCATGAAGTCGGGCTCGGCTTGCCATGCCTCGAGCACGCCTCGCGCAACGTCCGGCAGATCCAGTGTGCTCTGGGCGTGTCCGCGGCGCTCGAGGGCACCCAGGCCCCAGACGACGCCGGCGCCGCCGACGTAGAGCATCTTGAGCGGCGTCGGTGTCTCCCACGAGTCCCAATGGTCGTCCGGCCACAGCGCGACCGAGTCGTGGGCGGCGTCGATATCGGCGACGATCGCGCCGATCCGCTCCCGAACCCAACCGTCGCGCCAGGCGCGCTCGGTCAGCGGATCGAAGACTTCCGGCCGGTACAACACGCTAGAGACGTCCTCCGCGGGCGTGGGCTCGCGCGGTGGAGACCGCGTGAGCTTGACGCTCGATCTCGTCGTCCAGCGGTTCGAGAGTCGGGAGGTTCCCGGTGGCGTGGAGCACAGCCCTCGCGAGCAGCCAGTCGGCCAGGTGAGGATTTCGCGGTAGCAGAGGGCCGTGCAGGTACGTGCCGATTGCATTGCCGAGTCTGCAGCCCTCGAAACCCGACTCGCCGTCGTTGCCGAAACCGGCGACGATGCGGCCGAGCGGCTGCGCATCGGCGTCGAGGACTGTCCGGCCGGCGTGATTCTCGAACCCCACGATCGTCTGGCGCTGCCCTGGCTCGAGCTCGCACTCGATGAGAACGTCCCCGATCAGTCGTGTGTCGCCGGCGACCGTGTGCAGCGGGAGCACCTCCGCGCCGGGCTGCTCGTGACCTGATCGGTCGCGATAGAAGCGGCCGAGAAGCTGATAGCCCCCGCACACTGCCAGCACGACGGCGCCATTCGCGACCGCCTCCGAGAGGGCAGGTCCCCACTCGGCGAGATCTGGAGCGACGAGCGCCTGCTCTCGATCCTGGCCGCCGCCGATATAGAAGAAGTCGGCGTCGTCGGGCAACGGGTCGCGCAGGCCGACCTCGCGCACGTCAAGCTCGATCCCGCGACGCCGCGCCCGGCCGTTCAGCACGGCGAGGTTGCCCCGGTCGGCGTAGATGTTCAGATAGTCGGGATAGAGGTGCGCGAAGAGGATCTTCACGCGACGCGCTCCCAGTACGGCCGCGCGTGTCCGCGGTCGGCGATCACCCGCTGGAGCCCGAGCATTGCCGTGTACGTGGGCAGGAATACGAGCTCGCCACCGGGTGGCGTGAGCTCGAGGCCGCGGTCGAGGGCATCCGCCAGATCGGGCACGATCTCGATTTGCTCCTCGTCCATGCCGCCGTACGAGAACCGGAGCGCGAGCTCGGCGGCGCGATCTCCCGATACGACAAGCCGCTCGAGGCCCGCCCCCAGCGGCTCGTAGTCCACGTCCCAGATCCACGACACGTCGCGCCCGTCAGCGATGCCGTCGTTCAGGGCGAGCACGGCGACCGCGGGGGCGCCCCCGTGCAGAAGTGTCCTGACCGTCTCGTTCGCGCCGGCGGGATTCTTCACGAGCAGGACGATTAGCGTCTTTCCGTCCATCGGCACGCGCTCGAAACGGCCGAACGCCGCAGCTGCGCGGCTCAGACCGGCAGCGATCTCGCTCGTAGGGATGCCGATCCCTCGAGTGAGCGCGGCCGCCGCGAGCGCGTTGTAGACGTTGTAGACGCCGGGCACGTCCAGGTGAACTCGTTCCGTTCCCTCCGGCATCGTCAGCTCGAACGAGACCCCGTCGATGCCGTGGGGCTCTATCGAACGCGCGACGACGTCCATTGCCGGGCGAGCATGGCTGCAGGCGGGACAGCGATAATCGCCGAGGTGGCCGACGTAGGCGGCCGCGTACTCGTACGGCGCACCGCAGCGGACGCAGTACTTCGAGTCGGCCGCGTGTTGCAGGGACGAACCGCGTTGCCCAGGATCGTCCACGCCGAACAGCGTCGAGTTCTCGTGCGAGCCGGCGAGGTCGGCGACCAGTGGGTCGTCAGCGTTCAGAACGAGCAGGGTCTCATCTGGAAGGGCCGCAACCATCGCCCGCCAGCGCTCTGCAATGATCTCGAGCTCTCCGTAGCGGTCGAGCTGGTCGCGGAAGAGATTGCCGAGGCAGATGACCCGCGGCCGGATGGCCGCCGCCAGTTTTGGCAACGCGGCCTCGTCGACCTCGAACAGGCCGAGCTGAGGATCGCGTGCAGCAACGAGTGCTGACGCGACACCCGACGCAAGGTTGGCACCGGCAGCGTTGTGGGCGAGCCGGAAACGAGGCGCGAGGACCGCCGCCGCCATCGTCGCGCTCGTCGTCTTTCCGTTCGTCGCTGAGATGACGACGCTGCCCTCCGGCAGCTGCTTTGCCAGCCTTGCGATCGCCCCCGGATCGACGGCGGTCAGCACCTTTCCCGGCACGGTCGTTCCGCCTCCACGACCCGTGAGGCGTGACAGACGAGCGGCAGCTCGTGCGAGCGCGGTGCCCACCGAATGGCGCACGGGGCGAGTGTAGAGGCGCGGCCTTCCGTCGGGCTCCCGGCATCCCTCCTCCGAGTGAACGGCGCCCACGCTCACTCGCGCGGGGGAGGCTACCGCCGCGCTCCGACCCTAGCCTGTGAGGCAGATGGGGGATCTGGCCGCGACGGCGGCGACGGCGGAGTCCGACGCCGCGCTGACAAGCACGCGGGCCCTGAGGCTCGGCCGCCGCGTGCATCCGTTCGCCGCGCTCCTGCTGCCCTTCGCGGCCTCCGTTGCCGCGGTCACTCTGACCGCGTTCTCCGCTCGAGATGCCTCACCCACGGAGTGGGCTCGGTTCGCGGCGCTGGTGCTCCTGGGCCTCCTCTCCTACGGGCTCATTGCGCGAGCCGACCCGGCGCGGTCTGGTCATGCCTCCGCGACGGTCGTCTTGCCCGCAGCCGTCGTGCTGCTCCCACTCGATCTCGCGCTGTCGGTCGCGCTGCTGTTGGCCATACCACGCCTGCTCTTTGCGCCCCACATGCTCGTGCGCTCGAGAGCGCTAGAGGCCGGAACGGAGCTTGCCGCAGCGGTCGCCGCGGCACTCGCATCCGCGGCCGTCTATCTGCTCGCCGGGACGCTCACGAGCACAGAGGGTGGATGGCCGCTTGCCGCGCTGACGGCGTGCGTGACGTTCGTCGCAGCGAGCCATGTTCTGCGTCTCGTGATCTGCAGGGAGGATAGGTACGCGGGAAGATGCATCGAGCCACTGGGCCCGCCTACGGAGCTGCTGCTCGCGACGCTCGGAGCTGCGCTGGCGGCCGTGTGCCTCACGAGCCCCTGGCTCGTGTTCTTCGCCCTTGCACCGCTGCTGCTCCTCCCTCGCTGGTTCGAGTTACCTCTCCTCGAGCAGCAGGCGCGACGAGACCCGAAGACCGAGCTGTTCAACGCCCGCCACTTCGAGCTCGCCGTGGTTCACGAGCTCGAGCAAGCGACTGTCGCGCGGACGCCGCTGTCCGTGTTGCTTGCCGATCTCGATCTGCTTCGCACCATCAACAACACCCACGGCCACCTCGCCGGCGATGTCGTGTTGCGTGGAGTCGCGGACATCCTGCGGGCCGAGGTGCGGACATGCGACATTCCGGCTCGATTCGGAGGTGAAGAGTTCGCCGCGCTGCTGCCCGGAACGGGTACGGACGAGGCACTCGAGATCGCCGAGCGGCTCAGACGGGCGGTCGCCGAAGCCCGCTTTGCGGCCGGGCCTGCGGAAGCGGAGATCGGCGTCACCGTGTCGATCGGTGTCGCGTCGTACCCGGACGACGGCTCCAGCGCCGTGCGCCTGATCCACCGAGCCGACATGGCCGTCTACCGCGCGAAGCTGCAAGGCCGCAACAGGGTGGTCTCGGCGAAGGGTGAGCAGTACACCGGGCGCAGCCCCGCCGCCACGTCGCCGGTTCGAGCCGTCACCGATCCTCGGCGAGACGCGCGGGAGATCGAGCTTCGCCCGAGAGCGAAGCTGCCGTGGCTCCTCGCCGTAGCCGAGCACCGGCTGCCGTTCGGCGCCGCTGTCGCCGGCGCGATGCTTGCCTCCTTCACATCGCTCCTCGTGGAGCGTGCGTCGCTCGTGACGGCGGTTGCAGCCGTCGGCACCTGCGTCGCCGCCGTCTTCTTGCTGCGGAAGGCCGCACGGGCGAGGGCCGACCGGGAGTCCGCAGCACTGGCCCACGAGCGGGCGGAGCGTCTCCGCCAGGGCGCCGACAGCCTGAGCTCCCTCAACCGCTCACTCGAGAGCGCCAACCGCCTCTTGCGCGAGCGATCATCCGCGGCCATGGAGACGCTCTCGGCAGCGGTCGATGCCCGGGACTCGCACATGACCGGCCACTCGCGCCGCGTGCAGACACTCGCACTCTCGCTGGGAGAGCACCTCGGGCTTTCGGATTGCGAGCTGGAGGTGCTCGGCGAGGCTGCTCGCTTCTACGACGTCGGCAAGCTGGCAGTCCCCGAGGCGATCCTCCTGAAGTCGGGATCGCTCTCCGACCTCGACTGGGCCGTCGTCAGGCGCCACCCCGAGGAGGGAGCACGGCTCATCGACAACCTCGGCTTTCTCGAGGACGCGCTGCCCGCGATCCGGCACCACCACGAGCGCTACGACGGCACCGGCTACCCCGACGGCCTGGCGGGCGAGGACATACCGTTGGGCGCCCGAATCATCCATCTCGCCGATGCGCTGGATGCGATGCTCACCGCGCGTCCATATCGCGCCGAGCTCGACCCGCTCCAGGCGATCGAGGAGGTTCGGGAGGGCGCCGGCACGCAGTTCTGTCCGCGCTGCGTCGACGCGCTCGACCGTCTCATGCTCGTCGAGCTCAAGCGAGGCGCAGACGTTCCACGCGAGCTGCTTGCGTCCTAGGAGGGTTTGGCGGAACGGTGCTCGTCGCTGGGGCGCACTGGTCGTCGTCCTGCAAGGACGCAGGGAGCCCGCGTACTGAACGAAGTCCGTGGGCGACCGAGGACGCCGCAGGACGGCGATCGAGTGCGTTCCAGCGGCACAGACACTGTTTCGCCAGACCCTCCTGGTAACGCAGCGGTTCAACAGAACTCACCTGTACTTGCGTTTTTTCCACAGCGCTCTATTCTCATTTGCATGGCCCGCAAGCGTAGTTATCGGGCGATGACGCACGTCGATCCTCAGGCGCTCGCCGAATTCCGTGCGGGAATACGCAAGCGCTACAGCGACGACGAGATCCTCGACCAGCTCCGTGCATCCGCGGAGGCGCTCGGGCGATCGCCCACGATGCGGGACTTCTCGAAGCACGAGGGGTCGACGGTCCATCCGCAAACGGTTATCGAGCGCTTCGGCAGCTGGAACGCGGCCAAGCGGGCGGCCGGTCTCGTGCCCAGGCGATTTGCGACGAAAGAGGAGCTGCTCCAGTGCCTACGCGTGCTCGGCGACCGCCTGGGCCGCGTGCCGACGTCGAAGGACATCGACGAGCACCGGGGGCTCGTGCCGTCGAAGTCACTCTACTGGCACACGTTCGGCTCGCTGACCGATGCGCTGCGCGAAGCAGGATTCGACGTCCCGGTGGGGGAGGAGAGGCTTGAACGTGCGATCGATCAAGGCGTCGACCTGGCAAGACGGCTCGGCAGGCTGCCGAAGTTCGCAGACTGGCGCGAGGCGCGGCGCGAGGATTCAGCGCTGCTCACCGAGTGGCAGGTGTACCGGATGTTCGACGCCCGCCGCGGGGCGTGGGCCACCTTCCAGTACCTCGTCCGCGAGCGGCTGCTGGAGGCCGGAGTTGCCGTCGCGGCGGATGGAGCCGTCGGTGGCTAGTTGCTCGGCTCACATTGCCGATCGGCGATGCCGATACCCGAAGTGGGCATGACGCAGCCACTACCGCTCGACGGGCAGGACCCCGCGCTCGAGCCCGCCGACGAGGCGGCCGAGGCTGCGGCGCCCCAGACGAGCGACCCACTGAAGCTCTACGTGCGGCAGATCGGCGACGGCAGGCTCCTGACGCGCGAGGAGGAGCGCGAGCTCGCAAGGCGCAAGGACGCCGGGGACGAGGCAGCCAAGCGCAGACTCATCGAGTGCAATCTCCGGCTCGTCATGTCGATCACGCGGAACTACCGCACTGCCGGCGTGCCGTTGCTCGACCTCATCCAGGAGGGCAACCTCGGGCTGATCCGCGCCGTCGAGAAGTTCGACTACCGCATGGGGTACAAGCTCTCGACGTACGCGACCTGGTGGATCCGGCAGGCCGTGACGCGCGCGCTGGCCGACCAGGGAAGGCTCATCAGGCTGCCGGTGCACGTGTCGGACCAGGTTCGGCGCGTCATGCGCTCCCGCCGGACACTTGCCCAGCGACTGAACCGCGAACCGACGCTCGAAGAGATCGCGGCGGAGGCGGGGCTTCCCGAGACGCGGGTCGTCGAGCTGCTGGACATCGTCGAGGACGCGGTCAGCCTCGAGACGCCAATCGCAGGCGGCGACAGCCTCTACGGAGAGCTGATCGAGAACCAGCAGGCCGACGAGACCGAGGTCGTCGCAGCCGAGAGGTTCCGCGCCGAGGAGCTGGACGAGGCGCTCAGCCGCCTCGAGCCGCGTCTCCGCGAGCTCCTCGAGCGCCGCTTCGGCCTCGCGGGCCACTCCGGCCAGACGCTCGACGAGATCGGCCGGAGCCTCGGCGTCACGCGGGAGCGTGTGCGCCAGCTCGAGACGCGCGCGCTACGGGAGCTGCGGGCTGCCGCGCCCGAGCTCGCCTTCTATCTCGAAACGTAGTACTAGCGAGTCCTGCCGCGAGCGGCGGCAGGCACCGCGTCGGCCGGCTCCGCCGGCCAGAGCGTGCCGTCCAGGCTCGCTAGTACGGCACTGCTTGGATCTCGCGGAGCGTGGCGAGACGGCGGAGCGCTTCGACCTCGATCTGGCGGACGCGCTCACGGGTGAGCCCGAGTCGGCGTCCGATCTCCTCGAGCGTCTTCGGCTCGTAGTCGTCGAGCCCGTACCGCAATGCGAGTACCTCGCGCTCCCGCGCACTCAACGTCTGCAGCGCCGCCTGAAGCGCCTGGCTGCGCAGGGACACCTCCACCTCTTCGTCCGGCAGCGGTCCCTCGCCGGCGACGAAGTCCCCGAGCACCGCCTCTTCCTGCTCACCCACGGGCTGATCGAGGCTCGTGGCCGCGCGGGCGGCGGCCTTCACCTCGCGGGCCTGCTGAATGGGGAGGCTGGCCTCCTCGGCGATCTCCTCCAGCGTCGGCTCCCGGCCGAGCTGCGTCCAGAGGTTCCGCTCGGCACGGTTCATCTTCTGCAGCCGCTCGACGATATGGACGGGCATACGAATCGTCCGCGCCTTGTCGGCGAGCGCCCGCGCGACGGCCTGGCGGATCCACCAGGTCGCGTACGTCGAGAACTTGTAGCCGCGCCGCCAGTCGAACTTCTCGACCGCACGAATGAGACCGAGCGTGCCTTCCTGGATCAGATCGAGGAAGGGAAGTCCCTGGTTGCGGTAGTTCTTCGCGATCGAGACGACGAGGCGCAGGTTGGACTGGATCATGCGCTGCTTGGCCGACTCGTCGCCTCGCTCGATGCGCTTCGCGAGCTCGACCTCTTGCGCCGCCGTCAGCAGGTGGTGACGGCCAGCCTCCCGCAGGAACAACTGCAGCGCATCCGTCGTCGTCTCCACGGGCGCTGTGAGCAGTGCCGCGACGGACGCCTGGTCGTCCTCGATGACGTCGATCGAGCGGGTCTCCAGCTCGCGATAGACGGCATCGGTCTCGAGCGCGTCGTAGCCGTGCGCCTCGAGCACGTCCGCGAGCTCGGAGGCGCGGATCGACCCGGCGGCTTCTCCGGCTTCCAGGAGCTGGAACAGATCCTCGCCCTTGACGAGGGCCTCGAAGTCGATCGTCGCTTCGGGGAGCTGCTCGCTCGTCAAATCACTCCCGGCGTTCGGCGCTTGGCGAGCCGTCGGCAACTGCTCGCCCGGACAAAAACGCTCTCCCTCCAGAGAGCCCGACAAGCATAGCCCGTGCGTCAAGCCTAGGGAAATTCCCCGGTCTGCACGATAACGCGTGTTATGTCAAGTTGGAACTCGAGACACTGAAGAGCGACTACGGCGACCCCTCCTCCGCCTACCACCGTAGGATTGCCGCGCATGAAGCGCGTCGGCATCATCGTCGCGGCCGGCGTCGCTACCGGAATTGCCGTCGTACTCTCGATCGCCGGCGCCGGTGAGAGCGCCGGAGCGCTCACGAACTGGCAGGCGTTCGTCCTCGGCTCCGTCCAGGGCTTCACCGAGCTCATGCCCATCTCCTCGTCCGGCCACCTCATTCTCGTCCCCTGGCTGTTCGACTGGACGTATCTCGAGGAGAACCCCGCGTTCAACAAGACCTTCGACGTCTCCCTGCATCTCGGGACGCTCGTGGCGGTCGTCGCATACTTCTGGGCCGACATCGGCCGGCTGATCGCCGCCTGGTGGCGCAGCGTGCGCGCGAGAGCCATCCGGGACGTCGACGAGCGCGTCGCCTGGGTCGTGATCATCGCCACAATTCCTGCCGTCATCGTCGGCGCGGCCGCCGGCGGCTTCATCGAGGATCACCTCGGCGAGCCGTGGCAGATCGCGATCTTCCTCGCTGTGGGCGCAGTCGTCCTCTACGCCGTCGACCGGATGCCCACCGACCGGTCGCTCGGCGATCTCACATGGCGCCGCGGGATCTTCCTCGGTCTCGCGCAGACGCTGGCGCTTGCGCCGGGCGTCTCACGGTCAGGCATCGTCATCAGCGCCGCACGTTTCCTCCGGCTCGATCGCGACGCCGCCGCGCGCATCTCCTTCTTTCTCCTCGTGCCAGTCGTGTTCGGAGCGGCCCTGTTCCAAGGCGTGAACGACGTGATCCTCGAGGGACTACCCCCGGGATCGGCCGGGCCCTTCGTCGTCGGGATGATCATGGCCGCCGTTACGGGTCTCGCCGCGATCTCGTTCCTGCTCGACTACGTGCGGCGTCACACGTACACCGTCTTCGTCGTCTACCGGCTCGTCGCGGCGCTGATCATCGTCTTGCTCATCGCCACCGGGGCACGCGAGGCGACGTTCTAGAGGCGCCTCGACGGACTCCACAAGCCGCGTCGGCGGGTGTGGAAATTGTGGAGAACATTTGTCCGCAATTTGCATCGTTTTCCTCGACGCGACCTATTGCCTCAAGCCGTGCCTCCGAGTAGATTCATCACTGCGCCGAGCACGGAGCGGAAGTAGGTCGAAGCCGACTTCGAAGGCACTAGGCGGAAGCCGAATGTCAGCGGAGTCGGTGGACGAAACCGCCACCGGCTCGGCGAATTTCTGGTCCGGGCACCTGTGTAGGATCCTTCGCGATGCACCTCCGCTCTCCCAGCGTCGCTGCCGGCGTGTCGGCATTCCTCTGGTCGCTCGTCTTCGCCGTCTGCGTCTGGCTGTTCCTGCTGGGGATCCACGTGTCACAGGCGATGGCGGTGCTCCTCGGCCTGCTCACGCTTTGCGGGAGCTTCCTCTACATCCGCACGAGCGGCCGCCAGGGGCGGCTACGCAGCAAGCGTTAAGCGGCGCGGGTCGAACTCGACGGATCCGAGATCCGCGCGAAACTCCTCGGGCGTGTGCCAGGCGTCCTTCGAGAAGAGCTGCGCCACGACGCCGACCTCGTCGTCGTGATGGAAGGGCACGTCGACGTGCTCCGGGGACACGAGGTTGATCGACATCCGGCCGCAGCTCGAGCACTCGAGCGCGACGCCGACCCTCCTCTGCTCCGCCTTCGGCGCCATCAGGCGGAAGAACGACGGGAACGCCGGTCGGGGGCGTCCCTCCGGGTAACAGAACAGCATCCATGGCCACGTTCCCGCCCCGATCAGCCGTGCGGCGAGATCAACGAGCTCCTCGGCGAGCGGTTGCGGTTGCGCCGTCATGAGATTGAGGAACTCGCCGCTCTCCCCCACCCCGAGCGGCGCCCAGTCGAGGTCGTCGTGCGAGAGCAGACCGTCGTGCTCGTCGCCGCACACGCACGCGAACCTGACGCGGTAGACGGCCGGGTGCAGTGCGCCGGGGAGGCGCTGCACCTCGCGAAACGCCGAGAGCGGCACGCTCGCCTGCTCGCGGGCCGGGCAGGCAAACGTGTAGCGGGCGCGCAGAACGTCGTACATCGCACTATCTAAGACGACACGGCGGACGGGATGGACATCCCCCGGTCTAGCTACTAGCTGTCGTACTGGATGAGCGAGAAGACGTCGTAGTCCGCGAGCTTCTCCCGGCCGTTGAGGAAAGCAAGCTCGATGATGAACGGCATCCCGACGACGGTGCCGCCGAGATGCTCCACGAGCTCTGCAGTCGCCTTCGCCGTGCCGCCGGTTGCGAGCACGTCGTCGTGGACGAGTACGCGCTGGCCCTGCTTGATCGCGTCCGCGTGCACCTCGAGCTGGTCGAACCCGTACTCGAGCGCGTACTTTGCCGCGACGGTGTGCCAGGGTAGCTTGCCCGGCTTTCGCGCGGGCACGAAACCACACCTGAGCTTGCAGGCGAGCGCGCCGCCCGTGATGTACCCGCGTGCCTCGGCGCCGAGCACGAGATCGGGCTCGCGCGGCACCGCCCACTCCGCGATCCGGTCGACGGCTTCCGCGAGCGCCTCCGCGTCGCCGAGCAGCGGCATGATGTCCTTGAAGATGACGCCCGGCTTGGGAAAGTCGGCAACGTCGCGGATCCTCGTCTCGAGATCGGTCATACCTATCCGGACGCGATCCTACGCACCGCCTGCCACAGCAGAAGCTGCGTCAGCTCCTGCGCCGCCTCGCCGAGCGCCCGGAGCTCCTCGAGCCCGTCGCGATGTCGCTCGGGGTTGCGTGACCGCAGTGCCGGCGCGGCAACCTGATCGAGCAGGCCGGCCGCGCGGTCGGCCGTCGTCCGGAACGTCCGCAGGTGCCGCGCGGTGATCCCTGATGCCGCAAGACGGCCACATGCGAGCGCTACCTCGACGTCGACGTCGGTGTAGAAGCTCTCCCCGCCGCGTACTGTCGGCGACAGGAGCCCGTAGTCCTCGAGGTCTCGCGCGAGGTCGCCCGTGATGTTCGCTCGGTCGCAGAGCTCCCGGAAGCCGATGTCGGCCTCGTGCTCGACGAGATCCGCCGGAGCCGCAGGTCCACGCCGTCCCGGGCTCAGCCGTGTCGCGAGCTCCTGGCGGATGACACGCAGCGGGAGGAACTCGTCACGCTGGAGCCGAAGGATCGCCTGCAGCCGCTCGATGTCCTCCTCGCTGAACAGCCGGTAGCCGCCGGGGGTGCGCTGCGGAGAGAGCAGGCCCTGGTCTTCTAGATAGCGGATCTTCGAGATAGAGATGTCCGGGAACTCTTCTCGGAGCTGCCCGCAGACCGCGCCGATCGTCTCGAGCTTGCGAGCCGGACGGGTGCCGCCTGCACGTCGAACGGTCGTCGTCATCGCGCAAGGAACACGAGCCGGTACTTGCCGATCTGCAGCTCGTCGTCGTCGGAGAGCTCGGCGGACTCGATCCGCCGTCGGTTGAGGAACGTCCCGTTGAGGCTGCCCTGGTCCTCGATCACGAACGTGTCGCCGTCCCGAATGGCGACGGCGTGTCGCCGTGAGACCGTGACGTCATCGAGGAAGATGTCGCAGTCCGGGGAGCGCCCGATGGTCGTGCGCTCCTGCTCAAGCGCGAAGTGCTCGCCCGCACGCCCGCCGCCCGAGCGGATGACGAGCGTCGGCCCTTCGACCTCCGGCGCGCCATCGAGGTCTGCCTCCTCTTCTGGCGTGTAGGCCTGCGTCGTCTCGTCGCCCTCCTCATCGCGAAGCAGAGAGCCACAGCGCGCGCAGTAGTTCGCCACCTCGGGGTTCTGGAAGCCGCACTCGGAGCAGTAGACGTGGCTCATGAGGTCTCCGGAAGAGGGACTCCGCGGCGTTAAGCGGCAGGCGGCGTGGGTGCTTCGCTCGGGGCCGCCTTGCCGGCGAGAATCTCGCTCAACCGGTCGACGTCGATCTGTGCGAGCTCGCCCTCGCCCTTGTTCTTGAGCCGGGCGACGAGCTCGGCATGGAGGATGTCGATCTTGCCGTGGAGCAGGCGGCGCTTGTACGAGATCTCGTTCTCCTCCGCTTCGAGGTCGGAGATCATCTGCTTCAGGTCGGCATCCGACAGTGTCGTGAGGTCCGGGAAAGCGTCCACGAAAGCCTTTCGTCGAAGGTTACGGCTGCCTATTGAAGCAGCGGTTCGTTAAAGGGTCAACCTCAACTTGAGATTGGCTCTCTGCTCTCCTCGGTGAGTGCCTCCTCCACGAGCCCCAGCAGCTCCTGCTCGAGCGGACTCGGAGTGGCATCCTCGGCCTCGACGGTCACGTGGACGAACGGCTCGACCGGATCCGGACGGACCATCCCCCACGCCCCGTTCTCGAACACTTTGATCCCGTCCCGCAGATCGACCTCGCGACCGGCAAGGCGCTCCGTGAGCACGCGCATGACGAGGCCCTTCATGGCCCACGAACACGGCACCGTGTGATCGACGATGTTGACCTCCGGCAGCTCTGCGACGAGCTCCGAGAGTGGCTCCGTGACCGGCGCCAGGAGCTCAAGGAGCTTGCAGAGCACCGCCATGGCGTCGAAGGACGGCTGGAACCCCGGCACGACGTACGCGCCATCCCCGCCCGCCGCGAAGACCATGTCCTTCTCGCACGCAGCCTGTATGAGGTCTGACGGCGAGGTCGGCGTGCGGACGACTTCGAGCCCGGCCTCCTCGGCGAGCCGGTCCGCATGGCTCGTGACGGTGACGGGAAAGGCGACGCGGCCCTTCACTCCCGTGCCCCGGAGCAGGCGGAGGAAGAGGAGCATCGCCTGTCGCGCGGCTACTTCCTGCGCGTCCTCTGCCACGAGGAAGAGGCGCTCACCCGAGAGATCGAAGACGGCGCCGAGATCGGCCCCGATTGCCTCGACGAGACGCTTCGCCTGCGAGATCGACTCGTCGACCGTGAGCGCGCGCGCATCGATCTCGGCGAACTCGTGTGCGGACACGGCCTCGACCTCGAGCGGCCCCAGCACGAGCGGCAGGACGAACGACGCCGCCGATTGCCCGTAGTCGACGACGATCCGGAAGCGCCGCTCGCCGATCGCCAATGCGTCGAGCGCGGCCAGGAGGTCGCTCGCATAGCTCTCGCGAACGCGCACCGGGTAGCCGATCTTGCCGATGCTGTCGGGCGCTGCGCGCCGCAGCTCGTACCGTGTGTAGTGCTTCTCGATCTCTTTCTCGAGCCCTGGGGTGAGCTGCGTGCCAGGGTGCTCGAAGAACCGAATGTCCAGCTGCTCGGGGTCGACTGGGCTCGTCCCCACGTGGAAGCCGGCGGCGTACCCCTGTGTGCGGATCAGGTGGCGGTTGACGGGCGCGGGCAGGACGCGGAGGTCGGCGATGTTGATTCCCGTCGATGTGAGACCCGAGACCATCGCCCGCTTGATCATGCGACAGGCAGCGGTCGCATCGCGGCTCGCGACGACGCGCGCGCCTCGCTGAAGCGTCGTGCCTAGGGCAGCGGCGAGGCGCACGGCCGACTCGGGCGTGAGATCGACGTTGACGATGCCCGAGACGCCCTCTCGACCAAAGAGGTGCGTCGCGCCGCCTGCCTCCCAGACGAGGCTCTCGTGGACGATGGCGCCCGACTCCACCACCTTGTAGGGAAAGATGCTGACGTCCGGCATGACGACGGCTTGCGCCCCGAGCGTGACGCCGTCCCCGAGGGCCACGCGGTCGTGCACGTGAACGTGCGAGCGCAGGTCGCACGACTTCCCGACGATCGCACCCTCGACGGTCGCGCTTCTGCCGATGAACGTCGACTGGTCGATGACCGAACGGACGACGCGTGCACGCTCGCGGAGGCGGACGTTGGGGCCTAGCACCGAATAGGCACCGACCGTCGCCTCCGGCGAGATCGCGCAGTTCTCGCCGATGAAGCACGGCCCCTCGACGCCGGCGAGGTCGTCGATCTCGACTCCCTCACCGATCCAGATGTTGCCGCGAAGCCGCATCCCCGGGAGCTCGAGCGCAATCTGCTTGTCCAGCGCATCGAAGTTCGCCTGACGGTACTGCTCGAGGTTGCCGATGTCCTGCCAGTACCCGTCGCAGACATGTCCGTACATGGGCCGCCCCAGCTCGAGCAGCCGCGGAAACAGCTCCTTCGAGAAGTCGAAGGGCCGGTCGTCCGGCACGTGCCGCAGGACGCCCGGGTCGAGGACGTAGATGCCGGTGTTGATCGTGTCCGAGAACACCTGGCCCCACGTCGGCTTCTCGAGGAAGCGTTCGATCCGCCCGTCCTCCCCCGTCACGACGATGCCGAAGTCCAGCGGGTTGTCGACGGCCTTGAGCGCAATCGTCACGGCCGACTGGGTTTCCATATGTGAGCGGACGAGGCCCCCGAGGTCGAAGTCGGTGAGCGCATCGCCCGAGATGACGAGGAAGGGCTCCTCCAGGCGACGCGCTGCGAGGCGCACCGAGCCGGCGGTGCCCATCGGCGTCGCCTCCAGCGAGTAGTCCATCGAGACGCCGAGCGACTCGCCGTCTCCGAAGTACGTCTCGATCGCCTGCGGCAGGAACGCGAGCGTCACGGTCACCTCGGTGAAGCCGTGACGGCGCAGGAGGTCGACGATGTGCTCCATGCACGGCTTGCCGACGATAGGCACCATCGGCTTCGGCTGGTTCGAGGTCAGCGGACGTAGGCGCGTTCCCTCCCCGCCCGCCATCACGATCGCTTTCACGCCACTGGCCTCCTCATGCCGGCCTCAAGGTCTTCCAGACGACGGCGGCGTAGGACACGCCGGCAGCCACGGCCAGGCCGACGCCTATCCAGAAGATGACGAGCGGCCAGTCCGTGCCGGGCGGCGTGGCGATGACGAGACAGATGCCCGCGTAGAGGATCCAGGTCGCGAGCTTGCCGAGGAAGCTGACGGTGAACTCGTAGCCACGCGGGACGACGAACCGCGTCCCCAGCACCAGCAGCAGATCGCGGCCCACGATGATGACGAGCGCGGGCCAGGGCAGCCGATCTTCGATGAAGAGCATGACGACGGCGACGTCGATCATGAGGCGATCGGCGAGCGGGTCGGCGTACTTTCCGAACTCCGACTCGACGCGGAGCCTTCGCGCGAGCCACCCGTCGACCTGGTCGGTGATCGCGGCGGCCGCGAACACGATCGCGGCCGGCCAGCTGTGACCGTCGTCCCCTCTCGCCAGCAGGACGACGAACACCGGTACGAGGACGAAACGCGCGATGGTCAGCGCGTTCGGAAGCTGCGCGATCGGCGCGGGTACTGCGCGGGCGCCCATGGGAGAAGGATAGTGGGCACCTCCTTTCGTCCCGAAAGCGGTGAGAATCAGTCTGTGGCGCGAACGCTGACGATCCCCGGATTCGTCAACGCGCACTCCCACGGCTTTCAGCGCGCGCTTCGGGGCCGCGCGGCCGGGGCCGACTTCTGGGGCTGGCGTAAGACGATGCTGGCCGAGGCCGAGCGACAGACACCGGAGAGCGTCCGTGCCCAGTACGAGGACGTCTATCGCGAACAGCTGGCGGTGGGCTACACCGCGGTCGGCGAGTTCCACTACCTCGGCTTCGAGGAAGCGCTCGCCGCAGCGGACGCTGCACGCGCGGCCGGGATCGAGCTCGTGTTGCTCTATGCGGCGTACGGCCGCGGCGGTCTCGCCCGCTTTCGCCAGGATTCCGCTGAGACGTATCTCACCGAGGTCGAGCGGCTGCTCGAGGCGGGGAACCGCGTGGGCCTGGCCCCGCACTCGGTCCGCGCATGCCCGCGCGACTGGCTCGTCGAGATCGGGCGGTACGCCGCCTCCACCCCACTCCCGCTGCACGTTCACGCCTGCGAGCAGCCGAAGGAGATCGAGGAGTGCCTCGCCGAGCACGGGAAGAGGCCGATCGAGCTGCTCGCCGAGACAGGCTGCCTCCACCCGACGACGACCGTCGTGCACGCGACGCATGCGGACGATCACGAGCTCGACCTCATCGCGGGTGCCGGGGCACGAGTGTGTGTCTGTCCCACCACGGAAGCGGACCTCGGCGACGGGTTCGCGCCCGTGCGCCGCCTGCTCGAGCGCGGGATCTCGCTTTGCATCGGCTCCGACTCCAACGTCCGGATCGACCCGCTGGAGGAGCTGCGCGAGCTGTCGGGGATCGCGCGCCGCGAGGGAATGACGCGTGACGCGATCTGCCCCGACGACCTGCTTGCCGTTGGCAGCGCCGGCGGCGCTCGATCACTCGAGCTCGAGGGCTGGCCGTCGATCGCCGTCGACCTCGATCATCCTTCCCTCCGCGGCGTGCCCGACGACGGCGTGAAAGCGGCCCTCGTAACGAGCTGTGCGGCCGACATCGTTCGGTGACTAGGCGATCAGGCTTCGGATCAGCCTGACGACGCGCTCGGCCACCGTCGCGACGCGAAAGACGCTCGTCCAGTACTTCGTGCGCACGAGATATGCGCGCTCGGCCGCTTTCCCCGTCGTGCCGTAGGCGCCCTCGTAGCTTGCGTACGCCCCGTAGAGGCGGTCTGTTTGACGGCGCGCCGGCTCGATCTGCGTTCCTTCGTGCCACTCGTTGTAGCTCGTGACGGTGACCCGCTGAGGGCGAGCCGCGATGGCCGCACGCCACATGCCGTCGTACGTCGCTCCGGCCCGGCGGCTGCGCACGCGGTGATCCGATGTCGCCCGCGTCGCGCTGTAGCCGGGCCCGACCGAGGGCGCGCACGCGATGCCCGCCGCCCGGGCCCGTGTGCAGAGCCCGGCGAACGCGGCACCTCGGATGTTGAGGACGTCGTACGTGTACACGCCGTCGAACCCGGCCGCTGCTGCCCGGGCCGCGTCGTTCGTCTGCGCGAGGAACTCGATCGAGGGGAAGGCCGCCGTGAGCTCGGTCCAGTCCTGGTCGCTGATCAGCGGGTCGAACGGCCGATAGACATAGACACGGCCGACTCCGAGGCTGCGCAGATAGACGAGGTCGGCCTCGACAACGGCGGGCGTGCGATCCCACTTCTCGTAGGGCTCGATGTGCACCGCCACGTCGAGGTGGTGCTTCCAGGCGGCGCGCATGAGCACCGGCAGACGAGCTGCCTCAGGCGATCCGAGCCCCCACCACGAGCTGACCACCTCGTCGATGCCCGCGCGGGCGATGTCTGTCATGTGCTGGCTGAGGATCTTCCAGTTACGGCTCGAGTACGCACCCCGGGACGGATAGAACGTGCTCGCGAGGTCGTGCGGCGGCAGATGCCCGCCCTTGTTCCAGTGCAGGTACTTGCCGTCGTACCTCGGGGTTCCCCACCACGGGTAGTAGAAGATCGAGGTCTCCGCCGCCCGGGCGGCTGCCGGTGCCAGAAGGAGGACTGCGAGGGCAACGACGACGAGCCGCACCCCCGCATGATTACCAGAAGTCGCGGCGGGCGAATGGGGCACGTAGCACGGGTGTGCCATCATTTTCGACAAGGGATCAGGTCGTCAGAAACCGACCGGGGGGAAGGTCGTCGCCCTGATCCGAGCGGGACTGCTGTTGGCCGCTTCGCTCTTCGGCGCCTTGACGATCGGCGCGAGCGGCGCAACTCAAGCGGAGCCGCCGCCCGGCAGTGAGCTCTCGGCGTCGCTCGAATACGTCGCGCGAGTCCCCGGAACGAGCATGGTCGTCGAGGGCAAGGTCGACCGTGCCCGTGGTCGAGACGTGCTGATCGTGACCGGCCGGTTCGGCTTCAAGACGCTGGACGTCAGCGATCCGACCAAGCCGGTGCTTCTCGACACGTTCCAGCCCGTCGACATCCTCGGCTCCGACGGCTACTTGCAGGACGAGGACATGGACATCGACACGCGCCGCAACCTCACCATCGGCGCGCTCGATCCCCGGCACGACGACGTCGACCAGGTGAGGTGTCCAGGCATCGGGACGCTTCCGGAGAAGACGCGCAATCCGGGCTGTCGCTCCGGGTTCTACGTCATCTCGTACGCCGATCCCGAGAAGCTCGTACAAGTCGGCGACTTCGTCGAGCTACCTGCAGGTCATACCGTCAGCTGTATCGGCAAGTGCAACTTCGTCTGGGCCGGGGCCCGGCGCGGAGAGACGACCAGGCAGACCTCGGGTTGTTCACGCCGGGCGGCCGTGGCGACGGGCGGCCGATCTGGGTCACAGACCTCCGGGATCCCACCAGACCGAGGGTCTTCCCCGAACCGATCGATCTCTTGCGCAACGACGGGCTGCCGCACTACGCGCACGATGTCGACGTCGACGACCACGGCATCGCCTGGGTCAGCGGACGGGGTGGGGTGCGCGGGTACGCGACGCAGGGCAGGTGGCGCGATCCTCTGACGGACACGATGCGAAATGCCAGGCCGTGGGATCCGATACTCGCCGCTGCGTGGTACGGACAAGGTCTCCGCCTCATCGATGCCTCGAACGCCCGCAACCTACGGCAGGTCGGCTACTACTACGTCACGGGTACTGACCCGGACACGAATCCGAGCTCGCTGTCGTGGGACGTCGCCTGGCGCGGCGAACTGATCTACCTCTTCGACATGGATCGTGGCATCGAGATCCTGCGCCTGGCGGGCGGTCCGCGAGAGCCGGCCCTCAGGGTGGACCCGCTCGCGGCGCAGCCCGTCTCCGGCTTGACGCCGGGTTCCCTCGTCTGCCCGCTTTTCGTGACTCCGGGCCAGAGCTGAACTCCTCAGCAACGAACCCGCCGTTGCCGGCGGTTTGAAGTCGGGGCGCCGAGATTTGAACTCGGGACCTCTAGTCCCCCAGACCGGAGCATGTGGTCGTCAGTAGTCGTAGATGGCGCTCTAGAGCCATTCCGGACCTTTGTCGACGACCACTCAGAGCCACGAACGTTGTCACCGCCGTTGTCACGAGTCGACGGCCTCAGCTGTAGCGTGCGAACCCTCGACGTCCGTGAAGAGGAGGGTGACCGTGCCGGAGGGAAGGTCGTCACGCATCGATGATCTCGAGGGCAAGTGCGACGGCGTAATCAAGCGACAGCGCACGGCCCGCGGCATACTCCGCATCGAATCGCTCTTCGCCAAGCGCGTCGACCGCAGCGGCGGCGGCCTGCTCGTATGAAACGTCGAATGGTGAGCGTAGTTCGCCCGTCTCCTCCCGCAGCTCGTCGGCTTTCCCGAGCAGCCTGGCCGCCGACCTGGCATCCAGGGCGGCAAGCGCCGCAACTTGGAGGGCGAAGACGATCCCGATCGGGGCTCGAAGTGAAACCATCAGCGAAAGCCCTCGCCTCAGTGGCGTATGCGCCATGTCGTGTCGTCCTTGATGGACGCGCACGGCCGCGAGTGCGACGCAGCCGAATACGACGTTCATATCGTCGCCGATCAAGTCGAAGTGGGCGAGCGCCTCCTCGTACAACGCCTCGGCGTTCGAGAACCGCCCCTGCTTCAGCGCCACGTCGGCGAGATGGGTGAGAGGAACGCCGACGCCCACACCGAGCTCGCGAGCCTTGGTCAGTACCTCCTGGTAGACGGCATTCGCTCGGTCGAGGTCGCCTCGAAACTCGGCGACGAGGCCGACGCTTGGACACGCACCCCGCGTGTCGGGAGACGGGAGCGACGGCGGTCGATCCGCGGGGTTACACACCACGCGCCCGGAATCCGCTGACGCTCGGTCAGTTTCGCTCTTGGGCGTATCTGTTCATCGGTCGAGCGATTCGAGCGCGAGCTCGATCGCCTCGTCGAGGGTGA
>JBKPGF010000019.1:0-12367 GCA_046729255.1 Actinomycetota bacterium
GCAGGGATTCCGAAACACGGCGTAGATCGAACCGGCACCCGGACTGCGGTCCTGCGGAACCAAAACGCGCGCAGTCGAAACATAGATTCCGAGCCGGTTTGGCACGCGGCTGTGCACTTAGGCGGAGCACGGGGGCATCGAAGCGGAAGCCTCATGCTTGCTGAACGCGTGCAGCTCGATATCGCGGGGCGATGCGGACTCGTCCCAAGGGAGGATGGCCAGTACAGTCGCCCGGTGAATTCAGTCGAGCGGGAGCGGATGGTCGCGGGCGAGCTGTATCGGGCCAGCGACCCGGAGCTCGTCGAGGCGCGGGCGCGGGCGAGGGGGCTGACGGAGCGCTACAACGCGACCGCCCCGGAAAACGCCGCGGAACGGCGGACGATCCTCCATGAGCTCCTTGCTGAAATGGGCGAGGAAGCGTGGATCGAGCCGCCCTTCCATTGCGACTACGGCTGGAACATCTCCGTCGGCGAGCGGGCCTTCCTCAACTTCAACTGCGTCGTCCTCGACTGTGCCCCCGTGTCGATCGGCGCCCTGACGCAGATCGGCCCCGCCGTGCAGCTGTGCGCGGCGACTCATCCGGTCGACCCTGAGGCGCGCGCGGGCGGCCTCGAGTACGCGAAGCCGATCACGATCGGCGGCAATGTCTGGATCCGAGCCGGCGCCATCGTCGGCCCCGGCGTCACCATCGGCGACGACTCCGTCATCGGCGCCGGCAGTGTCGTACTCCGCGACGTGCCGTCGCGGTCCGTAGCCGCTGGCGTGCCCTGCCGCGTTCTGCGCTCGCTTTAGCGGGAAGGTCCTGAGAGCGGAGGCATGTGATGCCGCACCACGCGAAACGCGTGCAGCGGACTTGCGGTGTAGTCGGCTCAGAGACAGAAAAGCCCCGCTTTGTGGGGCTTTTCTCGTGCTCCCCGGGTTGGACTCGAACCAACAACCCTCCGGTTAACAGCCGGATGCTCTGCCAATTGAGCTACCGGGGACCGACCGCCAAGCGGCGCAGCCAGTCTAGCCGTTGCCCAGAGCCCCCCCGAGGGTGCGTGCCGCACGCTCGGGGTCGTCTGCATCACCTATCGCACGGACGACGGCGATGCGGCGGGCGCCCGCAGCCACGACGATCTCGACATTCGTCTCGTCGATGCCTCCGATCGCGAACCAGGGAACCCTGGCAGCTGCGGCGGCGTAGTGGATGAGCTCCACGCCGACGGCCAGGCGGCCCTCCTTGGTCGGCGTCGCGTACACAGGCCCCACGCCCATGTAGTCGGCCGTCGTATCGTCGATCTCCGCCTCTGTATGCGTCGACTGGCCGACCCGGAGCCCGAACCCGCGCGCTTCGTCGACCGGGAGATCGTCCTGCCCGACATGGACATAGTCCGCTTCGCACACGACGGCGAGATCGGGGCGGTCGTTGACGACGAGGGGCACGTTCAGGCGGCGGGTGACGTCACGTGCCAGTTCGAGATGCGGCAACAGCTCGGCGTCAGGGAGCGCCTTGTCACGGATCTGGACGATGTCGACGCCGCCGCGTACGGCGGCTTCGAGGAAAGCCTCGAGATCCGGACGCGCCGGGGTGATCAGGTAGAGCCGCTCATCCACCGGCTACCGGCCGGGCGATGACGAGTGTGTCGCCCTCTGCCAACTCGAGCTCGCCGTAGCGCGCTCGCTCGACCGGCTCGCCGTTTCGCTCCACGAGCGCGTACGGCCCTGCCACGCCGAGCTGCTCGAGCAGCGTCGCGACCGTCGCCGCCGGCGAGACGTCGAGCTCGCGGCCGTTGACCGTGACCGTCATCGCGTGATCAGACCGGTGATGGGGCTCGAGGGCCTCGCCACCTCGGACTCCTCGATCAGCCCGGCCAGGCGTGCGGCGCGGCCCGCCTCCACAGCGAGCTTGAACGCGCGGGCCATCGCTACAGGGTCGTCCGCAAGACCGATCGCGGTGTTGACGAGCACCCCGTCGGCGCCGAGCTCCATGCTCTCGGCCGCCTGCGACGGCGCGCCGAGCCCGGCGTCGATGATCACCGGCACCTCGGCCTGCTCGATCATGATCTCGATCGTGTGCCGCAGCTTGAGCCCACGCCCGCTGCCGATCGGCGACGCGAGCGGCATCACCGTGGCGCAACCTGCCTCCTCGAGCTTCTTCTGGAGTACCGGGTCCGGCTGGACGTACGGCAGCACGGTGAAGCCGTCCTCGACGAGCACTCGGGCTGCCTCGAGCGTCTGCTCGCCGTCGGGCAGGAGATACGTCGGATCGGGGATGACCTCGAGCTTGATCCATTCGGGCAGCCCGCCCGCGCGGGCAAGCCGAGCGACGCGGATCGCGTCGTCCGCGGTCTCGCAGCCGGCGGTGTTCGGCAGCAGCAGGACGTTCTCGGGCAGCCAGTCGGTGATCGCCTCTGCCTCGTGATCGAGATCGAGACGGCGAACGGCGACCGTGACCATCTCGCAGCCCGACGCGATCACGGCATCCCGCATGACGTCGAAGGACGGGTATTTGCCCGTGCCCGTGATCAGCCGCGAACGGAATTCGCGACCTGAGATGACCAGTGGATCGTGAATCGTCCCTCCCTTCGCCGGCATGACCCGGATCAGGTTCGGCGGTCGCGGCCTCGTGACCGCCTCTCAGCCCCCGTCAGGGACTCCCGCTTCCAGGACACTGTACCGCCAGGGCCCTCCCTACACGAGGCTACCGACGGCCTCGCGGACGCGCTCGAGCGCCTCGATCAGGTCGGCGCGCTCGGGATCGGCGGCCAGCTGCCGCCGGAGGTAGCGCTCCCTGAGGCGCAGCACGAGCTCCTTTGCGGTCGTCTCCGTGATCGCGTCGCGGGCGGCCAGGGCGTCGAGCTCGGCCAGGACGGGCACGAGGTCCGCATCCAGCTCGGTTCCCTCGACGAGGTGGGCCCGCAGGCGCCGATGACGCTCGTCGTCGAAGTACTCTGGAGTGAGCTCGGCGAGCGTGGGAAGCAGGTCGGGATGCGCGACGCAACCGGCGAGCACGTCGCGTTCGAGCCTCGCCCCCGCCTCGAGCACCTTCTCGGACACGGTGCCGGTCGCGCTCCTGGCACCGGTCGGCGCGAGGCCGGCCTGGGTCTCGGGCGGCAGGTCGAGCCGGTCGGCGACGAGCCTGAGCGCATCCTGCCTCTCGGGTGAGTCCTCGACACCCGCCAGCACTTCTCGCGCCCGCACGAACGCCTCCTGCCGGTCCGGCGCGCGCTCGAGCTCGATACGGACGCGATAGAAGACGTAGCTCTCCGCCCGACCGAGGAGCTCGCCGAAGCTGTCGGCGGCATCCGCAGGATCGAGACCCGGGGCGAGCGGAACGATCTTCACGTCGAACCCCTGGGTCGCCGCGAGCTCCATCCCGCGGAGGGTCGCCGCGTGGCCGGCTGCGTCGGCGTCGAAGCAGAGGTAGATGCGCCGAGTCAGCCGTCGCAGCTCGGCGAGCTGGCGCTCCGTGAGCGCAGTCCCCATCGACGCGACGACCGGCTGCAGGCTCGCTTGGCGCAACGCGATCGCATCGGTGTTGCCCTCGACGACGATCGCCCGCTCCTCCTTCGCGATGGCCTGCCGCGCGAGATGAAGTCCGTAGAGCACCGAGGACTTGTGGAACAGGTCGCCCTCCGGTGAGTTGACGTACTTCGCTTGGAGTGGGTCCTCCTCGCGAAGCTTGCGGGCGCTGTAGCCGACGACGCGGCCCCGTGCATCCGCGAGCGGGAACATCAATCTCCCCGCGAAATAGTCGTTGCCGCGGCGATTTGCGAGCCCGGCGGCGGCGAGCTCGGCCCTCGTGAAGCCCTTCTCTGCCGCCTTCCGCGCGAGCGCCGGAGCAACCGGGGAGAGGCCGAGCCGGAACTCGCGGCAGATCTCCTCGCTGAGCCCTCGCCCGGCGAGGTACGCGCGCACCGGCTCGCCCTGTGTCGTGTCCCAGAGGTACCGCTCGTAGAACGCCGTCGCCTGCTCGAGCAGCGCGTAGAGCCGCTCGCGGCGCTTGCGGGCCGCGTCGGCTGCGGGCGACGTCTCCTCGTACTCGAGCGGCACGCGAAAGCGATCTCCCAGCCACTCGATCGCCCCCGCGAAGTCGAGGTTCTCCGTCTCCCGCACGAACGAGATGAGGTCGCCGCCCTTGCCGCAGCCGAAGCAGTAGAAGAGCTTGTCGACCGGGTTGACGGAGAAGCTCGGTGTGCGCTCCTCGTGGAAGGGGCAGCGCCCGACATAGCGCGCGCCCGCCTTTCGCAGTTGCGTTCGGCCCCCGACGACGTCGAGCATGTCCGCTGCTGCCTTCACCGCTTCCACCGATTCCTGCTTGATCCGCGCCACGCGCTGAGAGTATCGCCCGCGCACGTCGTAGTCTTTTGGCGGCTATGACCGAGCCTCGCCGCGAACGGAAGGTCGTCACGGTCCTCTTCTGCGATCTCGTCGGATTCACATCGCAGGCCGAGAGCCTTGATCCCGAGGACGTCGAGGCCCTGCTCGCCCCGTACCACGCCCGTGTCCGAGCCGAGCTCGAACATCACGGCGGCACCGTCGAGAAGTTCATCGGCGACGCGGTGATGGCGCTCTTCGGCGCTCCGGTCGCACACGAGGACGACCCGGAACGCGCCGTTCGCGCGGCGATGGCCATCCGCGACGTCGCGGCTGGCGAAGGCCTCGAGCTGCGCATCGGTGTGACCACGGGTGAGGCGCTCGTCCGCCTCGGCGCGCGACCGGAGACGGGCGAGGGCATGGCGTCCGGCGATGTCGTCAACACCGCGGCGCGGCTGCAGGCAGCGGCGCCCGTCAACGGCGTGCTCGTGGACGAGACGACCTATCGAGCAACGCGTGGTGCGATCGAGTACGCGGACGCCGAGCCCGTCGAGGCAAAAGGTAAGGCTCAGCCGATCGCCGTCTGGAAGGCGTCCGAAGCGCGCGCGCGCTTCGGTGCCGACGTCGCCCACGAGGCCCGCGCAGAGCTCGTCGGCCGCGATCGCGAGCTCTCGGTGCTGCGAGACGCCTTCGAGCGGGCGCGGTACGAGCGCGTGTCCCAGCTCGTCACGCTCGTCGGCGTGCCCGGCCTCGGCAAGAGCCGGCTCGTGTACGAGCTGTCGCGAATCGCCGACGCGGATCCGAAGCTCGTTACGTGGCGCCAGGGGCGGTGTCTTGCCTACGGTGACGGCGTCACGCTGTGGGCGCTCGCGGAGATCGTGAAGGCGCAGGCGGGCATCGTCGAACAGGACGCGCCCGAGACCGCCCGCGAGAAGATCAGTTCGGTCGTCGAGGACACGCTGAGCGGAACCGGTGACGAAGCGTGGGTGGAAAGCCATCTGCGCCCGCTCGTCGGGCTCGAGGAAGAATCCGAATTGAGCACAGACCGGCGCGGAGAGGCGTTTGCCGCGTGGAGGCGCTTCCTCGAGGGGATGGCCGAGCAGCGGCCGCTCGTCGTCGTATTCGAGGATCTCCACTGGGCGGACGAGACCCTGCTGGAGTTCGTGGACGAGCTCTGCGACTGGGTGACCGACGTGCCGCTCCTGGCCGTGGCAACGGCCCGCCCCGAGCTGCTGGAGCGGCGCCCGGGCTGGGGCGGCGGCAAGCTCAACGCGACGACGCTCGCCCTCGCGCCGCTCGATGACGAGCAGACGGCATTGCTCATCGCAGAGCTGCTCGACAGGCCGCTGCTGGCAATCGAAGACCAGCAGGCCCTCCTCGAGCGCGCCGGCGGCAACCCGCTGTATGCCGAGCAGTTCGCCGACCTCTTCCTCGAGCGCGGGTCGGCCGACGAGCTGAGCATGCCCGAGACGCTTCAGGGGATCATCGCGGCGCGGGTCGACGGTCTGCCGGGGCCCGAGAAGGCTCTGCTTCAGGACGCTGCGGTGATCGGGAAGGTCTTCTGGGCCAGCGCGCTCCAGGGGTCGGACGAGGACGTTCGTGCCAACCTCCACGCACTCGAGCGCAAGGGCTTCGTGCGGCGCCAAAGGCGCTCGTCGGTCGAAGGGCAGCAGGAGCTCGCGTTTGCGCACGCGCTCGTCCGCGACGTCGGCTATGGGCAGATCGCACGTGCCGACCGGGCCGCAAAGCACTCCCATGTCGCCGAGTGGATCGAGAGCCTCGGGCGCCCCGACGACCACGCCGAGATGCTGGCGTACCACTGGAGCTCTGCGCTTGACCTCGCACGCTCGACAGGCGAGGACGGCACGGCGCTGGGCGACCGCGCACGTCTCTCGCTCCGCGACGCCGGCGATCGCGCGTTCTCCCTCAATGCCTATCTAAAAGCTGAGAGGTACTACGCGGATGCACTTGCGCTGTGGCCGGATCCGGACCGGGACAGGCCCGATCTTCTGTTCCGCCGAGCGCGGGCGCTTCACCTCGCGGGCGACGAGCGGCGCACCGAGGCGCTCGAGGAGGCGCGCGAGGCTCTGCTCGAAGTAGGCGCTGTCGAGCCGGCGGCCGAGGCGGAAGCATTCATGGCACACGGCGCGTGGTATCGCGGTGAGCGCGACGCGGTCGTGCCCCACTTCTCGCGTGCGTACGAGCTGATTGCCGATCGTGACGCGTCGGCGTCGAAAGCACGCGTGCTCGCACTCTCCGCTCGCTTTCGGATGCTCGCCGGCGACCCGGACGACGCGATACACGCAGCAAGGGAGGCACTCGCGATCGCCGAGGCGCTCGAGCTCGACGAGCTACGGGCACACGCGCTGACGACCATCGGGTCGTCGAACAACAGGATCGGGCTGTCGAGCGGGCGGCCCGAGCTCGAGCAGGCACTCGAGATCGCGCTGGCCGCCGACTCCCCGATGGCGGCGACGACGTTCAACAACCTCGCCGTGCTCGCCATATGGGAAGGGGACTTTCGGAAGGGTTACGAGACCTACCACGAGTCCGCAAAGCTCGCGGAGCGCTTCGGCGACCGGGACGCGCTGCGCTTCGTGCTCGGAAACTGGGCGTTCGGCGCGTACGTGGTCGGGCACTGGGACGAAGCCATAGAGCGGACGGACGCCGTCATTCTCGAGGCCGCGTCCTCGCCGCACTACAACGAGGGGATTGCCCGCGACGCGCGGGCGTGGATTCGTCTCGGTCGCGGTGACGTCGCCGGCGCCGAGGAGGACTGGAGGTTTCATATGGATCAGGCGCACCGGATCCAGGATCCACAGAGAGTCCTCCCGGCACTCGCCAGCATGGTTGTGAGTCGGATGCTCCTAGGTCACGAGCGCGAGGCGCGTGGCCTCGCCGACGAGGCACTCGAGGTTGTACGGGCGCACATCGAGATGACGGGCGCGCTCAACCACCTCGTGTTGGTGGCCGGCCAGCTAGGGGTGCGCGACGACTTTCTCGAGATCGTCGAGCTCGCGCCGGAGGGCCCGTGGAAGGACCTCATGCTCGCCGGCGCCAAGGGCAACCTCCGTGGTGCGGCTGACCTCTACGCGAAATTCGGCGCAGCCTCGTTCGAAGGGCTGGCACGGCTCTTTGGCGGGGAGCTGCTGCTCGCCGAAGGACGACGGGTTGAGGCGGAGGCCGAGCTCGAGAAGGCAAACGCGTTCCATCGCTCGGTCGGCGCCACGTTCTATCTGGAACGGGCGGACAGGTTGGTCGCGAAGGCTCAGAGAGCTTCGGCGTAAGAGAGCGCGAAGCGGTCAGTCATCCCGGCGACGTAGTCGACGGCGTCGTCCACCGAGTCTCCCCGCTCGACGAGGTGGCGGAAGATCCGCCGGACGACCTCCCGGGCGCGGCTGTGCTCCGCTTCCACCTGCGGGCCGAGGTACACGCGCTCGAACATGAAGGAGCGCAGGGACAGCATCGCCTCCCCCACCTCCGGGCTCTGTGCGATGTCGCCGGCGACCGCCGACGTGTCGACGAGGTCACGGACGAGCCGGTCGATGCGGCTCGCACCCGTCGGGCCCAGCAACTCGATCTCCTCCCGCGGCAAGTCGTCGTCGCTCAGAAGGCCGAAGCGGATCGCATCGTCGATGTCGTGGTTGATGTACGCAACGCGGTCGACAATCCGGACGATCTTCCCTTCGAGCGTCTCCGGCTCCTGCTCGCCCGTGTGCGTGAGGATGCCGCCGCAGACCTCGTGCGTGAGATTCAAGCGCCTCGCGATGACGAGCGAGTGCTCGTTGTGGCGGAAGTGGCCCCCGCTGTGATCGTGCACGGCTTCGTCGAGCGCCTCCTCGCCTGCGTGCCCGAACGGCGGATGGCCCATGTCGTGACCGAGCCCGATCGCCTCGACGAGATCCTCGTTGAGACGCAGCGCGCGGCCGACGACCCTCGAGATGGCCGTGGTCTCGAGCGTGTGTGTCATGCGCGTGCGGTAGTGGTCGCCCTCCGGATCGATGAAGACCTGCGTCTTGCCTTTCAAGCGGCGAAACGGCTTCGAGTGCACGATCCGGTCGCGGTCGCGCTGGAAGGGCGTGCGCACCGACGACTCTTCCTCGGGCTCCATGCGCCCCCGTGTCTCGTACGAACGCACTGCACGTGGCGACAGCCACTGCTCCTCACGACTTTCGATCAGCGCCTGAAAATCGGTCACCCCGCCAGCGTAGACCCCTGTGGCGAGCGCGCCGGCCTCAGGTGCGGCACCGTCGCCAATACGAACAACGCCGCGAACGCGAGCCCGACGGCAGTGAAGCCGCCGAGAGCGAGCGCGGCTCCCCCCACGGCCGCGCCGACGAAGGAGCCGAACTGTAGGGCGGCGGTGCGCACGCCCGTCACGCCGAGGCGCAGCTCCGGAGCGAGGTCGAGGCCGCGGGCGCTCCCGGCCAGCGTCCGGCCGCCGGCAAGGAACGACAGCAGCGCAAAGAGCACGAGGCTCTCCCAGGTGCCCTCCCGGGAGGAGCAGAGAGCTGCTACGAGAGCGGCGGCGCCGAGTGCCAAGACGATGAGCAACCGCCTCGGATAGACGTCCACCCACCGCCTGAACACGAGGTTTCCCGGCACGTACGCGAGGGCGCCGATCCCGAGCACGAGTCCGGTAGCGGCAACAGAGAGACCGTACGCATCGACGAACAGCGCACCGACGAAGACGAGCGTTCCCACCCAGGCCGAGAAGGCAAGGAGCTCGCCCACCGACCAGGCGAGCACGCCGGAATGGGTGAGCACCGTCCGGAGGTCCGCTCGCAAGGGTGCCCGCGGTGTCGCTTCGCGCCGCAAGAGGACGACAAGAGCGACGAGCGCGGAGGCGAGTGGCACCGCGACCCAGGAAAGCCGCCAGTCGACCTCCCCCACGAGGCCGGCCATCGGCATGCCGATCACCCACGCGAGCGGCGGACCCAGCAGTGCGACCGAGAGCACGCGAGACCGCTCTTCAGGTGCGCTCCACTCAGCGGTAGCGGCGACCGCTGCCGAATAGGAGACTCCTATGCCGACGCCTATGAGGATCTGGGCGAAGGCGAGAATTCCAAAGTGCGGGCTGAGCGCGCTGAGCGCCGAGCCGGCAGCGAGGAAGACCAGCGCGCCGATCAGCAGGTCGCGCAGACCGACGCGCGCCGCCGCCAGGCCAGACAGCAACGCGGTCGTGCCTGCGGCGAGACCCGAGATCGTCCGCAGCTGTCCTGCCGTAGCCGTGGACACGTCGAGATCGCCGGCGACGGCCGCGAGAATTGGGGTCAGCACGAGCAAGGCGCCCTGGGAAGCGCCTAGGCAGAGCGCGAGCGCCGCGCCCGTCTCGCGTCGCGCCCGCATCAGAGGATGATCGGAACCGTTCCCCCGTCCGCGCTCCAGGCGGCGCCGGTCACATAGCTCGCGCGCTCCGAGCAGAGAAACACGATCACTGCGGCGATCTCGTCCGGCCGGGCGAGCCGTCCGAGCGGCCGTCCCCCCCCGACCTTGGCCAGCACGTCGTCCCGTTCTCCGCCCTGCTGATCGGCGAGACCGCCTTCCCCGAGCCACGCATCGGTGGCGGTCGGACCCGGGGTCACGGCGTTACAGCGGATGCCGTCCTTCGCGTACAGATCGGCCACGAGCCGGGACAGAGAGAGCACGGCGGCCTTCGTCACCGAGTAGTGGGGCATCCCCGTCGACGGGCGCTTGCCGGCCGTCGACGACACGTTGACGATCGCCGGCGCGGTTGCGTTCCGCAGGTGCGGCAGCGCAGCGCGGATCGCCCGCACGTAGCTCATGACGTTGAGTTGCCAGTACGCCTCCCACTCCGCGTCCCCGACATCCTCGAAGCGGGCGTGGCGCGCGACCCCGGCGTTGTTCACGAGCACGTCTAGCCGGCCGAAGGCAGCGGCGCACTCCTGGACCACGCGCTCGGGCTCGCCCGGGACCGCGAGATCGCACGAGACATGCAGGGTCTCACCCGCGCCCGGCGCGGTCCCACGGCCGCAGGTGACGACGCTGGCGCCCTCGGTCGCCAGCTGTCTCGCGACCTCGAGACCGATGCCGCGCGTCGAGCCCGTTACGAGACAGATCCGGTCGCCGAGCCCCAGGTCCATGGCGAGCTAGCGTATCGCCCGTGGCCACGCTCATCCTCGCCCGGCACGGAGAGACGGACTGGAACCGGAACGGCATCTGGCAGGGCCACGGAGACCCGCCGCTCAATGATCTCGGCCGCCGCCAAGCAGCCGAGCTCGCCGAGCGCCTGGCGGACGTCGATATCGACGTGCTCTACTCGAGCGACCTCCGCCGCGCATATGAAACGGCCGAGATCGTCGGTCGCGCGAAAGCCCTCTCGATCACCGCCGACTCCGACCTGCGGGAGATGGACGTCGGCTCGTGGAGCGGCTTGACGACGGAGGAGATCCAGGAGCGCTTCCCCGAGGCCCCGTACCACGACGGAGAAGCGCGGGAGGCCTTTCACGCGCGGGCCGTCGGCGCGCTCGACCGCATCGCGAAGGCTCACGCGGGCCAACGTGTGCTCGTCGTCACGCACGGCGGCGTGGTCCGCGCCCTCGAGCGCCATCTCTACGGCGAGCCGCGCGCCCTGTTCGGGAACTGCGAGGTCGCAGCGTTTAGGTACGAGAGCGGTGCCTTCGCCCGGTTAGACTGACCGACCGCGTGGACGACTACACGAGCAAGTACAAAGGCGAGCAGGTCGAGGTCGCGCTGTTCGGAGGTGACTACCAGGAAGGCGTGCTCACGGCGTACTGCTCGATCGACGACATCGCCCACGTGGAGCTGAACGGGCACATTCTCATCCCTCTTCAGAACGTCGCCTCGCTCCACTGCTCGAGCCGGTGTGACGCGCCGGAGCCCGACTGGCCTCCTCGCGGGCTCGGTGAGGAGGACAGCGAAGAGGAGAACTAGGCCGTGACAGCCGCCTGGAACGTCCTCAAGGCCTGGCTTGTCACCGCCGTCGTCGCGGCACTGCTGGGGCTCATCGGCTACGTCATCGGTGAGCTCCGACTGGCGTCGATGTTCGCGTTCGCCGGCATCCTGTTGTGCCTCAGCACGTACTGGATCGCCGATCGCGCGATCATGGGCATGCTGGGCGCCCGCGAGCTGCCGGAGGGCGAGGATCCCGACCTCCACGCGCTCGTGGCGAGGCTCGCGGCCCGGGCACAGGTCGTGAAGCCACGGCTCTTCGTCATCGAACGCGGGCCACCGCTCGGCCTCGCCGCCGGCCGCGGCGTCTGGTCGTCGACGATCGCCTTCACGAACGGGCTCCTCGCGCTACCTCCCGCGGAGGTCGAGGGCGTGCTCGCCCACGAGCTGGCGCACGTTCGGCACCGCGACATTGTCATCCAGACGCCGGCGGTGCTCTTTTCGGCCGCGCTGCTCGACCTCACGCGCCTCGGTGGCTTTCTCGAGCGCGCACTGCTCTACATGCTGGGGCCAATCGCCGCCGCCTGTGAGCACATCCTGCTCTCCCCGAAGCGGGAGTTCGCGGCCGATCGCCTTGCGGCTGAGATCTGCGAGTCACCACACGGGCTCGCGGATGCGCTGATCCGCCTCGAGCAGGCCGTCGAGCTCGTCGAGTTCCAGGCAAGTCCGGCGACCGAGCCCCTGTTCACGGTCAACCCCTTCGAGGAGGACGGGCTTTCTGCGATGTTCGCCGGGCACCCGCCGGTCGGTGAGCGCGTCGAGCAGTTGCGCCGTCTCGACCCCGGTTGGAGCGAGAAGATCCGCGCAGCGTGAAACGACGAAGACCGCCTTGTCGGCGGCCTGAAAACGGAACGGGGACACCTCGAAAGATGTCCCCTTGCTCGAAACTAATCCGGCGGCGTCCTACTCTCCCGGGGGCTTTCGCCCCGAGTACCATCGGCGCTGTCGGGCTTAACTTCTCTGTTCGGAATGGGAAGAGGTGTACCCCCGACGCTATGACCGCCGAAATTGTGGAAGCTGCGCGCGAGCTACGGCTGCGCACCCTCAAAACTCCATAGCAGCTCGCACGGTGTTCAACATCAAGACCTCGGGCAATTAGTACGGGTCCGCTGAACGCGTTGCCGCGCTTACACGT